>NZ_JBHVPP010000012.1:200110-217643 GCF_042887295.1 Streptomyces sp. NPDC057950
CGGCCCCGCGCGGCCCCCGACTGCGGCGGGGCCGGCGGTTCCGCCCCCGCGCCCGCCGCGCGGCCGAGCGCCGTCGGGGCACCGTTTCTCCCGGGGCCCCCGACGGCGGTCGCGGACCGCGTCCCGGAAGGGCAGGCCGGGACTCCGGCGAGGGCGGGCGGGCGGATTCCGGCCGACGACCGGCGCCCGGACCGGGCCGACCGCGGTGCCCGGACCGGCTGCGCACGCTGCGGCCACCGCGGTCGGCGCCCCGGGACGCGGTGCGAGCCCACGGGTCAGGACGCGGTGGAGGGTGACAGGGGCGGTGGTGGCGGGGTGGGGATGTCGATGTTCATGAACTCGGCCCAGGCCGCCCCGGTCTCGGTGGACCACAGCAGGTCGAGATCGGGATCGTGGGCGATCCAGTCTCCCGTCAGCGTGCTGTCGGGCGTGCGCAGACTGCGGTCGAGCTGGTTGAGGGCGGACCGGTTGCAGTCCTGCTGCCAGTGGACGGGTGAGTAGCCCGTCGGCAGGCACTCGTCGGGCAAGGTCATCGCGAGGGCGAGGAAACAGGCCGCGTTGTAGTGGGTCATCCACCCCGCCGACCCCTTGCGCACCGGCCCCCAGTGCTGGGAGGTCGCCCGGGGATGGGTGATGGTGCTGTGGGTGTCGGCGTCGTGGGCGGAACCCGTCGTGGTGTGGTCGTCGAAGAGCAGACGGCGGACGCCGGTACCACGCGTCGGGCGCCGGGTACGGACGAGCACCTCTGTGGCCACACGGTCGAACGCGAGGGCCACCGCGCGCTGCTGACGGTCGGCCGCCACACTCGTACGGCCGTGACGGCCGTTGAGATGGAGCTGGGTGAGGTCGTGCGCCGCCAGGGCGATACGGATCGCCCCCAGGAACGTACGGCGCTGGGACCGCCGCGCCGGCAGGGGCAGGGGCATCAGCCACGAGCCCCAGTAACGGCGCTCTCCGCTGTTGGACCGGCCGCCGGGGATGCTGTTGCGCAGCCAGCGGCGCAGCAGGGAGAGCAGGCGCAGTCGCGCGCAGATGTCCGCGAGGTGTTCCCGGGCCAGGCGCGCCATTCCCTCGAGCTGTGCCATCCGCTCGGGCGGGAGGTCGCGGCCTCGCAGGAGGGGCCGGGCCGCACGGGAATAGGCGATGGCCATGCGGTAGGCGGTCTCGATGTGTTCCGGCCACAGCTCGGTACAGCGCTGGTACGTGGCGATCGCCCGCTGGTAGTCGTCCGGATGGTGGGCGTGCATCAGCTCGATGAGCGCCGCCTCGCCGTGCCGGATGAGCAGGTTTCCCGGCGCGAACTTGACGGCCTGGCTGTAGGACCGCAGCGCTGTGCCGTAGTCGACGCCGGCGCTCGCGTCGTCCGCTCGGGCCTGTGTGTGCCGACGCTGTTCGTGGACGCCCTTGCGGTAGTGGGTGAAGGCCCGCTCGTCCTCGCCCCAGCGCTCCCAGCGCGGAACCCTGCGCAGCATCTCCGGCTGGTTGCGGACCTGCACGATGCAGTAGACGGCGACCTTCTCGACGAGCCTCTCCTCGTTCTCCTCGGCGACGACGCGGGCGGCGACGATGCGGTTCTTCGGCACCCGCAGAATGCGTACCGACACCCGGCGGACGGCATCGTGGGGTTCCAGCTCGTGGAGGTGGACGGCGTATCCGGGCGGACTGGCGAGGGCGATACGGATCAGGGACTCGACCCAGCCCTGTGCGGGCGTGGAGGTCTGGGGCCGGCTGACGGCCGTGGCGGCGGACGGGCTGCCGGGAGCGAGGATGCTGTCCGTCTGGTGCTCGGTGAGGTGGGCGGCGAGATGGGCGGTGAGGTGCGCGCTCGGCGCCGCGGTGCCGTCCTCCTCGGCGGGGTGCTCGGGCAGCAGGATGAGCGGCAGGATCCGGCCCCGGGCGCGTACGCGGTGCAGGAACGCCGACACGTTGCGTACGACCCCGAGCGCGATCAGGGCGGCCACGGCCAGGAGGAACCAGTTCGCCACCGTGCCCAGCGCACGCACCATCGCGTCGTCCACGCCCATGTCCGCCCCCCGCGGTGTTCACCGACCGTCGCGTGCCGATGTCATATCCACGTATGCACGGAATAAGCCATTCATCGGATGGTGAGATGCTTTTTTCATCGCATGGTCACCGTCCGACGTGACGTCTCCGGACCGGCTCGACGGAGCCTCAGGGGCGGGGCCAGGGACGGCCGCCCAGCCGTTCGATGTCGGTGTTGAAACGTCGGAGGCAGGCGGCGAATCCGGCGATGTCGTCGTCCGACCACGCGGACATCACGCGGTCCAGACCCTCCACTCCGCGGGCGCGCTCCTCGTCCAGCAGGCGTGCGCCCCTGTCCGTGAGGCGGAACTTGCGGGCCGTCCCGCCGCCCGGGTCGGGGACGCGGTCCACGAGGCCGGAGCGCATGGCCGCGCGGGTCTGCCTGTTGAGCGTGGAGGCGTCGAGCCCGAAGGCGTCGCTCAACTCACGGATGGACATGGGCCCCTGGACGCCGATGCGACCGAGCAGGATGTAGGCGCTGCGTTCCAGTCCGCCCTCGCCCCGGATCCGCCCGCGCCGCACGAGGGCGTGGCGGCTGAGCAGCATCTGCTCGTACTCGACGTCACGCGTGGGCCTGGCCATGCGCCCGCCACCTTCCCTTCCTCCGGTCCGACGCTTTCCCCGGTCCGACGCTTTCCTCGGTCCGCGCGCCCATCAGGACCGGCTCGCCCACCGGGTCGGGCGCGCCGCCCTCGCACGCCACACCCGCCTTCCGGCGCACGGCCCCACGGGATATGCAGCCTACATTGAATGTGCTTGATACACGTCACGTGTACGATGCATATCGACCGTCCCTCCGCATCCGGATACCGCAGACAAGTACGAGGAGCCCCTCTATGGATGCCACCCAGGCATCGAGCCGCTCGGGCGGCGTGGTCGCCACCCTGGCCTTCGCAGGCATCACGGCGGCGATCATGCAGACCCTGGTGACGCCGCTGATCGCGGAGTTGCCGCAGCTCTTGGACACCACCTCGTCGAACGCGGCCTGGGTGATCACCGCCACCCTCCTGGTGGCCGCCGTCTTCGTGCCGGTCTCCGGACGCCTGGGCGACCTCGTGGGCAAGCGCAGGATGCTCGTCGCCTGCTCGGTACCGCTGATCGCGGGCTCGGTGGTGTGCGCGCTGTCGTCCTCCGTCGTCCCCATGATCGTCGGACGTGGACTGCAAGGCATGGGCATGGGCATGGTCCCGCTCGGCATCGCCCTGCTGCGTGACGTGGTCCCCACCGAGAAGCTGAGCTCCTCCATCGCGCTGGTCAGCGCCTCCATGGGCATCGGCGGCGGCCTCGGCCTGCCCATCGCCGCGGCTGTCGCCCAGTACGCGAACTGGCGGGTGCTGTTCTGGGGCGCCGCCGTCATGGCCGGAGTGGTGGCGACCCTCGTCTGGTTCCTGATCCCGGACATCCCCGCCGCCGCCAAGGGCCAGCGCTTCGACCTGCCCGGCGCGCTCGGGCTGGGCGCCGGACTCGTCTGCCTGCTGCTCGCGGTCTCCAAGGGCGCCGACTGGGGTTGGGGATCGGCCACCACCATCGGACTGTTCGTCGCCGCCGTCGTGATCCTGCTCGGCTGGGGAGTGTGGGAGCTGCGGACCCGCGACCCCCTGGTCGACCTGCGCACCACCGCCCGACCGCGGGTCCTGCTCACCAACCTCGCCTCGGTCTTCGTCGGCTGCGCGATGTACGCCAGCATGCTGGTCCTGCCGCAGCTGCTCCAGTTCCCCGAGGCGACGGGCTACGGCCTGGGGCAGTCGATGCTCGCCGCCGGCCTGTGGATGGCGCCCGGCGGCATCATGATGATGATCGTCTCCCCGCTCGGCGGAAAGCTCACCGACGCCCGCGGACCGAAGTTCACACTGATCTCCGGCGTACTCGTCATCGCCGCCGGCTACGGCCTGGCCCTGACCCTGATGGGTACGGCCTGGGGCCTGATGCTGGTCGGCATCGTGGTCAACAGCGGCGTGGGTCTCGCCTACGGGGCGATGCCCGCCCTGATCATGAGTTCGGTGCCGCTCTCCGAGACCGCCGCCGCCAACGGTTTCAACACGCTCATGCGCTCCCTCGGCACGTCCGTCGGCGCGGCCGTGATCGGCGTCGTCCTCGCCCAGATGACCACCTCGCTGGGCGGCTACACCTTCGCCTCCGAGGACGGCTTCCGCACCAGCCTGATCATCGGCGGCGGTGTCGCGGTCGTCGCGGCGGTGATCGCGGCCGCCATCCCGGCCGTCCGCGCCGTCGCGGGCGGCGGCGACAAGGCGGACACGGCCGGCTCCCCCGGCCGGCCGATGACGGTCGAGGCCTGAGCCACCCGGGCCGGAGCGCCGGTCACGCGACGCTCCGGCACAGCGCAACGGGCCCCGGAATTCACGTACTTGGTGAACTCCGGGGCCCGTCGACGCGTCAACGCGGCAGGGCGGCACCGGGGATCGGGACGCGATGCGCGCGCCCGGACGGGGTCAGGAGGCGGTGCGCGGGCTGGGTCGGAACGGGCGGCGGCATGGTCTCGGGCGAGCCCGGCGGCCGCGCCGTGCGGAAGTGGACCGCACCGGGTCACGCCCGTGACGGGCCCACCCGGCCGGTCCCACGAGGCGCGCACCCCCGAGTCCGAAGCGCGCACGGCACCTTCCCCGCGACACACGGCACTCAGTTCCCTCGACCCAGCGCACCGAGTGCCATCGTGTCCGCGCGATGCTAGGTTCCCGTTCATGAGCGAGGGACCCCGGCGCGGTGACACCGCCGACACGACGACGGCGAAGCCCCCCATGCGGGACGCGCTGGTCGCGGCGGCTTTCCGGCTGTTCCCGGAGCGCGGCTACGAGCAGACCACGGTCGACGACATCGTGGCGCTCGCCGGGGTCGGCCGACGGTCCTTCTTCCGCTACTTCCCGTCCAAGGAGGACGTGGTCTTCCCGGACCACGAGCGCTGCCTGGCCGACATGACCGCCTTCCTCGCCGACGGCACCGACGAGGACGAGCCGGTGCGACGGGTCTGCGACGCGGCCCGGCTCGTGCTGCGCATGTACGCCGAGAACCCGACCTTCTCCGTACAGCGCTACCGCCTCACCAAGAAGGTGCCCGGCCTGCGGGCCTACGAGTTGTCGGTGGTCTGGCGCTACGAGCGTGCCCTCGCGGAGTATCTGCGCGGGCGCTTCCACGGCCGGCCCGACGGAACCCTGCGGGCCGACGTGATCGCCGCGGCCGTGGTCGCCGCGCACAACAACGCGCTGCGCTCATGGCTGCGTTCGGCCGGGCAGGGCGACGCGGACGCCGCCGTGGACCACGCGCTCGGGCACGTGCAGGCCGTGTTCGGTGATCCTTCCGCCGCCGCTCCGGCCGAGGAGCGGGAGGACGTGGTGGTGGTCATCTCCCGGCGCGGGGCGCCCATGTGGCGGGTGGTGCGGGAGATCGAGTCCACGCTCGGACGGGACTGAGCGGACCGGACGGACCGAAGGACGCCTGTCCCACGTGAGGGTACCGAGTGCCTTTACGGGTGGCACTGAGTGCCATACCCTGTGGCTCGTGCGCGGCGATCCGGGCACCTTCGACTCCGGCCGAGCGCAGGGAGATGACATCGTGCACCACCCAGGAATCGCCCTTCATCCGGGCCCGCGACCTTTGACGGACGTGCTCGACACCGAATCCGAGGGCGCCGTACCGGACACCGCCGCCCTCGGCACCGACCCCGCGTCGCACGGGACTTCGACTTCCGACGCCCTCCTCTTCCAGCGCTGCCGCTGGTGCGGCAGCGCGATGTACCAGCGTCTCCTGTGTCCGGTCTGCGCCGGCAGCGACCTGCGGACGGAGGCGAGCACCGGAACCGGTGTGGTCCGTCACGCCACCGTCATCCACCGCAACACCCCGGCGGCACGCAACGTCTCCCTCGTCGAGATGGCCGAGGGCTTCACCGTCCGGGGCAGGGTCACGGGGCCGGCCACCGACGTGCACAGCGGAGACCGGGTCCAACTCACCACCGCTCAGGACCCGGTGCGCAGCCAGCCGGTGTTCCAGCTCGTCGACGGGCCCTACCGGAGCCGGAACTGACACCCCGTACCCGGACGCCCGCCCGAACCACCGTGCGGAGCGGGTCCGTTCGGCCGCCCGCGCGAGTCAGCCGTACCTGACGTCCGAGCCACGGCGTACGGTCCCACGGCCGGTCCGGTGCGGTCCGGTGCGTGTTCATACGGCCGAGAAAGGCCAGAGGCCGTCACTTCGGACCAGGCTCGCTCCGCCGACAGAACGACGGCAGGCACCGTGGTCCGGCTCGACCGGGAGTCCGTCCGAGATCCCGGACGAGCGGCGGCAGGACCGCGAGTGCGGGCACGTCGAGCGGATCCGGTGGCGCGCACCGCACGCGTCCGCCGCAGGACCGTGTTCGAGATCTCCTGCCCTGCTCCGAGGGCCGTTCCACGCGGGACGACGGCACGGGTGCCGACGGACGGGGGACCGGCCGGTGCCGGGCCCCCGTCCGTCCCTCACTGCGTCAGGGAGATGCGGAGTCCGACCGTGCCCTCCCGGCCGCGGCGCAGCCTGCTGCCGAAGAGGGTGAGACGGCCGAAGACGCCGTACTTGCGCGCGATCAGGCCGCGGTAGCGCGCCGTCGCCGTCTGGTCCAGGATCTCCGCCGTGGCGGGAACCTGTTCACCGGTCGGGTTGCCACGTACGTCGCAGGGGCCCACGAGCACGTCCGGCCGGTTGCGGATCCGCTTCACCTTCCAGGAGTCCGCGACGGTCCAGGCACCGAGTGCGTCACCGTCCCGGACCACCCACACGGGTGTCGGGACACCCGTGCCGTTCTTCCGATAGCTCGTGATGAGAAGGAACTTGCCCGAACCGAGCGTGTCGAGCCTTGTCTCGTCCATGCCCGGAGTGTAGGCAATCGGAGCTCAGGACAGCTGTCCGTCGTAGTCGGGCAGCTTGAAGGTGCGCTCGGCGTGGCCCCCGACGAGGTCCGAGTCGTTGTTGCCGACATTGGCGATGATGCTGTAGCCCAGGGACTCGATCTGGGCCCGCTGGCCGGTCTTGTAGGCGCTGACCTGGTCGAACAGGTCGGGCAGGTCACGCGTGTAGAGGCCGGAGACCGGATAGCCGACGGACGTCAGGTTCCACTTCGTCTCGGCGGCGATGATGCCCGGACGTGCGCTGATGAAGAAGATGTCGACGCCGCGGGAGCGCGCGTAGCGGGCGAGGTCGAGCGAGGGGGCGACGGCCGGCGTCGGCAGCTGGTACCAGGGGTGGAAGTCCGTCTCCAGCGAGGTGTTGTCGATGTCGAAGACGAGGGCCAGCTTCTGCCCGGACGCGTTCGCGGTGCGCTGCTGGACGTAAGGCACCGCCTGGTCGAGCACGGCCCGGACGTCCTGCTGCCAGGTGGCGTAGTCGACGTCGGCCGCCTGCGTCGCGGCCACCGCCGTCCGCGCCGGAGCCGCGACGGCCGATCCCGCGACGGTGACCGTCCCTCCGATGCCCAGCGCGACGACCGCCGAGAGCGCGCCGATCCGGCGACCCACACCGCGTCCAGTCATACTCGTCCTCTTTTCACGTCGGAGCGGCGACGGCGCCTCGACCATCACCGTGCGACCGATGATCGTGCCTAAGGATGGACGAAAGGGGAAGACGAAATTACTGATCGGTAGAGAATTCCGTGGCCCTCGTCCGCGCCTCCGCCCTGCGGTGGCAGACCGGGACCACCCGTGTGAGCCTTGGCTCGCGGGCGGCGGACACGGTGTCGGAACACGGAGAGAGGCATCACGGATGGACGCACCGAACATCGTGATCGTCGGCGGAGGCTTCGCCGGAGTCGAGTGCGCTCGGGGCCTCGAGCGCGCGCTCGGGCCCGGCGCCGCCCGGATCACCCTGGTCAGCCCCACCGACTACCAGCTCTACCTGCCCCTGCTGCCACAGGTCGCCTCAGGGGTCGTCACCCCGCAGTCCGTCGCGCCGTCGCTGCGCCGCATCCTGCGCCGCACGGAGCTGGTGCCCGGAACGGTGGCCGGCGTCGACCCCGCGTCCAAGACCTGCGTCGTCCGCAAGATCACCGGCGAACTCGCCGACCTGGCCTACGACTACCTGGTCCTCACTCCGGGCAGCGTGACCCGCACCTTCGACATCCCCGGCCTGCTCGACGAGGCCCGCGGCATGAAGACGCTCGCCCAGGCCGTGTATCTGCGCGACCACGTGATCGCCCAACTCGACCTGGCGGCGGCCACGTCGGACGAGGCCGAACGGGCGGCGCGGTTGCAGTTCGTGGTGGTGGGCGGCGGGTACGCGGGCACCGAGACCGCGGCCTGTCTGCAACGCCTGACCACCGCCGCGTCGAAGCGCTACCACCCGCGGCTCGACCCCCGCCTCATCCAGTGGCACCTGCTCGACGTGGCCCCCAAGCTGCTGCCGGAGCTCGGCGACAGGCTCGGGGCGAGCGCATTGCGCATGCTCACCGAGCGCGGGGTGCAGATCTCGCTGAAGACCTCCGTGGCCTCGGTCACCGAGGACAAGGTGACGCTGACGGACGGCCGGGTGCTGCCGTCACGGACACTCGTGTGGACGGCCGGTGTCGCGGCGAGCCCCCTGGTCGACTCCCTGGGCGCCGAGACCGTACGCGGACGGATCCTGACCGCGCCGGACTTCACGGTGCCGGGCATGGACGGCGTGTTCGCGCTCGGCGACGCGGCCGCCGTGCCCGACCTCGCCAAGGGGGACGGCTCCTACTGCGTGCCCACCGCGCAGCACGCCGCCCGTCAGGGCCGGCACGCCGCGAAGAACCTGACGGCGCTGCTGCACGGGCGGCCGACCACGTCGTACCGGCACAAGGATCTCGGCCTGGTGGTCGATCTCGGTGGACACGACGCGGTGTCGAAGCCACTCGGCATCGACCTCAAGGGCGTGCCCGCGCAGGTCGTGGCCCGTGGGTACCACCTGTACGCGCTCCGCACGGGCGCGGCCAGGTTCCGTACGAGCGCCAACTGGCTCCTCAACGCGGTCGCGGGCGACGACTTCGTCCGCACGGGCTTCCTCGCCAGGAGCAAGGGAACCCTGCGGGACTTCGAGCACACCGAGGCGTATCTGACCCCCGAGGCGGTGGCCGCCCGCACGGGCGCGTAGCCCACGACCCTCATGCGCCGACCGGGCGGGCGGTGTCCGGCGCGGCGCGGTGCGGTGCCCGAGGGCGCTCCACCGTGCGCGCCGGCCGCCCCGCGGGGTTCCCGCAGCAGCCCTCAGTGTCCGGTGGTGCTGTCCAGGAGGGCGAGGTAACGGCGGCCGAACAGGTAGGCGTCTCCCGGCCAGCGGGCCGAGAGGTAGGGGCCGTCCTGCACGACGAACGCGTGGGTGTCGTCGGCGGCGGTGCCGCGGCGGGTGAGGGTGCGCGGGCCGCGGGAGAACTGCGCGCCCGGGTCGGCGAGGGCCGCCTTGACCTCGTCCTCGACGTAGGCCGGATAGGTGCGGTAGTAGCGGCCCAGGCGCCAGGCGGTGGTGAAGTAGGCCGTGCGTTCCATGTACTTGGGCAGGCAGGTCGTGCGCCGCCCGGCCAGGACGCTGCGGCCCGTGGCCAGGTCGCGGGAGCGGGCGAGCACGAGGACTCCGTGACAGATCGCTCCGACGGGCCGCCCCAGGGCCCAGAAGCGGGCGACCTGCCGCTGGAGCGTGGCGGAGCCGAGATACTGCCGCATCCCGGGCGCGTGTCCGCCCGGCAGGAGCAGACCGTCGAAGTCGTCGACGGCCACGTCCTCCCAGGACACGGTCGCGGTGAACTCCGGTGCCTCGGTGAGTTGTTGGTAGTAGCTCCGGGGTTCCTCCGCGGCGCCCAACTGTCCGAGGAGCACGCCCGTGAGCAGTCGCGGGTCGGCCGCCGGGCGGGTGGCCGCCCGCTCGGTGGCGAGAACGACTTCGTGCCCCGCGTCGGTGAGGATCCGCCAGGGGACGGCCACTTCGGTGACGTCGGCATCGCGGTCGGGGACCGGCATCAGCACGCGCATGCGCCCATCATGACAGGCGTGGGCAGTCTGCCCCGGGGCGGTCGCGGCCGTGGGACCCGCGCTGCATGGCGGCCGCCACGAGGCCGGCCGGGCGGCCCGCGAACTCCCGGAGTCGCCCCGGTGGACGGGGCGGGACACACGACGTGAACCGGAGACCCGGCCGGCGGTGAACGCGGTGGCACGGACGCACGTATGGGAGGAGGGCCCACGACCGGGGTCCCGGCGGTGGTGACACCGCGCCGTACGGCTTCGGGAGCCCATGCATGAGGCACGCACGACGACGGATCTTCCGGCGGGGGGCGCGATTCGCGGCCGTCGGCGGGCTCCTCTGCGGTGGGCTGATGGTGACGCACGCCATGGCGAGCGAACCGTCCGCCTCGTCGCGTGCACCGGAAAGTGCCGCGCGGCTCGCCGCGGACAAGGGCGCCGGCCTGGTTTCCCGCCTCGGCACCGCGCGTACGGCGGGCAGTTGGATCGCCGACGACGGCAGTCCCGTGGTCGCGGTGACCGACTCGGCCACGGCGGCCGAGGTGGAGAAGGCGGGTGCCCGGCCCAAGGTCGTACGGCACAGCATGCAGGACCTCAAGTCCGTGACGCAGGCGCTCAAGTCGGCGCCGCGAGTGGCCGGCACCGCCTGGGCGATGGACTACGTCGACAACGAGGTGGTGGTGCAGGCCGACAGCAGCGTCTCCGCCTCCGACTGGTCCCGGATGACGAAGCTGGCCCAAGGCATGGGGAGTTCGGTCCGCATGGAGCGCACCCAGGGCACCTTCACCACGCGGTTGAACGGAGCACAGCCGATGTTCTCGACCGGCGGGCGCTGCTCCGCCGGCTTCAACGTGACCAACGGGAAGAACGAGTTCATCCTCACGGCCGGACACTGCGGGCCGGCCGGTTCCGTCTGGTTCGCCGACAACCAGGGCACCAAACAGCTGGGACAGACGATCACCACGGCGTTCCCGGGCAATGACTTCTCGCTCATCCAGTACAACAACGGCGAGAACGACACCGGCAACAACGTCGTCGCGATCGGGAACGGCAAGGGGGTTCAGATCCTCGGGGCCGCCGACGCGACGGTCGGCCAGCGCGTCTTTCGCAGTGGCAGCACGAGCGGGCTCCACGACGGGCGGGTGAAGGGGCTCAACGCGACGGTCAACTACCCCGAGGGTACGGTGACCGGTCTGATCGAGACCGATGTGTGCGCCGAACCGGGCGACAGCGGCGGGCCGTTGTTCTCCGAGGGCATCGCGCTCGGTGTGACGTCGGGCGGCAACGGGGACTGCACCTCGGGCGGTACTACGTTCTTCCAGCCCATCACCAAGGCGATGACAGCACTCGCCGTGAAACTGACCGGGCCGGGCGCCCAGGGCCAGGGAGCGGCCGGTGCCGCCGCTCAGAACTCCCCGGCGCCCGCGACCTCGCGGGGAACCGCCGTCGCGCCGGGCTCCGTTGCTCCGGGCTCGGTCCAGGCGGTGGGGTCCGGCGCCTCGGTGCCGTTCCTCGACCGGCTGACCGACCCCCAGAACATCGGTCCGGGGCTGCTGGTCATCGCCGGCAGCATCATCGCGCTGGTCGCCACGCGGTACATCCGTACGGAACAGGACCGCAACCGCTATCGGCGGCAGTACTCGCAGAGTTGGGGCTGAGACGGGGTGGCGAAGGGGGAACGGGGCCGTGCCCGGTTCCCCGTTCGTCACCGGGGTGCGGGGCGGCGGAGCGGGTCACGCCGCCTGTGTGGGCGACGCGGGGGCGGCCTCCGCCCACTCGAGGACGAGCCGCTGGTACTCCCGCCGCTCCTCCCCGCTCAGCGTCCCACCGGCACGGAACCAAAGGGCCCGGATCTCCTCGTTGACATCGGTGGCAGAGCGCACGGAGTCGCTTTCAGGAGTGGTGGACATGCTGTGAAGCATACGGTCCCTGGGGTGAAGGCGATGTGAGTAAAGGTACACCCGGCGACATTACGGACCGTGAACCTGATCACTCATTCTTCGGCCGATCCCCGCACGAGCACCTGGATCGCCAACACGGCGGCTCCGCGCGCCCAGTCGTGGAAGTCGGACACCTTCGTCTCCAGGGCGACGGGATCGGCCAGCGGATGCCGGTGGGCGAGGACGGTCTCCTCGACGACCCGGCCCGCCACGTCGACGAGGCCCACCCCCTCTCCGGCGAGCAGGATCTTCTGGGGCATGGCGAAGTTGGCGATCTGTGCCACGAGGACACCGAGCGCGCGGGCCGCCTCGTCGACGACGCGGGTGGCCGGGGGGTCGCCCGCGGCGGCCCGCGCGAGGATCTCCTCGTACGTCGCGTCCTGCCCGGTGGCGGCCCGGACTTGGTAGCGCATGCTGGGGATGGTGAGCAGCGAGACGGCGCTGCCGCGCTCCCCCTCGGGGGTGAGGGGGCCTTGCGGGTTCACCATCCACCGGCGGCCGATGCCCCGGCCGTCCTCGGAGGAGGGCACGCGTCTGCCGCCGAGGACGAGGGCGTAGCCGATCCCGGCACCGATGGTGAGGACCGCGAAGCGGTCGAGGCCACGGCCCGCACCGAACCAGGTCTCGGCCTCGACGAGCGCGGCGACGTCGTTCTCGACGACCACGGGCAGACCGGTGCGTTCCCCGACGAGTTCGGCCAGCGGGACGTCGCTCCAGCCGAGGAAGGCGGACTCGACGACGACCGCCCGTTTCTCGACCCGCCCGCCGACACCGATGCCGATACCGGCCGGCGCCGGTAGGGCGCGCGTGAACTTCTCGGTCATCTCCCGCAGGAGGTCGGCGACTTCGGCCGGATCGTGTGTGGTGAGCGGGCGGTCGTGACGGGCCACGATGTCGCCGCGCAGGGTGGTGACGACCCCGTAGGCCCGGTCCCCGGTGATCTTGAATCCGATGAACGCGCGGGATTCGGCCACGATGTCCAGGGGCTGCGAAGGGCGGCCTTGGCGCACCTCGGGCCCCTCCCCCGACGGGGTGGCGTCGATCAGCAGACCCGACTCGATCAGGGGTTTGGTCAGCCGGGTGAGACTGCCCGCCGAGAGGTTCAGCCGGCGCGCGATCTCGCTGCGGGACAGCGGTCCGTGCACGAGGACCTCGATCGCCACCGCCCGTTCCCCCGGGCTCAGCGGCAGCCAGTTGGCGGCAGGTGTGGTCATGAGTGTAGAACTCCCCAGGATTTCCTTTTGCTCTGGAAGTAATAGCCGCACTCTAGGTCGCCCCGCCGGACATCGCACCGGCCTGTGCGCGACTCTTGACGAACAGATTCTTTCCCCCCGAAAGTAAATGGCCCGAGGACGAGTCGCAGCCGAGGGAGCCTCCCTATGACGTCCGGCACCGGGGCTGACGTCCAGGTGCCACGCCAACCACGCACCCGTGAGCGGGCCGAGCGGGACCGACCGCCGGATCAACCTGATTCCCGACCAGTGAAGGACACGCATTCATGTCGTTCTCCCTCGGCATCGTGGGCGCCGGGCAGTTCTCCGGGCAGTTCGCCAAACTGTTCCTCGCCCACCCGGGCGTCCGCGAGGTCCACGTCACCGATCTCCTGCCCGAGCGGGCCGAGCGGCTGGCCGCCGCCGAAGGACTGTCCGGCACCTTCCCCTCGTACGAGGCGATGCTGGAGTCGAAGGCCGTGGACGCGGTCGCGATCTTCACCCAGCGCTGGACACACGGCCCCCTGGTGCTGCGGGGGCTGAACGCCGGCAAGCACGTGTACTCGGCCGTGCCGATGGCGGTCTCCACGGAGGAGATCGCGGCGATCATCGACGCCGTGCGGGCCACCGGGCTGACGTACATGATGGGTGAGACCAGCCAGTACAACCCGGCGACCGTGCACGCCCGCAACCAGATCGCCGAGGGTGCCTTCGGCCGGCTGTTCTACGCGGAGGGCGACTACGTCCACGACATGGACCTCGGGTTCTACGACGCGTACCGGTACAGCGGCGGCGAGAACTGGAAGGCGACCGCCAGTTATCCCCCGCTTCTCTACCCGACGCACTCGGTGGGCGGGGTCCTCGGGGCCTGGCGGACGCACGCGGTGAGCGTGTCCGCGATCGGGGTGCGCGACGAGCGCGGGGACGGTGTCTTCGACAAGGAGGTCAGCCAGTTCGGCAACGACTTCTCCAACGCGACCGCGCTGTTCGAGGTGGCGGGCGGTGGGTCGTTCCGTACGAACGAGTTCCGGCGGGTCGGCTATCCCTCACACATCCGGGAGTCGCGTTTCCGGTTCTTCGGTACCGACGCCAGCATGGAACAGCTCGCCACGGTGAGCTTCTGGCAGGACAAGAAGGGGGTGCGGGACATCACCGAGCTGCTGGAGCCGAAGGCGACACTCGCGCCCGACGATCCGTCGCTCCGGCACATCGCGCCGGCGCTGCGGGCCGCGTTCACGTCCGGGTCCGCGCCCGTCCACGACAGGTCGCGGTTGCCCCGCGCCTTCGACCGTCTCCACAACGGCCACGAGGGCAGCCACCACTTCCTGGCGGACGACTTCGTGACCGCGGTGAACACGAGGACGCTGCCGTCGGTGAACGCGTGGGTCGCCGCCCGCTACACCCTGCCGGGCATCGTCGCCCACGATTCCGCGCGGCAGGGCGGGGTCAGGTTGGAGATCCCGGATTTCGGGGACGCCCCCGAGGCGTGAGGCCCGGTCCTCGATGAGCCGGGCACGGTCGCGTGCCCGGCTCGCGGCCGGGTCGGGTGCCCGGCTCCTGGCCCGGTCAGGTGCCCGGCTTACGGCCGTACACGAACACGTCGTCGCCGTTCTTCAGCAGCGACCAGTACTTCTTGGCGGTGGCCGGGGTCATGTTGACGCAGCCGTGCGAGCCCGGCGGATTCCACATGGAGAGGCCGACCGAGTGGAAGGCCTGGCCGCCGTCGAAGAACTGGCTGTAGGGCATCGACACGTTGTAGATGCTCGACACGTGGTCGATGTCACGCCAGTAGATCTTCTTCAGGCCGGTGCGGGTCTCGTAGCCGTCGCGCCCCGTACGGACCGGCACCGGTCCGTAGACCAGCCTGCTGCCGTCCTGGATCCAGCTGAGCTGGAGCGTGAGGTTGACGCAGGCTATGCGGCCCTTGTTGACCGGGCACTTGCCGTCCTTGTTGGGCTTGGTGCCGACGGCCTTCTGCTTGTTCATGAGGTCCATCACGCCCCAGGTGACGGATCCCGCGTACCCCGCGTTCGGGGTGATGCCGTGCTTGGTCTGGAAGGCCTTGGTCGCCTTGCAGTCGGCGGTGGACTGCCTGCCGTCGACCGGACGGCCGAGGAACTTCTCCACCTGCTTCTGGTACGGACCGGTCTGTGTCGTACAGCTCGCGGCCTGCGCGGGCGCCGTGCCCAGCGCGAGCGCCAGCGGCGCGACAAGTCCGGTGATCCCCAGCGCGACGGCTCCCCGTCTGCGTACGTCCCCCATGGCGGGCCCTTCCTTCTGCATGTCCTCGTGCGTGATTCCTTCGGTTTCCGTCTGCTAGACACACGTCGGCGCACTTGCGTTGCACGGCGGATCGGGCTGCGACGAAACAGTGACATTGACCGTAGGAATCGATCGCCCCTCCCGGTGCGGCGATGAACCTCGGGGGGCGTGGGAGCAGACCCGCTCCAGTCGTCGATGAAGTATGCCTCGGACCGTCAAGTCGAGGCGAACCGCCTCCTGTCGACGCAACGGCCGACATGAGCTAAATGTAATATTTGCACCATTTAGCCCGCTTTGCCGACACCCCCGGTACGCGAAAGGGGCGTGCCACCGACCGATGGTCGGTGGCACGCCCTCGCCGGAAGCGAGCGGACGGGTTCGCTACCGCGCCCGCCTGCCGGTGGTGTCAGCGACCGCCCAGGCCGCGACCGCCGAAGCCCTCGTGACCACGGCCCATGTGACCACCGGGGAGCTCGGTACCACGACCGATGTGACCGATGGGCAGCTCGGCACCACGGCCGATGTGACCGATGGGCAGCTCGTGACCGCGACCGATGTGACCGATGGGCAGCTCGGCACCACGGCCGACGTGTCCGATCGGCAGCTCGTGACCGCGACCGATGTGACCGATGGGCAGCCCGTGACCGCGACCGATGTGACCGATCGGCAGCTCATGGCCGCGACCGTAGTGACGGCCGGGGAACACGTGACCGTGACCGTAGTGACGACCGGGAAGCACGTGACCCCGGCCGATGGGTCCGCGACCCCAGGTCACCACGTCGATGACACGGTCACGGTCGTTGCGCAGCGTCGCGGTGTCCGCGCGGTTGTCCCAGGCGTAGCCACGGCGGTCCTGGTAGACGTCCCGGCGGGTGTCACGCCCCACTCCTGTGTGCACCCGTACCGTCTCGCGGCCTCCGAGGCGCAGGTTGAAGACGTACGCGCGGCCGTCACGGCCCGACAGCGTCCAGCCGTCCAGGTTCACGCCCGAACGCCCCGTGTTGGTGACCTCCACCCACTCCTTGTTCAACGACGCGTTGCTCCCCGAGTCCCAGCCCGGAGAGTCGTACTGCACCTCGCTGATCTGCACCTGCGTACGAAACGGGAACCGCCCCTGGTCCGCCGACGCCGGCACCGCCGCCACACCGACCACCACACCAGCAGCCACCGCGGCCGCAGCAGCACGACGAACCATCACAGACTGCGAAACAGACACGAACGCCCCCTAGAGGGAACGGGCGGACCACACATGGGGATCCGCGAGTTTGGGCCCCGGCCCGCTGGCCGAGAACCACACTCTGGCGCCCCACCTCGCCACCCGAGCCCGCCACCCGCACGGCATTACCGACCGACAACACGACCATGACCCTCGGCTGTAATATGCATCTATCTGCCCATATCGGAAAATTGACTCCATATCGCCCTGAAATAAAGGGAATCGCCCCACCAGCCACCTCCACGCCACCCCACCCCTCACCCGAAAGTGAGTAACAGCCGCCACTCCATCCACACGGCCAACTCAGCGACATCCCGAACACCCGTCCACGACACACCCGCCCCGGGACCGACGAGCCACCACCTCCCGGCGGCGGGAGCAGCACGGACTCACGTCCCGGCCCGGGTCCCCGCCCACGTCCCGGCCCGGGTCCCCGCCCACGTCCCGGCCCACGTCCCGGCCCACGTCCCGGCCCGGGTCCCCGGCGTCATCGGCCGGCTCACGCCTGGTGCGGCGGTGCCCGGAAACGCGGGTCGGTCAGCCACCCCGCGGACTGCGAGACGACTGCGGCGGCAGACGGTCAGCGGACGTAACGCTGCCGGACAGATCCGGCCGTTGTGAAGCCAGTAACCGACATGGCGGGGCGGACTACACCCCATTCCGCTGGGATGGCCCGATTCAGAGCGAACAGCACACCTGGGGCGGACATGGGCGACTTCGTTGGATCGCATTCAACTCGGGCCGCCGGTGCAGCCTTTCAGGAACCGTGCCGGTGCGGGGTCCTGCTGGACGAGGCGGCGCCCGCGGGTGCCGAGGAGCGGTTCCGAGGACTCCTGGAAGCGGCACCCGACGCCATGGTCATCGTCGACGACACCGGCACCATCCGACTCGTCAACGCACAGACCGAATCCC
>NZ_JBHVPP010000012.1:217741-289201 GCF_042887295.1 Streptomyces sp. NPDC057950
CCCGTCGAAATCAGCCTCTCCCCCCTGGAAACCACCGACGGCCTCCTCCTCTCCGCCGCCGTCCGCGACGTCAGCGACCGCAAAGCCGCCGAAGAACGCATCAACGAGCTGGCCGGACTCGTGGAGTCCTCCCAGGACGCGATCCTCGCCAAGACCCTCGACGGCGACATCACGTACTGGAACGCCGCCGCGCATCGGCTGTACGGCTACATCCCGGAGGAGGTGCTGGGCCGGCACGTGTCCCTGCTCGCCCCGCCCCAGCACCGGGACGAGATCGACGCCCTCCTGGAGCGGCTGAGCAACGGGGAGAAGGTCGAACACTTCGAGACGTTGCGGCTCACCCGCTCCGGTGACCTGCTGGACGTCGACATCACGCTGTGGCCGACCCGGGCGGCGGACGGCACGGTCGTCGGCGCGTGCGCGATCGTAAGGGACATCAGTGACCGCAAGCGTGCCGAGGCCGAGCTGACCGCCCTCTACGAGCAGCAGCGGCACATCGCGCTGACCCTGCAGCGCAGCCTGATGGGCACCCCTCCGGCCATTCCGGGCCTCTCGACCGCCAGCCGCTACCGGCCCGCGACCCAGGGGGCGGGCGTGGGCGGCGACTGGTTCGACCTCATCCCCCTGGGGGCCGGCCGGGTCGGAGTCCTGATCGGCGACGTGATGGGCCGGGGGCTGGAGGCGGCGGCCGTCATGGGGCAGTTGCGCTCCGCCGCCCATGCCCTGGCCAAGACGGGCATGCAGCCGCGGCAGCTCATGCAGGCCCTCGACGCCTGTGTCACCGACCTGGACGTGCCGGACCAGCTCGTCACCTGCTGCTATCTGGTGATCGCCTCGGACGCGGGCGAGGTGACGATCTGCTCGGCCGGTCACCTGCCCACCCTCGTCGCCACCCCCGGCGACGGCGCCCGCCCGCTCCCGGTGCCCGTGAACGCGCCGCTCGGGGTCGGCGGCGTCCTCTACCAGCAGTCGAGCGTGGTCATCCCACCCGGCGCGACGCTCGTGCTCTACACCGACGGGCTGATCGAAACCCCCGGCAGTGACATCGAGGACCAGCTCACCAAGCTCACCACCACGCTGAGTCGGCTGTTCGCCGGCGCCCCCGACCTGGAGGCGGCGGCCGATCACGTCCTGACCGCCCTCCTGCCCGACCCCGAGAGCCACAACGACGACGTCACCCTGTTGCTGGCCCGCCTGCCCGACGCACCACTGGCCGCTGTCACCATCGGTCTGCCCGCCGTCCCCGAGTCCGTGCCCGAGGGCCGTGCCTTCCTCGGCAAGGCCCTCACCTCCTGGGACTGCACCGTCCTGGCGGACGACGCCCGGCTGCTGCTCTCCGAGGTGCTGACCAACGCGGTGCAGCACGCCCAGGGCCCCATCCGCCTGCACGTGTGCCGGACCGCGACCGATCTCACCGTCGAGGTCAGCGACCACAGCCCGCAGCTCCCCCAGCCGCGCCCGGCGGCCGAGGACGCGGAATCGGGCCGGGGCCTGATCCTGGTACGCGCCCTCGCCGACGACTGGGGCGTACGGCCCACCGACGAGGGCAAGACGACCTGGTTCACCCTCGGTCTCTGAGGAAACGGCTCCGGCCCGTCTATCGACCCGGGCTCCCGGTGGGCGGGCCGTCGCGTTCGTGTCGGGGCGGACCTGTCGTCTCCGTCCTCGGAACGGACCGTGGGCCGTCGGCGCGGGGGGTGTGCCGCCCGTGGTAGTGCGGCGGCGAGTCCAGCCAGTAGGCGCCGAGGAGAGCGGCGAGAACCAGCTGCTGGGGACTGGAGTCATGACGAACGTTCACACGGATACAACGATATCTACACACCAAAGTCACATAGCGTCAGTGATCGCTCTCGGGCGCCGCCTTGGCTAGTTCGGCGGTGAACTGCGCTCCGGCGAGCAGCGCGAGGTTGGACAGCCACAGCCAGACGAGGAAGACCACCGCACCGGCCAGCGAGCCGTACAGCCTGCTGTAGTTGCTCAACGCCGAGGCGTACAGGGCGAAGCCCGCGGAGACCGTGAGCCACAGAGCGGCGGCCAGGACTCCCCCCGGCAGGCTGAGGGAGCGGCGGCGGGCGGGAGCGGGGCCCGCGTGGAAGACCACGACCACCAGGACCACCACGAGACACAGCAGCAGCGGCCAGCGCAGCAGGTTCCACGCCAGGGCCGCCGTGGTGTCGAGGCCCAGCGCATGTCCCAGTGCCTCGGCGACGGGCCCGGTCAGGAGCAGCAGGAGGGCGCTGACCACCAGCAGGCCGAGCAGTGTGAGGGCGGTCAGTACGATGCGGTGCGCCGTGCGCCAGGCGGAACGTGAGTCCTTGACCCGGTGCATGCGGTGCAGGGCGCGGCGGAACACGGCGAGATAGCTGATGGCCGACCACAGCGCGCTCGCGGAACCCGTGACGAGCAGCGTCCAGGCGGCCGAACGTTCGCGCAGCGTCCCGGCCAGCACACCGTGCAGTTCGGCCCCGGACTGCGCGGGCGCGTGGGAGGTGACGTGCTCGGTGAACTGCTCCGCGGTGTCCGGACTGATCAGACCGAACGCGATGACCATGGCCAGCAGGGCGGGCAGCACGGTCAGGATCGCGTAGTAGGTCAGTGCCGCCGCCCAGTCGGAGACGTCGTCGTTCCACATCGCCACCGGCGTGCGGCGCAGCGCCGGCCACCAGGCGGCCGACGGCCGGAGCGCGGCCGGGCGCGCCGCCCGGAGGGGCCGGGCGTCGGCGAGGGCGTCCGTAGGGGGGTCAGCGGACATGAGGGCTCCGATGCGTGCGGGCGCCGACGGGCACCCGGGTGACGAGACGGTACGGGGTCACGGCCGCCTCGGCCTCCGCCGTCAGGGCGTCGACGGCGGGCGGCACGGTGGCGGGGGCGGTGTCCGGCACGGGCGGTGGCGGCCGGGCGCGGGCACTGTCGCGGAACCGGGTGACGCACGGGAGCGTGACCGGACGGCTCGCGGCGGCGGTCTGTCGAAGACCTTCCCCGGCGTGAAGGCCCTGTCCCCGGCGGTGTCCGACCGCCCGGCGTTCGGCAACTGCTCGGTTCTCGGAGTGCTGATGACCGTGGCCCGCAACCTCTTCCTCGGCCGCGAGCCCGGCAACCGGCCGGTCGGTGAGCGGGCCGATGAGCGAGCCGGCGAGGACGACGGTACTTCGCCGGTCCCGCTCACGCGGGCCGGGCGGGGCGGGGCGGTCGCGCGGTGCGCCGTCGGGTCGTACGACGGGCCACCGCGTGGGCGGGTGCGCGGCGGCCGATCCGTCGGTCGCGACGGGCAGTGCACCGGCGGGCGGGGCGCTCACGCCGACGACGGCCGGCGTGCCGCGGTCGGCCGCCGAGCGGGGCTGTTCCATCAGTCTTCGTCCTCCTCTCCGGGTGTGTGCGCCTTCGCCGCCGGGACGGGCGGCCGCGGCCCCTCGGCCTCGGGTCGCGTCGGCCGCCACGCCGGTTCCGCGCGCACCACGATCTTGGCCCGCGGGACGCGACGCGGCCGCCGACCGGCGAGGCCCGGCGGGTCGCGGCGGGTCGCGGCGGTGACGTCGGCGCGCGCTGTGGCCCGGCCGCCGAACACGAGGCCCGCCGTGCCGTGCCTCTTTCCGTGTGCCCCCGAAACCCGGGTAGCGATCACCGTGTCCGCCATCGTCCGTACCGCGTGACAAGACGGTCCCATCGGTGTCCACCGGGCGGAACCGGACGAAGGGGCACCACGACGAGGAGCGGTGGGGGCGGGCGTCGGCGTACACCCGTCGAACGAGGAGCGGTGGGGGCAGGCGTCGGCGTACACCCGTCGAACCCGGCTAGGCTCCCTGGTCGGAGCACATCCGCCGCCCGGTCGAGCAGGGCCGCGGCAGGGCAGGACGGAGAGGCACACGGTGACGGACGGCGCGGCCGGGACCGGGAAACGCGCGACACCGAACAGCAGGGGCCAGTCGCTGTACCGGAAGGTGGCGGCGGACCTGGGCCGGGAGATCGGTGAGGGCAGATACGGCTCCGGCGGACGGCTGCCCGCCGAGGGCGAGCTCGCCGAACGGTACGGCGTCTCCCGGGGCACGGTCCGCCAGGCGATGGCCCTCCTGCGGACCGAGGGTCTGGTCGCCTCGCGGCGTGGTACCCGACGGGTCGTGATCGGGGTGCCCCGGCCGCAGAGCTTCGGCGAACTGCTCAGTTTCACCCGCTGGGCACGTTCGACGGGCGAGGAGCCCGGCGGCCTGATGATCGCCACGGAGACCCGGACCGCCGACGCGACCGAGTGCGTACAACTGCGTCTGCCCGAGGGGACGGAGGTCCACCGCGTACGGCGGCTTCGTACGCTGTCGGGCCGGCCCGCGATGGTGGAGCGCACCGTCTTCCCGCCGGCCGTCGGTGAGCTGGTCGCCGAGCTGCCGCCGGACACCGTGTCGTACACCGTGGCCCTGGAGGAGCGGGGTGTGCTGTTCGCGGACGCCCAGCACACCATCGACCTGTGCCCGGCCGACGCGGAGGACGCCCGGTTGCTCGGCTGCCGGCCCGGCGACCCGTTGCTGCGCGAGCGGCGGTGCAGCACGGATCCGGCAGGCACTCCGATCGAATGGTCCGACGACCGGTACCTGCCGGACACCGTGGCCTTCACCGTCCACAGTTCGGCCGCCTCCGGCTCGCTGGCCCGCCGCCCGGCCGGCGACACCTGACCGCGCACTCGCCCGGCCGGCGTGCTCGGCTGCGGCCGGCCTGATCAGGCGGTCCGCAGCAGTGCGGCGAGCAGCGGCCGGAAGTGCGCGAAGTCCGGGGCCGGCGCCTCGGGGTCCTTGCCCTGGTCGTCCCAGCGGCGTACCGCGACCCCGTCCGCCGCGTACGGGTTCGCCTCGTACTCGGCGACCTCGGCCGCGGACATCGGACCGCCCTGCACCTGCAGCGTGTAGACGGATGCCTCGGTGAGCAGGCCGAAGTACTCGGGCTCGACCGCGCACAGGTACCGCTTCGCCGCCACGTGCAGCCGGATCGGCTCGGTGACCTCGGGGCCGAACCAGTCGGCCAGCCGGTCCGCCCCGGTGTGGCTGTGCCGGTTGTCGGTGCCGGCCATCAGGTCCTCGCCGGTGAGCGGGCCGTGGAAGTGGCCGACGTCGTGCAGCAACGCGGCCGCCACCAGCGCGTCGGGCGCCCCCGCCTCCTGGGCTCGAGCCGCGGCCTGCAGCATGTGCTGCGCCATCGTCACCGGCTCGCCCAGGTAGGCGCCCGCGCCCTCGCCCTCGAAGAGTTCGGACAGCCCGTCCAGGAACTCCGCGCCCGCCGCGTCCCGTTGGCGGCGCAGTACGGCCAGTGTGCCGGCCAGTGCGTCGATGTCGGCGTAGGCGCCTTGCAGGTGGCGGGCGCCGGTCTCCTCGAAAGCGGTCCGGGCGTGCAGCAGCCGGACGTTGTCGAAGACCAGGCAGTCGCCGGGCGAGAGCCTGAAGTCCAGCTGGAGTTCGGGGCGCAGGGTGATTTCGGCGAACTTCCGGTAGGCCCGGTAGAACGCCTCCAGTTCGTCGGCGGGCAGCCGCAGGGTGGACATCGAGCGGTTGTTGAAGCGCACCTCTCGGATCCGGCCGCGGCCGTCCACGTCGATCAGCGGCCGTTCCGCCTCCAGTACGGTGCGGGCGTCGCTGAAGCGGAACGGCACGGGTGTGCGAGTCAGGACCGCGAAGGCCTCCGGGTCCTCGGCGCGCAGCAGCGCGGCGGCCTTGAATCCGTCCACCAGACCCGAGTCACCGCCGCTCGCCGAGTTGGCGAGGCAGTGCAGCAGTTGGAGGGTGGGCACCGGGTCGCGGTACGGGTTGTCGGTGTGCGGGGTGATGCGCGCGCCGGTGAAGGCCAGGTTGTTGGGGTCGGGTTCGACCCGTACGTCGAACAGCCGCCCGTAGTTGGTCTCGCGGACGTAGCCGAACGTCTCGGCCACCTCCAGCACCTGGCCCGTACGGCACGGAACATCGCGCAGCAGGGCGAAGCCGAGCCCGAGGACCGAGTCCAGCACGCGGGCCTTGACGACCGGGTCGCCCAGGTATTCCGCCCAGTCCGCCTCGGGCAGCCGGCCGTCCAGGTCGGCGGCGGTCCACAGGGTCTTGCCCGTCTCGCCACGCCGGTCCCCGGGCCTGTCGGCGACGTCGGCGCCCGTACCGGGGCGGTTGGCCGTGAGCCACTGCCTGGAGTACGCCGACCGGTGGCCGTCGGGTGCCCAGTCGACCTCCACGCCGTCGGCGGTCCGCCGGACGGCGCCGAGCGCGAGGCCCGCGGGCAGCTCGGTGATCTGGAACAGCTTCTGCCCGTTGCGCGGGTCCCGGCACCGGGCACAGGCGCAGTTGTCCCGCAGCCACATGAGCGGCATGTCCTCCACCGCGGGTTCCTCGACGGACGACTTCCTGACTGACGGTGACGTGGTCATCACTCTCTCCCTAAGTTGTATAGCCAACTCTGTCGCTGCTGCGAAGGTCCCAGCCGCAGTTGAGCGGGGGGTGACGCGCGGCTTGCGCGCGGATGAACGGGACGGCGAGGGCGTCCGGCGACCCGGACGGAGGCCGAGTGACGTTTCTCCGGTGAACCGCTTGCGCCGTTGGGGTGAGCAAAGCCCGTCCAAGGAGAGCGTTCCGTATCGCCATAGAGATCCTTTTGTCTTGGCAAAGGGCTGTCGTGTCGCAACGGTCCTTTCCGTCCGCCATGTCGAACCCCGAGGAAGGAACCGGACGTTGACTTACGGGAAGAAGCTGAGGGAGCAGATCGCCGGACCGGAGACCACTCCCCTGATCGGCGTGTACGACATGTACTCGGCGTCGATCGCGGCCGAGCACTACGACGGGATGTTCGTCTCCGGCTTCGGCTTCGCGGCCTCGTACTACGGGCTGCCGGACATCGGGTTCATCGCGTGGCCGGACATGGTGGCGTTCGTCCAGCGACTGCGGGGCGCGTTCCCCCGGCACCACCTGCTGGTGGACATCGACGACGGGTACGTCGACCCCGAGGTCGCCTGTCACGTGGTCGAGGGACTGGAGCGGATCGGGGCGTCGGGGGTGATCCTCGAGGACCAGAAGCGGCCGCGCCGGTGCGGGCACGCCGACGGCAAGCAGGTGCTGCCGCTGTCCGAGTACCTCGCCAAGCTGGAGATGGTGCTGGCGACCCGGCAGGACATGGTCGTGGTGGCCCGCACGGACGCGACCGACGAGAACGACATCCTGCACCGGGCCGAGACGCTCGCCGCGACCGGCGCGGACGTGGTGCTCGTCGACGGGGTGCGCAGCGTGGAATGGATCCGGCGGATCCGCAAGGTGGTCGGTGACAAGCCACTGCTGTTCAACCAGATCGCGGGCGGCAAGTCGCCCCGGCTCTCCCTGGGTGAGCTGTCCGAACTCGGTGTGGACGTCGCCATCTACAGCACGCCGTGTCTGTTCGCGGCCCACCAGGCGATGCACTCCGCGCTCGCCGACCTCAGGGCGGCGGACGGCCGGCTCCCGGTGGTGGACACGACGAACGGTGTCGGCGTCGCGACCGCCACCCAGCTGCTGGAGCGCAACATCGCGCGTCTGCGGCCGGAGCCCCAGGGCGCGAGGGCGTGACCGCGCCGGGCGGCCCGTCACCGCGCCTGCGTACGGCCGCCTTACTGGCGGTGGCCCTGCTGGGTGCCGCGGCGGCGCCGGCGGCCGCGGGAGACAGCTTCCTCACCGTGCTCGACAACTCGCACGCCGACTCGGTCCTCGAGGTGGACCGGGCCGCGAACGTCCAGCAGGGCAGCGGTACGGCCGGCAGCGACCACGAGGGCAGCGCCGTCGACATGGTGGAGGCCCTGGTGGCGGCGCACCGGCACGAGGAGGAAACGGGGCACGACGACTGACACCGGGGCTCACCAAGGGCACCGCCC
The DNA here is from genome assembly GCF_042887295.1 of Streptomyces sp. NPDC057950. Classification (NCBI taxonomy): domain Bacteria; kingdom Bacillati; phylum Actinomycetota; class Actinomycetes; order Kitasatosporales; family Streptomycetaceae; genus Streptomyces; species Streptomyces sp. NPDC057950. Next base: position 225,597 of record NZ_JBHVPP010000012.1, read on the forward strand.
GGGGCGCCGGTGGCGCCCCTTCGACCGGCCGACGCTCCTGCCGTCCCGGGCGGGAATCGTCGGCGGTCCGGGCGGTGCCGCTCCTGCTCACGAGGGGTCCGCGAGGTCACGGAGCGGGCGGCCGGCCCGATCGGCCCTGGCGGTTCCGTGCCGCACGTGCTGTCCTGGAGGGGACGGGAAGGACCCGGGAAGGACGCGGAGAAGCGGCCGGCAGCCGCGCACCGCACAATCAGGACCCGCGAGAAGCGGGTGGGGCCCTTCCCGCCCCGGCGCCCCGGCCCTGACATCCCTTCACCGGCCCCTCGCGCCCACGGTGCGCACGGGCCGATCGGTCCCCGTCCCGGGACCCGGCGGGGCTCACGAGGCCCCTGCCGGCCGGGACGGAACGGCCCCCGCGCGTGAACGAGGGCCGGACGGCCCCGCGCGCCGTCCGGTCGGCCCCGCCACCCCTCGCTCCCCGGGCGTCATCCGGCCGTAGGCACGACGAGGAGGTGCGGCGATGCACAGGACACGGCGTACGAAGCGGTGGTGCTGGCGGTGGCGGAGCAATCCGCTGCGCCGGCACGACGATGTCGTCGAGGCCTGGATCGTACTGGCCGTCTGGGCCGTCATCCTGGTGGGAGGCGCCCTCGTCGGTCTGGTCGCCGCCCACACCGCCGAAGCGTCCTTCGCCCGGTTGCGGCACGAACGGCACCCGGTCCCGGCCGTCCTCGTCGACGACACGGCCAGGACCCTGCCGACAGGGGACGGCCCCGTCTACGACGGTGTCCGCGCCACGGTCCGCTGGACGGGTCCGGACGGCGCCACCCACACCGGCCGGACGCTGGTGAACGCCGGGCACCCGGCCGGCTCGAAGATCGTGGTCTGGCTGGACCAGAAGGGGCGGCTCACCACCCGGCCTCCCGATCCGGGCACGGCGTCCGCCGAGGCGGGAGCCCTCGGCACCGGTGCCGCGATCGCCTTCGGCAGCCTGGTGTTCGCCGGCGGCCGCCTCGCCCGCTGGCGGCTCGACCGGCGCCGCTACGACGAGTGGGCCCGTGCGTGGGAGCAGGTGGGCCCGCGGTGGGGGCACAAGACCCCGTGACGCGGAGCGCCCATGGGGTGCCGACGAGTCGTGGACGGCTGCGAGGGGAGGCGCACAAACGTGAGGCACCCGAGGCACCCGGCGGACGCCTCCCCCGCGGATGCCGAGCCCTACTCCGGCCCCTCCGTGCTCCGTCGCAGCGCGCGGTGGAAACCGGTGTTGACCGCCAGTAGCCCCCCGTCCACGCACAGCGTGGTCCCGGTGATCCAGGACGCGTCGCCGGAAGCGAGGAAGGCGACGGCGGCCGCGATGTCGTCCGGCTCTCCGACCCGTCCCAGCGGGTAGAGCTCCGCGGCCACCGCGAGGTCGTCCTCGCGCCCCTCCCACGCCGTGGTGCGGACCGTGCCCGGCGCGACCAGGTTGACGCGCACTCCCCGGGACGCGGCGTGACCGGCGAGCGTGCGGGTCAGGGACATCAGACCCGCCTTGGCGGCGCTGTAGGCGTGGTTGCCGAAGTCCTGGATGCCGTTCACGGAGCCGACATGGACGATCGCGCCACGGCCGGAGGCCACCAGGTGCGGGAGCGCGGCGCGGGAGCACCGGTAGGCGCCGGTCAGGGTGAGGTCGAGGTCGTGGGCCCACACCTCGTCCGGCTCGTCCTCGAAGAGCGGCTCGTCGGGGGTGCATCCGTAGGCATTGTTGACCAGGACGTCCAGCGAGCCGAGCGTGTGGACGGCATGCGCGACCGCTCGCTCGACCGACGCGCGGTCCCCCACGTCGCAGACGTACGCCTCGGCCCGCCCGCCGAGTTCACGGATCGACGCGGCCGTCTTCTCCGCCTCGGGCAGGTCCACGTCCGCGAGCAGCACATGGGCGCCCTCGTCGGCGAACCGGCGGGCGGTGGCCGCCCCGATACCGCGGGCCGCGCCCGTGATCACGACCCCGTGTCCTTCGAAGCGCCTCGTGGCAGTCATGGCAACGAAGGTACTGCCGTGATCGTCACCGGGACAGATACCGTGCGCCCATGTCCGCGTTCATGCAACAACTCCCGGCGCTGATAGGCGTGGTCATCGGTGCCCTCGGCTCGTATCTGGCGATCGTGCGCGGCGATCGGGCCCGCTTCCGCCGGGAGCAGACGGCGCGGTGGGAGGAGCGACGGCTGTCCGTGTACGCCGACTACGCGCGCTGTCTGAAGCGGACGGTCACGCTGACGTACCGGGTCGCCGCCCACCTCGGGAACGACCCCCACCCGCACGCCTTGTCGCACGAGGAGGCGGCGCCCCTGCTGGCCGGGGCCGCCGAGGCGGGGGACCCGGCCGGTGAGGCGCTCCTGCTCCTCGGCGCCCCGGCGGTCGTGGAGAAGGCCCGCGCGTGGGCCGTCGTCGTGATGGAGATGGAGCGCTTCGGGAGGGAGCGGACCCGTGCTCCCGAGGCATGGCAGGCTCTCCTGCGACGCCAGCGTGAGGCACGTGAGGGGTACTACGCGGCGGTCCGCGGGGACCTGGCCCTGTCGGCCGACCGTCCGCCGGCGTGGCAGGTCCCGCCCCTGCACGTACACGCCGACGTGGACCAGTGACGTACGGCGGGTCGGCGGGAGGGCCGAGGCGGGGTGGGTCAACGATAGGACTCGACGACCGCCTGGGCGTCGGGCCCGCCACCGTCGCCTCCCCCGTCCGTCCCGTCCGCCGGTTTGTCCGCGTCCTGGACCTCGACCATGTAGCGCCAGGCGTCCGGCCGGCTGCCGTCGCGATCGGTGAAGCCGTAGACCGGGGCGAGCCGCCCGCTGGAGAGCGACTGCCCGTTCCAGCGCGCGACGTCCGGGTCGGCGGCCAGCGCGGCCACGGCACGGCCGACGTAGAACGGGGTCTCGGAGATGCCGAAGTGCGGCACACGCTCCGTCGCGTCGCGCCAGTTCTCCTCGGTGACACCGAACGCCTCGAGCATGATCTCTGAGCGCAGCCACCCCGGGGTGAGCGCGACCGCGGTCGCGCCGCGCGGGCCCAGTTCGTGTCCCAGCGCGAAGGCCATGCGCAGGACCGACGCCTTGGCGAGGTCGTAGAAGAAGGAGACGCGGTAGGTGTCCCGGTTGTACTCCGCGGTGCCGTCGGTCATCTCGACGACGAGGCCGCCGGGGTGGCGCAGCAGCAGGGGAAGCGCGTGGTGGCTGGTGACGGCGTGTGTCTCCACGGCCAGCCGGAGCAGCCGCAGTCCGTTGTCGAGGTCGTGCTCCCAGACCGGGGCGTCCCACTCGAAGAGCTTCTCGCCGCCCCAGATGTCGTTGACCAGGATGTCGAGCCGGCCCTGTTCGTCGTCGACGCGTGCGACCAGGGCCTCGACCTGAGCGGGGTCGAGGTGGTCGGTGGGCACGGCGACACCCACGCCGCCCGCCGCGCGCACCAGCTCCGCGGTGTCCTCGATCGTCTCGGGGCGGTCGTACTCGGAGCGCCGTTCGCGGGTGCTGCGCCCGGTCACGTAGACGGTGGCGCCGGCCGCGCCGAGTTCCACGGCGATCCCCCGTCCCGCTCCCCGGGTGGCCCCCGCGACCAGTGCGACCTTGCCTTCGAGTGGCCCTGACATGTCCGACCTCCATGTGCGTACGTTCCCGCGTCCGTCCGTGTTCGTGCGGGCCCATGCGGTGGCTTCACCCATGGGCCGCTCCGAGCGTGACGTGGAAGCCGGACATCTTCTGTCAGGTTTCTCGCGTGTCAGGTTTCTCGCCGGTCAGGTTTCTCGCCGGTCAGGTCTCCGGGACGTGAGGTCTCCCGCACCCGTGCCGCCCCGTCCCGGCGCGCCGGCGTCAGTGGCCGCGCGCGATCCACTCCTCCAGGTGCGGCGCCTCGGCGCCGATGGTGGTCGAGTCGCCGTGCCCGGTACGGACGACGGTGTCGCCCGGCAGGCCGAGCAGACGCTCGCGGATCGAGTCGACGATCGTCGGGAAGTGCGAGTAGGAGCGGCCGGTGGCTCCCGGGCCGCCCTGGAAGAGGGTGTCGCCGGTGAACACGGTGCCCAGCCCCTGGTCGTACAGGCAGACCGCGCCGGGGGCGTGGCCGGGCGTGTGCAGGACGGTCAGGTCGGCGCCGGCCGCCTCGATGACCTGCCCGTCCTGCAGCCAGGCGTCGGGCAGCCGGTCGGGATGGGTCTGCTTCCACAGCGGCAGGTCGTCCGGGTGGAGCCAGATCGTGGCGCCGGTGCGCTCGGCGAGCGCGGGCGCGGCGTCGATGTGGTCGTTGTGGGCGTGGGTGCACACGATGGCCAGCAGCCGCCGGTCGCCCACGGCCTCGGCGATGGCGTCGGCGTCGTGCGCGGCGTCGATGACGATCGCCTCGTGGTCGTCGCCGACGATCCACACGTTGTTGTCGACGTCCCAGGTACCGCCGTCGAGCGAGAAGGTGCCCGAGGTGACGAGGTGTTCGATGCGCGCGGTCATCAGAACATCACCACCGAGCGCAGCACGTCGCCGTGGTGCATCCGTTCGAAGGCGGGCTCGATCTCGTCCAGGGCGATCGTCTCGCTCACGAACGCCTCCAGGTCCAGCCGTCCCTGGAGGTGCAGGTCGATCAGCATCGGGAAGTCGCGGGAGGGCAGGCAGTCGCCGTACCAGGACGACTTGAGGGATCCACCGCGTCCGAAGACGTCGAGCAGCGGCAGTTCCAGTTTCATCTCCGGGGTCGGCACGCCGACCAGGACGACCGTACCCGCGAGGTCACGGGCGTAGAAGGCCTGCTTGTACGTCTCGGGGCGGCCGACCGCGTCGATGACGACGTCGGCGCCGAAGCCCCCGGTCAGCTCCTGGATCGCCGCGACGGGGTCGGTCGAGGAGGAGTTGACGGTGTGCGTCGCGCCGAGCTTCGAGGCGGTGGTCAGCTTCCGGTCGTCGATGTCGACGGCGATGATCTTCGCGGCGCCGGCCAGCCGGGCCCCCGCGATCGCCGCGTCGCCGACGCCTCCGCAGCCGATGACGGCGACGGAGTCGCCCCGGCCGACGTTGCCGGTGTTGATGGCGGCGCCGATCCCCGCCATCACACCGCAGCCGAGCAGCCCGGCGACCGCCGGGGAGACGGCCGGATCGACCTTGGTGCACTGTCCGGCGGCGACGAGGGTCTTCTCGGCGAAGGCGCCGATACCGAGGGCCGGGGACAGCTCGGTGCCGTCCGTGAGGGTCATCTTCTGCTTCGCGTTGTGGGTGTTGAAGCAGTACCAGGGCCGCCCGCGCAGACACGCACGGCACTGCCCGCACACGGCACGCCAGTTGAGGATCACGAAGTCGCCGGGTGCGACGTCCGTGACCCCGTCGCCGACCGACTCCACGATGCCCGCCGCCTCGTGGCCGAGCAGGAACGGGAAGTCGTCGTTGATGCCGCCCTGCTTGTAGTGCAGGTCGGTGTGGCAGACCCCGCACGCCTGGATCTTCACCACGGCCTCTCCCGGCCCCGGATCAGGCACGACGATGGTCTCCACGCGCACCGGTTCGTTCTTGCCCGGGGCGATCACGCCACGTACTTCCTGCGCCATGGTGGCGAACCCTTCCGTAGATCGACGTTCGTCGACCGACCCTACGGTGTGACCGACCGGTAGCAGGCCAGGTGGTCCTCGGTCGCCTCGGCCGACGTGTGCCGGGCCGCCGTCCGTCGTCCCGCACGAGGCGTCACGGCCCACGCCGAACAGGGCCCGGCGGACCCCCTGTTCCGTCCCCTCGACGGCTGCCCGGCCACCTCTGCCGGGCTCCCTCCGGTCGGCGTCGACGCGTGGCCCTTCCACCTTGTACCAGGGGGCCGACCGGTGCCCGTACGGTGCCCGTGCCGACGTAGCCTGAGGCATCCTCATCCCTTCCCGCAAGGAGCGCCGTGACCATCGCAGGGACGCAAGCCGAACCACCCGCCTGGCGGCTGCTTCTCGGATACGTACGCCCTCACCGGTGGGCCCTGTTCGCGGGCGCCCTGCTGGCGCTGACGACCGGTGGCACCGGTCTGCTGCTGCCGCTGGTGGCGCGCGGACTCATCGACGACCTGTCGCACGACCGGCCCATCGGGCGGGCGCTGATCGGCATGGCAGCGCTCGTGGTGACCAACACGGCGGTGGGCGCGCTGGGTTCGTACGTGCTGCGGCGCACCGCCGAGTCGGTGGTCCTCGGCGCGCGGCGCGCCCTGTCGTCCTATCTGCTGCGACTGCGCATACCGGCCGTGGACCGCAGCGAGCCGGGCGACCTGATGGCCCGCATCACCTCCGACACGACACTGCTGCGCGAGGTCACCACCGACTCGCTCGTGGGCATCGGCACCGGCGGCCTCACCCTCGTCGCGACGGTGGTGATGATGGGGCTGGTCGACACGGTGCTGCTCGGCGTCACCCTCGGGGTGATCCTGTGCGCGGGAACGGTGCTCGGCCTGATCGTGCCGCGCATCCACCGGGCCAGCAAGCAGGCTCAGGACGCGGTCGGCGTGATGGGCGCCGCGCTGGAGCGGATCCTCGGGGCCCTGCGCACGATCAAGGCGTCCGGGGCCGAGCACCGCGAGGAGCGGACCATGCACGCGGCGGCCGAGGAGTCCTGGCGGCAGAGCGTGCGGGCCGCCAAGTGGTCGGCGGCGGCGGGCAACACGGCGGGGCTCGCGATGCAGATCGCCTTCATCACGGTGCTCGCGGTGGGCGGCGCCCGGGTGGCGACCGGCGCGATCGGCGTGGGCACCCTGGTCGCCTTCCTTCTCTACGTCTTCTACCTCATGTCGCCGATCCAGCAGGTCGTCGGCGCGGTCACGCAGTATCAGACCGGCGCCGCGGCGCTCGCCCGGATCCAGGAGGCGCTGCGGCTGCCCGCGGAACCGGCCTCGCTCCCCACGCCGCTGCCGACGCCCGGCTCGGTGCCCGCCTCGCTCGCCTTCGACGACGTCCGCTTCCGGTACGCCGACGACCTGCAGTACGTCCATCACGGCGTGACCTTCGCCGTACCGGCCCGCGGCATGACGGCCTTCGTCGGTCCCTCGGGCGCGGGCAAGACCACCGTGTTCTCCCTCATCGAGAGGTTCTACGACCCCGAGTCCGGCGTGATCACGGTGGACGGCCGTCCGCTGGAGGACTGGAACCTGTCGCAGCTCAGGTCCGCCATCGGGTACGTGGAGCAGGACGCGCCGGTCCTGTCGGGTTCCCTGCGGGACAATCTGCTGCTCGGCAATCCGGAGGCCGACGAGGCGGAGGTGACGCGGGTGGTGAGGACGACGCGTCTGGACGGGCTGGTGGCCAGGCTGCCGCGCGGTCTCGACACGCTGGTGGGGCACCGTGGGACCAAGCTGTCGGGCGGCGAGCGCCAGCGCGTCGCGATCGGCCGCGCCCTGCTGCGCCGCCCCCGCCTGCTGCTCCTCGACGAGGCGACCTCGCAGCTCGACGCCGTGAACGAGGCCGCGCTGCGGGACACGGTCGCCGATGTCGCGCGTACGACCACGGTCCTCGTCGTCGCGCACCGGCTGTCCACCGTCACGATGGCCGACCGCATCGTCGTCATGGACGCGGGCCGGGTGCGCGCGGTGGGAACCCATCGGGAACTCGTGGCGGGAGATCCGCTCTACGCCGAACTGGCGGCCACGCAGTTCCTCGCCACGGCGGGCTGAGGCTCCGCGCCGTCCCGCCGCGTGCCCGCGGGACGCAGGCTCGTTCACCGGGCGAACAGGAGCGGACGCGATCCTGCCCCCGGCACGCGTGCCGGGGGCAGGATCTGCGGGGCTCGGTCGGCCGTTTCAGGCCTCGATGCCCGGGAGCAGCCCGGTGACGGGGGCGGCCAGGTCGGTGAGCTGGTGCAGCTGGTTGAGATCGTTGAGGTGGTTGAGCCCGGCCAGCTGGCCGGCCACCCTCGGGATGTCGTTCCGGTGCTCGGCCGGCAGGCCGCTCGTCGCGAGCGAGTCGAGCTGGGTGATCGGGTTCAGCCGTCCCGCGTCCGGGGCCTCGGGGGCGGTCGCGGAGGCCATCGGCGCGGCCAGGCCCGTGACACCGACGGCGAGACCGACGGCGGCGACCATACGTCGTGTTGAGATCATGCCTTCAGCAACGGCGCCGGACCCCGCCCGGTCACGGCCGGACCCCGCCGCTCACCCGGGAGGCTCATCGTGAGGGCTGGGCTTGCCGTGAGCTGTGCGGCGGAGGAGTCTCGGAGGAGAGGCCCCTCGCGGCCCGCTCCTCACCGGGCCGCGGCCCTTTCGAGGAGGTCATTCATGGGCACCATGGCAGGCCCCGCCTTCGACACCGAAGCGCTGCGCCGGGGAATCGAAGGACACGACGCGGCGGAGATGCTGGAGCTGTACGCGGACGACGCGGAGATACGGATCGTCGATCGCAACACTCAGCCCAGTCACCCGATGGTGAAACACGGTCGTGGCGAGATCGCCGACATGCTGAACGACGTCTACAGCCGGGACATGGTCCACAAGCTCGAACAGTGTGTCATCCAGGGCGACCACGTCGCCTTCACCGAGTCCTGCCTCTATCCGGACGGCGTGCGGGTACTGGCCAGCTCGATGATGTCCCTGCGGGACGGCAAGATCGTCGACCACACGCTGCTGCAGGCATGGGACGAGTAGGGAGGAACTGGCCGAAGGTCCAGGTGTCCTCCCGTCTGACCTGGACCTTCTCGGCCAAGGTGGCCATGGGGCGGTCGCGGTCGCACCGGACCGCACGGCCACGACCGGTTTCCGCGGCGGGTCTGCGGATGTCCGCTTCCCTGTTGCGGTCGGCCTTGCGCGCAGCGCGTTGCCACCCTCGCCCTCCGGCACCGCGCGCCGTTCGAACCCGGCGCCTCCCCCGTCGCTGAGCCCTGCCTCGACCGGCCGCCGGTAGCCGTGGGCACCCCGGGGTCCGTCCCGCGGTGCCCTGTCGGCACGGCTCGCCCGCCGGGGGACGGGGGATCGACCGGCGACGCCCGGCGTCACCGGAGGTGTGCGCTCAGCGCATCCACGCGCTGTACGACATCACGTCCCCGGCCCGGACGCCGAACTCGGCTTCGTCCTTGGTGACGGTGTCCTCCAGGCCGAGTACGGCGCCGGTCGCCGGGTCCAGGATCAGCATCCGGCGCAGGCCGTGGGCGGTGTCGTCGTACACGTACGCCTGTCCCGGGCGGCGCAGACGGTCGGTGACCGCGCCGGCCGGCCGCAGGCCCTTGGCCTCGGCCAGGAGACGGACCAGCGTGGCGTTCTCGCGTGAACCGAGCGTCCAGTTGCCCAGCAGCTCGCTGACGGCGTCGAGGAGTTCGGGCGTGCCCAGCGGTGCGGTCCGGTTGAGTTCGTCGAGGTAGGCGCGCAGCCGCCCGATGTCGTGCGGTGGGGTGGCCCGGGGCGGGGCGTCGCTCCAGCTGGGCGGGTAGGTCCGCCTGCTGAGGACGTGGCCGTCTTCGACGACGCGCGGGACGGGGTCGGCGTCGGTGATGACGGATCCGCCCGGGTGGCGCGGGTCGGTGGCCACGACGAGTTCCGTGGCGCTGCCGTCCGCGTGCCACCGCATCACCCGTTCCTCGGGCAGCGTCACCGCCCGCCGGGCGCCGGCGCCGGCCGTCATGGCCAGGCTCCAGGTCTGGACGTGGGTGCCCTGGCGCAGTCGCAGGGAGCCGTCGGCCGCCGCCCGTTCGGCGATCCGGTCCAGCGGCACGGGGGCGGAGCCGGACTCGATCGTCAGGGGGCGGGGCGCGGCCACCGCGGGGATGGTGGCCGACCCCGACAGCAGGAGCGTCAGGGCGAGCACGCCGACGGCGGCAGCGGTCCCGACACTCAGGACCCAGCGGCGCAGCCGGCGGGGGCGTCCGCTGTGCAGCAGCCGGTTGAGGCGGCGCTCGGCGTGCTGGTCGAGCGGCCGGTCGTGGAAACGGCCGTCGTGGGGCGGTACCGGGTTGGCGCGGCGCAGGAGGTCGAGCTCGTCAGCCATGGCCGTGCTCCTTCGGGGTGTCGTGGCGGGGCGTCGCGGTGGCGGGGACCGCGGTGAGATGCGGACGGTCGATCTCGGCTCTGAGCCGGCGGCGGGCGCGGTGCAGGCGCATCGCCGCGGCGCGGGTGCCGCAGCCGAGGGCGACGGCGACCTCGTCGACGCCCAGTTCCTCCCAGGCCGTGAGGCGCAGTATCTCCTGGTCCGCCGATGAGAGCCGGGCCAGCGCCTCGTGCACCCAGTCGCCCGCCGCCCCGGAGTCGGGGCTCTCGACCACCTGTCTGCCGTGCGCGCTCTCGTCGTTGCCCAGCCGGTCGAGGAGCCTGCGGCGCCGCCCGTAGCCGCGTACCGCGTTGGCCAGACAGTGGCGCGCCACCCCGTACAACCAGGGAAGCGGGGACGGCGGAAGGTCGGACCGGCGCCGCCAGGCGACGGTGAAGACCTCCGCCACCACCTCCTCCACATCACCGCTCCGGCCGTCCAGTCGCCTCGCCACGTAGCGGCTGACCGCCCAGTAGTGCTCGCGATAGGCAGCGGCGAAGGTCTCGTCGTTGCTCATGATCCGTATGTGTCCGGCAGTCCCTCGAACGTCACAGTCCTCGGTGTGACGCTCATCGCTTCCCCCAAGTGTGACGGTGGCCCCGGCGCCGGACACAGGCGGGGCATGGAGAGCACCACTGTCACGACGCCGCCCGCAGCCGTTCCCGGGCCTCCGCGTCGTCCCACAACCGCCGCGGTGAAGTGGCTGACCACCACCGACCACAAGACGATCGGCACGCTTTATCTGGTCACGTCGTTCGCCTTCTTCTGCATCGGCGGCGTCATGGCGCTGCTCATGCGCGCCGAGCTGGCGCGGCCCGGTCTGCAGATCATGTCGAACGAGCAGTTCAACCAGGCGTTCACGATGCACGGCACGATCATGCTGCTGATGTTCGCGACGCCGCTGTTCGCCGGCTTCGCGAACTGGATCATGCCGCTGCAGATCGGCGCGCCCGACGTGGCGTTCCCGCGGCTGAACATGTTCGCCTACTGGCTGTACCTCTTCGGTTCGCTGATCGCGGTCGGCGGCTTCCTCACCCCGCAGGGCGCGGCCGACTTCGGCTGGTTCGCCTACTCCCCGCTGTCGGACGCTGTCCGTTCGCCGGGCGTCGGCGCCGACATGTGGATCATGGGTCTGGCCTTCTCCGGCTTCGGCACGATCCTCGGCGCGGTCAACTTCATCACCACGATCATCTGCATGCGCGCTCCCGGCATGACGATGTTCCGCATGCCCATCTTCGTCTGGAACGTGCTGCTCACCGCGGTTCTGGTCCTACTGGCCTTCCCGGTACTGGCCGCGGCCCTGTTCGCCCTGGAGGCGGATCGAAAATTCGGGGCACATGTCTTCGACGCGGCCAACGGCGGAGCGCTGCTGTGGCAACACCTCTTCTGGTTCTTCGGCCATCCAGAGGTGTACATCATCGCGCTGCCCTTCTTCGGAATCATTTCCGAGGTCATCCCGGTGTTCTCGCGCAAGCCGATGTTCGGCTACATGGGCCTGATCGGCGCGACCATCGCGATCGCGGGTCTGTCCGTGACCGTGTGGGCCCACCACATGTACGTCACCGGTGGCGTGCTGCTCCCGTTCTTCTCCTTCATGACGTTCCTCATCGCCGTACCGACAGGCGTGAAGTTCTTCAACTGGATCGGAACGATGTGGAAGGGCTCACTGTCCTTCGAGACCCCCATGCTCTGGGCCACCGGCTTCCTCATCACCTTCGTCTTCGGCGGTCTGACGGGAGTGATGCTCGCGTCGCCGCCGTTGGACTTCCCCGTCTCGGACAGCTACTTCGTGGTGGCGCACTTCCACTACGTGATCTTCGGGACGGTCGTGTTCGCGATGTTCTCCGGCTTCCACTTCTGGTGGCCGAAGTTCACGGGCAAGATGCTCGACGAACGACTGGGCAAGATCACCTTCTGGACGCTGTTCGTGGGCTTCCACGGCACGTTCCTCGTGCAGCACTGGCTGGGCGCGAACGGCATGCAGCGCCGCATCCCCGACTACCTCGCGGTTGAGGGCCTGACCACCCTCAACACGGTGTCGACCATCTTCTCCTTCCTGCTCGGCAGCTCCCTGCTGCCGTTCTTCTACAACATCTGGAAGACCGCCAAGTACGGCGAGAAGGTCGAGGTCGACGACCCCTGGGGGTACGGCCGTTCACTTGAGTGGGCCACCTCCTGCCCGCCGCCGCGCCACAACTTCCTCACCCTGCCGCGGATCCGCAGTGAATCCCCGGCGTTCGATCTCCACCACCCGGAGACCGGCGCCGACCGCCCGCGCCTGGAGACGGCGCGCGGGGAGCTGCGATGACCGCCATGGACGACCGCCCGCTCGATCCCGGATCCCTCGTCAGCGAGCTGGAAGGCCATCTGCTCATCGAGGCCACCCGTGCCGAGGGGCGGGCGGAGGCGGCTCGCTTCGCCCGGTCCCTGCCCTGGCTGACGGACACCCAGCGGGAGGAGGTGGAGGATGCCTACGCGGACAACCACCTGGCGCTCGCCCGCCGTTCCTGGGAGCGGACGGCACGGCGCGGCCGGGAACTGCGGGCCGAGTACGAGGCGGCGTACCACGCGCTGCGACGCCGGCTGTGCACCGCGTTCCTGCTCGGCGCCGTCGTCCTGGCCGTGGTGACACTCGGCTCGGTGGGCGCACGCTGACCGGTGGGGACGCCGGTGACCTGCGAGGCGGGCGGCTGGGACGCGGTCTACTCCACCGCGGCCCAGTCGAGCGTCCGCTGCACCGCCTTCTTCCATCCCGCGTAGCCCTCCTCGCGCCGGTCGTCGGACCACTGCGGCTCCCAGCGTCCGGACTCCTGCCAGTGGGTGCGCAGCTCGTCCGTGTTCTGCCAGAAGCCGGTGGCCAGGCCCGCCGCGTAGGCCGCGCCGAGCGCGGTGGTCTCGGCGACGACGGGCCGGCTGACCGGTACGCCGAGCACGTCGGCCTGGATCTGCATGCACAGGTCGTTGGCGGTCACACCGCCGTCGACCTTGAGCACGTCGAGGTGGACGCCGGAGTCGTGTTCCATGGCCTCGACGACGTCACGGCTCTGGTAGCAGATGGCCTCCAGGGTGGCTCGGGCCAGGTGTCCGTTGTCGTTGTACCGGGCGAGCCCGACGATCGCGCCGCGGGCGTCGGAGCGCCAGTACGGGGCGAACAGGCCCGAGAACGCGGGCACGAAGTACACGCCTCCGCTGTCCTCGACCGTACGGGCCGGCGTCTCGCTCTCCGCCGCGTTCTTGATGATCTTCATCTGGTCGCGCAGCCACTGCACCGCGGACCCGGTGACCGCGATGGAGCCCTCCAAGGCGTAGACCGCCGGGCTGTCGCCGAACCGGTAGGCCACGGTGGTGAGCAGACCGTGCCGCGAACGGACGGGTTCCGTGCCGGTGTTGAGGACCAGGAAGTTGCCGGTGCCGTAGGTGTTCTTGGCCTCGCCGGGCGCGTAGCAGACCTGTCGGACGGTGGCCGCCTGCTGGTCGCCGAGCACCCCGGTGACGGGGACGGCGGCCCGCAGGGGCTGGGACGTGCTCGTCACCCCGTACGCCTCCCGGTGGGACGAGGGGTTGATGGTGGGCAGCATCGGCCGCGGGATGCCGAAGAACCCCAGGAGTTCGTCGTCCCACTCGAGGGTCTCCAGGTCCATCAGCATGGTGCGGCCGGCGTTGGTCACGTCGGTGGCGTGGACGCCTCCGTTCGGGCCGCCGGTGAGGTTCCACAGGACCCAGCAGTCCGTGTTGCCGAAGACGGCGTGACCCTTTTCCGCCGCCTCGCGGACGCCGTCCACGTTCTCCAGGATCCACTGGATCTTGCCGCCGGAGAAGTACGTCGCCGGCGGCAGGCCCGCCCTGCGGCGGATGACATCGCCCCTGCCCGAGCGCTCCAGGGCCGCGGCGATGGAGTCGGTGCGGGTGTCCTGCCAGACGATCGCGTTGCAGTAGGGGCGGCCGTTGCGCGGGTCCCAGACGACGGTGGTCTCGCGCTGGTTGGTGATGCCGATCGCCGCCAGGTCGGTCGCGGACAGGTTCCCGTTCCGCAGCGCGTTCTGGATCACCGACCCGGTGCGCTCCCAGATCTCCACCGGGTCGTGCTCGACCCACCCGGAGCGCGGCAGGAACTGGGTGTGCTCCAGCTGGTGCTTCGCCACCTCGTTGCCCGCGTGGTCGAAGACCATGAACCGGGTACTGGTGGTCCCCTGGTCCACGGCGCCGACGAAGTCAGCCATGGGTGCCGCCTTCTGCGTAGGTGTCAGCCCTCGGAGGCCGGGACACGGCCGGGGAGCTCGGGCTCCGCCGAGGGCAGGAACCGTCCGACGACGCCCTTGTACAGCGCCCCGCCGAGCAGACCGCCGACCAGCGGGCCGACGATCGGCACCCAGAAGTAGAAGTTTCCGTACTGATCCCGCCACGCACTGCGATACCCGGTGAGGAAGCTGGCCAGCCGGGGGCCGAAGTCGCGCGCGGGGTTGATGGCGTACCCCGCGTTGGTGCCCCAGGCCATACCGATGCCCACGACGACCAGACCGGTGATGAACGCGCCCAGGTTGGCGCCGGGGGGTGTGTTGAGCAGGTCCGTGATGGCCAGGATCATGAGCAGCAGCAGGGCGGTGCCGATGACCTGGTCGCGAAACGCGCCCCACTCGTGGACGGGCAGGTTCGGGTTGCCGTTGGCGGGCAGCGTGGAGAACACCGTCTGCGTCTTGAAGGTGTGACCGGGATCGGCCTTCGCCAGCGCCTCGGTGTAGTTCCAGCGCACGAGGAGCGCCGCCACGAAGGCGCCGGCCGTCTGGGCGAGCGCGTACGGCGCCACCTTGTGCCAGGGGAAACCCTTGAACGTGGCCAGCGTCACCGTCACCGCGGGGTTGAGATGGGCGCCACTGAGGCGGGCCGCGACGTAGACGCCCATGGTGACGCCGATGCCCCACGCCCAGGAGATGCTGTCATGGTCGCCGAGTCCACCCGGTGGGGTCGTGAGCGCGCCGCCGGCCACCACCTGCGCCACGACGGCGCATCCGAAGAGGATCAGCACCATGGTGCCGACGAATTCGGCGGCCATTTCCCCGACCAGGCCCAGCCTGTTGAACCGCTCCCTCATGGAAGCCCGCTTCCCGCCGGCTCACGACCGGCCGTCGACTGCCCGAGCTTTGCCGACCTCAGCATAGGTCGATCATGAGATAACCGCATTTACGGGCAGGTATCGGGCCTCACGGATGGTCACGCTCGCAGGGGGCCGGAACACCGTGGCCCCCGGGGCGTCGTGGAGACGGGACACGATGGTCCCCCGGGGCGTCGTGAAGACGAGGACACGGTGGCCCCCGGCGCGTCGTGAAGACGAGGACACGGTGGCTCCCCGAGGCGTCGTCAGGGGGCCGGTCGGCCGGCCGCCGCCGCGGCCCATGAACTCAGTTCCGAGCGGGCCGCGCTCAACAGGCCGGCGGACGGTGCCGTCGACCCGTTCGTGACCAGCGCGTAGTGCGGCACCCCCGCGTCCGGTGCGGTGAGCAGCAGACGGCGGGCGCCGGTGCCGCCCGGCTCCGGGGCTACGGCGATCGGCGTGCCCGTGGTGTAGGCGGGCGGCGAGTACGCCGTACCCAGGTCGGACACCACCGTCGTGGCCGAGGTGGCGAAGGACGCCGGAAGATGGAGTTCCGTGGGCGCGGCGCCGCCGTCCGAGCGCCAGACCAGCAGTCCGTACTGGCCAGGGCCCACGAGCTGGGCGACATGGGGCAGGGTGGACGGGACCGGGTTCCAGGTCAGGGTGGCGGAGCCGTCCCGGGAGCGGTCCTCGTAGGTGAAGGCGAGCGTGGTGCCCGCGGTCGCGCTGGGGTAGAGCCGGTCCAGGAGGCGGGCGTCCTGGCGCAGGACGGCCGTGCCGGAGTCGTCGAGGCGTACGGCGGACAGGTCCTCGTCGTTCCAGGCGTCACCGGAGGTGCGGACCTTGCTCGCGTTGCCGTTCATCAGCTCGTGATGGCGGCCGCTGTAGAGGTCCCACTGCCACTGGGTGCCGGAGAGGACCGGCCCGGAGGCTACCGGCCGGGACCACCAACCGGTGCCCGGCAGGCGGGAGTCGAGAGCCTGGTACATCGCCTTGAGGACCGTCGGGGCCTTGTCCGCCACCGATCCCGACAGCGGTTGGCCGAACTCGCCGACGATCGCCGTCGTGCCCGCCGCCGTGGCACGGTCGCGCACCGTGGAGAAGTCGGTGGCGTACTGGCCGTCCCCCGCCTTGCCCCACATCAGGATGCCGGAGATCGCCTTCTGGTCGTAGAAGTGGGTGTTGAACACATACCGGGGGCCCAGAGTGCCCGCGTCGAGCAGGCCGCCCTCCTGCTTCTGCGTGTCGATGTTCGCGTTCCAGAAGAGGTTCGGTTCGACGAAGGCGGGCTTGTCCTGCCAGCCGGCCGCGTCCATACGGGCCCGGAACCGCACGTAGAACGGCCAGAGCAGGTCACGTTCCCAGACCCGACCGGCCTGGCCCGGGTCGTAGCTGCCCGCGTACGGCTCGTTGAACGGGTCGAAACCGACGACGCCCGCGAACTGGGCGGGGGTGAGGTGCTGCTCCACGTAGGCCAGGGTCGCCTGGGCCGTGGCCAGGAAGGCGTCCTGGAGGCCGTGGGCATCGTGCCAGAAGTCGTACTGCGCCTGTTTCACCGCCCCGTTCTGGGTGATGTTCTGGCCCCAGAAGAGGCAGATCCCGCACGACTCAGCCGGGTAGTTCCCCGCGTCCGCGGCCCACTCGGGAGCGCCGTCGCCGGTGTACCAGCTGCCCGCGCCGAAGAGGTGGCGGGAGTAGAGGTCCTGGTGGAAGTCGGGGTACACGCGGATTCCGGCGTCCAGGAAGGCGCGCATCTGGTCGGTGGCCGCGGCGAGGTAGGCGGTGTCGACCTGACCGCGTACGGGTTCGGCGTGCGCCCAGGAGAACAGGAAGCGCACGGAGTTGCCGCCGCCGAGGGCGCGCAGGGCCGTCGCCGACTTCCTGGCGTCGGCGACCGAGGCGAAGGGGAGTCCGCCGTTCTCCGCCAGCTTCGTCTCGCCGGAGACGTTGTAGCCGCGCAGGACGACCTCGCGGCCGAGGCCGTCGGTGAAGCGTCCGCCGTCGACCGTGAGGCCGGCCGCGGCCGGTGCGTCGAACCACAGGGAGTCGGGAAGCCCGTCCGCGGCCGCCGGTCGCACGCCCGCCGCCGAGAGGCAGCCGGTGAGGAGGACGAGGACGCCGAGCAGACGCGCACGCAACTTCGCCATGTCCACAACAATCGCGGCTGTGCGTCAAGGGGTCAATACATCTGACTCGTGAGTAAGTCTCACCTCCGGGCGACCGTCCCGCGCGTCGGGCGCCGGCCTGTGACGGGCCTCCGTGTCACGGGGGCTCCGTGTCGTACGCCGTCGCGTCACACGCCCTCGCGTCACGCGCCGACCCTCCGCGTCACGTTCAGCAGGTACTCCTTCCGGTCGAGCGGGTTGAGATCGGTTCGCGGCCGGTCCGGGAGCGCGCCCCCGACGACCGGCGCGTAGTGGTCGAAGGCGCACTCCAGCTCGCCCTCGCCACGGGTCAGGCCCGGCAGCCGCTGCTGGAGTTCATGGACCCGGGCGACCGGGATCCGGCCCTCCAGCACGCACACGGTGCCGCGCGTCTCGGTGGTCGCCGGCACGGCGTGCTGCCGCACCAGCAGGGGGAGCACCGCCCCCAGCGTGTCGGTCGGAGCCTCCAGCCGGAAGCGGTGCATCGGCTCGTACACCCGGGTACCGGCCGCACGCAGCGCGTCCATCACCACCAGCGGGGTCAGGCCCCGGAAGTCTGCCCCCGTGCTGGACATGCTCTTGTCGAAGCCCTGATGGGCGTGGCTCTGCCGGGGTGAGTAACCGGAGTGGGTCATCGTGACCGTGCAGTCGGTGACCTGCCAGCCGTGGATCCCCTGGGCCAGGGTCTCCCCCACGGTGTCCTCGACCGCCTTGAAGAACGCGTACGGCATCGCTCCGAGTTCGACCTCCAGACGGAACTGCACGCCGGAGCCGACCGGCGCCGGGTCTACCCGCAGCCCGACGGTCGCGAGGAAGGGATTGGGGTCCTTTCCGTTGAACTCGACCGCCGCGCCGCTGCCGACCGGCCGCTCGACGCACAGCGGTGTCGTCTCCCGGAACAGGACCTCGATGCCGAACTCGTCGGCCAGCGTCGCCTGGACGACCTCCTTCTGCACCTCGCCGTAGAGCGACACGGAGACCTGCTTGCGCGACTCGTCCTGGCGCAGGTCGATCAGAGGGTCCTGTTCAGCCAGTTGGGTGAGCGCGAGATGGAGCGCGCCCCTGTCGGCCGGACGGCGGGGGACGACGACGGTCTCGAGGGTCGGGGGCGAGAAATGGAGCTCGTCGTCCGACGATTTCCGCGGTACGCCGAGGGTGTCGCCGATGCGGATGGCCCCGAGGCCCCAGAGCATGCCGATCCGCCCCGCGGTCACGGCCGGCTCCGGCACCGCCGCACCACGGTCGAACACACTGATGGCGGTGACCTTCGCCTCCTCGCCGTCGCGCAGGCGCAGCCGGTCGCGGGTCCGCAGCGTCCCGGAGAACAGCCGGACGTAGGCGATCTTCTCCCCGGCCGGCCCGCGCTCCACCTTGAAGACGGTGCCCGAGACCGGGCCGTCGGCCGCGCCCCCGGCCGGCGGCAGCAGCTCCCTGATCCCCTCGATCAGCTCCTCGACACCCGCGCCCGTCATCGCCGAACCGAAGAACACCGGGTGCACCAGCGTCCGCCCCGTCTGGCGCACCAGGGCTTCGCGGAACCGGTCGCCTGACACCCGGCCCTCGACATACGCGGCCAGCAGCGCGTCGTCGTGCTCGGCGAGCAGGTCGGCCCGCTCCCCGCAGAGCCGCTCCGCGGTGAACCGGGCGAAGCGGGCGTCCCGCGTGCCCGACCCGCGCACCTCGCCCATCGGGACGATCGCCGGGGTGAGCCGCGCGACGACGTTCTCCAGAACGCGCTCGTACCGCGCGCCGCCGCGGTCGATCTTGTTCACGAAGACGAGTGTGGGAATCCGCAGCCGCCGCAACGTCCGCATCAGCACCCGGGTCTGCGCCTGTACGCCCTCCACGGCCGAGATCACGAGCACGGCGCCGTCGAGCACGGACAGCACCCGCTCCACCTCGGCGATGAAGTCGGGGTGACCGGGGGTGTCGATCAGATTGACCGTGACGTCGTCGTCGATCGCGAAGGAGACGACGGCGGACTTGATGGTGATACCGCGCTGCCGTTCGAGCGCGAGGGAATCGGTCTGGGTGCTTCCGTCGTCGACGCTGCCGATCTCGTCGATGACCCCGGCCGAGTGCAGCAGGCGCTCGGTCAGGCTTGTCTTACCGGCGTCTACGTGCGCCAGGATTCCGAGGTTGAGCATATGCACCGGGCGTCATGTCCTTCGAAGTGGGAGTGATTCCTTCCTGGGCGGACATGAACGGTGTGCGCATCGCTGCTCCTTGATCCCGGCGGATGTGTCCCCCTAGTCCAGCAGCCGGCCGGACACGGCGGCAACGGATTAACGCTCAACCGACGCCCGGCACGGCCCGGTCGTACCCGAACGGCTGGCGGGGGCGGTGGGAGGAGTGGACCCTTGAGGAGAAACGGGCCCCCGAACGGGCCACGGTCCGCGACGAGCGGGTGAGCGGTGAGCGGAGCGAGCGATGCGTGAGATCCTCCCGGCCCTGAACCGGTGGTACGCGGCAGGCTCCCCCTTCGGGCTCGCCACGGTGGTCGCGGTCAGCCGGAGCGCGCCCCGCGACCCGGGAGCCGCGATGGCGGTGGGGCCGGGCGACGAGGTCGTGGGCAGTGTGTCGGGGGGCTGTGTCGAGGGGGCCGTCTTCGAACTGGCCCGGGAGGTCGTGGCGTCCGGCGAGGCACGCCTGGAGACCTTCGGGTACAGCGACGAGGACGCGTTCGCCGTCGGCCTCACCTGCGGGGGCGAGATCAGCCTGCTGCTGCGCAGGGTGACGCCCGGCGAGGACCCCTCCTTCGGCGCGGTGGCCGAGTCGGTGGCCGCCGGACGTGCGGTGACGGCGGCGACGGTGCTGGCGGGGCCCGCTCCGCTCGGCGCCTCCCTCGCGGTGTGGCCGGACGAGATGGCCGGTTCGCTGGGCTCGGCCGGTCTGGACGCGGCCGTCACCGCCGACGCCCGTGGCGAGCTGGCCCAGGGCGTCACCGTGCAGCGGCACTACGGACCGCACGGTGAGCGCCGCGAGGACGCCGTGACCGTCTTCCTGCAGTCCTTCGCCCCGCCGCCGCGCATGCTCGTCTTCGGAGCGATCGACTACGCCGCTGCGGTGGCCCGCGTCGGGGACTTCCTGGGCTACCGGGTCACGGTGTGCGACGCCCGGCCCGTCTTCGCGACGCCCAAGCGGTTCCCGGCGGGCGTGGAGGTCGTCGTCGACTGGCCGCACCGCTATCTGCGCGGGACGACGACCGACGCGCGCACGGTGATCTGCGTCCTGACCCACGACCCGAAGTTCGACGTGCCCCTGCTGGAGGAGGCGCTGCGCCGTCCAGCCGCGTACATCGGCGCGATGGGCAGCCGCCGTACCCACGACGACCGGGCGAAGCGGCTCGTCGAGGCCGGTGTGCCGCGGGACGCGCTGTCCCGGCTCCGCTCGCCGGTCGGTCTCGATCTCGGCGCGCGGACGCCCGAGGAGGTGGCCGTGTCCGTCGCCGCGGAGATCGTCGCACTGCGCTGGGGCGGCAGCGGGGCACCCCTGACGGCGACGGGCGGGGCGATTCATCCGCGGCGCCTCGGCCCGCCGGAAGGAACGCCGGAAGGGACGCCGGAAGTGCGGCCGGAAGCGACGCCGGCCGGAACCTCGGCGGGGAGGGAAGCGGCCGCGCCCTGAGCGCACCGTTCCCGTCTCCGCGCGTCTCCTGTCCCCGCGCGTCCCTGCCCGCGCGGTCCTGTCCGCGCGTCCCTGCCCGTGCGGTCCTGTCCTGTTCCTGTCCGGCCCGTGAGGCGATGCGGTGCGCTCAGTTCCCCGTGCGGGGCGGCAGCCGGTGCAGTGTCAGGTCGGTGAGCCGGCCGTCTGCCACGGTCGCGGTCATGTAGGTGCAGTCCGGCCGGCGGCGGCGGTCCGTCGGGGAGCCCGGGTTCAGCAGGCGCAGTCCCGTGCCGGTGGTGGTGTCCCACGGGATGTGGCTGTGGCCGAAGACCAGGACGTCGAGGTCGGGGTAGCGCTCGGCGCAGCGCCGCTCGCGGCCCTGGGCGGCGCCGGTCTCGTGCACGACCCCGAGGCGCAGCCCGTCCAGTTCCGCGCGGGCGACCTCGGGGAGGCGGGCGCGCAGCTCCGGTCCGTCGTTGTTGCCGTGGACCGCGACGAGCCTGCGCGACCGTTCCTCCAGCAGGTCGAGGGTGGCGGTGTCGACCCAGTCACCCGCGTGGACCACGACGTCGGCGAGCGGGAGCTCCGCCATCAGCCGCGGGGGCAGTTCCTTGGCCCGCGAAGGGAGATGGGTGTCGGACATGAGGAGCAGGCGCACGGCTTCCACCCTACGTTCCGTCCCCCGCGCCGAGGCCGTGTCCGGACCGCTGTTCGAGCCGGTCCGCCGCAGTCCGGTTCTGCCCGGTCCACGTCGGTCCGGTCCAGCTCAGTGCGGTCCACGTCAGTGCGGTCCACGTCAGTCCGATCCACGTCAGTCCGATCCACGTCAGTCCGATCCACGTCGGCCCGGTCCACCTCAGTGCGGTCCACGTCGGTTCGATCCACGTCAGTCCGATCCCCGTCAGTCCGGTCCACGTCAGTCCGATCCCCGTCAGTCCGGTCCACGTCGGTCCGATCCACGTCAGTCCGGTCCGCCTCAGCGCGGTCCACGTCGGTCCGGTCCGCCTCAGTCCAGGAGGACTTCGCTCCACACCTGCTTGCCGCCGCTGACCGGCAGGCTCCCCCAGGCCGCCGATGTGGCCTCGACGAGGAGGATGCCGCGGCCGCCGGTGGCCTCCCAGCCGATGCTGGTGGGCTTGATGGGTGTCCGGGGCGAGGAGTCGGCGACGGCGATCCGCAGAAGCCGGTTGATGAGGGTGAGGTCGAGTCTGACCTGGCCACCGGTGTGCACGAGGGCGTTGGTGACCAGTTCGGAGACGACCAGGAGCGCGGTGTCCATGCTTTCGTCGGTCACACCCCAGGACCGCAGCGTGCGCCGGGTGAAGCGGCGGGCGTGCCGGACCGCCTCGGGGACGCGCCAGATCGTCCAGCTCTCCCGGAGCGGGCGCAGTGACATGCCGTCGTAGCGCGTCAGGAGGAGGGCGACGTCGTCGCTGCGGTTGGCGCCCGTGAGCAGTCTGTCGGCGACCATCCCGAGGTGTGCGGGGTCGGAGCCGGCCAGCTCCCCCGCGAGCCGGTTCAGGCCGTCCTCGATGTCGACCTCCGCGGACTCGACGAGCCCGTCCGTGGTCAGGGCGACGACCGTGCCGAGCCGCAGCCGGAGCGGGGTCATCGGGAACTCGGCCTGCGTGACCACGCCGAGCGGGGGGCCGCCGTCGGAGTCGGGGACCTCCGTACTGCCGTCCGGGTGACGCAGCACCGGCGGATGATGGCCGGCGCGTACGCACCAGGCGGAGCCCTCCTCCATGTCCAGGTCGACGTAGCAGCAGGTGACGAAGAGGTCGGTCTCCAGGTCCATCAGGAGCCGGTTGGCGCGCGAGACGACGACGTCGGGCGGGTGACCCTCGACGGCGTAGGCGCGCAGGGCCGTGCGCATCTGGCCCATCAGGGTGGCGGCCTGGGCGTTGTGGCCCTGGACGTCGCCGATGACGAGGGCGACATGGTTGTCGGGCAGCGGGATCACGTCGTACCAGTCGCCGCCGACCTCGAGTCCCGCCGTGGTGGGCAGGTAGCGGGCGACGGCGACCGCGCCGGGAAGCCTGGGCAGCCGGCGCGGGAGCAGGGAGCGCTGGAGCGTGGTGACCAGCTCGTGTTCGGCGTCGAAGGAGCGGGCGCGGGTGAGTGCCTGGCCCGCGAGGCCCGCGGACGCGGTGAGCAGGGCACGCTCGTCGGGTCCGAAGTCGTGCGGTGCGTCCCAGCCGATCAGACAGGCTCCGGCCATCTGTCCGCCGGCGGGCAGCGGCAGGATGGCGAGGCCGCCGGGGCCGACGTCGGCGAGTGCGGGTTCCAGCGGGGATCCGGCGGGCCAGACGGCCGGGCGTCCCTCGCTGAGGGCCGCCGCGAGGGTCGGCATGGCGCGTACGGGCGCGTCCGGCCACTCCGAGCGCCATTCGGAGCGCCACAGCTCCGGCCAGGCGGCCGGTTCGGGCGGATCGAGGACGGTGACGACGAGGCGGTCGCCCTCCACCTCGGCGAGGGCGATCCGGTCGGCCCGCAGAGGCCGCCGCAGCGCGGCCACGACGGCCCGGCCCACGTCCCGGACGGTGCCCGCGGTGGCGAGGGCGGCGGCCAGCCGCTGCACACGGGCCACGTCGCTGACGCCGGAGCGGAGTTTCGAGGCGTCGGCGACCGTACCGACCAGGCGGGCCGGGCGGCCGTCTCCTCCCGGCACCATGCGGCCGCGCAGCCGCAGCCACTTCGGCTTGCCGGAGGGCTGCGTGATGCGGAACTCCAGCTCGCGTTCCCCGATGGACATGTGGTCCGCCTCCACCACGGACATCAGGGTGGGGAGGTCCTCGGGGACGGTGAGTGCCAGCAGGGTCTCGACCTTGCCGTCGAACTCGGCCGGATCCAGGCCGAACAGCTCCAGCATCTCGTCGTCGACCTCGACGTGCCCGGTGTCCATGGCGAGGTCGAAGGCGCTGGCGGCCAGGGCGCCGGGGGCGGTCACCGAGCCGGGCGTCGGGCAGACGGCGGCCTCGGCGATCAGGGCGAGGCACTCCCTGTCCTCGGTGTCGAAGCCGCCGGGGTGTTCACTGACCGCGACCAGGCACCCGGCGTCCTTCAGCGGCAGCACGGCCAGCCAGAAGTCCTGGGTCGGCAGCCGGCGGGCCTCGGCGAACAGGCCGATCTCCTCCGGACCGAGCCACAGCGGACGGCCCGAGCGGTGCGCGTCAGCCGCGGGGGAGCTGCCGGTGAGGAGATAGCTGTCGCGCAGCCCGTAGAGCGTTCTGGGAACGCCCGCCGACTCGGCGAGATGAAGTTCGCCGCCCTTTTTCGTGGGCGAGTACACCGCGGCGACGGTCGCGCCGGCGAAAACGAGCGCCTGTTCGAGGACACGCCGCAGCCGCTCGCGCGGATCGAGGTCCGGCGTGGGGGTCTTCAGGGAGATTTCGGCACGCAACGTCCGCGTTCCCCGTTCCGCAGCGCGCTCACTGACCACGTCCGTCATTACAGCGCTTCCGGAGCCCCCGCGCAGCCCCTGTGACCGTTCCGGCACCGGCGGGCCTGCGGTGGAGCCCGGAAGCCGCACGGGGCCCGCGCGTGGCGCTCGCCGTGCGGCGGGAGCCGCCAAGGGGGAGCCTTAGACCATGTCCGACCCTTCGTGCCGGATCGGCGGGCGGTGTCCGGTGCGGCGCGTCGCACGACGGAGGGTCGCCCGTGTACGGGTGTACCCGGGTGATCCGGCCACGCGGCGAGGTGCCGTGCCGGGCGCCGGGCGCCCGACGGGGAGGGTCTGACACGACCTGGCCCGGCGAGCCATCGCACGGCCCCGCGAGGAGGTGGTCGGCGTGTCCGACTGGCAGGGGTCCGTGCGGGCACCGGCGGTCGGCTGTACGACCCAGGTCGGGCGGCCTCGGCTCTCGCTGACGCTGGCCTCGCTGGTGGAGGAGGTGCATGCCCACTCCGGCGCGGTGTACCTGCTGGCGAGCGGCGAACCCGTCCTGGAGATGGCGGTGATGGCGGGCATGCCCCGGGCGTTCGCGGCGCCCTGGCAGCGGGTGGGGCTCAACGCGCCGATCCCGGTGGCCGTCGCGGTGCGCGAGCGGCGGCTGGTCTGGGTCAGCGGCGGGGAGGAGATGGCCCGCCGCTACCCCCGGATCGCCATGGTCCTGCCGTACCCCTTCGCGCTCGCCGCCCTTCCGGTCGCGACCTCGCGGAGCGTGTACGGGGCCGTCTTCGTGACATGGCCCGGCTCGCACCCCTTGGAACTCGCCGACCGGGAGCGCGACCACCTCACCGCGGCCTGCGACCGGCTCGCGCTGCGCCTGGAGCGAGCCGCGGAGGAGCACCGCCCGGTCCGCGGGGAACCCGATCTGCTCACGCCGCCCGCCACATCGGTCCCCGGCTCGCTCGGCACCGTGGAGGCCGCGCGGATGGTGGCGCGGCTGCCCTACGGGCTGTGCGCGCTCGATCTGCACGGCCGGGTCAGTTACGCCAACCCGGCGACGGCGGAGATGCTCGGCCTGCCGGTCAGCGCTCTGCTGGGCACCCAGCTGTGGGCGTCGGTGCCCTGGCTCAACGATCCTCTCTACGAGGACCGTTACCGGGCCGCGTTGATCAGTCAGCACGTGACGTCGTTCGTGGCGCTGCGGCCACCCGGTGAGTGGCTGTCGTTCCGGCTCTACCCGAGTACGACCGGATTGAGTGTGCGCATCTCCCGGGCGAGGGCGGTCGCGCAGATGAACCGCGCCGGGCCGCAGCGCGACGACGCCCCTCGCCTGGTGACCATCTCCCATGTGCTCAGCCTCGCCGGAGCGCTCACCCAGGCCGCGAGCGTGCAGGACGTGGTGCAGCTCGTCGCTGACGAGATCGCGCCCGCCGTCGGCAGCAGGGCCCTGATCCTTCTCGGCTCGCGGGCCGGCCGACTGCACGTACTCGGCCACCGCGGGTATCCGGACACGCACGTCGCGGAACACCTCGACGGGCTGTCGCTGAGCGCGCCGTCCCCCTGCGCCCACGCCCACAACACCGGGGTGCCCGCCTTCTTCGACTCACGCGCGCAACTGGAGCACTTGTACCCGCCCCGGAACGCGACGTCCGACGGCATGGCCGCATGGGCGTACCTGCCGCTGATCGCCTCCGGACGCCCGCTGGGCACCTGCGTCCTCGCCTACGCGGAGCCGCACTCCTTCCCGACCGACGAACGGGCCGTGCTGACGAGCCTGAGCGGGCTCGTCGCGCAGGCACTGGAACGGGCGCTGCTCTACGACACCAAGCTTCAGCTGGCCCACGGTCTGCAGGCCGCGCTGCTGCCGCACACCCTGCCGTCGCTGCCCTTCATCGAGGCGGCCGCACGCTATCTGCCGGCCACTCAGGGCATGGAGATCGGCGGTGACTTCTACGACCTGATGCCCTCGCACGGGTTGGCCGCTGCGGTCATCGGCGACGTCCAGGGGCACAACGTGACCGCGGCGGCCCTGATGGGACAGGTACGGACCGCCGTCCGCGCGTACACGGCCGTGGGCCGGCCTCCGGAGGAGGTGATGCGCAGCACCAACCGGCTGCTGATCGACCTGGGCACCGACCTGTTCGCGAGCTGTCTCTATCTGCGCCTGGATCCCGCCCGTGAGGTCGCGGTCATGGCACGCGCGGGTCATCCGCCCCCGCTGCTGCGACGGCCGGACGGGCGGGTGCGGGTGCTCGACCTGGCCGGCGGGCCACTGCTCGGGATCGACGCGGACGCCACGTACCAGACGACCGAGGTCCCGCTGCTGCCCGGTTCGCTGCTCGCCCTCTATACGGACGGGTTGATCGAGTCCCCCGGTGTGGACATCGAGGACGCGCTGGCCGACCTCGGACGACGCCTCGGCGACGCCCCCGAGCAGCCGCTCGACGAGCTGGCCGACAGCCTGGTGCGGCAGAGCGGGGCGCTGGCGCAGGAGCGGCTCGACGACGTGGCACTGCTCCTGCTGCGCGCACGAACGCACGCGTGACGGTGTTGTCCCTGTCGCGGATCGGCCTGCGGCGGACACCGACCGGGAGCCGCGCGACGCACACCGACCTGACGGCACACGCCGACGGGGGCGTCGTACGGTCCACGCCGACCGGGTGTCACCCGGCCGCACACCGGTCGCACACCGGTCGGGCGGCTGGTCCCGGGAAGCGGTGCGGTCCGGCCCTCCCGCCGGAGGGCCGGACCTCCCACCGTCGACCGGGACGGCAGTTCCGCGGCCGGGACGGCAGTTCCGCGACCGGGTCAGTGGCTCCGCGTCAGCGGCTCCGCGTCAGCGGCTCCGCGTCAGCGGCTCCGTGTCAGCGGTGTCACCCGTTCGAGCTCACCATTCCGGAGCCGTCGTCCGCGCCGGTGCCGGACTGGTTGTCGCCCGCGGCACCGGACTGCTCAGCGCCGGCCCCCGACTGGTCACCGGCACCGGACTGGTCAGCGCCGGCCCCCGACTGGTCGCCCGCCGCCGGATCGCTCGCCGCGGGGTCGCTGGGCTCGGCACCGGCCGTGGCGCTCGCGTCACCCGCACCCGCACCCGCACCCGCACCGAGCGTCGCGCCGGTCGCCGTGAGCGCGGTCGTCACCGGCTGGAAGAAGGTCTCGCCGCCGACGGTGCAGTCGCCGCTGCCGCCCGAGGTCAGGCCTATCGCGCTGCCGTCCTGGGTGAAGAGCGAACCGCCGCTGTCGCCGGGCTCGGCGCACACGTCGGTCTGGATGAGTCCGGTGACCGTGCCCTCGGGATAGTTCACGGTGGCGTCGAGTCCGGTGACGTTGCCGTCGTTGAGGCCGGTGGTGCTGCCCATCCGGAAGACCTGCTGGCCCACGGCGGCGTCGGCGGCCTGGTTGATGGCGACGGTCTGACCGTTGCCGACGTTGACCACACTGTTGGCCTGGGTGTTGGGGTCGTCGTATTTGACGAGCGAGAAGTCGCCGTCACCGGGGAAGGTGGCCTGGTCGACGGTGGCGATCGGCGCGCCGTCCTGGGTGTCCGACCACTGCTTGGCCGCGACCCCGCAGTGTCCGGCGGTCAGGAAGGCGGGACTGCCGTCGCTCGCGGTGACGTTGAAGCCCAGCGAACAGCGGGCTCCGCCCCCGAAGATGGCGTCGCCGCCGTCCACGAACGTCTTGAAGGTGCCCGCGGACCTCTTGACGGTGGCCATGCCGGAACCCAGTGAGCCGACCGTCGACGTCAGCTTGTTCCAGTTCGCACCTGTGACCGTGCTGTCGGCGGTGACACGGAGCTGGTTGGTCTTGGGGTCGACGGACCAGGCGGTGCCGGGGATGGTCGCGCCGGTCCTCAGCGTCCGGGCCGCCGACTTGAGGGCGGCGAGACTGTTGTCGACGCTGCGGGGAACAGCGCCGGCCTTCTTCACCGCGTCGACGACATTGCTGTTGTCGCCGACGACGTTGACGACGACCTGCTTCTTGGCGGCGTCGTAGTACGCGCCTCCGTAGGCATCACCCAGCTGGGTGGCGAGGAGCGAGGCGAGGTCCGAGGCGTCCGCGGCCTTCAGCGTCTTGGGACCGGCGTCCTTCGCGTCGGTCTGCGAGGCGTTGGCGTTGGGCAGCAGCAGCGCCGCGGCTCCGAGTGCCGCGACGCTTCCGGCGGCGATGGCGGCCTTGCGCTTGGGAATCCTTTTGTGACTCAACTCTTGACCTCCTGGGGACGGGGTCGATGCCACCGTCCGGCGGCTGGCTGGGGGGGCGCCTGGATGCCTGTTGATACGTGTGGGTCGCGGAGGTTGTTCAACTCCTCTTGAGAAAGGCAGGAGTCGACCCGGCGACAGGCATGGATTACGAGGTGATCGCGTCTTCCCTCCGTCCGACCGGGGAACACTGCTCCGTATGACACTCGACCTCGCCGAAGCCGACAAGATCCTCTCCACCCACTTCGCCCCCTGGGTACTGGACCTGGGTCTGTCGGTGACGGAGTTGGGTGAGAACCGCGCGGTGCTGCGGCTGCCCTGGTCCGCCCGGCTCGCCCGCGACGGCGGTTCGCTGTCGGGACAGGCCCTGATGGCCGCCGCCGACACGGCGACCGTGATCGCGGTGTCGGCGGCACGCGGCGCCTTCGTCCCGATGACGACGGTCCAGCAGTCCACCAGCTTCCAGCGCGCGGTCACGGACGCGGACGTGCTGATCGAGGCGGTCCTCACCAAGCTAGGCCGCCGTATGGCCTTCGCCGACATCACGATGACCGCGGGGAACTCCCGGGACGTCGCGGCGCGCGCGAGCACGGTGTACGCCCTGCTGGGCTGAACGCCACCGTCCGCGAACGACCGGTGACACTCCGTCCGTCGACGGGGCCGGAATCCTTGCTTCAGCGAATCTGCACATCGAATGCGCAGGCACGTCACGGCGCGCGACGGATCTGCACAGTCGCGCGCCCCCCGGGCACCATTGGGACCGGACCGTCCCCTTGGGACGCCCGGGGGCAAGGGCGGCGCCGAAACAATGCCGTGCAGCATGTGAAGAAGTGGCCGCAATGACGTGCGCACGCCTGCACGGTTGGGCCGAAGCAGCGCCCAAGTTCCCAGGTGAGAGCCGTGGTTGATTGGATGCGCGCCTCACGACCGTGCTTTGATCCGTGCACCGCGGAGGTCGCGGCAAGCTTCCGGAGACGGGAGCCGCACGGCTCCCGGAAACGGGGTCCGCACCCCCGCGGTCGCGGCCGTCATCTGTCCCCAGAGGGGGCCGCTCCCCCCTTATGAATATCCATACGAAGGGAAGTTCCCCCATGAACTCCACCCCCCAGGTCGCCACCGCCGAGATCTCGGACGCGGACCTCGACAACGTCTCCGGCGGCCTGTCGCTGAACGCCGTCGGCACCGTCACCGGCCTGGTCGACGGCGTTGCCCCGGTTTCGGGCATCGTGGGCACGGCCATCGGCACCGTCGAGGGTGTGACCGGCCTGAACACCGCTCCGGTCACCGGTCTGGTCGCCGGTCTCTGACCGCGCCTCATCCCGCTGAGTCCCGGAACCACTCCCCGGTTCCGGGACTCTCGGATGCCGTAGATCTCTCCGACAGGTGAGGGAAGTCCCGTGCAGTTCCGCCAACAGGCCCTCGCCAAGCTGCAGTCGGCCGAAGAACTCGACCTGCCGGTGCGCTTCGCCCGCCCCCAGGGCTGGCTCGTCCTCTCGGTGACGGTCGTCGTCATGGCGGCCGCGTCGGTCTGGGCCGTGACGGGCACGGTGGCCTCGACGGTCGGAGCCCCCGCCGTCCTCACGCACGCGCAGGGCAGTTACGTCCTGCAGAGCCCCGTCGCCGGCCAGGTCACCGCGGTCCTCGCCGAGGAGGGCGATCGGCTCGCGGCCGACGCGCCGGTGCTCAAGGTCCGTACGGCCCAGGGCGGGACATCGGTCGTCCGGACCGTGGCCGCCGGCCGCATCACGGCCCTCGCCGCCACCATCGGGGCCATCATCTCCACCGGCGCGGACGTCGCCGCGGTGGAGAAGGTCGCGCACGCCGGCGATCCGCTCTACGCGACGGTGTACGTACCCGCCGAGAGCGCCTCCACCATCCCCGCGGACGCCGCCGTCGACCTCACCGTCCAGTCGGTGCCGACCCAGCGGTACGGGGTGCTGCGCGGTCATGTGAAGGCGGTCGGCCGGAGTGTGCGGACCCAGCAGCAGATCACTTCCTCCCTCGGCGACAGCCAGCTCGGCGAGCAGTTCACCAAGAAGGGCAGGCCGGTGGCCGTCCTCGTCTCCCTCGACCGTTCGTCCCGTACGAAGAGCGGCCTCAAGTGGTCCTCGGCGGACGGGCCCCCGTACCCGCTGACCTCCATGACCCTGGCCACGGGTTCGATCCGGCTGGCCGATCAGCGTCCCGTCGATTGGCTGCTGCCGTGACCACCGCGCAGGACAACCGGGGCAGACGTCGCGCCGCACCCCCGAAGCGCACCGTCCCCAAGAGCACCCGCAGGACCGTCCGCACGCCGACGGTCCTCCAGATGGAGGCCGTGGAGTGCGGCGCGGCCTCCCTCGCCATGGTGCTCGGCCACCACGGCCGGTTCATCCCCCTCGAAGAGCTGCGCATCGCCTGCGGCGTCTCCCGGGACGGCTCGCGCGCCAGCAACCTCCTCAAGGCGGCGCGCGGTTACGGCCTCACGGCCAAAGGCATGCAGATGGACACGGCCGCGCTCGCCGAGGTGCAGGCGCCCGCGATCCTGTTCTGGGAGTTCAACCACTACGTCGTCTACGACGGAATGGGCCGCCGTCTCGGACGGCGCGGGGTGCACATCAACGACCCCGGCAAGGGCCGCCGTTTCGTGCCGATGGAGGACTTCGACACCAGCTTCACCGGCGTGGTGCTGGTCATGGAGCCGGGCCCCGACTTCCGCGCGGGCGGCCGCAGGCCCGGCATCCTCGGTGCGATGCCGGCCCGGCTGCGCGGCACGTCGGGCACGATGCCCGCGGCCGTGCTGGCCAGCCTGCTGCTGGTCGCGGTCGGCGCTGCGCTGCCCGCGCTCAGCAGGACGTACATCGACACTTTTCTGATCGGCCGTCAGACCTCGCTGCTCGGGGTGCTGTTCGCGTCGATGGGCGCCTGCGTCCTGCTGACCGTGCTGCTGACCTGGCTCCAGCAGGCGAACCTGCTGCACGGCCGGATCATCTCCTCGACGCTCAGCAGCGCACGCTTCCTGCGCCATCTGCTGCGGCTGCCCGTCACGTTCTTCTCCCAGCGCAGTCCGGCCGACCTGGTGCAGCGACTCCAGTCGAACGACGCGGTGGCCGAGACCCTGGCCCGCGACCTCGCGGCGGCGGGCGTGGACGCGGTCGTCGTGGTGCTCTACGCCGTCCTGCTCTACACCTACGATCCGCAGCTCACGGCGGTCGGTATCGGTGTCGCGCTGCTCAACGTGGTCGCGATGCGGGTGGTGATCCGGCTGCGCGCGACCCGTACGGCGAAATTGCGCGCGGACAGCGCCCGGCTCACCAACACGGCTTACACCGGGCTGCAGTTGATCGAGACCATGAAGGCGACCGGCGGCGAGGACGGCTACTTCCGCAAGTGGGCCGGACAGCACGCCACCACGCTGGAGGAACAGCAGCGCCTCGGAGTGCCGAGCGCCTGGCTGGGAGTGGTCGCGCCGACGCTCGCCACCCTCAACAGCGCGCTGATCCTCTGGATCGGCGGCCTGCGGGCGATGGAGGGACACATCTCGATCGGTCTGCTCGTGGCCTTCCAGGCGCTCGTCACCCGCTTCACCGCGCCGCTCACCCGGCTCAACGGCGTCGCGGGCCGCATCCAGGACTTCGCCGCCGACGTGGCCCGCCTCAAGGACGTCGAGAACTTCCAGGCCGACCCGCTCTACGCCCGCTCCGGCACCGGCGACTCCACCCGCAGGCTGCAGGGCCATGTAGAGCTGGAGAACATCACGTTCGGCTACAGCCCGCTCGACAAGCCACTGCTCACCGGCTTCTCGCTGACCGTCGGCCCGGGGCGGCAGGTGGCACTGGTGGGCGGCTCGGGAAGCGGCAAGTCCACGGTGTCCCGGCTGATTTCGGGCCTGTACACCCCTTGGGAGGGCACGATCCGGATCGACGGGCAGCGGCTCGAGGACATCCCGCGCGGCGCGCTCGCGGCCTCCGTCTCCTTCGTCGACCAGGACGTCTTCCTCTTCGAGGGCACGGTCCGCGACAACGTGGCACTGTGGGACCCCTCGATCACGGACGACGCCGTCGTCACGGCGCTGCGGGACGCGGCCCTGTACGACGTCGTGGTGCGGCGTCCCGGTGGCATCCACAGCCGGGTCGAGCAGGACGGTCGCAACTTCTCCGGCGGTCAGCGCCAACGCCTGGAGATCGCGCGGGCGTTGGTGCGCAGGCCCAGCATCCTGGTCCTCGACGAGGTGACCAGCGCACTGGACGCGGAGACCGAGCAGACCGTCATCGACAACCTCCGCAAGCGCGGCTGTGCCTGTGTGGTGATCGCGCACCGGCTCAGCACCGTGCGCGACAGCGACGAGATCGTGGTGCTCCAGCACGGCACGATCGTGGAACGCGGGCGGCACGACGCCCTGGTGGCGGCCGGCGGTCCGTACGCCGAGCTGGTCAGGGAGCGATGAGATGACGACGGTTCACGAGGGCGACGTCGTCCTCGGCGCGCTCGGCACGATGGGCACGCCGGTCGGCTGCGCCGGGCTCAACCGCCTCGACCTGGAAGGGCCACAGGTGCTGTGGCTGGTCACCGCGGGCACCCTGGACCTGTTCGCGGTGGACGCCGCCCAGCAGGGCCAGTGGCACCACCTCGGTCGTCTCGAAGCGGGCTCGCTGCTGCTCGGCCCCGTCGCGGGTCCCCAGCACACGCTGGTCGGCCGGCCGTCGCGGGACTGCGCGGCGCGCCGGATCGTACTGCGCGAGCTGTACCAGCCGGCCCCCGCCGAGACCTGGTCCTACGACGAGTACGGCAACCCCCAGTACGTGCCGCCGACATCGAGCCCGCTGGAGTACGCCCTCGCGCTCGGCGTCGGCCGCAGCCTCTCTATCCTCTTCCAGGCCCCCACGGCCACGGAGAACGCGGCCGCGCCGACGGACGACGACGTCTTCTGGATGCAGGTGCCGCCGGGGAGTGTGCGGTACGGCTCGATGTACGGCGCGGAGGCCGCCGCGGACCTGCTGATGGACTCGGGTGTCTGGCAGGGCATGGTCGACCAGCAGTACCGGCTGCTGGCCACGCTGGACCGCTGGATCGAGCAGCTCGAGGCCCGTCACGAGGACCGGACGGCGGCCGGCATCAAGGCGGGCGAGGCCGTCCGCGCACAGGCCGACCGGACCCTGCTGGCATCCATCGGGACGCCCTCGAAGCGCCCCACGCCGGCCGACACGGACGCCACCTACGCGGCCTGCGCGCTGGTCGCCCGCGCGTCCGGGATCGCGCTCGCCGAGCCCGCGCAGAGCGGCACGGAGAGCGACCGGCTCGACCCGGTCGAGAGGATCGCGCTGGCCTCGCGCGTCCGCAGTCGCGCGGTGCGCCTGGACGGGTCCTGGTGGCGGGACGACATCGGTCCGCTGGTGGGCCGGCGTGCGGTGTCGGGCAGCCCGGTCGCGCTGCTGTGGCGGCGCGGCGGCTATGTGGCCGTACAGCCGTCGTCCGGGCGGGAGACGCCGGTCGAGAAGGCCAACGCGGCCGAGTTCGAGCCGCGGGCCGTGATGTTCTACCGGCCGCTGCCCGAACGCCGGCTGAGTCCGTTGCGGCTGGCGCGGTTCTGCCTCCAGGGCACCGGCGGCGACCTGCGCAATCTGGCGGTCAGCGGTCTCGTCACCGTGGCGATCGGCGCCCTGGTGCCGATCGCGACCGGCAAGGTGCTCGGCGAGTACGTGCCGAAGGCCCAGCACGGACTCATCGTGCAGGTCTGCCTGGCGATCATGATCACCAGTGTGGTGTCCGCGGCGTTCATGCTGCTGCAGAACCTCACGCTGCTGCGCATGGAGGGGCGGATCGAGGCGACGCTGCAACCGGCCGTGTGGGACCGGCTGCTGCGGCTGCCGACGAAATTCTTCACCTCGCGCTCGACCGGTGAACTGGCCAGTGCCGCCATGGGCATCAGCGCGATCCGTCGTCTCCTCGCGGGTGTCGGCCCCACGCTCGCGCAGGCCGGCGCGGTCGGCGCGATGAACCTGGGGCTGCTGCTCTGGTACAGCGTGCCCATGGCGCTGGCCGCGGTCGCCATGCTCGTCGTCATCGCGGCCGTGTTCCTGGGGCTCGGCCTGTGGCAGGTGCGGTGGCAGCGCCGGCTGGTCGTGCTCGGCAACAAGCTGAACAACCAGGCGTTCCAGACCCTGCGCGGACTGCCCAAGCTGCGGGTCGCGGCGGCGGAGAACTACGCGTACGCCGCCTGGGCGGGCGAGTTCGCGCGCAGCCGTGAACTCCAGCGGAAGGTGGGCCGCATCAAGAACCTCACCACGGTGCTGGGTGCGGTGTATCTGCCGCTCTGCTCCCTGCTGATGTTCATGCTGCTCGCCGGCCCGGCGAGCGGATCCCTGTCGGCCGCGGACTTCCTCACCTTCAACACCTCGGTGACCATGCTGCTGACCTCGGTCACCCAGCTGACCGGCGCCTTCGTCTCGGCGGCGGCCGCGCTGCCGATGTTCGAGGAGATCAGGCCGGTGCTCGACGCCACCCCGGAGGTCCGGGTGGCGAGCACCCGCCCCGGCGTGCTGTCCGGGGCCGTCGAGGCCCGCAGGCTCTCCTTCCGGTACACCGACGACGGGCCGCTCGTCCTCGACGACGTGTCGTTCGACATCCGGGCGGGCGAGTTCGTGGCGATCGTCGGCCCCAGCGGCTGCGGCAAGTCCACGCTGCTGAGGCTGCTCATCGGCTTCGACAAACCGGTCTCGGGCAGTGTGCTGTACGACGGTCAGGACCTCGCGGCCCTCGACCAGTCCGCCGTACGCCGTCAGTGCGGTGTCGTGCTCCAGCACGCGCAGCCGTTCACCGGCTCCGTCCTGGACTGCATCTGCGGCACCGAGCCCTACACGCCCGAAGAGGCGATGGCGGCGGCCGAGATGGCGGGCCTGGCGGAGGACATCAGGCGGATGCCGATGGGACTGCACACGATCGTCTCCGGCAGCGGCGCGGTCTCGGGCGGCCAGCGCCAGCGTCTGATGATCGCCCAGGCGCTGATCCGCCGCCCGCGCATCCTCTTCTTCGACGAGGCCACCAGCGCCCTGGACAACGAGACCCAGCGCACGGTCATCGAGAGCACCAAGGCGCTCAACGCCACCCGGGTCGTGATCGCGCACCGGCTGTCCACGGTCATGGACGCGGACCGGGTGATCCTGATGGAGGACGGCCGGGTCGCCCAGCAGGGGCCTCCCGCACGGCTGCTCGCGGACACCGGCGGGCGGCTGCACGAGCTGGTGCGGCGGCAGTTGGCGTGAGCGGTCAGTCCGTCCCCGGCACCTGGGCGCCGGAGGGGACACCGGCGGCGAGGTAGGCGCGGTAGATCTCCCGCCAGGGAGCTCCGGCACCGGCGTGCGGGCCCTGGGAGTGCCGGCCGAGGGCCTTGGCGTCGAGGGCGGCGAGGCACACCTCCCAGCCGGCGCCGTTGCGGGCGGCGGTGTCCTCGGCCCCGAGCACGTCGGTGAGCGTGAAACGCGTGCGCTTGTCGTCGAGGGCTTCGAGGCCGAAGTGCAGCTCGTCGCCGCCCCAGTCGAAGGAGAGGTGCCGGGGCGGGTCGACGGCGATGACGCGGCCGGTGGAGTCGGACATGTTCGGGTCGCCGCTGAACCTGATGGTGCCGCCGGGGCGCAGCTCGATCTCCGCGCGGGACGGGAACCAGCCGGCCAGCTCCTCCGGGTCGGTCACGAACTCCCAGACGCGGGCGACGGGGTGGTCGTAGGTACGGCTGAAACGGACGGCGGGGCGGCCGTCCTCGAGGGTGAGGTAGGTGCCGGTGAGGGCGGTGCGTTCGGCCGACATGGTGGCTCAGTCCTTCGCGGAGGGGGCTTCGGGGTCGTCCGACGGCTCCCCCGCCGCCTTGTCCAGACGGCGTCCGAGAGTGTCGAGGCTGTCGTTCCACAGCGTGCGGTACGGGGCGAGCCAGGCGTCGAGTGCGGCGATCGGTGCCGGATCCAGGGCGTAGACGCGGCGTTGCGCGTCCTGGCTGACCCGGACCAGACCCGCGTCCCGCAGCACGCGCAGGTGCTTCGAGGTGCTCGGCTGACTCAGTCCGCATGCCGCCACGATCTCTCCGACAGCACGCGGGCGCTCCCGGAGCAGCGCGACGATCGCGCGGCGGTGCGGGTCCGCGAGCGCGGTCCAGGGAGTGACGTCGGGCATGCGCCCAATATGCCGCTTCGGTTATATGCCGGTCAAGGCATGCGCGGACACCCAGGGGGCTCGCGATGTGACGGTCACCTCACCCGACCCCTCTAGCGAAACGTTGCCGTTTCGCAGGCGGTGCCCTACTGTCGATGTGTACGAAACAGTTTCGTTTACGTCTCCGTCATCCTGAGCGACTTCCCTGGAGTGGTTCTCCCATGTCCCAGACCCTGACCGAAGGTGCCCGCAAGGGCTCCGTGGACCCCTCGTCCGGACCCTCGCCGAGGCGGTGGTGGATCCTCGCGATCATCGGCATCGCGCAGCTGATGGTGGTCCTCGACGCCACCATCGTGAACATCGCCCTGCCGTCCGCACAGGCGGACCT
This sequence comes from Streptomyces sp. NPDC057950, assembly GCF_042887295.1. Classification (NCBI taxonomy): domain Bacteria; kingdom Bacillati; phylum Actinomycetota; class Actinomycetes; order Kitasatosporales; family Streptomycetaceae; genus Streptomyces; species Streptomyces sp. NPDC057950. The sequence goes on from NZ_JBHVPP010000012.1 coordinate 262,496, forward strand.
CGGCTTCTCCGACGGCAACCGGCAGTGGATCGTCACGGCGTACTCGCTGGCCTTCGCCTCGCTGCTGCTGCTCGGCGGACGCATCGCCGACCTCTTCGGACGCAAGCCCGCCTTCCTCATCGGTGTCGCCGGATTCGCCGGCGCCTCCGTACTCGGCGGCGCCTCCACCAGCTTCGGCATGCTGGTCACCGCGCGAGCCCTGCAGGGCGTCTTCGGCGCGCTGCTCGCCCCCGCCGCGCTCTCGCTGTTGAACACGACGTTCACCGACGCCAAGGAACGCGCCAAGGCGTTCAGTGTCTACGGCGCGATCGCCGGTGCCGGCGGCGCGGTCGGACTGCTGCTCGGCGGTGTGCTGACCGACGCCCTCGACTGGCGCTGGACGCTGTTCGTCAACCTCGTCTTCGCGGTCGTCGCCTTCGCCGGCGGCTGGATCCTGCTGAGCAACCACCGGGACGCCGCGAACTCCCGGCTCGACCTGCCGGGCACGCTGCTGGTCTCCTCCGGCCTCTTCGCCCTGGTCTACGGCTTCTCCAACGCCGAGACGCACGACTGGAGTTCGCCGCTGACCTGGGGCTTCCTGGCCGCCGGTGCCATCCTGATCAGCGGCTTCGCCTGGTGGCAGACCCGCGCCGAGCACCCGCTGCTGCCGATGCGCGTCCTGCTCGACCGCGACCGCGCCGCGTCGTTCGTCACCGTACTGATCACCGGTGCGGGCATGTTCGGTGTCTTCCTCTTCCTCACCTACTACCTGCAGCTGAACCTGGGCTTCAGCCCGACGAAGACCGGTGTCGCCTTCCTGCCGATGATGGCCACCTTGATGATCATGGCTCAGGTGTCCACCACCGTCCTGGTGCCGCGTATCGGCCCGAAGATCGTCATCCCCGCGGGCTTCGCGATCGCCGTCGCGGGCATGGCCTGGCTGACCGGTATCGGGGTCGCCTCGGACTTCTCGACCGCCGTGCTGCCGCAGCTGCTCCTGATCGGCGCGGGCCTCGGCATCGTGATGCCGCCCGCCATGTCGCTGGCCACCAGCGGGATCGCCGCCGAGGACGCGGGCGTCGCCTCCGCCACCGTCAACACGATGCAGCAGGTGGGCGGTTCGATCGGCACCGCGCTGCTGAACACGCTCGCCGCGAGCGCCGCCACCGGCTACCTGGCCGGCAAGGACGCCACGGACAAGCTGGTCCGGGCGCAGTCGACGATCGAGAGCTACACCACCGCCTTCTGGTGGTCGGCGGGCTTCTTCGCCGCCGGCGCGGTCATCGCCTTCCTGCTCTACCGCCGCGGCACCCAGGAACAGGACCCGGACGCCGTGCGCGCCGTCCACATGTAGGACCCGTGTGATCACCCCGGAACCGAGGGGCCGCCGTCTTCAGGGAGACGGCGGCCCCTCCTCCCGTCGCGGCGGCCGCCGGCCGAAGCACCCCGGCCGCTCTCGCCCGCGTTCGCGTCCCCCACCGCGGCGGGCCGGTACACGACGAGCGCGCGCCGGTCCTTCTCCAGCCTCAACCCCGTCGGCGCGGGCGCGACTTCGCCGTCGTACGCGAGCGTCCTGGTGCCGTCGAGGCCCTCCAGCTCGACCCAGGGCACCCTCTCGGCGCCGTACACACGGGAGCGGCCGAGCGCGCCGACGAGGGCGGAGACCACCACCCGGGTGCGGGCGAGGCGGTGGGCTGCGTCGATCAGGCGCAGGTCGAGGAGTCCGTCGTCCAGGCGAGGACGGGAGACCGGGGCGAACCCCTCCGGCTCGTAGCGCCCGTTGCCCGCGAAGAGCAACCACAGGCGCCGGTCACGGCCGTTGACGCGCAGGTCGACGGGGGCCGCGGTGCGCAGCACTCGCACCAGGGCGGCCGCCGCGGCCGGCCGCTTTCCCCAGCGATCCTCCAAGCGCTCGCGGATCGCGACGAGTTCGGGATACAGGCCGATGCTGAAGGTGTTGAGGAACAGCACCTCGCGCCCGGCCCCCCGCGGCCTCGACACACCCAGGTCCACCCTCACCGCCTCGCCGCGGCCGACCGCGGTGGCGGTGTCCTCGATGCGGGGTACGCCAACGTCCTGGGCGAAGTGGTTCAGGGTGCCGCCGGGGAACACGGCGAGTGCGAGCCCGCGTTCGGCCGCCGCCCGCGCGGCGGCGTTGACGCTGCCGTCCCCTCCGCACACCCCGAGCACACCGGCCGCCTCCGTGGCCTTCGCGGCCGCCCGGTCGAGCAGCGCGGCGAAGTCGTCGTCCGGGCCGCGTTCGATCAGATCGGCCGCGGGCAGCAGCACCCGCAGCCGCTCGACCGGTGACGACGCCCCGGTCCGCGCCGTCCCCGCCTCGCTGTTGACGAGGACGACCAGCCCCGCGCCGCCGGGCAGCGCCGGTGCGGACACGGCGGGCCGTTCCCGCTCAGGGAGTTCCGGGCGCGGCGGCCACCAGCGCGCGGTGAGGACCGCCGCACCGACTCCGATCGCGACGCCGGCCAGCACGTCACCGGGGTAGTGGACCCCCACGTACACCCGCGAGAAGGCGACCGCGGCGGCGACGGGCGCGACCAGCGCGCCGTGTCCGGCCGACTCCAGCGCGACTCCGGTGGCGAAGGCCGCGGCCGAGGCGGAGTGCCCGGAGGGGAAGGAGGTGCTGTGCGGCTGCCGGGCGAGGTGGCGGACCGACGGTACGAGGTCCAGCAGCGGGCGGGGCCGCCGGGTGCTCCATTTGGCCACGGTGTTGACGGTCAGCGAGGCCAGCGCCAGCGAGCCCAGACCCCGCAGCGCCGCCCGGCGGCCGGTGCCGCCCGCGACGAGCGCGAGGCCTGCCGCCGCGCCGAGCCACAGCCCTCCGTGATCGGCGGAGTGGCTCAGCCGTCGCAGCGCCGGATCCGCGCCTGGCAGCCGCGCGGCCGCCACACGTCGGAACAGCCGTCGGTCCGCGTCACTCAGAACATTCATGATCCAGGGCTACGGTACCGGGCCGGACCCGGCATCCCCGGAGACTCGGACCGGTGACGCGGCTGCTCCGCGCGGAGCCTCCGCGCGGGTCGCCCGGCAGCTTTGACCCGAGCCCGGCGTGACGGTCGATCCGTGTCGGGGCGGCTTCCCGGACCAGTTGGGCCCCGCGGGTGCCGTCCGCGGGGCTTCCAGCGGTCGTCATGCTTCCTCCGCGAGCCGAACCCCCCTGCGGACGAGCCGACTTGAGTCCTGGGCGGGCCCGGAACATGCCGAGGGCCGGCCGGAGGCCCCACTCCGTCCGGCCGACCCTCGGTGCGAGATCGCGCTGCGCTCCGCGACGGGGCTCGCACTCCCCAGCTACGCGCCTCGATCGATGCTCACGAAAAGCGCGCGATCCCGGTCTCTCAGAACGTGAAGACGGTCGTCCCGTAGGAGTTCTTCACGCACTCGTTGGCGAAGGTCCGTTCGTACGTGACCCGCTTGCCCTGCCAGACGCCGGCGACCGTGACGACCACGGGGTCGAACTGCTTCGTGCACAAGACGCCGTCTCTGACCGACAGTGCGTCGAAGTCGCCGCCGACCCCGCGGAGTTCGGCGCAGGCCTGGACGGCGGCGGGGTGGGTGCCGGAGGCGGTCGGCGCGCAGTTCAGCGTGACCGCACGTTCCGGGGTGGCGGCGTCGGCGCTCTGCCCGTGCCCCGTGGTGAGCACCAGGGCCGAGGGGGCGTACAGGCCGGCGGGGGCGAGGGCGGGGGCAGGGGCGGGGGCGGCGAGGGCGGACCCTCCGAGGGGCCCGCAGACGGCGGTGGCCGCGAGGGTGAGAGTCGCTGCCCAGCGCGCGGTGTTCGGCATTGTGTGCATCCTTCCGCTCGGTTGAATGCGGCACCGGCTCGGTGTGTGTCGGTGCGGCGAGCGCGAGTCTGCCGAGTCCACACCGGAAACACACATCGACCCCACGCGTTTCGGTAACTTTGAGTATTGAATCACTGGCGCGAAGTAACGAAACTCGAACGTTCGAGCCCCACAACGGCACGGGCGCTGATCGCCCGGGGCACCTTCATGGCCGGTTTCCCTCGGCTCCGCAATAGGCCTGAAACATTCCGCTCAGCGCCCCCCAGCCCCTGAAGACCACCTTCAGCCCACGGCGGACAACGCTCCGCGACCCTTGCGCATCCACCGCATTGGAGTAATCGTCATTACATGATTACGAGCGATCAACGCGAGCAGACGCGCGGCTGGTTCGCCGGCCGCCTTCCCGACGATCTCTTCGAGGGCCTGGCGGAGGTGACCGTCGACCGCGAGGAGATCACCGTCGTCGGCCGCATACCGGAGCCCAGGCTCACCGAGGGCGCCTCGGACGCCGAGCGGGAGGCGGCCCTCCAGGCACGCGTCCAGGAGTTCCGGGAGCGCACCCGCGACGACCGGGTCGCGGTCGCGCGCGAGGCGGAGCACCGCTTTCGCAGGAAGGTGTCCTGGGGTGTCGAATGCGGGGGCGAACGCACGCTGTTCACCCACGTCGCCGCACCTGTCATGACCCGGCTGCGTCAGCCCGAACGCCAGGTCCTCGACACCCTCATCGCCGCCGGTGTCGCCCGCAGCCGCAGCGACGCGCTCGCCTGGTGCGTCCGCCTCGTACAGCGCCACACCGACGACTGGCTGACGGAACTGCGCGACTCGCTCGCACACGTGGAGCGGGTCCGGGCCCAGGGGCCGGACGCCGGGCCGCAGGACGCCGCCGCCACCGGCGAAGGAGGCGAACGGGAAGGGCAGCGGGACGAGCCCGGGGAGTGAACGAGAGGTGACGTCGTAGCGACGGGCCGCTCACCAATGTGGAGATATCGTCCCGCGGCGGCCCGGAGAATGGATGATCACCCCTCTGCTGCCCGTACCCCGCGACGCCTTACCGCCGGCAGACCCCAGAAGGACGGCCACCGCTCACGCCGCACACCCCGGCGGCGACAATCGGCCATCCCTCCCCCGGCGCCACCACGCGCTCCACCGCCCGTCCGGGTACGGGCACTTCGCTGGTGCACTCTTGTCCGACGACTCCCCGGCCACCTCTCCCGACCTCACCGAGGTCGAGCAGGTCTTCAACCGCCGCCGGCGCGGCGGCCGCCACTGGTTCTCGCACGGCTGCAACTGGCGGGGCATGACGGCGTGATGGGTGGCCGCGGTGGCCGGTGTGCTGTTCACCGACATCCCCGGCCAGTTCGTCGGACCGGTGGTCGACGTCCGGGGGCTGGCGGCGCGGGAGCCGATCACCCCTGATCATCTCGCGCCGGCGCTCGGCCTCCTGGGGCGGCGACCGGCCGGGATCCTCCCGCCGGCCACCGGGTGGCCGGCGCACTGGGGCACCGACCACTACGCGGCGCACCCCTGGCTCACGCCGGGGGCCGCTCGGGCCGGCGTCACCGCGAGGCCGCCCTGATCGTGCGGGCGATGTCCAGGGTGAGCCGTTGCCAGGCGTCCCGCGGATCGCGGTCGGTCAGTTCGCGGACGCGGCGCAGGCGGTAGCGCAGGGACTGGGCGTGGAGATGGAGTTCACGTGCGGCGGCGTTCGCCGAACCCGTGTCGAGATACGCGGTGAGCGCCGCCAGCAGGTGTCCCTGCCCCGGGTCGGTGAGCGGCCCGAGCACCAGACGGGCGACGTGGTCCGGCGGCGCGGCCGGATGCCCGGCGAGCAGCGCGAGGACATGGGCGTCGGCGTCGGTGAGGAGGCGGCCTCCCCGGTACGCGTGGGCGGGCGCCGTGTCGAGGGCGTCGGCGGCCAGCCGGTGGGCGACGGCGACCCGGTCCAGGCTCTCCGCCGTGATCGCGCAGCCGCGCAGTTCCAGCGCGCGGAGCGCCGCCCCGGCCCCCGCGACGGCTCCGGCGGGCAGCAGCAGGACGGCGCGGGGGCCCCGTACGGTCGTCGGCGCGGTGACGTCGGGGGTGCCGGCGATGTCGAGCGCGTCCAGCAGGGCCGTCACCATGTCGTGCGTCAGGTCGGGACGGTCCGGGCCGGCCGGCTCCGCCACCAGCAGGCACGCGGGGTCGGGCAGTTGGATGCCCAGCCGGGCCGAGCGGTCGGTCAGCGCGCCCACCGAGGCGTGCCGCCCCGCGATCAGGTCGTCCAGCAGCAGTCGCAGCGCCCGGTCACGGTCCGCGGCGAGGTCCTCGCTGGTGGCCGCGTACGCCGTGGCCATCTCCTCGGAGAGGGTGTCGAGCGCGGTCAGCAGCATCCTGGTGAGCGCCAGGGCGTCCGACGCGGTCAGCCGCGGCGCTCGGGCTGCGATCTCGTCCGTGAGGACGGTCGCCGCGACCCGGTAGGCGCGCAGCACCGCCCGCACGGGCCTCCCGTCTGCCGCGCGGGCCGCCGCGATGCCCCGCAAGCGCCTCAGGTCCGACGGCTCCAGGGTGGCGTCGGTGGCCCACAGCTGGAGCAGGCGCTCCAGCCCCCAGGCCGCGATGGCCCGTACCTCCGGCAGCCGGCTGTCGTCGAGCGCGGCGTAGGCCGGGACCTGCTCGTGCACGGCGGCGACGACCGCCTCGACGACACGCGGGTCGGCGACCATCTCCTGCCGGACGCGTTCCCTGACGTCCACGGGCCTCTTTGTCACCTGATGATGATCCCAGCCGCTCGATGTGCGCACCGCGGTGGACGGACCTTGTCACAGTCGCCAGGATCGACGGCGTACAGCGCGATCTCAGGGACGAGAGGCGGGACGTACGGATGGCGAAGCACTGGGCCGACTTCCAGTACGAGATCTATCTGAACGGAATGACGGGCGCCGTGCCGCGGCTGCCCACCGATCTGACCCGGCTGGAGGAGCTCACCGAGCAGCGCCTCGGCCCCGGTCCGGTCGGCTATGTGGCCGGCAGCGCGGGCAACGGCAGCACCGCGCGGGCCAACCGGGAGGCGCTCGACCGGCGCCGGATCGTGCCGCGCATGCTGCGGGACGTGCACGAACGCGACCTGTCCGTGGAGGTGCTGGGCCGCGCCCTGCCCGCGCCGCTGGCGCTCGCGCCCGTGGGCGTGCTCTCCATCATGCATCCGGACGCGGAGCCGGCCGCCGCGCGGGCCGCCGCCGCGCAGGGTGTCCCGTACATCCTGTCCTCGGCGTCCAGTACGCCGATGGAGCAGGTCGCCGAGGCGATGGGCGACGCGGAGCGCTGGTTCCAGCTGTACTGGGCGAAGGACCGCGAGGTGACCCGGAGCTTCCTGGACCGGGCGAAGGCCGCCGGATACACGGCCCTGTTCGTCACGCTGGACACTCCCCTGCTGGCCTGGCGTCCGCGCGACCTCGACCAGGCGTATCTGCCGTTCCTGCACGGCATCGGCACCGCGAACCACTTCTCGGACCCGGCGTTCCAGGCGGGTCTGGCCAAACCGGTGCACGAGGACCCGAACGCGGCCGTGATGCACTTCGTGGGGATGTTCGCCGACCCCGGAAAGACCTGGCCGGACCTGGCCTTCCTGCGGGAGAACTGGGACGGGCCGATCGTCCTCAAGGGCATCCTGCACCCGGACGACGCCCGGCGCGCGGCCGACGCCGGGATGGACGGCGTGGTGGTCTCCAACCACGGCGGGCGGCAGGTGGCGGGGTCGGTCGCGGCCGCCGACGCGCTGCCCCGGGTGGTCGAGGCGGTCGGCGACCGGCTGACCGTCCTGTTCGACAGCGGCATCCGCACCGGCGACGACATCTTCAAGGCGCTCGCCCTCGGCGCACGGGCCGTGCTCGTCGGACGGCCGTACGCCTACGGGCTCGGCCTCGACGGACAGGCGGGGGTCGAACACGTGATCCGCTGTCTGCTCGCGGAGTTCGACCTCACCCTCGCCCTGTCCGGACACTCCCGCCCCACCGGCCTCGGCGCCGACGACCTGATCGAGGAAACACCGTGAAGAACGTACTCGCCGTGGTCTCGGCACACGTGGGCGGCCGCACCGCCGGAGCCGCGCTGGCCGGGGTCTTCCCCGGCGAGGCCCGCGTCACCGTCGTCGAGTCGACCGACGAGGACCCCGGCGCGCTGCGCGAGGCCCAGGTCATCATCACCGGTCTCGCCCCGGTGACCGCCGGGCACCTGGCCGCCGCACCGGACCTCGAACTGGTGCAGTGCGCCAGCCACGGCTTCGACTACGTGGACCTGGACGCCGCCCGCGCCAAGGGGGTGCCGGTGTGCAACATCGGCTCCAGCGGCGCCGAGAAGCAGAACGTGGCCGAGCAGACCTTCGCCCTCATGCTCGCCCTCGCCAAGCAGCTGATCCCGGCCCACACCGCGCTCGTCGACGCCGACTGGGCCCTGCCGCGGCTGCAGCGGTCCATCACCGAACTGTCCGGCAAGACCCTCGGCATCATCGGGCTCGGTCACATCGGCGAGGAGGTCGCCCGGCGCGCGGTCGCGTTCGACATGTCCATCGTGTACGCCGGTCCGCAGTCCATCGGCGCGGAGGCGGAGGCCCGGCTCGGCGGCGCCCGCCATGTCGAACTCGACGAACTGCTGCGGACGTCGGACTACGTCACGCTGCACGCGCCGCTCACCGAGACGACCCGGCATCTGCTCGATGCCGAACGGCTGGCGCTCCTGAAGCCCACCGCGTTCGTCGTCAACACCTCACGCGGCGCCCTGATCGACCAAGAAGCCCTCGCGGACGCGCTCGACGCGGGTGCCCTGGCCGGCGCGGGTCTCGACGTCTTCGACCCCGAACCGCCCACGGCGGCGCTGCGGTTGCTCAAGGCCCCGAACGTGGTGCTCTCGCCGCACGTCGCGGGTGTCACACGCGAGACCCTGGTACGGATCGCGCTGGCGGCGGTCCAGAACGCCGCCGACTTCGTGGCGGGCAAGCCGCTACGGGACGTGGTGTCGTAGGGGCTCGACCCGGTTCCCCGGCCGACCCGGTTCCCCGACCCGGTCCCCCGGCCCGACCCGGTTCCCCGACCCGGTTCCCCGACCGGGCCCGGTCCCCCGACCGTGCCCGATCCCGCGCGCCGGCCGGTCCCGCGGGGCACCCCGGGCTGGGGGCCACCCGGTCCCGACCGGGTCCCGGTCCCCCGGCGCCTCGTGCGCGCCGGGGGACCGATCCCTCAGGGGCCCGTCTCGGCCGTCCCGGCCGCCGCGGGCGGAAGTCGTACAGGCGGCGGTACGGACTCCGGGCTGGTGCGGTCGTCGGCGCTCACCGGACGGGGTTCGTCGGGGGCGACCGGCGCGGTCATCTCCGGGGCATCGGGTGCGCGCGTCGGCTGCTCACCGGACGGGGCACCGGACGGGTCGCCGGGCTGTCCGGCCGTCGTGCCGCCGGCGGACACCGGCTCGGTGACGGGACGCGTCGACGCGCTCGCCGTGCCCGCGATCGACAACGACCGGGGTGCGGCCGGCGAGGCGTCGGTACGCCAGCGCTGCGCGTCGGAACCGCTTCGGTCCTTGACGACGATGTCGGCGTCCGGGTCGGTGGAACCGGGTGCGACCGCGAGCCGGTTTCGCGCACGGGGAAGCAACTCGCCGCGCACGGTGAGGTCATAGCGAACGTCGTCGCGGTGCGCGTCCCCCGGACCGACGCAGCGGCTCAGCGCGACGACACCGTCGACCGCCCCGGAGTCCAGGCACATTCCGGGGTCGGCGACACTGCGCAGCAGCCCGTCGTCCTCGTAGGACCACTGCTGGGTCCCGGCGGAGGAGCAGGCGGCAAGCTCCGTCTCCGCGCCGGACGTCGCCCTACCGCCCCGGATGTCGAGGCACAGGTCGGCGGCGAGGTTGCGCAGTCGCGTCCGCTCGGTACCGGTGGGAAGTCCGGCCGAGGCCGGGGGCGAGGAACCCGGGGCGGCCGGAACGGTGCGGGTGCTGCCGACGCCCGTGGAGGCGGCCGGGTCGGCTCCGCCGCTGCCCGAGGACGACAGGCTCACGGCGAGGACGGTCACGAGCAGCAGGGCCGAGACGGTGCCCGCCCCCGTGAGCAGGGCCTTGGAACGGGCCTGTCCGGTCAGGATCCGGCGACCCCGCGCGGGAATCCCCTCCGGCGGTCGATGGCGTCCGCCGCTCCCGGCACGCCCACTCGCCGCGGGACCTCCGTCATCGCCCGGACCCCCGTGACGTCCCGCGCCTGCGCCATCGCCACGGCCACCTCGCCGGCCGCCCGGTACGCCGGGACTGGCCGAAGGCATGCCTCCGAACGCCGGCCCGTCCGGGGGGCGCATTCCTCGCCGCACGCCCCCCGTGCGGGTGTCGAGATAGCGCCGCGCGCCCCAGCCGAGCACGGCTTCGGTCAGTAGAACACCCAACTCACCTTCACACAGGCTGAGTTGCTCCTCGGCATACCGACAGTGGACGCACCCCGCGAGATGGTGCCGGTCTTCCGGCGACGGCGCACCGCCGCGACGCGTCGGGACATCCAGCAGCCGGTTGTAGTAGCCGCATTCCTCGCGCGGCGCGAGTTCCCGATGGGCGCGCACACAACCCTGCCGGAATTGCTCGCGGGCCCGCTCCAGAGCGGCCGCCGCGGTCCCGATGTCCATGCCCGACAGACCGGCCGGTACGGATATGGGCTCGGCCTCGACCTCGGCGTGCCACAGCAGACACTGCGCGGAACCCGGGAGAGTATGGAAGGAACGCTCGGCGAGCTTCCGATTTTCGGCCGTCAGGGATCCCGCGGATCCCGCCACCCGCATACCACGCCCACCGGCGGTTTTCGCCAGATCCGGCAGGACACCGGATATCCGGTCCTCCGCGGACCATTCCTTGACGGTGTCCCGCACCGTCACCAGGAGCCGCGGCCGCAGGGCCGCTCCGGACTCGCCGCGTACCAGGCAGTCGAGCGCGTAATGGAAGGAGGTCGCGGCGACCATCGAGGCGACGTGCGACGAAGAGGCGAGGCAGACGACCGCGTAGTCGTACGTCGACTGCCAGTGGCGGGCCATCAGCAGGGCGACGGACTGGGTGGCCCCACCCGCCGGTCGGCCTCTCAGTCGGGCGGCGAGACTCTCGTCGCATTCGCCGAAAGCGCCGCCGGGAGGATGGGCGGGACGAGGGGGGTGGGGGGTGGGCACGGAGCGGGTTCCTTCCACGGTGCAAGGTGGCACACGGGCTATTTCCGGCCGCCGAAAAGCAGCCCTGCCCGTTGCGTGCCTTTTTGGCGATGCGCCGGGAGAACAGCCGGGCGGGAAGGTCGACGAAGACCCTCGTCCGGAGTCTTTCGAGCTCGCCGGCGGTCCGAAATGACGAACACGGATTTCACACCCGGCCATTGACCACGCGCAGTGAGTTCACCCTCGCACAACACACTCATGACCAACAAGGCGCCTGGGAAACATCCGCACTTTTGAAAGATGGTCAATTGCTCTGCCAACTCGACCCACTCGCACCGGATTTCGAAATTCTGTGCGCCCCGTGTGAACCACACGCTCGCGCCGGAGCCCGTCGCACGCTACCGGCGCACGGAATTCGGTGGTCCACTGGAACCCGGCCCTTCTCGGAGGCCCCGCGCAGGACGGCGGCTCTCCCGCGCGAAACCGGCCGCCGGCCCCGATCCTCCCGCCCTCGGCCGGCGGCCCCGGGACACGGGCCGGGCAGCCGGACGGAGCCGAAGCCCCGTCCGGGCACCCCTCGGCCTCAGGCCCGCCACAACCCGCGCCTGCGGTAACCCGCCTCCCAGAAGAGCCGGTTGAGGACCCGCACGGGCGGCGGGAGCGCGCCGAGGAACCTGGCGCGGTCGGCGGCCGGGACGCCGTCGACGATCCACGGCACGAAGAGCGCGGCCCCGCGCAGCCCCTGTGCCTCGCGGATCTTCCCGGTGAAGGCAGCCCAGTCCGCCGACGTCAGGACCTCCTGGACGAGCGGAAGGGCGCTGTCCTCCTCGTGCGTGAGGTGGTCGTCAAGGGCGGCGGCCAACGCGTGGACACAGGCGGGCAGTTCGGCCGAACGGTCACGCAGCGCGGTGTCGACGGCCGTCAGCAGCGCGCCGAGGCCCGCGTGCTCCGCCTCCATCGCGGCCAGCAGCGCGACGTCCCTGGGCCGCCCCGCGGCCCCGCGCTCCACGCGCGGCCACAGATCACTGTCCTCCGCGGTGTGATGGATGTGCAGCTGATGCTTGAAGTTCCCCCAGCCCGCGCGGACTTGGGGTGCGGACGCGGTGCCGTCCACCGCGGCCTTGGCGAGGCGCTCCAGGTCGCGCCGGAAGGCGTCGTGGGCCGCGTACATGACGGTGAGGTCGATGGTGTCGGTGGTCATGAGGCCGCTTCCTCCAGCTGGGGTTCGTACACGGGCAGGGCGTGCGGGTTGGCCGACGGCCCCCGGTGACGGCGTACGGCGAGGCAGGCGAGCGCGCCGGCCAGCAGCACGGCGGCGGCGACCAGCACGGCGGGCCCCATCGCGTGCACGAAGCCATGGCCGAAGACCTGGCCACCGAGTTCACGCATGCGGTCGGCGACGTCGCGCGGGACGCCGTCCGGCACCCGCGCCGACCGCCCCGCGTTCACGTCGGCCTCTCCCTCGGAGAAGGCGCCGACGAAACCGTCGCGGTACGCCGCCGGCAGCCCGCCGGCGCGCCGCTGCGCCTGCTCGGGGAGCGAGGACGCCAGCCGGGCCTGGAGCACCGCGCCGACGACGGCTCCCGCGAGCACCGAACCGACCTGCCGCAGCGCGTTGTTGAGGCCGGAGGCGGCTCCGGAGAGCCTCGCGGGCACGTTGCGCATGACCTCGGTGGCCATCGGCGCGAAGGTGAACCCGGCTCCCAGGCCCGCGAGCAGCAGCGGGAAGGCGACCGTCGTCCAGCTCGACCCCACGTCCACCGCGGCCACGATCCACACCAGGGCCGCGGCCCAGGCCAGCAGCCCCGTCATCAGGATGAACTTGCCGCCGACCTTGTCCGCGAGGATTCCGGCGGGTCCCGCCGTCACGAACGAACCGATCGCGAGCGGCAGCAGGACGAGCCCGGACTTGAGGGCGCTGAACCCCAGCACGGACTGCAGGTAGATCGTCAGCGGCAGGAACATCCCGATCACGCCGAAGGACACCGTGACGCCGACGAAGTTGATGAGGGTGAAGTTGCGGTCCCTGAAGAGCGAGAACGGGACGAGCGGATCGTCGCCCTGCCGGCCGCGCTCGTGGCCGAGGAATCCGGCGAAGAGCAGCGCCGCGGCACCGAACAGGGACAGGATCCAGCCGTTCCAGTCGTAGCGCTGCCCCTCCGTCAGCCCGAAGGCCAGGCAGAACAGGGCACTTGACGCGAGCAGGACGCCGGGGGTGTCGAAGCGGTGGCGGACCGTGCGGCGCGAGGCCGGGATGATCGCCACGGCGAGCACCAGCACCAGCGCCCCGAGCGGCAGGTTCACGAAGAAGATCCACCGCCAGTCCAGGTGCGTGATCAGCGCGCCACCGATGATCGGGCCGAGCGCGCCGGAGATCCCCGCGACCGCGCCCCAGACACCCATCGCGGCACCGCGCCGGTCGGCCGGGAACACCTCCGCGATGATCGACAGGGTCTGCGGCATGAGCAGCGCCGCGCCCAGTCCCTGGAGCGCCCGGAACGCGATCAGCTGGGCCGGGTCCCGTGCGAGGCCGCAGGCGAGGCTGGCGAGGGTGAACAGGGCGACGCCGGCCAGGAAGAGGGCGCGTTTGCCGCGCAGGTCGCCGAGACGGCCCGCGGTGATGAGGAGCACCGCCAGGGCGAGCGTGTAGGCGTTGACGACCCAGAGGATCTCGTCCAGTGAGGCGCCGAGGTCCTGTCCCATGTCGGGGATCGCGATGTTGACGATGGTCAGGTCGAGCAGGGTCATGAAGAACCCCAGGGAGAGCGTGATGAGGATCGCCCAGGGATTGCCGTGCCATTTCTTGAACACGATGTCCGTCTCCTAGTGCCGAGTTGGGTGCCGGGTGGTGCCCCGGGCATCGGACTCGCGTTCAAGAGGGCATGGCGCCGGGACCGCGTGACGCCGTGAGACGTACGTCACTCTTTGGTCTCCGGATGTCACATTCGGACCCCCTCCAGGGCTCGCAGTGGTGAGCGCACCCAGGGAGGAATGGCATGTCCGAGAGGACCGAGAGCGCCACGCAGGTGTTCGTCGACCATCGCGAGCTGCTCTTCGCGATCGTCTACAACATCCTCGGCAGCGTCGCCGACACCGAGGACGTCCTCCAGGAGGCCTGGCTGTCATGGACGGGCCGTGCCCGGCGGGCACCGCTGGACGCGATCACCAACCCGCGCGCCTACCTCGTACGGATCGCCGTGAACCACGCGCTCGCGCGCCGCGCCGCGATCACCCGGCGCCGTGAGACGTATGTGGGGCCCTGGCTGCCGGAGCCGCTGCTCGACGAAGCGGGTCCCGACGACTCGACCGACCGCACCTTGCGAACCGAGTCGGTGTCGCTGGCGATGCTGGTGGTCCTCGAGTCGCTCACCCCGCTGGAGCGGGCGGTCTTCGTCCTCAACGAGGTGTTCGGCTACGCGCACACCGAGATCGCGGAGGTCATCGAGCGCAGTCCGGCGGCGGTGCGCCAGCTCGCGCACCGGGCGCGGGAGCACGTGCACGCCCGCCGCCCGCTCTACCGGGCCCATCCCCGTGTCCGCCGCCAGGCGACCGAGCGTTTCGTCGAGGCGGCGCTGGGCGGGGACATCGCGGCGCTGATGGAGATCCTCGCGCCGGACGTGACCGTGTGGACGGACGGCGGCGGCAAGGGGCCGGCGGGGCTGCGGCCGGTGCGCGGCCGGGACAAGGCGGCCCGGCTCTTCGCCGGTTACGCCGCCCGGCGCGGTGCCGGCCTCGACATCCGCTACCGGCGGGTCAACGGCGACGACTCCGCGGTGCTCTTCGCGGGCGAGTCGCCGTACGCGGTCATGGTCATGGACCTCACCCCGGACGGCGAGCAGGTGTCCGACGTCTACATCGTCACCAACCCCGAGAAGCTCGCGCGCGTACGACGGTCCGAGGAGACCGACGCGACCGAGGAGGAGCACGCATGACGGACACCGTGACCGCGTCGGGGAAGACGTCCTCCGGTGAGCGACTCGCCGACTGGTTCGACGGCCGTCTCGGCCTCCACACCCTCGGCAGGCGGTATCTGCGCAAGGTCTTCCCGGACCACTGGTCCTTCCTGCTCGGCGAGATCTGCCTGTACAGCTTCCTGGTGCTGGTCCTCACCGGGGTGTATCTGACGCTGTTCTTCCATCCGTCCATGAACGAGGTGACGTACCACGGCGGTTATGTCCCGCTGAACGGCATCCGCATGTCGGAGGCGTACGCGTCGACGCTCGCCATCAGTTTCGACGTGCGCGGCGGGCTGCTGATCCGGCAGATCCACCACTGGGCCGCGCTGATCTTCCTGGCGGCGATGCTGACGCACATGATGCGGCACTTCTTCACGGGTTCGTTCCGCAGACCCCGTGAGGTGAACTGGGTGTTCGGCTGGACACTGCTGCTCCTCGGCATGTTCGAGGGCCTGTTCGGCTACTCGCTGCCGGACGACCTGCTGTCCGGGACGGGACTGCGGTTCGTGGACGGCGTACTGCTGTCGGTGCCGGTGGTCGGCACGTATCTGTCGTTCTTCCTGTTCGGCGGGGAGTTCCCCGGCCATGACATCGTGTCCCGTTTCTACTCCCTGCACGTCCTGCTGATCCCGGGGATCATGGCGGCGCTCGTCGTCGCGCATCTGATCCTCGTCGTGTACCACAAGCACACCCAGTTCGGGGGGCCGGGAAAGACCGAACGCAACGTCGTGGGAACGCCGTTCCTGCCGGTGTACCTGGCGAAGGCGGGCGGTTTCCTCTTCCTGGTGTCCGGCGTCATCACGCTGATCGCGGCCGTCGCGACCGTCAACCCGGTCTGGGCGTACGGCCCTTACCGTGCGGATCAGGTGTCGACGGGTGCCCAGCCGGACTGGTACCTGGGCTTCGCGGAGGGTCTGGTTCGTGTCATGCCGGGCTGGGAGATCGATGTCGCGGGGCACACCCTGGTGCTCGGTGTGCTCGTCCCCGTCGTGGTCTTCCCCCTGCTCCTGGTCGCCATCGGCGTGTACCCGTTCGTGGAGGCCCGGTTCACGGGGGACCGCCGCGAGCACCATCTCCTGGACCGTCCGCGCAACCGGCCGGTGCGTACGGCGATCGGGGCGGCGTGGATCAGTGTGTATCTGATCCTGCTCGCCGGCGGCGGCAACGACATCGTGGCGACCCGCCTGCATCTGTCCATCA
This sequence comes from Streptomyces sp. NPDC057950, assembly GCF_042887295.1. Lineage (NCBI taxonomy): Bacteria > Bacillati > Actinomycetota > Actinomycetes > Kitasatosporales > Streptomycetaceae > Streptomyces > Streptomyces sp. NPDC057950. The sequence goes on from NZ_JBHVPP010000012.1 coordinate 278,576, forward strand.
ACAGCGTGACCTGGGCCGTGCGGATCTCCCTGTTCGTCGTCCCGGTCCTCGTCTTCACGGTGACGCGCCGCCTCTGTCTGGGCCTGCGGCAGCGCGACCGCGAGTTGGTGACCCACGGCCGTGCGACCGGCGTGATCACTCGCCTGCCGCACGGCGAGTACGTCGAGGCGCACCGCCCGCTCGGACCGGCCGAACTCCACACGCTGACCGAGCACGAGCATCGCGACCGCTCAGACCACCGGGACCTCCAGCCGGCTGATGCGCAGCCCGCCGTCGGCGGCTCCGGGGTGACCGCTGGTCAGGAGGATCCGCAGCCGTGATCCGCGTACCCGGTCGAAGGTGATCACGGTCGGGACGTCGGACGCGGTGGCCCAGTCGACGGCCGTTCCCTTCACCGGCACGTAGCGCTCACCGTCCCACACCGAGACCTCGGCCGAGGTGGGGAGGGCGTGCGTCGCGTCGACGGTGAAGGAGACCTCGACGCGGTCGACGGCACGCGGGCGCGCCCAGGTGACCGATACCCAGTCCGCGGGGCGGGCACCGCTGAAGGCGGGCAGCAGGGCCGTGGCCGACTTGAAGAAGGAGTTGGACCAGCCGGTGGCCGCGTCACCGTCGAGCATGGCGGCGGGCAGGGAGTCCGGGCGCCCCGAGTAGCCGGCGTCCGCGAACGGGTAGGCGGGGGCGCCCGGTCCCAGGTCGGGTTCGAAGCGTGCGGCCGGGGTGGTCGCCCTCGTGCGTGCCGTGGTGACGGGCACGGAGAGGGTGGCGCTCCGCAGCCCCTCGGAGCGGGCCGTCACCCGCAGTGTTCCCGGGTGCGTGCCGCTGCGGACGATCGCGAGGGCCTTGCCGTGGAAAGCCGTCCGGGTGCTCGCCTGATAGCGCTCGGCGCTCTCCTCCTGGCCGTTGTCGAGACCGGCGAGCGAACCGCCGTGGGCCTCGAACGCGATCAGGTGCTGGGCGTCGGGCACTACCACGCCCCGGGTGTCGACCACCTCGGCGGTGACGAACAGCAGTGAACGGCCGTCCGCCGGCGCCGACTTGCGGTCCGCGGTGAGGCGCACCCGGTGCGGCGGGCCGGCGGTGCGCAGCACGTCGGTGGCGACGGTCCGGCCGCCGCGGCGGGCCACCGCCTTCAACTCCCCCGGAGCGTAGGGCACGTTCCAGGTGAGGTGGAGTCTGCCCGCGCTGCCGTTCGGACTGGTGTAGCTGCCCGGATAGGGGCCGGAGGTGAACGTCTTGTCGTCGCCTGTCGCCTCGGTGGTCTCCAGGTACGTACGGCCGTCGACGGTCCGCTTCGTGTCGAACCTCCGTATGCCGAGGGACTTTCCGTTGAGGAAGAGCTCCACGGTGTCGACGTTCGCGTACGCCCACACCTGGACCGTGTCGCCGGCCTCGTGGTTCCAGGTCATGGGCACCAGATGGACCATGGGCTCGCTCACCCACTGGCTCCGGAACAGGTGGTACATGTCCTTGGGGAAGCCCGCGGTGTCGACGGCGCCGAAGAAGGACGCCTTGACCGGGAAGACGTCGTAGGGCGTCGGTTCGCCGATGTAGTCGATCCCCGACCAGAGGAACTGGCCCGCGAACCACTTCCGGTCCCGGTCCTTCTTGTGGCCGTACTCGCCGCTCATCGTCCAGGAGGCGAGGTTGTTGTCGTACGAGGAGGTCGCGCGTCGGCCCGGAGTGTGGTTCTCGCCGGTGTTGAGGTGCTCCGGCTCCTGGTAGGTGCCGCGCGTGGAGGTCTCGGAGGAGGACTCCGACTCGAAGAGGAAGAGGTGCGGGTAGGCGGCGTGCAGCGCGTCGACCGACTGGGCGGTGTTGTAGTTGAGGCCGAGCCCGTCGAGTTTGGCGAGCATGAGGTCGGCCGCGGAGCCCTTGGCGGGCACGCGGCGGTACTTGTCGGAGCCGATGACCAGGGGGCGGGTGTCGTCCGCGGCCCTGATGGCGCCGATGACACGGTCGGCCATGGCCAGTCCGGCGGTGGAGGTGGAGTCGGGGATCTCGTTGCCGATGGACCACAGGACCACGGCTGGCGAGTTGCGGGCCGCGAGGACCATCTCGGTGGCGTCCCTCTCGCACCACTCGTCGAAGAAGCGGCCGTAGTCGTACCGCGTCTTGCCGGTCCGCCAGCAGTCGAAGGCCTCCACCATCATCACGATGCCGAGTTCCTCGCAGACCTGGATCATCTGCGGCGAGGGCGGGTTGTGGGAGGTGCGGAAGGCGTTGACGCCCATCGACTTCATGACGGTCATCTGCCGGCGGACGGCGTCGACGCTGATCGCGGCGCCGAGGGCGCCCTGGTCGTGATGGAGGTCGACGCCCTTGATCTTGGCGTGGGTGCCGTTGAGGTGGAAGCCCTCGTCCGGGTCGAAGCGGAACGAGCGGATACCGAAGGACGTGCGGAAGGTGTCGACGGTCGTACCGCCGGCGCGCAGTTCGGTCTCCAGGGTGTAGCGGTGGTCGGGGGTCTCGAAGTCCCACAACCTCGGTCGCTCGACGATGAGTTCGTGGGTCTCGTCGGCGCGGTCGCCGACCGTCGCGGTGGTGGACGTGCGGGCCGCGGTGCGGCCGTCGGGGTCGACGATCGTCGAGATCACCTGGACCTCGGCCGTGGCGCCGGTCTGGTTGACCACGCTCGTCCGGGCGCGGACGAGCGCCCGCCGCACGGTGATGTCAGGCGTCGTGACGTGGGTGCCCCAGCGCTCGACGTGCACCGGTTCGGTGACCACGAGACGGGCCTCGCGGTAGATGCCGCTGCCCGAGTACCAGCGGCTGCTGGGGAGTTGGTTGTGGACCTTGACCGCGATGACGTTGGTGGTGCTGCCGTCCGTGTGCAGCAGGCCGGTGAGGTCGAGGGCGAACCCCGTGTATCCGTAGGGGTGGTGACCGGCCTCGGTGCCGTTGCAGTAGACGTACGAGTCCATGTAGACGCCGTCGAACTCCACCGAGATCCGCTTGCCGGCGAGGGCGGGCGGCAGGGTGAACGCGATGCGGTACCAGCCGAGGCCGCCCGGGAAGAACCCGGTGCCGCTGGTGGTGCCGTGCTCCGTGGTGGGGGTCTGCTCGATGCTCCAGTCGTGCGGGACGGCCACCTCGCGCCAGGCCGAGTCGTCGTGACCGGGCTGCGCCGCGTCCTCGTACGCCCCGGTCGGGTCGGTGATCCCGCCCGGATCGACCAGGGCGAAGCGCCAGCCGTCGCGGAGTTCGACGATGCTGCGGCCCATCGGGGGCCCGGACGAGGCCGCCCGGGCGTCGGCGGCACCCACGAACGCTCCGGCCGTGGGTGCGGCGGTTCCTGCGATCAATAACGACCTTCGAGTGACCGTCAACGCGGCTCTCCCTCATCAGGACCCACAACTCATCACAACTGATCGTGAACAAACAGATTCTGACGGGCTGACACACGCGGCCGTCAAGGGGCGGGCACCCACTTCCGCCCCGGGTGCCACATCGGCCGGAATACGTCGCACCGATGCGCTCCCGGGCGGCTCGTGCGCGGGGTGCGCGACGCGCCCGCGCACTAGGCTGAGACCCCAGTGACGCGTGTTCACCGCGAGTGGCCGTAAGGGAGTGGCGACGATGACCCCGGTCCACCCCCTCGACGAGGCCGCCACGGCGCGGGCTGTGATCGGCGCCGACGGCACCCTGATCCGGTGGAGCGAGGGGGCCCGCCGTCTGCTGGGCCACGCTCCGCAGGACGTCGAGGGCCGCCCCGCCTCCGGCCTGCTCGCCGACCGCGCGGACCTGCCGGGCGAACCGCCCGGCAGCCGCTGGAACGGCACCGTCGTCCTGCGCCACCGCGACGGCCACGCCCTCCCCGTGTGGCTGCTGGCCCACCGCCGACAGTCGCCGGACGGCGGCCCGGTGAGCTGGCTGGTGGTCACACCACTGGAATCCCGGGGCCCGCGCGAGCCCGGAGACCCGCTGACCGAGGCGATGCCGCTGCAGTCCCCGTGCCCGGTCGCGGTCTACGACGAGCGGCTGCGTCTGTTCGCGGTGAACGACGCCATGGCCGACCTCATCGGCCTCCCCGAAGCCCGCATCCAGGGCCTGCGGATGTCCGAGATCGGCGGCAAGCAGGAGAGCGAGCACCTGGAGACCCAGCTGCACGACGTCCTCGTCTCCGGAGTCGGACGCGACGTCGAGACGTACCTGCGAGCGGGCGGCGAGTACCGCGCGCACGCCTGGCTGGCCCGGATCGCCCCGCTGACCGACGCCGACGGCAAGGTCGTGGGGGTGTGTCTGGCCGCGCACGACTTCAGCGAGCACTACCTCGCCCGGGAACGCCTACAACTGGTCAACGAGGCCGGCCTGCGCATCGGCACCTCCCTCGACGTCACCCGAACGGCCCAGGAGCTCGCCGACGTCTGCGTGCCCGTGCTGGCCGACTTCGTCAGCGTCGACCTGCTGGACCCGCCGGAGCACGGGGGCGAACCCCCGGTCGGACCGCCGCTCACGCCGGTCGCACTGCGCCGCGCCGCCCACCGGTCGGTGCGCCCCGGCTCCCCCGAGGCCGTGCTCAAGCCCGGCCAGGTGGACGTCTACCCCGCCGCCTCACCGCAGGCCGACTCGCTGGCGGCCGGCCGGACGATCATGGCGTCCGACGGCACCGCCGCCCTGACGGAGTGGCTCTCCTGGGACGCCCGGCGGGCCGAACGCGCCGCGGAGTACGGACTCCACGCCCTCATGTGCGTACCGATCACGGCCCGGGGCCAGACCCTCGGAGTCGCCGTCCTCACCCGCTCCCGGCGCCCCGACCCCTTCACCGCCGACGACGTGCTGCTCGCCGAGGAGGTGACGGCCAGGGCCGCTGTCTGCATCGACAACGCCCGGCGCTACTCCCGAGAGCGCGAGACCGCGCTCTCCCTGCAACGCAGCCTGCTGCCCCGGACACTGCCGCGCACGGCCGCCCTGGAGGCCGCCTCCCGTTATCTTCCCGCCGCACGGGCCGGGGTGGGCGGCGACTGGTTCGACGTGATCCCGCTGTCCGGGATGCGGGTGGCGGTGGTCGTCGGAGACGTCGTCGGCCACGGCGTCCAGGCGTCCGCGACCATGGGCCGGCTGCGCACGGCCGTCCGGACACTCGCCGACATCGACCTCGCCCCGGACGAACTGCTCACCCACCTGGACGACCTCGTCGTACGGCTGTCCGCGGAGGCCGGCTCGGAGGACACCACGGGCGAAGTCGGCGCGACCTGCCTCTACGCGGTGTACGACCCGGTCACACGGCGCTGCACGCTCGCGCGGGCCGGCCATCCACCGCCCGTCATGCTCCCGCCGGGCGGCCCTGCCCGGCAGATCGACCTTCCCGCGGGACCACCGCTCGGGCTGGGCGGGCTGCCCTTCGAGTCCGTCGAACTCGCCCTGCCCGAGGGCACCGTGCTCGCCCTCTACACCGACGGCCTGGTGGACACCCGCGAACGCGACGCCGACATCAACCGCGACCTGCTGTGCGACGCGCTGGAGCGGTCGGCCGACTCGCTGGACGGGGCCTGCCACGCGATCCTCCAGGCCCTGCTGCCCGCCGGCGGCGCCCCGGACGACGTGGCCCTGCTGCTCGCCCGGACCCACGGGCTGCCGTCCTCGCAGGTGGCGACCTGGAACATTCCCGCCGACCCGGCCCTGGTGGCGCCGATCCGCGGCCAGGTCGTGGAGCAGCTCGACCGCTGGGAACTCAGCCGGGCGACGTTCACGGTGGAACTCGTGGTGAGCGAGCTGGTCACCAACGCGATCCGGTACGGCGAGTCACCCATCAGGCTGCGGCTCATCCACGACGCGGACACGTTGATCTGCGAGGTCTCCGACAGCAGCCACACCGCGCCGCATCTGCGCCGGGCCAGGACCTTCGACGAGGGCGGCCGCGGCCTGCTGCTGGTCGCCCAGCTCACCCGACGCTGGGGCAGCAGGCACACGACCGACGGAAAGACGATCTGGGCGGAGCTGAGCCTCCTCCCGGAGGTCTGAGAAGCCCGGGAGGGCTTGAAGGGCGCCGGAGGTCCGAAAAACCCCGGAGGTCCGACCCGCCGCCGGAGGTGCGACGCGTTCCCGGAGGTCTGACCGCGTCCCGTCGGGGCAGGTGGTGCGGCATCTGATGTGATGGACGGGCACCCGACCGTGCCCTGGAGGACCGAACCCTGAACACCCCGTTCGCCGAAACACTTTCCGTCGTGCTGCTCGCCGCCGTGCTCGTCTGCGCGGTGGTACGGCCGTTCGGCTGGCCCGAGGCGGTCGTCGCGGTCCCGGCCGCGCTGCTGGTGATGGCCACCGGCGCGATCTCCTGGGAGCACGCCCGCGAGGAGGCTGCACACCTCGGGCCGGTGATCGGCTTCCTGGCGGCCGTACTGGTGCTCGCCCGGTTCTGTGACGACGAGGGCCTCTTCCACGCGTGCGGCGCCTGGATGGCGCGCTGGGCCGCGGGTCGGCCCCGGCGCCTGCTCACCGCCGTCTTCGCGCTCGCCTCCGCGATCACCGCGGTGCTCAGCCTCGACGCCACCATCGTGCTGCTCACGCCCGTCGTCTTCGCCACCGCGGCCAGGATGGGCGCGCGCCCCAAACCACACGTGTACGCCTGCACGCACCTGTCGAACACGGCCTCGCTGCTGCTCCCCGTCTCCAACCTCACCAACCTGCTGGCGTTCACCGCGAGCGGGTTGAGCTTCACCCGGTTCGCCGCGCTGATGGTCCTTCCGTGGCTGGTCGCGATCGGCGCGGAGTACGTGGTCTTCCGGCGCTTCTTCGCCCGCGACCTGGCCGCCGCCGCTCCGCAGCCCACCCTCGAGGAGCCGCCGGAGCTCCCGCTGTTCGCGCTGGTCACGGTGGGATGCACGCTGGCCGGTTTCGTCGTCGCCTCCGCGGTCGGGATCGATCCGGCGTGGTCGGCGGCGGCCGGGGCGCTGGTGCTCGCCGTCCGGGCGATGGTGCGTGGGCGCGCCACCGTGCTCACCGTGGTCCGGGCCACCGCCCCGGCCTTCCTGGCCTTCGTCCTCGCCCTGGGCGTCGTCGTCCGCGCGGTGGTCGACAACGGACTCTCCGACGCCCTCGGCCGGATCCTGCCGGACGGCAGCGGGCTGCCCGCGCTGCTCGGGATCGCGGCGCTCGCCGCCGTGCTGGCCAATCTGATCAACAACCTGCCCGCGGTCCTGGTGCTGCTGCCGCTCGCCGCCACGTCCGGCTCCGGCGCGGTGCTGGCCGTCCTGCTCGGTGTCAACATCGGCCCCAACCTCACCTACGCCGGTTCCCTGGCGACCCTGCTGTGGCGGCGTATCGTCCACCAGCACGAACACGGCGTAGACCTCAAGGAGTTCACCCGGCTCGGCCTGATCGCCGTGCCGGCCGCGCTGGTCCCCGCCGTACTGGCACTGTGGACCTCGCTCCACGTCATCGGAGGCTGAACGGAGGACGTTGCCCATGCGGGTGATCGCCTGGCTCGTCGAAGGGACCTGGCCGGCATGTGTGGACGCGGTGCGCGAGCACGCGCCGCGGGCGTCGGAGGTCGTGCTGCTGCACGTCAGCGAGCCGGGGGTGCCCGGTCTGGCGCACGGCGCCTTCGCCGGACTGCTCGGCCGCGGGCACCGGGAACGCGACCCGGAGGTTCTGCTGGAGGATCTCGGCGCCTCCTCCGCCGTACGGCTGCTCGACGCGGCGGCCGAGCGCCTGGGCCGCCCGTGCGACCGTCTGGAGCGCGCCGGCCGCGCCGAACGGGAGGTGGTCGCCGCCTCCGACGGCGCCGATCTGCTCGTGCTGGCCCGTGACGGCGACCGGGCCCGACTGGGCCCGCACAGTCTGGGCCCGGCCGGACGGTTCGTCGTCGACCACGCGCCCTGTCCGGTCCTGCTGGTCTGGCCGGAGCCGGCGCCGGACGTCACGACCTTGCCCCCGCCTCCCCCGCACCACCCTTAGGGCCTGTCGTTCGGGTCAGGCGGCGGGACGCGGGCGCTCGACCGAGCACCACGCTCCGCCGCCTCCGGTCCGAAGGACAGGCCATGGCCGTACCACGGCGGAAGGCCCCGGCCAGGTCCCGTACCGCTGCCGGAAGGCCAGGCGGAAGCGGGGGGCCGGTGCATCCGGAGACGCGGGCCACCCGCTCCACCGGAAGCCCGGTGACCTCCACCAGGCCTCGGCCCGCCGTCTCCCGTCCGGCGGGCGTCGGCGGGCGTCAACGGGCGTCGGCGGGCGTCAGCGGGCGTCGGCGGGCGTCAGCGGGCGTCGGCGGGCGTCAGCCGGAACGCCGACCCGATACGTTCGAGGCCCCGGGAGGGCCGCACGACGCACACCCCGTCCGCGACGGCGTACGGCCCGGCCACCGGTCCCAGGAGGGCCTGATCCGGCAGTGGGTCCACCAGAACGCCCAGTGGCCGGCGCCCGGTTCGACGCCATGGCGATGCGGTACGCCGGGTCCCAGCACCACCAGGCCGCCCGCGCCGGCCCATTTCCCGTCGCTGTCGCTCTTGTGCGCGTACAGCCGGACGCGTTCGTCTCCGTTGGTCCTGGACCGGCCACCGCTCTCCTTCGGCGCCGCGAGGAGGTGCTCGTCGCACTGCCGGTCGTCCGGACTGATATTCGGGCTTCTGGCGTCGCCTTGGGATACGACGATGCGGCGGGCGGCGGCACGCACCCGTTCCTCCGGACGCCGTAGACGTCGTCTCACTTGATGAGGCCGCGGCGCGGGCCTCGCGGTGTCGCCTCCATCACCATTGACGGGAGCGCGCTCGAACAACCCAACTCTTCCACCGAATTGGCCAAGACAGTGCCAGGCCGCCGGGAATTGCCGTCCGTTGCGGTGACCGCCATCTGGCGTTCATACCTGTCCCACCGCTCCGGTCGACCGTGCTTCCTAGCGTCCATGAGTGCGCGCACCGCTGACCTGCCGCAGCCCCCTTCAGGTTCGGAGCGCTGCTGTCCGGTCGGTGTGCGACTGCACCCGATGACGCGAAAGGCCCCTGGAATGTCCGAAGAACCCAAGCAAACCAGAATCTCTCGTCGCAACGCCCTCGGCCTGTTCGGCGCGACGGTGTCCGGCGCCGCCGCCGGGCCGCTGGTCCTGGGCGCCGGAACCGCCGAGGCGGTCCCGGCGCAGTCGGAGGTCACCGGTCTCGCCACCGGCTCGGCCACCACCCCCGTCCAGGGCCTGCACCTGACCTTCGGCGCCGACCCACGCAGCCAGATGGTCGTCTCGTGGGTCACCGACGCGGCCGTCAAGAACCCTCGGGTCGTTTACGGCACGCTGAGTGGCGGCTTCGGCTCCACAGCGCACGCGACGACGAAGACCTACGTGGACGGCACCTCCGGGCGGTCCGTCTGGGTCCATCACGCGCTGATAGGCAAGCTCAAGGCCGACACCGACTACCTGTACGCGGCCCAGCACGACGGCGCCACCCCTGACGCCGGCACCTTCCACACGGCGCCGTCCGGCCGAGCCCCGTTCACCTTCACCAGCTTCGGCGACCAGGGTGCGCCCAGCGTGACGTGGAAGACCGGAGCGAACCCGGCCGACGCCTCGGGCCGGGACTTCGAGCCCAACGCCACGCCCGCCGCCGCCGACATCGTCACCGGCATCGAGAAGGTCGGCCCGCTGTTCCACCTCCTCAACGGTGACCTCTGCTACGCCAACACCGGGCCCGACCGCATCCGCGTCTGGCGCGACTTCCTCGCCAACAACAGCCGCTCGGCGCGATTCCGTCCGTGGATGCCGGCCGCGGGCAACCACGAGATCGAGCTGGGCAACGGCAAGCTCGGTCTCGACGCGTACCAGACCTACTTCGAGCTGCCCTCGACCGAGACCCAGCCCGAACTCGACAACCTCTGGTACTCCTTCACGGTCGGCGCGGTGAAGGTGATCTCCCTGCAGAACGACGACATCGCCCTGCAGGAGGGCGGCGACATCTACATCAACGGCTACTCCGGTGGTCGGCAGCTCGCCTGGCTGGAGAAGGAGCTCAAGTCGGCACGGGCTTCGAAGGACATCGACTGGATCGTCATCTGCATGCACCAGGTGATGATCAGCTCGGCGACCGCCGCGAACGGCGCCGATCTCGCGCTGCGCGCGGCGTACGGTCCGCTGTTCGACAAGTACGGCGTCGACCTGGTGGTCTGTGGCCACGAGCACGACTACGAGCGCTCGTTGGCGGTGCGCGGCGTCGTCCCCGGCAGCGTCACCCTCACACCCAACCCGAGTCAGACCGCACTCGACGTGATCGAGAGCGAGCACGGCACCACCCACATGGTCCTCGGCGGTGGCGGCGTGTCCGGCATCACCAACAACAGCTTCACCACCGACGACGCCGACGGTCACGGGCATCACTCCGCATACGTCCAGACGCAGCACGTCGGGAAGTTCAACTCGGTCAAGGAGAAGGAGACGGCGGTCTGGATCGGCGTCCGTGACGCGGAGCATCCGTACGGCTTCGCCGAGTTCGCCGTCGACCCGGGCCGTCACCCCGGTGACATGACCCGCATCCACGTCACCTACTACAACATCATCACGCCCACGGGTGAGCTGTCGGTCTTCGAGAAGTTCACGCTCCAACGCCGTCGCAGTGACGGCGGCCACGGCCGGCACTGACCCGGCGCGACCGGCAGCGGTGGCCGGCGACGCCTGGGCCCGGGACATCGTCCCGGGCCCAGGCG
>NZ_JBHVPP010000013.1:0-274758 GCF_042887295.1 Streptomyces sp. NPDC057950
GGGCCCGGCTTCGGCCGGACCCCGCGGCCCACACCCGGGGGCCCGCCGGACAAGGCCGAACCCGTGGCCCGCACCACCGCCGGGCGCCGTGAGGACCGTGCGGCGGTCCCCTGCCCGGTCGACGTGGTCGTGTCAACTCCCGGGGCGGCGGAGGTAGTTGTGATGCGTGCGCCACGTCGTCGAAACCAAGATTCAGTGTGCCGAATCGCAGCGGCGAGACCATTTGCGTGCGAGGCTGTCGCGTGAGGCATATGACCTGAGGGCTCTTGACCGTGTCCGAGAGGGATGTCGCACGGTCGGGGAGGGGGCGGGGCGGATGTGCCGCAGACAGGGAGAGGGCCCCGGCACCAGATGGCGCCGGGGCCTGTCCTCCCCTGTGCTGACCCGGAGCCCCGAGCTCCCAGGGTCATCCCCTTCGGACCGTTGTCCCCGAGCGGTCCGCCTCCCGCTGAAGATCTCCCCTCGGCAGCGGCGGTCAATCCCCGCTGGTGGTCACTCGAACGAGGGGTGTTGTCGCCGAGCGGGCTATTTTCGAATGTCTATTCGATAATGTGGCGGTGTACGACGGACGCACCGGGTACCCGTGGAGCGGCACAGGAAGCGGCACGGACGGCACGCCGGCGATATCGGCACATCAGTGGTGACAGCGGCACGACAGCGGCAGGAAGCGGCACAGAGCGGTACGAGGGACCGGCGGGCTCGAGTGGGAGCGGGCGGTCCGAGCGAGCTAGGGGGGTGCCAGACCTATGGTGCGGCGCATCGACGTGACAGGCGCGGGCGGTCTACGCCTGGCCGCGTGGGAGTTCGCCGATTCTCCCGAGAACGCTCCGCCGCCGGGCCCGTCGGCCCCCGGCGTGCTGTTGCTGCACGGCCTCATGGGCCGCGCCTCGCACTGGGCCCCCACCGCCCGCTGGCTCTCCGGGCGGCACCGTGCCGTCGCGCTCGACCAGCGCGGCCACGGCCGGAGCGACAAGGCGCCGCAGGAGGAGTACACCCGGGAGGCGTACGTCGAGGACGCCGAGGCCGCCCTCGAGCAGCTGGGTCTCGGCCCGGCCGTCCTCGTCGGTCACGCCATGGGCGCGCTCACCGCCTGGCAGCTCGCCGCCAAGCGCCCCGACCTCGTCCGTGGGCTGGTCATCTGCGACATGCGGGCCTCGGCGTTAGGCGCCGCGTCGCAGCGGGAGTGGGAGCACTGGTTCAAGGCATGGCCGATGCCGTTCGCCACGCTCGCCGACGTACGGAAGTGGTTCGGCGAGGACGACCCCTGGGTCGAGCGCCCCAGCCCGTCCCGCGGCGAGTTCTACGCCGAGGTGATGCACGAGACGGCCGACGGCTGGCGGCCCGTCTTCGAACCCGAGCAGATGCTGAAGTCCCGCGAGACCTGGGTGTACGACGCCCACTGGGAGGAGCTCGCCCAGGTCCGGTGCCCCGCCCTGGTCGTCAGGGGCCTGGACGGCGAGCTGGGCCGGGCGGAGTCCCAGGAGATGGTCCGTGTCCTGCCGCACGGCCGGTACGCGGAGGTGGCCGACGCCGGCCACCTCGTGCACTACGACCGTCCACAGGCGTGGCGCACCGCGATCGAGCCGTTCCTCGACGGCGTCCTCACCGGCTGACCGGGAACCCGGGGGCGCCCGTCCGCGCGCCCCCGGGGCGTGGCCGCGAGGGCCCGCGCCCGGCGCACCGAGAGCACGCACCGAGAGCACGCACCGGGCGCCGCCGGGCCCGCCCCTCGGGCGGACGACGGGACTTCACGGACGCGCCCCGGCTCACCCCTTGCTCACCGCCGCCAGGATCTCCGGCAGCCGCCGGGCCGTCCGCGGCGCGGCCATCCGCAGCCCCAGCAGCGCGATCAGCGCCCCGTACCCGGCGCCCAGCGGCAGCAGCAGCCAGCTCCACCGGTCCCCGTCCGCCGTCACGTTCACCCAGATGGCGAGGGCGATGACGGGAGAGCTGAGCAGCGCCGCCGAGACCATCCCGCCGAAGATGGAGATCCAGGCGAGCCCCGCCTGCCCGGGGGCCACGTTCTTGTAGCCCTCCTGCGGGATCGAGTACGGGAAGCGCGCCGACGACCAGGCGCCGGTGGCCAGCATCGCGCCGAGCAGCGCGAAGGACAGTCCCAGCACCTCGGGCAGCCGGGTCCAGTCGCCGAGCAGCGCGGTCGTCAGAACGCTCACGAGCGTCGCGTACGGCAGGGTGATCACCAGCAGCGCCAGCGCCCGCCCGCGCAGTTCGACATACGCGTCGCGCGGGGACGAGATCGTCATGGCGACCATCCAGAACGCGGACGTGTCCTGCCCGAACTGGTTGTACATCTGGATCCCGAGCATCCCGGCCGCGAAGCACGCGAAGTAGACCGAGCCGGTGCCCTGCATCGCGTTGAACACGGGCACGATCAGCCCGATGGCCAGCGAGGTCACCCACGCGGCCTTCGTCTTCGGGTCCCGCCACACGTACCGCAGACTGCGCTCCATGACCGTCCCGGTGCGCCCGGACGGCAGCAGCCGGCCGAGCCCCGACGGCCCCCTCTCCCGGGCGGGCTCCGCGGCCCGCAGGGTCGAGCCGTCCGGTGAGGTCATCAGGCGGGTCAGATGCCGCGACCACAGTGCCAGCAGCCCCGCCAGCGCGGCCACGCCCAGCGCCAGTTGAACGGCCCCGGCCCCGTACGAGCCCTCGCTCACCGAGTCCACTGCGCCGATCGCCGACGCCGGCGGCACCCACCGCAGCACCTCTGCCACCGGGTCGAGTTCCGCGAGGCCGCCCGCCGAACCGAGCCGCTGCGCACCGAAGTTGACCAGTTGCGCGCCGACCGCGATCACCAGCCCGCTGAGCACCGCGAGATCGCGGCCCTTACGGCTGGACAGCAGCCGGATGTTGGCGGCGGCGACGGCGCGCGCGAGGGCCACGCAGACGAGCAGGGCCACGGCCACGGCGACGACGGCGGTGACGTACGCCGCCGCGCCGTGCGCCACCGAGACGACGGACCCGACGAGCAGACAGAGCGTGAACAGCGGCCCGATGCCGACCAGCGAGGCCGCGAGCAGCGCCCTGACGAGCGGGCGCGGCCGCAGCGGCAGCATGACCAGCCGGGTCGGGTCGAGCGTCTCGTCGCCGCTCGGGAAGAACAGCGGCATCACCGCCCAGCCGAGCGCCAGGACCACCACGAGCGGCACGGTGACGGAGACGGCGTGCGCGTTGCCGCGCAGGGCGATCAGGCCCAGCAGCTGGAGGGCGGCGAAGAGCAGGACGAGGACGACCGAGGTGACGTACGCGGCCCGCCGCCCGCCCGACTGCCGCAGCCCGTTGCGCAGGAGCGACAGCTTCAGCCGTACGACGACGGGGGTGATCGACGCGGCGGAGGCGGGCGCGGCGGAGCTCGCCGGGGTGCCCGACGCGGTGCTCGCGGGGAGGCTCGCCGGGGTGCTCATAGTGCGCCGCCGCCCAGCCAGTCCAGATCGGCCCCGGGCGTGCGGCCGTGCGCGCCGACGAGTTCGAGGAACGCCTGCTGGAGGGAGGGCGCGTCGCCGCGGACCTCCGCCAGCGGGCCGTGGGCGCGGATGCGCCCCGCGACCATGACGGCGACCCAGTCGCACAGCGACTCGACGAGTTCCATCACGTGGGAGGAGAAGACGACCGTGGCGCCCGATCCCGTGTACCGCTCCAGGACGCCACGGATGGTCTGCGCCGAGACGGGGTCGACGCCCTCGAACGGCTCGTCGAGGAAGAGGACTTCGGGGTTGTGGAGGAGAGCGGCGGCGAGGCCGATCTTCTTGCGCATGCCCGTCGAGTAGTCGACGACGAGCTTGTGCTGGGCGCCCGCGAGGTCGAGGACGTCGAGGAGCTGAGTGGCGCGCTTGTCCACCTCCGGGCCGGGCAGTCCGCGCAACCGGCCGGTGTAGGCCAGGAGTTCACGCCCGGAGAGCCGCTCGAACAGCCGCAGGCCCTCGGGCAGGACGCCGATCCGGGCCTTCACCGCCGCCGGGTCGCGCCACACGTCACGGCCCACGACCTCGACGGTGCCCTGGTCGGGCCTGAGCAGTCCGGTCACCATCGAGAGGGTGGTGGTCTTCCCGGCCCCGTTCGGGCCGACGAGCCCGATGAACCGGCCCGCGGGCAGTTCCAGGTCGATCCCGCCGACGGCGACCTGCTCCCCGAACCGTTTCCAGAGCCCTTGCACGTGTACGGCTGCTCCTTGGGTCATGGAGGCACCCTACGGGGGAGCGCCCTCCTTCCAAGGGGGAGGGAACGGCGCGACCGGCCACGACGGAGAGCCGGGCCGGATCAGGGTCACGGTCCTCCAGCGTCACGGCCCTACCGTCCTACCGTCCTACCGGTCCCGTCCGCACGCGTAGGCGAGCGGTGAGATCAGCTCCTCCACGTCCGGCAGCCATCGGTTGGCGGGCGTGGGACGGCAGGCCCACTGCACGGCCCCCCGGGACCCGAACCGGGTCGGCGGGGCGGCGACGTACGAGCCCTCGCCGAGCGCGACGAGGTCGAGCGAGGCCGACGGCCAGCCGAGCGCCCGTACGAGGTCGGGGACCTTCGCGGCGGCACCGGGGAGTACGAAGAAGTGCATGCGCCGGTCCGGGGTGCAGGTGACCGGACCGAGCGTCAGCTCCATCCGCTCCATGCGGGCGAGCGCGAGGAAGCCCGCCGACTCGGGCACGTCGATCGCGTCGAACGTCCGCCCGGTGGGCAGCAGGATCGACGCCGTGGGCTGCTTCGCCCACATGCGGCGGGCGACGGTCGCGCTGCCGGTGGCCTGCGTGGCCCAGTCGTCGCGCGCCGGATGTGCGCCGGGGGCGGAGCACCCGTTGTCGCCGCAGGAGCAGCGCTGGGTCCCGTCCACGACTTCCAGCCAGGCCCCCGGGAACACGTCCCAGTGGCGTTCCTCGGCATATCGCACGGCGGTGTCCAGCAGCGGTTCGCCGCGCTGCTTCGGGATCTGGGCGGCCTCGGGCCCCGCGATGGTCTCTTCCACGATGAACACAACTCTGGTGGCCACGGGGGGTTACGGGCGTCCCGTGCGCGGGGGAGGGGCATCGTTCCCGCATGTGGGGCGCATGGATGCACGGGTGGGGGCGCGCACGGGGAACGGCAGCGGGGGGTGGGTAACCAGGGGAGGGGTCGGGCAACCGCCCTTACCCCGGCAATCCTCACATGTCCCGCATCTTCGGTATGTCTGCGGGGCATTGATCTTCCTGGCCGGCCTCGTTCCCCGACGTCGGCCGATGAGGACACGTCAAACCGGTGCGTGGGCAGGCACCGCAGCCACAGGGGGTACGCATGGCCGCAAGGCCGCTCGTCGCGCGGCAGCCGAACGAACGACTGCAGGCGCTCATCCAAGAAGCGGGCTGTTCCAACGCCGGACTGGCCCGCCGGGTCAACATGTGCGGCGCGGAGCACGGCCTCGATCTGCGCTACGACAAGACGTCCGTGGCGCGCTGGCTGCGAGGCCAGCAGCCGCGGGGACGGGCGCCCGCGATCATCGCGGAGGCGCTGGGCCGCAAACTCGGCCGTACGGTCACGATCGACGAGATCGGCATGGCGAACGGCAAGAACCTCGCGTCGGGCGTCGGCCTTCAGTTCTCGCCCACCGTCCTCGGCGCCATCGAGCAGGTGTGTGAGCTGTGGCGGAGCGACGTCGGGCGCAGGGACTTCCTGTCAGGCTCGTCCGTCGCCGCCTCCGCGCTCGTCGAGCCCAGCCGCGACTGGCTGATCTCCGCGCCGGACTCCCAGGTGGCGCGCGCGGCGGGGCCGCGGGTCGGGCTCTCGGACGTGGCGGCGGTGCGCGCGATGACCCAGGCCCTGGTGGACCTCGACCACCAGTACGGCAGCGGCCATGTGCGCCCGGTCGTCGTGCACTACCTCAACAGCGTGGTCTCCGGCCTGCTCGCGGGCTCCTACCGGGAGGCGGTCGGGCGTGAACTCTTCGCCACCGTCTCCCGGTTGACGGAGCTCGCGGGCTACATGGCCATCGACACCGGTCAGCCGGGTCTCGCCCAGCGCTACTACATCCAGGCGCTGAGACTCGCCCAGGCGGCCGGGGACCGGGGCTACGGCGGCTACGTACTCGCCGCGTCCATGAGCCACTTGGCGGCGCAGCTCGGCAACCCGCGCGAGATCGCGCAGTTGGCGCGCGCCGCCCAGGAGGGCGCGCGGGGGCGGGTGACACCGCGCGCGGAGTCGATGTTCCACGCCGCCGAGGCGCGCGGATACGCGCTGATGGGCGACGTGCGCGCCGCCCAGGTGGCGTCCGGGCGCGCCGTCACCGCCCTGGAGTCCGCCGACGCGGCCTCGGGCGACGACCCGGCGTGGATCGCGCACTTCGACGAGGCGTATCTCGCCGACGAGTTGGCGCACTGCCACCGTGACCTGGGGCAGTCGGAGGCGGCCGCGCGGTGCGCGGAGGAGTCGCTGGCCGGGCTTCCGGAGTCACGGGCCCGCCGCCGCGCCATCGGCTATGTGCTGCTCGCCACCGCGCAGGTACAGCAGCGCGAGGTGGAGCAGGCGTGTCATACGGGGCTGAGGGCGGTCGAGTTGCTGGGCACCCTGCGCTCCAACCGTGGCGCCGAGTACCTGGAGGACCTGCAGCAACGCCTCGATCCGTACCGGGAGGAGCCGGTGGTGAGGGAGTTCGGGGCAAGGCTGGAGCTGCAGGCGGCGGCGTGAACGTTTTCCGAGCGCGGGCGTGAACGGCGGGAAAACGACGGTGTCCCGTGGGAAGGGAGGGGAATACAGCGCACGGCGGGACGTATTCGTTACCCCGGTCACCGGGGGCGGGGTGATGACCTGTGCTGCGTGGCACGGGCTCGTGGGGACCCGGTAGCGTGAGCCGACGATTCCGAAAGGTCCCCCATCAGTAGGAGTCCCGGTGACGCAGAGTGGACAGGGCGAGCAGCCCTCGGCGCGCCCCGCGCGTGAAGGCATCGTGCTGCCCTCCGACGGTGGCGAGCCGTTGCTGCCGGGCATGACGGGCGACCAGGCCGTTCCGGCGGGAGGCCGGTCCTGGGACCGGCCGTGGGGTCCCGACCCCGCCGCCGCCCCACAGCCCGGTGAGGGCTGGGGGCCGCCGGCGGACGGCACCCAGGTCTGGGGCGAGCCCGGTGCGCACCGGGCCGCCGAGCCGGGTCCGGACTGGGGCGCCCACGAGGTGTCGTCCCAGGGTTCCGGCGGCTGGCCGGCGGGGTCGGACCAGACCCCGGACGCGCGCTGGGGCACCGCGGCCCAGCAGGGCGCACAGGCGCCGGGCGCCGGGCCGCTCCCGGCCGAGGGCACGCAGCCCCAGCCTTACGGCGGGCAGCAGTCGCCGTCGTACGGCGGCCACGGGGCGCCCGCGTACGACAACGGTTCGTACGACAACGGCTCGTACGACAACGGGCAGGCCCAGGCGTACGGCGCTCAGGGCGGCCAGGCCCACGACGGGTACGCGGGAGCCGGCCCCGTGGGCCCGCAGCAGCCCGCGGGCGGCCGGCCGCTTCCGCACGCCGTCGCCCCCGGCGCCCTGCCGCCCGTCGCCGACGAGGGTGCCACGCAGTACATCCCGCCCGTCCCGGCCGCCGACGAGGGCGCGACCCAGTTCCTCCCGCCGATCGGCCCCGGTGCCCTGCCGCCCGAGGTGAGCGGGGGCGGGACGCAGTTCCCGGGGCACGCGCCCCAGGGGATGCCCGGCGCGGGATCCCCGTCGCAGGCCGCGAACCCGGACGCCGAGGCCACCCAGTTCATGGCTCCGGTGCCCGCCGATCAGTCCGGGGGGACGTACGGGATACGACCGGGCGGCCCGGAGGACCGGCAACCGCCCGCGGAGTTCGACAATCTCTTCCGCGCCGATTCGAGCGCACCGGAAGCGCCCGGGTCCACGCAGCAGCTTCCGCGCTTCGAGGCGCAGGCCCCGCAAACCCCGCAGACCCCGTACGGCGCGCAGGCCCCGCAGACCCCTTACGGTGCGCAGGCCCCGTACGGCGCGCAGGCCCCGGGGGCACCCGGTGGACCGGGTGGGCGGGCCGCCACCCGGCGTGGCGCGCCCGCCGAGGGCGGCGGCGGGCGAGGCGGCTCGCGCGTCCCGCTGATCGCTGCCGTCGGCATCGGCATCGTCGTGCTCGGTGTCGGCGCCGGTGCCCTGCTCAGCGGCGGTGGGGGCGGCGACAGCACGGGCGGCGGCAGCAAGAACGTGTCGGCGACGGCCGCCGCCACCGACGGTTCGGCGTCCACGGGTGCCGACCCGGCCAAGGCGCAGGCCGTCGCGCTGGACAAGCTCCTCGCGGACAGCAACAACAGCCGTGACTCGGTCGTCAAAGCCGTCGAGAACGTGAAGGCGTGCAACAACCTGGGCCAGGCGGCCGGCGATCTGCGGGGCGCGGCCAAGCAGCGCGCCGGGCTCGTCACCCGGCTCTCGGCCCTCTCCGTCGACAAGCTCCCGAACCACGCAGAGCTGACCGCCGCGCTGAACAACGCGTGGAAGGCCTCCGCGGCGGCCGACAACCACTACGCGGCCTGGGCCGACCAGGTCGGCGGCAAGAGGGGCTGCAAGGGCGGCCACGCCCGCACCACCGGCCAGACCCAGGCGGCCAACGCGGCCAGCGGCACCGCGAGTGCGCAGAAGTCGAAGGCCGCCGGGCTGTGGAACTCCATCGCGTCGAAGTACGGACTGACGCGGCGCACACCGATCCAGCTGTGAAAACCCCTGGGGCCCGCCCCGCCGGATCATCCGGCGGGGCGGGCCCCAGGCGGCTCAGTGCTGGTCCGCGTTCTCCAGAGTCTCCGACTCGTCCTTGAAGCTGCCGTCGCCGGCCGGGACCAGCTGACCGTCGCGCACCACCTGGAAGGTGACATGGGCGTTGACCAGGCGCGGGAAGTCGACGGCCGCGATCAGGTCCTCGAAGCGCCAGCTGAGCGTCGGGGTGAGCCGGCCCGTGGTCACCTTGAGGCCGTTGTCGAGGGTCTGCCGGATCGCGTTCGAGGTCACGTCGCCGCCGAGCGACTGCACGATCTTCTTGAACACGTTGTAGGCGATCCAGGTGGTCTGCACCCCGGCGTCCGCGGGGTCGATCCGGTTGTCGCCGAAGGCCTGCTCCTTGATGACCTTGTGCATCGGGTCCCAGCGCGGGTCGCTGGCCACCGGGTACCAGCCGGTGACGTACGCGCCCTCGTAGGGGCCCGACTTCCCGCCGCTGGCGTCGATCCGCGACTGGTCGACGCTGCCGAGGACCGTGCCCGTCCCCACCTTCCGGTAGTCCGCGCGGCTGCGCCGGAAGGAGTCCATGAAGGTGTCCGTGTGGTCCCCGAGCGCCGTCACCACGCATCCCGTGCTCTGCGGGTTCGTGGTCGCGCGGTCGAGAGCACGCTTGGCCTGCTGGGAGTACTCGGTCGCGTCCTCGGCGGCGCGCTGGTCCTCGGCGGGCGGGTGCTGCTGTGACTTGAGGCCCGCGTCGAGCAGCACCGGGAGCTGGTCGCCCGCGACGGTGTCGGGGCGGATCAGCGACACCGGGCCGCACTTCTTGCCGAGCTGCTGCCCGAGTCCGGCGAGCAGCGCGGGCGCGCCGCCGTTGATCGGGTAGGAGTCCGGGCTCGTGAACTCGTCGTCGGTGACGCCGTAGCCGCCTATGTACGGGATGCCCGCGGCCTCCAGCGGAGCCAGGAACGAGCGGCCGTGCTGGCTGTAGGAGCCGACGACGGCGACCACGTTCTCCCTGGCCGCGCGCCGGGCGCACTGCGCGGCTCCCACCGTGTCGTTGTGGTCGTTGCAGGTCAGGACGGTGAGCTTGTGGCCCTTGATGCCACCGTGCGCGTTCACCCAGCGGGCGTATGCCTCGGCCATGGCGGGCATGCCGGGCTTGTTGGTCGCGGCGGTGTCCTGGGGGGCCCAGGTCATCACCTTGATGGTGTCGTCCCCGGAACCTCCCGTGACACCGGGCACGACCCCGCATCCGACGGCGATCGACGCGCACGCGACCAGCGCGGCCGCGGGCAGCAGTCTGGCCCTGGCGGGTCGGGAGCGGGTGGGTGAGGTGGTGCGGGTACGTCGCCTGCCGGTCATGGACACGCACGATTCCCCCACATCACAAACCCGCGTGTGACCCGCGGTCAACACGAGGTGACATAGGGGTGAATTGGAGGGGCGGATGATCTGCTTTTCATGAAGAACGTACGATCGGTGACCGTGCAAGGTTCGGAGAACTCTTCCCGTCGCGGCCGTCGCTCCCCCACCATGGGCGGCATGCCACTGAACGACATGCCGTGGTGGCGCTGGCGCAGCAATGTGCGCTCCGCGCTGCACATGCTCTCCGACCCCGCCTTCCAGCGTGATGTCTGGCTCGCCGGGGTCGACGGATACGGGGACGTCACCGACGCCGTGTACCGGCTGGTCGAGGACACCTGGCTGGACAACTGGTCCGCCGAGAAGTACGTCGGCACGATCTTCCGGGACTCCCAGGAGGCGGCCCTCGTCGACACCGCGGTGCTCCGCGTCCTGCGGATCGTGCACCAGGTCGGACCCGACGCGCCCGTCTCCGCGTACGTCGACCACGCGGCCTGGCCGGAGGCGGTGCGGGCGGCGCGTGACGCGCATGTGCGGCTGGCCGCGAGCGACGGCGAGGACCCCGACGTCCCGCCGCGGACGCTGGAGGTACTGCGGATCATGACGCGCTCGGCGTAGCGCCGCGGCGCGGGCGTCCGCGTGGCGGGACGGTCGCCCGTCGCCGGGGCCCCGTATGGGACCCTGTGCCGCATGAACGAGCAGTCCGTGCGTGCCGTCGAGGCCGCCGCCGAGCCCGCCGAGCAGTACGTCCTGACCCTCTTCTGCCCGGACAAGAAGGGGATCGTGCACGCCGTGTCGAGCTACCTCTTCATGACCGGCTGCAACATCGAGGACAGCCAGCAGTTCGGCGACCACGACACGGGCCTGTTCTTCATGCGCGTCCACTTCTCGGCGGAGTCGCCGGTGACCGTGGACAAACTGCGGGCGACCTTCGCGGCCATCGGTGATTCCTTCCACATGGACTGGCAGATCAACCGGGCCGAGGACAAGATGCGCATCGTCCTCATGGTCAGCAAGTTCGGCCACTGCCTCAACGACCTGTTGTTCCGGGCACGGACCGGGGCGTTGCCCGTCGAGATCGCGGCCGTGGTGTCCAACCACACGGATTTCGCCGAGCTTGTGGACTCGTACAACATCCCCTTCCGCCACATTCCGGTGACCAGGGACACCAAGGAGCAGGCCGAGGCGGAGCTGTTGGAGCTGGTCAGGGCCGAGGACGTGGAACTGGTCGTTCTGGCCCGCTACATGCAGGTGCTCTCCGACGACCTGTGCAAGCAGCTCAGCGGCCGGATCATCAACATCCACCATTCCTTCCTGCCGAGCTTCAAGGGCGCCAAGCCGTATCACCAGGCGCATGCCCGCGGCGTCAAGCTCATCGGCGCCACCGCGCACTACGTCACCGCGGACCTCGACGAGGGGCCGATCATCGAGCAGGAGGTCGAGCGTGTCGCCCACGACGTGACACCCGACCAGCTCGTCGCGCTCGGCCGGGACGTGGAGTGCCGGGCTCTGGCGCGCGCGGTGAAGTGGCACGCGGAACGCCGCATCCTCCTGAACGGCCGCCGCACGGTCATCTTCGCGTAGCCCGGCTGCCCCTGCCCGGGGGCCGCCTCGGCCTCGGCGGCCTCGTCCTCGATCGGGCCGGGCGGGCTGATGGCGCGGGCCTGGGCTGCGGAATTTCAGCCCGTCCGGTGTTCGAGGACGAGACCTTCGGGCGAGCGGCGGTCCAGGGGGCGGCAGCCCCTTGACGGGGGTCTGGGGGCGGAGCCCCCAGGGACAGGACGGGGCGTCGGGGGCGAGGAAACGCCCCCGCCACCTACATCCGGCTCAACGACGCCGCGGCGAACAGCACGTCCCTGATCGCCTCCCGGTCACCGACCTGCCCCGCCGCCGCTTCCTCCGGCGGCACGTGCCCGGCCGCCAGCCGACAGAACTCCACCCCGTCCAGCGCGACATGAGCGACCTCGTGCTCGGCGGACGCCACGGCGGCCGGCGAGTCGAGCGGGATCAGCCACTCCCCACCCCCGGCCCCCTCGATCTCCAGCCGGAGACTGCGCCCGGGTGCCCCCGCCGCGACCAGATGACGCGAGGCCGGGGCCGCCCGCCCCGCCCGCCGCCGCTCGGCCAGCGACATGGGCAGCATCCGCGCCGCGAGATCGATCATCCGGTGCAGATGCCGCGGCGCCGGCGGCTCGTACGGATAGTCCACCGCGTCCGCGATGTCCCCGGCGTGCACCCAGCACTCGAAGGCCCGGTCCAGCATCGAGTCACGGAGCGGCAGCGCGAAGCCGCCGTAGGACACGGCGAGCCGCCCGGAACCCCCGCCGGCGAACGCCACCGTGCGGACGAGATGGTGGCTCTGCTCCCGCCAGGGCCCGCGCACGGCCCGGGTGGGCGGGAAGTGCGAGGCACGCCAGTAGGCCTCGGTGCGCCCGGTGGGCGTCGCGGCCTCCGGCGCGGCCGGGCCGGGCCCCTCCGCGGCCCCGGTCGCGGCGGCCGCCGCCTCGGCCCGTCCGCGCGCGGCGGCCCCGCCGAGCGGATCGTCCAGGCCCAGCGCGACCCCGACCAGCCCGTCCACGCTCAGCAGGTGCGCGATCACCCCGGCCACCGTCGTCCGACGGCTCACGGGCCCGTCGTCCTCGAACCAGCGCAGCCGCACCGGGGCGTGCCACTCCGCGTCCGCTATGTCCTGCAGCAGCGCGTCGAGCCGCGCGGTCTCCGCGTCGTAGGGTGCCGCCCACTCGGGCACCGGGATGCGCGGCGGACGCCGGTCCAGGCAGCTCTCCAGGACCCGGGTGCGCAGCGCGGGGTCGAGGTCGAGGCTCTCCGGCGGGTGCAGCAGCCCGACCGCCCCGCGCAGCCGCAGCGCCTCGTCCGCGCACGCACCGCACCCCCCGAGATGCTCCTCGACCGCGGCGGTCTCCTCCCCCGAACACGCGGCCAGCGCCCACGCGCCGAGAAGCGACTTCAGCACCTGGTGCTCCAGGACGAGCGGCGCGGGTGCCGGCAGCGGCGGCCCGGTGTCCTCGACGGACGAACGCGGCGTCGGTAGGCGCGACGGCTGCCCGATACGGCCCGAACCGCCGTCGCTCCCGTCACCGAAGCCCCCGTCACCGAAGCCCCCGTCACCTGAGCCGCGGGCGTCGCCGACATCGGCGACATCGCTGTCACCGCCTTCGGACCCAGCGGGACCACGGCCCTTCCCCTCGTACGACGTCTCGTGTTCCTTCCCCGGGCGCTCCTTCTCCTCGCGCTCCCAGTGCTCCTCGCGTTCCCGGGGCCCCTTGCCGGCCTCGTGATCGGCGAAGCCGTCGGACCGGTCCGCTCCTTCCGTCACCGCGCACCCCCGAACCCGGGCGGCCCGCCGGGGGACCCGGCGTCGTGGGCGGTGGACAGCAACTGCAGGCCGAGGCGGAGCCGGCGCCGGGCCTCGTCCTCGGTGACGCCGAGATCGGCGGCGGCCTGGCGGTAGTCGCGGCGCTGGAAGTACGCCAGCTCCAGCGCGGCCCGCAGCGGGGTGGGCATGGACGTGACGATGTAGTCCGCGCGGGCGGCGACGGACGCACTGCGCACCTTGCGCTCCAGCTCCTCGGTGGTGCCCCCGCCCTCCAGGGCGAGCGCGGCGGTCTCGGTCGCGCGCAGCCGCTGCACGGCGAGGCGATGGGTCAGCGTGGCGACCCAGGACCGCAGCGGGCCCTGCTTCGGGTCGTAGGACTCGGGGTTCTCCCAGACGTGGACGAACACCTCGCGGGTGATCCCGTCGGCGGCCCGCTCGTCGCCGAGCACGCGGTGCGCGAGGCCGTGCACCAGGGAGGCGAACCGGTCGTAGAGCTCACCGAGCGCCGCCGCCTCCCCGCGTGCGAGCCGCTGCTGCATCTTGCGGTCCCAGCGGGGCGGTGCGTCCTTCGCCGCCATACGGCCCCCTCGCGCCTGCTCGTGCCCGGTGTGTCTGTGCGTGTCCAGCCTGTGTGTACCGCTGTCTCGAATGTAGTCGGCACGTAGGACAGCGCACGCCCCTTTACGCCAACGTGCGCCCCTGGACGGGCCGGGAATGGTAAAAGCCCCCCACATGCCCCGCACATCCGATCGAATGAGACCGTACGTGACCGACATGCGACCGAAACAGTTCGCTCGTTCAGCAATTTCGACCGTAGACCGACGTTTCATCGATCGCGGTCCGGTGTTTCATGGAACGACGGTTGGGCAGCCGCGCTGAAAGGAAGCGTAGGAACTGCTTCCGTTTCCTGGTGGGCGAGGCGAGCGAGAGGCGACGCGGTGACGCTCAAGGTGACCGACGGCGAACTGGGCGGATGGGCCGTGCTCCGGGTGTCGGGCGAGATGGATCTCGCGACGTCACCGGTGCTGCGCCAGCGGGTGCACGACGCGGTGGCGGAAGGCCGCCGCAGCCTGGTCCTCGACCTCTCCGAGGTCCTCTTCTGCGACTCCAGCGGTGTCGGCGTCCTGATCGCCACCCGCCGGCTGGTCCGCTCCTGCCAGGGCCGGCTGCGCCTGATCCTGCCGGACCAGGGAGCGGCCGACGGTTCGCACGTCAACCGCGTCCTCGCGGCCCTCGGTGTCCGCCGTCTCTTCGACGTCTATCCGGACGCCCGCACGGCCGTCGACGAGGAGTCGAGCCCCCTCTCGGCGTGAGATCCCACGGGTCACGCCCCGCGTCAGACCGGCGCCGCGGTGCGCCACGGAGTTGTCCAAGAATTCCTGCGGTCTTGGTACAAGCGTCGTTTTCCGGCTCCCTTCGCGGCCGGGCCGTCGTACGCTCCCTGCCAGATGAACCCGCAGTCCGGCACAGAGTCCGGCTGAGTTGTAAGGCGGTCCGAGAAGGCCATGGTCAGTACCGAGTACGAACGCAGGATTGCCGCCCGTTTCGCGGGCTTCGACCAGGACGGCAACGGCTACATCGACCGGGAGGACTTCAACGCGGCGGCGAAGTCCGTCCTCGCCGAGTTCGGCACGGCGGCCCGGTCCGACAAGGGCCAGGCCCTGTACGTGGGCGCGGAGGCGTTCTGGCAGGGCATGGCGGGCATAGCGGACCGTGACGGAGACCAGCGCATCAACCGGGAGGAGTTCGTCAACGGCGCCGTGAAGCGGCTGCGGGACAACCCCGACCGCTTCGGGGAGATCGCCCGCCCCTTCCTGCACGCGGCCCTCGCCGTCGCGGACACCGACGGGGACGGAGCGGCCACGGTCGAGGACGCCGAGCGCGTGCTCAGGGCCCTGGGCGTGAGCGACGAGATCGCCGCCCTGGCGGCCGGTGCCCTCGACACGGACGCCGACGGCCGGATCGGCGAGTCGGAGGTCGTGACCGCGTTCGCCCGCTACTTCACGGTGCCGGAGTAGCCCCCGCCGACCCGGCCGGCCCCGAGAACCGCTCCCGGAGCCGGTACTTCAGTACCTTCCGCAGCGTCTCGTTGCGCGGGAGGGCCTCCATCACCTCCAGCTGCTCCGGCAGCTTGTGCACCGAGAGCCCTTCCGCGCGCAGGTACGACACCGCGGCCGCGAGCGTCAGCGGCGCCGCCCCGGGCGGTTGTTCGACCACCGCGCAGACCCGTTCCCCGCGTTCGGCGTCCGGCAGCCCGATCACCGCGACGTCACCGACGGCCGGGTGCCGGTGCAGCAGGTCCTCGATCTCCTTCGCCGAGATGTTCTCGCCCTTGCGGATGATGACGTCCTTCAGGCGCCCGGTCAGGACGAGGTGCCCGCTCTCCGTCAGACGGCCCACGTCACCCGTGATCAGGAACCCGTCCGCGTCGAAGGACTCGGCGGTCTGCGCCGGATCCAGGTAGCCCTGGCAGACGGCCTCGCCGCGCAGCCGTACCTCGCCGTCCACGATCCGTATCTCCATGCCTTCCGGAGGTCTGCCCTCCGTGGTCGCCAGGTTCTCGGCGGTGTCGTCCGGCGCCCCCATGGTGATCATCGGAACCTCGGTCATCCCGTACCCGTGGGTGAGCTGCACGCCCATCTCCCGCACGACACGGTGGTAGACCTCGGGCGGCTTGGGCGCGCCGCCGCCCGCCAGCAGCCGCAGCGTGGGGATCACCGGACGGCCGGGCGCCTTGCGCTGCTCGGCCAGGAACATCGAGTAGAAGGCCGTCGAGCCGCCCGCCACCGTCACCCCGTGCGCGCGGTACTCCCCGAGCGCGGCGGGCAGCGCGAAGTGCTCGAACATCACCGCGGGGAATCCGTACAGCAGCAGCATCACGGTGTAGTCGGGCCCGGCGATGTGCGCGTACGGGAAGGCCATCGAGCCCACGTCCTCGGCCGACAGCCGCAGCGCGTGCGCCAGGCAGGAGCCGCCCGCGATCAGCGAACGGTCCGTGTGCAGGACGCCCTTGGGGTCGGAGGTCGTGCCCGAGGTCCAGTAGATCCAGCGCACGGAGGTGCCGTCGGCCGGCGGTGGCGGGAGGACGCCGGGATCACCGTCCGGCAGCACGTCGTACGCCTCGAAGACACCCTTCGCGCCGAGCCGCCGCGCCATCGCCGTGTGGTCGAAGCCCCGCCATTCGCCCGGTACGGCGAAGTACTCGGCCCGGGACTCCCGCAGCGCGAAGCCGACCTCGCGGTCCCGGTAGAAGGGGATCACGGGGGACTGGACGGCGCCCAGACGCGCCAGCGCGAAGGACAGCACGGCCGTCTCGATGCGGGTGGGCAGCTGCCAGGCGACCACCGTGCCGGGGCGCACGCCCCTGTCGTACAGGCCCGCCGCCACCCGCTCGGCCCGCTCCCGCAGGGCGCCGAAGCTCAGGGAGCGGTCGCCCTGGAGGAGGACGGGCCGGTCGGGGGTGAGACGGGCGCGGCGGTCGACCAGTTCCCAGAGGGTGCGCGAGGCGCCCAGAGCGTGTGCGGTGTCGTTCACGACGGCCCCCTGTAGCTGACGGGTTGTCAGATCCGCTCGAGAGCGTAGGGCGCACCGCCTTGTCGGTCCATAGGCGCGGAGCTAGCCTGCTATCTGACGGGTCATCAGATACGTATGCCAGGCGGAGGCCACCCATGACGGAACTGCCGCGGATCGTCAGCGTCGACGACCACGTGATCGAGCCCGCGCACCTCTTCGAGACCTGGCTGCCCGCGAAGTACCGCGACCGCGGGCCGAAGCCCCTCACGGCCGGCATCGGTGAGCTCGCCTACGTCGGCGGCAAGTACCGGATCACCATGGACCCGGACGGGCCGCCCACCGACTGGTGGATCTACGAGGACCTCAAGTTCCCGTACAAGCGCAACATCGCCGCCGTCGGCTTCGATCGCGACGAGATGACCCTGGAGGGCATCACCCGCGCGGAGATGCGGCCCGGCTGCTGGGACCCCGCCGAGCGCCTCAAGGACATGGATCTCAACTACGTCGAGGCCAGCCTCTGCTTCCCGACCTTCCCGCGCTTCTGCGGCCAGACCTTCGCCGAGGCGCACGACAAGGAGGTGGCCCTGGCCTGCGTACGCGCCTACAACGACTGGATGGTCGAGGAGTGGTGCGGTGACAGCGGCGGCCGGCTGATCCCGCTCTGCCTCATCCCGCTGTGGGACATCGGCCTGGCCGTCGCGGAGATCCGGCGCAACGCGGAGCGCGGCGTGCGGGCGGTGACCTTCTCCGAGATCCCCACCCACCTGGGCCTGCCCTCCATCCACTCCGGCCACTGGGACCCGTTCTTCGCGGTCTGCCAGGAGACCGGCACGGTCGTGAACATGCACATCGGGAGCAGCAGCCAGATGCCCGCGGCCTCCCCGGACGCGCCTCCCGCCGTCCAGGCGTCGCTGTCCTTCAACAACGCGATGGCCTCGATGATGGACTTCCTCTTCAGCGGAGTCCTGGTGAAGTTCCCCCGCCTCAAACTCGCCTACTCCGAAGGCCAGATGGGCTGGATCCCGTACGCCCTGGAGCGCGCCGACGACGTCTGGGAGGAGCACCGCGCCTGGGGCGGCGTCAAGGACCTCGTCCCGGAACCCCCGTCGACGTACTACTACCGCCAGATCTTCTGCTGCTTCTTCCGCGACAAGCACGGCGTCGCGTCCCTGGACGTCGTCGGCCGCGACAACGCCACCTTCGAGACCGACTACCCGCACGTCGACTCGACCTTCCCGCACACCAAGGAGGTCGCCCTCGACCATGTGAAGGGCCTCGACGACGAGACGGTCCACAAGCTGATGCGCGGCAACGCGATCCGCATGCTGGACCTGGACCTCGACAGGTAGCCGGCCCGTGGACCTCACGTACACCCCCGAGGAGGAGGAGTTCAGGGCCCGGCTGCGCGAGTGGCTCGCCGAGGCGCTCCCGGCGCTGCCCCCCAAACCCTCCCCGGACGACTGGCCGGGCCGCCGCGCCTACGACCTCGGGTGGCAGCGGACCCTGTACGACGCCGGGTACGCCGGACTGCACTGGCCCCTCGACGCCGGGGGCCGGGGGGCCACACCGGTCCAGCACCTCATCTACCTGGAGGAGACGGAGAGGGCGGGCGCCCCCTACGTGGGGGCCAATTTCGTCGGGCTGCTGCACGCCGGACCGACCATCGCCGCCGAGGGGACCGCCGGGCAGCGGGCCCGCTGGCTGCCGCCCGTGCTGCGCGGTGAGGAGGTCTGGTGCCAGGGGTTCAGCGAGCCGGACGCGGGCTCGGACCTCGCGGCGCTGCGCACGCGCGCGTGGCGCGACGGCGACGACTACGTGGTGAGCGGGTCCAAGATCTGGACGTCCCACGCCGAGGTCGCCGACTGGTGCGAGCTGCTGGTGCGCACCGACCCGGCCGCCCCGAGACACCGGGGCATCTCCTGGCTCGCGATGCCCATGGACGCCCCCGGGATCACCGTCCGCCCGCTGCGCACGCTCGCGGGGTCGGCGGAGTTCGCGGAGGTCTTCCTCGACGAGGTGCGGATACCGGTCGCCCACCGGGTCGGCGCCGAGAACGACGGCTGGCGCGTGACGATGGTGACGTTGTCGTACGAACGCGGTACCGCCTTCGTCGGTGAGGTCGTGGCGTGCCGGCGGGTCCTGGGCGAACTCGCCCACGCGGCGCGCGGCAACGGCCGCTGGGACGATCCGGCGCTGCGGCGGTGGCTGGGCAGGCTCAACGCCGAGTTCCGCGCGCTGTGGCGGCTCACCCAGTGGAACGTGAGCGAGGCGGAGCGTACGGGGGGAGTGCCGGGCGTCGGCGGCTCGGTCTTCAAGCTGCGGTACTCGCACGCGCGCCAGGAGCTGTACGACGCCGCCGCCGAGGTCCTCGGCCCCGGGGCACTGGACCTGGACCGCGAGTGGACCCGCGACCGCCTCACGTCCCTGTCCTACACCATCGCGGCCGGCACCTCGCAGATCCAGCACAACATCGTGGCCGAACGCATCCTGGGTCTGCCGAAAGGGCGGTGACACTCCGTGGACTTCCGACTCACCGAGGACCAGATCGCTTTGCGGGACGGTGTACGGGCGCTGCTGGCGGGCCGCTTCGGGCCGGAGGCGCTGCGGGCGGCGGTGGCCCGCGGCGGCCGGGGACTCGACCGGACACTGTGGCGGGAGCTGGGCGAGGCGGGCTTCTTCTCACTGCGGCTGCCGGAGGCGGACGGCGGTGTCGGACTCGGGCTGCCCGAGGCGGTCCTGGCGTTCGAGGAGGCGGGCCGGGTGCTGCTCCCGGGCCCGCTGGTCGCGACGCATCTCGCGGCCGGTGAGGTGGCCGGGGCGGCGACCGGCGAGAGCGTGGTCACCGCCGTGTACGGCGGCCTCGTGGAATGGCTGGACGAGTCCGACGCGGTACGGGACGGCGCCGGGAGTACGGCCGAGGACGGCGCCGCCGGTGCCGTACCGCTCACCTCCGTGGACCCGCTGACCCCGCTGCACCGGGTACCCGGGGGCTTTCCCGCCGATCCCCCCAGCCCTGTGAGTCCCGCCCGCCTTACCGGACCCACCGACCCCATCAGCCCCACAGGCCACACCGGCCCCATTGGCCCTCCGGATCCGCTCGCCACGCTCCTCACCGCCGCCGAGCAGCTCGGCAACGCCGCCCGGACCTGTGAGACGGCGGTGCAACACGCCCGGACCCGCGAGCAGTTCGGGCAGCCGATCGGGGCCTTCCAGGCGGTCAAGCACCTGTGCGCGCGGATGCTGGTGCGGGTGGAGCTGGCGCGGGCCGCGGTCTACGCGGCCGCCGTGACCGCCGACCCCGTGGACATCGCGGCGGCCCGGCTGCTCGCCGACGCCGCCGCCGTGCGCGGTGCCCGTGACTGCCTCCAGGTGCACGGCGGCATGGGCTTCACCTGGGAGTCCGACGTCCACCTGTATCTCAAGAGGGCATGGGTGCGGACCCGGCGGGGCGGTTCGGCCACGGAGAGTGAGGAGCTGCTGGCGGACGATCTGGTGTCCGGAGCGGGCCGATGAGGCTTTGTTCAGGCGCGCTCCGGGACGGTTCGCTCCCAATGTCACGGATCGTGGCATATCGGCATCACAGAGCGTTGATATCGGGTTGTGTCCTACGCGTGACTTGTCACGGCCTGGAGTCGGCGCCGTGCTCCGGTACCTTGTGTGGGATGCGAGTGGTTCCGAGACTGAGCCATCCCGGTGTTGCCCCTGAGGCCGCGCCGGATCCGGCGATGCTCGCCGTTCGCGAGGCGGTCCGGGACCCCGTGACCGCCTGTTCGACTCCCCGTGGCGAGCGTCGCACAGTATCCCGCACGCGTACTCCTTCGCGCTGGAATATGCCCGAAGCGCTTGTTGGGGTGACTGTACGTCAACCATGCTGTCTCTCAAGGGAATCACGTTCCGTGATCCTGGTTCTGGTCATGCAGGTCATGGCCACGATCGTGGCCCTCGTGAGGCGCGAGGCGATGTGTCCGCCGGTTCGGATGGTGTGAACGGTGCAGGTGCTTCAAGTGCAGCTGGAGATCCGGCCCGACCCCGCAGAGGTGGGGCGAGCCCGGAGATGGGCCCGGTCGAGGCTCGCCGGATCAGGCATAGAGGCCGATGAGCCGCTCGCCGAGACGCTGATCCTGCTCGTCTCCGAACTCGTCACCAACGCCGTGGTGCACACCGGGTGTCCGGCCGTACTGCGTCTCTCCCTGCCGGGCGTCCCCGGTGAGTCGCTGGGCACGGTCCGCCTGGAGGTGGCCGACTCCAGCGACTGCCCCCCGCGGCCCCGGCACGCCGAGGGCGACGAGACCAACGGCCGCGGCCTGGAACTGGTCGACGGGCTCGCGGACCGTTGGGGCTGGAACCCCGAGGGCGTCGGCAAGAGCATCTGGTGCGAGGTGGACCGCTGCACGTCGGCCGCGAAGGCGTCCGCCGCCTGTGTGACCTACCAGGGCTTCGCCTACGAGGCGTACGAGGCCGTCTGACGCGTACGCGGTTCATGCATGTATGCAGGAATCCCGGTTGTCCGGCAGTGGGCCGAGCCGAATGCGCCGGGTCGTGCTTCTCTGCGCGCCGCCACAAAGGGTGCATAAGTGATAATCCCCCGAACGGGTGTTGACGTGACGTGTCCGTTTGATCACGCTTATGGGCAGCGATGCGCCGCGAGGGGACGGCGAGGGTTCCGGTGACGGGAGCCCTCGGCGAGTGCGGATCGTGATTCGGCGTCGGCTCCTTCGGGGTCCTGAGGGGCAGGGTGGGTGCGCCGGAGCCGGATGGCGGCGCGCGTTGCCGAGCTCGGGGCGAGCAGTGACGCGCCGCCAGTCGACTCTTTCCGTCGGCTTTTGCCGCTTCCCCCGGTCCCTTTCGTGTGGCTCTGTGTCACTTACAGCAGAGCGACGGGGGCGACCGGGGTGCCGGTGCCGCCCACGAAGGGTTCGGGCATCGCCGACAGCAGGAACGCGTAGCGGCCTTCTTCTCCACAGGCTGTGGACAACTCTTCGAGATTCCAGTTCTGGCCCTGCGGCATCCCCATCTCGACCAGGTCGAGAGCGTGCACGGGCAGCCAGAGGTCCTCGATCTCGGGAGGGAAGATCTCGAACGTGAGGGTGTCGTTCGCGACCGCCGCGACCTCGCGCACGTGGAACCACTCCGGCGTGCGGACGGACAGCCCCGGCGACGGATACCCGTATCCGTGCTTGTCGCCCGCCAGCAGGACCTGGACCTGACCGGTCCGTACGAGCACGATGTCGCCCGACCGCACCCGGGTGCCGGCCAGTTCCTCGGCGGCGTCCAGGTCCTCGGGGGTCACGGCGTGCCCGCCGTCGAGGCGGTCGACGCCCCGGGCGCGGGCGACGTCCAGCAGCACGCCCCGCGAGACGATGTGCCGGGGCTTGTCGATACCGCCGAACGCGGCGCCGCCGTGCGGGGTGATCGTGCCGGCCGGACGGCCGTTGTAGAGCTTTCCCGAGTGCGAGACGTGGGCCAGCGCGTCCCAGTGGGTCGCCGCCTGCAGGCCCAGGGTCGCGGCGTCGTCGCTGCACGCGACGGTGCCGGGCCCGAAGACCTCCTGGTTGATCTGCACCATGACGTGCAGCGGATTGACCCGCCCGGGGATCATCCCGGTCTGCACCCCGTCCTGCTGGAGGGGGAGCGCGAGGGGGACGCGGCGGCCCGAGCGGACGCCCGCCGCGGCCCGGCGCACCACCTCGTCGGTGATGAGATTCAGGGTCCCGATCTCGTCGTCGGCACCCCAGCGCCCCCAGTTGTTCACGCGTTTCGCGATCTCGTGGAAGGCCGGGTGGAGCGTCGGCAGTGACATGAGTCCTCCCCGAGGGCTTGTCTCCGGGTATCTGACGGGTCGTAGAATCCGAGTTGAATCTAACGGACCGTCAGAAACTGCGGGAAGGGGCCGGACGTGGGGAACTTCTTGGCAGGCCAGGTCGTCGCCGTGACGGGAGCGGGGCGCGGCATAGGCCGCGCCGTCGCGCTCGCGGCGGCCGGTGAGGGGGCGCGCGTCGTCGTCAACGACTACGGGGTCTCCGTCGAGGGCGCCGAGCCGACGAGTTCGGTCGCCGACGCCGTGGCCGAGGAGATCGGGGCGGCGGGCGGGGAAGCGATCGCGGTGGCCGACGACATCTCCACGATGGCCGGCGGGCAGCACGTCGTCGACGCCGCGCTCACGGCGTACGGGCGGATCGACGGCGTCGTGTGCGTGGCCGGCATCCTGCGCGAGCGGATGCTGTTCAACATGTCCGAGCAGGAGTGGGACCCGGTCGTGGCCACCCATCTGAAGGGCACGTTCACGGTCTTCCGGGCGGCCTCGGCCGTCATGCGCGCGCAGGGCTCGGGAACGCTGATCGGCTTCACCAGTGGCAACCACCAGGGCTCCGTGGCGCAGGCCAACTACAGCGCGGCCAAGGGCGGGATCATCTCGCTGGTGCGCAGCGCCGCACTCGGCCTGCACAAGTACGGGGTGACGGCGAACGCGGTCGCACCCGTCGCCCGCACCCGCATGTCGGCCGGCGTCCCCATGGAACTGACGGAGATCGGCGAACCGGAGGACGTCGCCGCGCTGGTGGTCTACCTGCTGTCGGACCGCGCCCGGCAGGAACGGATCACCGGGCAGGTGTACACGATCGCCGGACCGAAGATCGCGGTGTGGGCGCAGCCGCGGGAACTGCGGGCCGGGTACGCGGAGGGCGCCTGGACCCCGGAACGGATCGCGGACTTCCTGCCGGGCACGGTGGGGGTGGATCCGATGCCGCTGCTGGAGCGGGTGGAGGCGATGGCGCGGGCGGCGGCACGGAAGTCGCGCCCGAACGCGTGAGGGTGGGGTGGTGCCGGCCGAGCGGGAGGACGACGCGTGGAGTTCGGATTCGATGCCGGGGACGAGATCTTCCGGCGTACGGCGCGGGACTGGCTGGCGGCGCACCATGTGGGTGATCCGGGCCGCCGGGACTGGGAACGGGAGCTCGGACGGGACGGCTGGATCGGCCTCGGATGGCCCGAGGACGGATACGGGAACCGGCGCGCGAGCCTGACCCAGCAGGTCGTCTGGGCCGAGGAGTACGCCCGTTCGAAGGCTCCCGCGCGCTCGGGTCACATCGGGGAGAAACTCCTCGCCCCCACCCTCATCGGCCACGGGACGGCGGACCAGAAGGCCCGCTTCCTGCCCCCGATCGCCCGCGGCGAGGAACTCTGGTGCCAGGGTTACAGCGAGCCCGGCGCGGGCTCCGACCTCGCGGGCATCAGGACGACGGCCGTACGGGAAGAGGGCTCCGCGGCCGCCCGCACGTACCGCGTCAGCGGCCAGAAGATCTGGACCTCGCTCGCCCACGAGGCGGACTGGTGCTTCGTCCTGGCCCGCACCCGGCCGGACGCCCCGCGTCACCACGGCCTGTCCCTGCTCCTCGTCCCGATGGACCAGCCGGGCCGCGTCGAGGTCCGCCCGATCCGCCAGCTCACCGGCACCAGCGAGTTCAACGAGGTCTTCTTCGACGGTGCGCGGGCGCGGGCCGAGCACCTCGTCGGCGGCGAGGGCAACGGCTGGCGGGTGGCGATGAGCCTGCTCGGACACGAGCGCGGCGTCTCGACACTCGCCCAGCAGGTCGGCTTCGCGGCGGAGCTGCGACGCGTGATCGAGACGGCCGTCGCGACCGGCGCGGCCGGTGATCCGGTCGTCCGGGACCGGCTGGTGCGCCTGTGGGCGGAGCTGCGCACGATGCGCTGGAACGCCCTGCGGACGCTGGGCGGTTCGGGCGACGTGGGCGCGCCGAGCGTCGCCAAGCTGCTGTGGGGCGGCTGGCACCAGCGGCTGGGCGAACTCGCGGTGCAGGTGCGGGGAGCGGAGGCGGCGACCGGCCCGGTGGACTGGTCGGCCGCGGCACCGTACGAACTCGACGCGTTCCAGCACCTCTTCCTGTTCAGCCGGGCCGACACCATCTACGGCGGCTCGGACGAGATCCAGCGCACGATCATCGCCGAGCGCGTGCTCGGTCTGCCGAAGGAACCCAGGGGATAGCCCCCGGGGACGAGAGGGGAGCCGGTGCGATGCGAGGCGTGATCTTCGACGGCAAGCAGACCCAGGTCGTGGACGACCTGGAGGTAAGGGATCCGGGACCCGGCGAGGTGCGGGTCGCCGTCTCCGCGGCCGGACTCTGCCACAGCGACCTCTCCGTGGTGGACGGGACCATCCCCTTCCCCGTTCCCGTGGTGCTGGGCCACGAGGGCGCCGGGGTGGTCGAGTCGGTGGGCGCGGGCGTCACCCACGTCCGGCCCGGAGACCATGTCGCCCTGTCCACACTCGCCAACTGCGGCGCGTGCGCGGAGTGCGACCGGGGGCGGCCGACGATGTGCCGCAAGGCGATCGGCATGCCGCGGCAGCCGTTCGCGCGCGGCGGGCGGCCGCTCTACCAGTTCGCCTCCAACTCGGCCTTCGCGGAACGGACGGTGGTGAAGGCCGTCCAGGCCGTCCGGATCCCGGACGACATCCCGCTGCCGTCCGCCGCGCTGATCGGCTGCGGGGTGGTGACGGGCGTGGGCGCCGTCCTGAACCGCGCGCGGGTGGAGCACGGGGAGAGCGTCCTCGTGATCGGTACGGGCGGCATCGGGCTCAACGTGATCCAGGGGGCCCGGATCGCGGGCGCCCTGAAGATCGTCGCCGTCGACTCCAACCCGGCCAAGGAGACGGTGGCCCGCCGGTTCGGCGCGACCCACTTCCTCACCTCCACCGAGGCCGTCCGCGAGATCCTCCCCACGGGCGCGGACCACGCCTTCGAGTGCGTCGGCCGCGTCGAACTCGTCCGCCGGGCGATCGACCTGCTGGACCGCCACGGCCAGGCGGTCCTCCTCGGCGTGCCGCCCGCCACCGCCGAGGCGTCCTTCCTCGTCTCCGCGATGTACCTGGACAAGTCGATCCTCGGCTGCCGCTACGGTTCGTCCCGCCCCCAGCGCGACATCGCCCTCTACGCGGACCTCTACCGCGAGGGCCGTCTGCTGCTCGACGAACTGGTCACCCGGACGTATCCGGTCGAGGACTTCGACAAGGCGGCCCAGGACGCGCACGAGGGGAGGGTGGCAAGGGCGGTACTGACCTTCTAGGGAGCGTGGAGGCGGCCGTCCACGGGCAGGGGAGATCCACCGGGGGCCGGTCGGCCGGCGGCGCCCGCCCGCCCGGTACCGAGTCGCGTGCCACCGCTTCGGCCACCCCCGTCCGGCCCGCCTCCGGCCTCCCGGCCCGAGGAGCGGAAGGTACGGCGGTACGCGGTGGGGGTGACCCCGAGCACCGCCTGCAGGTGCTGCCGCATCGACTGGGCCGTCCCGAAGCCGGCGTCCCGCGCCACCTGGTCGACCGACAGACCGCTCGACTCCAGCAACTGCCGGGCCCGTTCGACGCGTTGCAGGGTGAGCCACTGCCCGGGGCTGACGCCGACCTCCTCGCGGAAGCGGCGAGTGAAGGTGCGCACGGACATGGACTCCTGTCCGGCCATGTCGCGCAGCTGGATCGGCTCGCCGAGGCGGCCGAGTGCCCAGGCGCGGGCCGCGGTCGTGGTGGCCGCCTGCGGCTCGGGGACGGGCCGCCGGACGTACTGCGCCTGGCCGCCGTCGCGGTGCGGCGGCACGACGGTCCGGCGGGCCACGTCGTTGGCGACGGCCGTCCCGTGGTCACGGCGGACGATATGGAGGCACAGGTCGATTCCGGCGGCGACGCCCGCGGAGGTGAGGACGTCCCCGTCGTCGACGAAGAGCACGTCGGCGTCGACCTTGATCCGGGGGAAGAGCCGCTGGAAGTGCTCGGCGTGCGACCAGTGGGTGGTGGCGGGGCGGCCGTCGAGGTATCCGGCGGCGGCGAGGACGTATCCGCCGGTGCAGATGGAGACGAGCCGGGTGCCGGGGCGGATGTGGGTGAGGGCGGCGGCCAGTTCGGGGGTCAGGACGCCCTGCTCGTGGACCGGGCCCAGTTCGTAGGAGGCGGGGACGACGACGGTGTCGGCGGTGGCGAGCGCCTCCGGTCCGTTCGCGACGAGGACGGCGAAGTCGGCGTCGGTGGAGACCGGGCCCGGCGGCCGGACCGAGCAGGTGACGACCTCGTACAGGGGGCGTTCCTCGGCGTCCCGTGACTTGCCGAAGATGCGCTGCGGGATGCCGAGTTCGAAGGGCAGCAGCCCGTCGAGGGCGAGCACGACGACGCGGTGGCGGCGGAACGTACCTCGAGGACTCATGGCCCGATCCTAGCGAATGCTGACCTTCCGGCCACTCGTTCGGCAAAGCCGCGGGAGCGAAGCTCTATGGCGTGACCCAGACAACCGACGCCGTGGACGCCGCCCAGATGCCCCCCGCCCCCGGGCGAACCCGGATCCACCGTGCCTGGTTCGTCGCCGCCGTCACCTTCGTGACGATCATCGGCGCCGCCGCCTTCCGTTCGCTGCCGGGTCTTCTGATCGACCCGCTGCACCAGGAGTTCCACTGGTCGCGCGGCACGATCGGCGCGGCTGTGTCGATCAACCTCGCGCTGTACGGACTGACGGCGCCCTTCGCCGCCGCGTTGATGGACCGCTTCGGCATCCGGCGCGTGGTCGCGGTCGCCCTGATGGTGATCGCGCTCGGCTCCGGGCTGACCGTGTGGATGACGACGGCCTGGCAGCTGCTGCTCTGCTGGGGTCTGCTGGTCGGACTGGGCTCCGGCTCGATGGCCCTGGCCTTCGCGGCGACGGTCACCAACCGCTGGTTCACGGCACGCAAGGGCCTGGTGACCGGCATCCTGACGGCGGCCTCGGCCTCCGGTCAGCTGATCTTCCTGCCGGTGCTCTCCTGGATCGTC
Source organism: Streptomyces sp. NPDC057950 (assembly GCF_042887295.1). Taxonomy (NCBI): domain Bacteria; kingdom Bacillati; phylum Actinomycetota; class Actinomycetes; order Kitasatosporales; family Streptomycetaceae; genus Streptomyces; species Streptomyces sp. NPDC057950. The sequence goes on from NZ_JBHVPP010000013.1 coordinate 27,685, forward strand.
ACCGAGCACGACTGGCGCCCGGCCGCGGTGACGGTCGCCCTCGCGGCGCTCGCGGTCGTCCCCTTCGTCTGGCTGCTGCTGCGTGACCACCCGGCGGACGTGGGTCTGAAGCCCTACGGCGCCACCGAGTTCGTGCCGAAGCCCGCGCCCGTGCAGGGCGCGGCCCGGCGTGCCGTGACCGTCCTCCTCTCGGCCGTCCGGACCGGCCCCTTCTGGCTGCTGGCCGGCACCTTCGCCATCTGCGGCGCCTCGACGAACGGCCTGATCCAGACGCACTTCGTGCCCGCGGCCCACGACCACGGGATGCCGATCACGGCGGCGGCCTCTCTGCTCGCGGTCATCGGGGTCTTCGACGTGGCCGGGACGATCGCCTCCGGCTGGTTCACCGACCGTTTCGAACCACGTCGGCTGCTCGCGGTCCACTACGCGCTGCGCGGGGTCTCGCTCCTCTTCCTCCCCATGCTCATGTCCTCGACCGTGCACCCCCCGATGATCTTCTTCATCGTCTTCTACGGCCTCGACTGGGTCGCCACGGTCCCGCCCACCCTGGCCCTGTGCCGTGAGCAGTACGGCGAGGACAGCGCCATCGTCTTCGGCTGGGTGCTCGCCTCCCACCAGATCGGTGCCGCCCTCGTCGCCTTCCTCGGCGGTGTCGCGCGGGACGCGTTCGGCTCGTACGACATGGTCTGGATCGCCTCGGGCGCGCTGTGCGCGGTGGCGGCGATGATGGCGCTGGTCATCCGGCGGCGGCCGGTCGCCCCCGTGCTGTCCGTGCGGACGGCCGTCTGAGGTCAGCGCGCCGGAAGCCGGTCGTACGTCCTGAAGGTGTACCGCGCGGACAGGGTGATCGCGTTCCCGGTCGCTCTCGGCAGCCCGAGCCGGTCGTCGACGAGCCGGCCCAGCGGGCCGCAGCCCACGGGGGCCGGGGCGGTGAAGGTGTCGTCGTACGCGTCGAACCTGATCACCGGCGGGTCCTGGGAGACCCACTCGGAGTCGCCCGCGCGCCGCAGACGGAGTTCGACGGGGGTGTCGCCGCCTATGACGCAGCCGTGCGGCAGCAGGGGGCTCAGGACGCGGAAGCGCAGGGTGAAAAGGCCCATGTTGTTCCCGGTGGAGTAGAAGTCGGACCTGCCGCCGTACTCGGGGCGCAGGGCCAGCGCCGGCAAGGGGCCGTGACCTGTCGTGCCGGTGCCGAGGAGGCCGCCCGGGACGGAGGTCGAGGTGGAGCGCAGCGCGCCCCAGACCTGCCCGTCCGTGCCGTCCGGCAGCGGGCCCTCGGCGTGGGTGACGGTCATCGGCGCCAGCTCGGGAACCCTCCTGCTGCCGAGGGTCAACGAACCGGTGGCGGTGAGGACCTCGCACTTCCAGCGGGCCGCGTCGACGCCGGCCGGGATGTCGGGGCAGTCACCGAAGTCGTACGGGACGACGGGCGGCTCGCCGGCGGCGATGTCCGCGGTGGTGGCGACGCCGGCAGCGCTGGCGGGGACGGCGTCCGCGGCGACGGTCACGGTGGTGGTGGGTGTGGCGGCGTCGGCGTGGGAGCCGGCCGTGGCGGTGATCGTGGTGGCGAGGGCGGCGGCGAGGGCGAGCCCGGCGGCCCCGCGACGGACGGCCGAGGGGCGTTTCCCAGCGGTGATCTCCATGCCCTTCAGCCTGCCGCCACGCACCCCGGGCAGGCCACCGGGAAGCCCCTGGGCCCACCCTGATCCACCCCTGACACCAAGTCAGGGTGCGCCCCTGACAACCATGAACGGCGCGGCGCGACGGGCCTCGCCGACGCGGCTCAGACGAAGCGTCCTCGGTGGAACAACAGCGGCGGGACGTCCGCGCCGTCGCCCGCGTCACCGGCCCCGCCTCCGTCACCCGTGCCGAGCGCGTCCACCCGTCCCACCACGATGAGATGGTCCCCGCCCGTGTGCACCGCGTGGATCGTGCAGTCGATCCAGGCCGCGGTCCCCGCGAGGCGGGGTGAGCCGGAGACGGGTGCCGCGTCGTACCCGACGCCCGCGAACTTGTCGGCCCCGCTCACCGCGAACCCACGGCACAGGTCGCCCTGGTGCGCGCCCAGTACGTTCACGCAGAAGACGCCGGCGCGGGCGATGCGCGGCCAGGTCGTCGACGTACGGCCGACCATGAAGCAGACCAGCGGCGGGTCGAGGGAGAGGGAGGAGAAGGACTGGCAGGCGAAACCGGCCGGTCCCGCCGTCTCCCCGGGCCCCTGAGGTGCGGTGATGGCGGTCACGCCCGTCGCGAAGTTCCCCAGCACCCGCCGGAACTCGCCGTGATCGACCGGCGCCCGCTCGTCCTCGCCGACGGCGCGCAACTCCGGCCGCGGCAGCGTCTCGACCGGCACCGCGACGGCGGGAGCCCCGGCCGACCGGAGATATCGCACGGCCGCCGCCGCCATTCCTGCGTGTCCCATCACACCGCTCATTGAACCTGACGCTGCATCAGATAGGAAGGGGTGGCCGACCTCCGAGGGCTCTCACCGTCCCCGGTACTCCGCGGCCCGCCGCTCCACGAAGCTCGCCACCCCTTCCTTCGCGTCCGCCGTCGTCATGTTGATCTCCTGGGCGGCCGCCTCCGCGGCGAAGGCGGCGGTGCGGTCGGTGTCGAGGGAGGCGTTGACCAGTTGTTTGGTGAGGGCCAGGGCGCGGGTCGGCCCGGCGGCCAGGCGTTCGGCCCACTCGCGTGCGGTCTTCTCCAGGTCCTCGGGCGGGACGACGCGGTTGACGAGGCCGAGCCGTTCGGCGTTCCTGGCGGTCAGCGCGTCGCCGAAGAACATCAGCTCCTTCGCGCGCTGCGGCCCGATGAGACGCGGCAGCAGATACGCCCCGCCGCCGTCGGGGACCAGCCCGCGGCGCACGAACACCTCGATGAACCTGGCCGGTTCGGCGGCGAGTACGAGGTCGCAGGCGAGGGCGAGATGGGCACCGAGGCCCGCCGCGGTGCCGTTGACCGCCGCGATCACCGGCTTCTCGCAGTCGAGGACCGCCGCGACGAGCCGCTGGGCGCCGAGACGGAGGGTGCGGGCGACGTCGCCGGGGATCCGCTCGCCGGCCGCGGGCGCCCCTCTCAGGTCCGCGCCCGCGCAGAAGCCGCGTCCCGTCGCGGTGATCACCACGGCCCGTACGTCCGGATCCGCGGACGCCGACTCGAGCAGCGCGATCACGCGTTCACGCTGGTCCCAGGTGAGGGCGTTCATCGTCTCGGGACGGTCGAGGGTGATCCACGAGACGGCGTTGTCAGTGGCGTGACGTATCAAGGAGTCGAGGGACTTCTGGTGGGATCGAGCGGAATCGGACGGTTCGCGAGAGGAGTCGGGCATGGGGGTGCTCCGGTTCGTAGGAGGCGGGGTCGGCGGTGGGTGGCGCGGCTGGTGGCGCGGCGGGTCAGCGGCACACCACCAGGGCGTCCAGCGCCACCGCCCCCTGCCCTCTGGGCAGCACCATCAGCGGATTGACGTCGAGCTCGGCGATGTCGTCACCGAGCTCCAGCGCCATCCGCTGGACGCGCAGGACGACCTCGACGAGTGCGTCCACATCCACCGGCGGCGCGCCGCGCACACCGTCCAGGAGCGCCCGGCCGCGCAGCTCGCGGAGCATCCCCCGGGCCTGGTCCTCGCCGAAGGGCGGCACGCGCACGGCCGTGTCCCGCAGTACCTCGACGAGGACGCCGCCGAGCCCTACGGTCACGGTCGGCCCGAACAGCCGGTCGTGCGTGACCCCCACGACCATCTCGACGCCCCGCTCGACCATCTGGCACACCAGCACCCCGTCCAGCGAGATCCCCTCGTAGCGCGCGATGTCGGTCAGCTCGCGGTAGGCGTCCCTGACCTGACTGGCGGAGGTCAGCCCGATCTTCACCAGGCCGAGTTCGGTCTTGTGGGCGATCTGCGCGCCGGACGCCTTCATGACGACCGGGTAGCCCACCAGGCCGGCCGCGCGCACGGCCGCCGCCGCGCTGGTCACCAACTGCTCGCGCGGCACCCGGATCCCGTACGCGCGCAGCAGCTGCTTCGCCGCGTGCTCGCTCAGCTGCTGACCCGGCCGCATCAGCGCCTGGGCCTTGCGGAAGGAGGGCGAGGGGGTGCGGGGCGCCTCGTCGAAGGGCGAGCGGTACGCGGCGACGAACCGGTGGTGCTCCAGATGGGCGCGCACGGCGGTGATGCAGTTGGCGAACGTGCGGAAGGTGGCGACCCGCGCCGACCCGAGCAGCGTCTCGCGGTAGGCGGCCTCGGTGCCGACCGGCGACCCCCACACCACGCACACCAGCTTGTCCGTCCGCTCCGCCGCGTCCACCAGGTCCTGCGCGAGCTTGTCGCTCATCGGCGGGAAGGGGCCGGTGATCGGGCAGATCAGCACCCCGACCGCGGGATCGGCGAGGATCGCGTCGATGATCTTCCGGCCGCGCCAGTCGCCGACCGGGTGTCCGCCGTTGTCGACGGGGTTGGCCACGCTCAGGTACTCGGGTATCCACTGGTGCAGTTCGGCCTGCTTGGCCGCCGACAGGTCCGGCAGGCGCAGCCCCGCCGCCGTCGCCAGGTCCGAGAAGTGCGCCCCCGTGCCGCCGGAGATCGAATAGACGGCGACCCCGTCGGCCAGCGGAGCGCGGGCGCGGGCCAGCAGGGCGGCGGTGTCCTGGAGTTCGTCGAGGCCGTCGACGCGGATCACGCCGTACTGCCGCATCGCCGCGTCCACCACCGTGTCGGCGCCGGTCAGCTTGCCGGTGTGGGAGGCGGCGGTGCGGGCGCCGGTCTCGGTGCGGCCGACCTTGACGGCGACGACGGGCACCCCGCGCCGGGCGGCACGGTCGGCGGCGAGCAGGAAGGAGCGGCCGTCCTTGAGCCCCTCGACGTAGCAGGCGATGGCGCCGATCTCGGGCCGCTCGGAGAAGTAGGAGATGAAGTCGGCTGTCTCCAGGTCGGCCTCGTTGCCGGTGGGCGCCCAGTGGGAGAGCCGTACGCCCAGTTCCTGCATCGCGTAGACCGGCCGCCCCTGGTGGCCGGACTGGGTGATGAGGGCGACCGCGGGCCCTTCGAGGTCGTCGCGGAACCGCTCGAAGGCGTTGAGGTTGGTGTTGGGGCCCAGCAGTCGCAGGCCGGAGCGGCGCACGGCGGCTGCGAGCCGCTCCTGCGCGGCGGCGCCCTCGGCGCCGGTCTCGGCGAACCCGGAGGCGAAGGCGACGGCGAACTTCACCTTGGCCTCGCTCAGTTCACCGATCACGGCGAGCGGGTCGCCGACCAGGAGCACGGCCAGGTCGACCTGTTCGGGCAGGTCCGCGACGGAGGGGAAACAGGGCAGCCCGAAGACGGACCGACGGGTGGGGTGCACCGGGTGCAGCCGGGCCCCGACCCGCTCGGCCCAGGACATCAGCTGCCGGGTGATGCCGGTGTTCGGCCGTCCCTCGGTGTCCGAGGCGCCGACGACGGCCACCGACCCGGGACGGAAGAAGCGGTCCAGATCGGGTACGCCGGCGTACAGCGGGCGACCGCTGACGTCGAGGTCGTCGACGTCGGCCGGCCGGCCGTGCACGACGGGTGAGGGCTGCTCGCCGCAGGCGATGACCCGGGCCCGGCGGGAGTCGGTGGTGAGGGTGCCGTGGGTTGATCCAAGCATCGGTCCGCCCGCTCCTGTGTGACAGCCAATTAACTGACGCTCTGTCAGATTACTTAACTGACGGCCTGTCAGGAACAGTCGTGCAAGCAAAGCCGCCCGCGCGCGGTGAGGGCTGTGTGCCCCCGTGGGTGCGCGGGCGAGTGTCCACAGGGTCGTGCGGGAGCTGTGCGACGGGTGCGCGGCAGGCGGACGGGGGTGCGTGGACGGGTGCGGCGTGCACCTGGTTCGTACCCGCGGTAAGGGGCCCGGAACCCGCCTCATTGGTCACCGGCGTCATCGCCCGCCCACCTGCGCGAACACGGCCGGGCTCGGGTCCGGTCCCGCTCGTGACCGGTGCGGTTCAGGTGCGGCCCGGCTCGCCTGCCGCGCCCCGCGCACCGCGGACCCCGCTCAGCCCGCCGTGCGGGTGCGTCCCGCGGCGCGTGCCACGGCCTTCGCGATCTTCCTGGCGTCCAGGGCGAGTTCGCGGAACATGCCGCTGATGGGGTTGGTGAAACCGGTGAAGTACAGGCCGGGCGCGTTCTTCGGGGTGCGGCCGCCGTGCACGACCGGGCGGCCGCGCCCGTCCAGCACGCCGAGGTGACCGACCATGCCCTCCAGCGCGCGCTCGTACCCGGTCGCGGCGATCACCGCGTCGGGGCCGATCCGCGCTCCGTCGGCGAGGACGACCTTGCCCTCCTCGAAGCCCTCCACCGCCGCCACGATCTCGACCCGCCCCTTGCGCACGGCGTCGATGAGGCCGACGTCCTGGACGGGGATCGAGCCTTCCTTGACGCGCGAGTAGAGGCCGGTGCCGGGGCGCGGCAGCCCCTGCGCCGACAGGTCCGGGACGCTCACCTTGGCCATCGGCCCGGCGAGGGCGTCGACGAGGCGCACCGGCAGCCGCCGAACGAGGATGCCGGTGAACTGGGCGGCCCAGCCGGCCGTGGAACGCCGCACGATGTGCGGGGCGGTGCGCACCGCGAGCCGCACCCGCCCGGCGCCGCCCTCGACCAGGTCCACGGCGATCTCGGCGCCCGTGTTGCCGACGCCGACGACCAGGACGTCCCGTCCGGCGTAGGGGGCCGGGTCGCGGTAGTCGCCGGCGTGCAGGAGTTCGCCGCTGTACGCGTCACGGCCGGGCCAGTCCGGTATGCGGGGCGTGTGGTTGTGGCCGGTGGCGACGACGACCGCGCTGCCGGTCAGTTCGCGGCCTCCGGTGGCGTGCAGCAGCCAGGAGTCACCGGCGCGTTCGACGCGGGAGACCTCGACGCCCGTGACGATCTCCAACTGGTGGTGCTCGGCGTACTTCTCCAGGTAGCGCACCACGTTGTCGCGCGACACCCACCGCCCGAACGCGCGGGGCATCGGGAGTCCCGGGAGGGCGGACAGCCGGCGCGTCGTGTGCAGGTGCAGCCGGTCGTAGTGGCGCCGCCAGGAGGCCCCGACCCGGTCGGACTTCTCCAGCACGACGGCCCGTACGCCCTGGGCGCGCAACGCGTACGCCGCCGCGAGGCCACCGGGGCCGCCGCCGATCACGTACACGGGGCGGTCCTCGTGGGACGGTACCGGGCGGAGTGTGGAGGAAGCAGTCGAGTCGGCCATGAGCGCGAGCGTAATCACGTCGTCAATTGATAGGTCTCGGTCAAGACCTGAATCGGTTGCGAACTGATCACGGCTGTAGGAGGGGTGGGTGCGATCGGTGGCGTAGGTCACCTGGTCGCGCTCCGGACGCGGAGGCGGGGTCGGTGTGAGCCTCTTGCGCGGACATCCCGCGTACGCTGAACTGACGTACCGTCAGAAACGGTGACGGCAGGGGGGGTTCGGCCATGGACACGATCTGGCTCGACGGGGCGCAATGGCTGGCCGTGCTGCGGATCGGGCTCGGACTGTGGTGGCTGGAGAGCTGGCGGCACAAGGACAGGACGGCCTGGTTCGAGCGGGGGACCGGGATCGCGTGGGCGGCGGACGTGGCGGCCAAGCACCGCTGGAGCGCGGTGCGTTCCGGCTTCCAGGCGGTCGTGGCGCCACGCCCGAAGGCGATGGCGTACGTCGTCGTGTACGCCGAACTCGCCATCGGAATCGGCCTGGTGGCCGGCCTGCTGACCCCGGTCGCCCTGGCCGGGGCACTGCTGCTCAACGTCCTGTACTTCACGCTCATGATCCACGACTGGGCCGAGCAGGGGCAGAACGCGATGATGGCACTGATCTCGGCCGTCGCCCTGTTCGGGATGTCCTGGCAGACGTGGTCGCTGGACGACGCGATCGGGCTGTTGCGATGAGCACCCGGTTCGACGTGCCCGAGGCCGACGCCTTCACCCGTCCGTACTGGCAGGCGGCCGCGGCGGGCCGGCTGCTGCTACGCCACTGCGACGCCTGCGGGCGGGCGCATCACTACCCCCGCGAGTTCTGTCCGCACTGCTGGAGCGAGGACGGACGCTGGCGGCCCGCGAGCGGCCGCGCCACGCTCTACACGTGGTCCGTCGTGCACCGCAACGACCTCCCGCCGTTCGGCGACCGTGTGCCGTACGTCGCCGCCGTCGTCGACCTCGCGGAGGGCCCGCGGATGATGACCGAGGTGGTGGAGTGCGCGCCGGGCGCGCTGCGGATCGGCATGGAGCTCGAGGTGGCCTTCCGGGAAGGGACGCCCGTCTTCCGTCCCCGCCCCGCCGCCGCCGCGCCCGCGCACCCCCGGGGGCCCCGAGCGCCCCGGGTGTGAGCTCGGGCCGCCGAAGCGTTTCAATGAATGGATGTCCGGTTTCCACGTGAGGTCCCCCGCCGAGCCCTTCCCCGAGCTGCACGGCCTCGGTCTGTTGCTGCGGCCCTGGGACGCGGACTCCGACGTCGATGTCGCGGCCTGGCTGCGCGGTGTGTCCGACCCGGAGTTCCAGCGCTGGAACACCCCGCTCCGGCCCGTCCGGGACATCGACAGCGCCCGCGAGTCGCTCCGCTCGCGCACCGAGAGCGCCGCCGACGGCACCGGCGTCTCCTTCTGCGTCATGGACGAGACGGGCGGTACGCCACTGGGGCACATCGGCATCAACGAGATCGACCACGTCATGCGCGTCGCCCGGATCGGCTACTGGGTCCTGCCGGAGGCCCGAGGCCAGCGGGTCGCCACCCGCGCCCTCGCCCTGGCCTCCCGCTTCGCCTTCGGCGCGATCCGTCTGCACCGCCTCGAGCTGGGCCACGCCCTCGGCCACACGGCCTCCTGCCGGGTCGCCGAGCGGTGCGGCTTCCGCTGCGAGGGGACGCTCAGGGGCGCGATGTTCGAAGCCGGGCGGCACGACGCGTTCCGGGACGTCCATCTGCACGCGCGGATCGCGACCGACCCGGTGCCGGTCCTGACGGACCCGGACACGCAGGTGGCCCAGCCGTAGCGCCCTGTGAGACCCCGCCCCCGGGCCTGTCGCGCTTCCCCGGCCGGTCGCCGTACCGGAAAAACCGGAGGCGGCGGACGGGCGGCGGGCGGAATCATGACGGCATGCCTCGTGAGCCTCACACCTGGGCGGTCACCCACGACGTGGACGCCTTCCTCGCGCGCGCGGGGGACTTCCTCCGTGAGCGGCCCGCTCTGCACACCGTGCCGCTCACGGTGACCCACGCGCTGCGCACCCGGGGTCCGAGCACGTTCGGGGCGCAGCCGCCGGTGCTCGGCCTGCTGGAGCGGGGCGGGGACGTACGCGCGGCCTTCTTCCGCACACCACCCCACCGGCTGAACGTCACGCCCCTGTCGGCGCAGGACGCCGACTCCCTCGCCGCCCGTCTGGCGGACCTGGGACACGACCTGCCGGGCGTCACCGCCGACCGCGCCACCGCCGCGGCCTTCGCCGAGGCATGGCAGCGGCGCCGCCCGGGGGTGAGTGCCCCGCTGCACCGCCACGACCGGCTGTACCGGCTGGGCACACCGGCCGTGCCCGGACCCGTCCCGCCCGGCCGGCCACGGGTCGCCGAGGACGGTGACCGGGGGCTGCTGGCCCGCTGGTACGGCGAGTTCGCCGAAGCGGTCGGCGAGCGGACCGCGCGGGTCGCCGACGACTGGGCCGCGGCCCGGATCGCCCACGGCGGCATCACCCTGTGGGAGGCGCCGGACGGCACCCCGGTCGCGATGGCCGGCGCGACACCCCGGATCGCCGGGCAGGTGCGCGTCGGCCCGGTCTACACCCCGGCCCCGTTCCGCGGCCTGGGCTACGCGGGGGCCGCCACCGTCGAGGTCGGCCGGGTCGCCCTGGCCTCCGGCGTGGACGACGTCCTGCTCTTCACCGACCTCTCCAACCCCACCAGTAACGGCCTCTACCAGCGGATCGGCTACCGGCCGGTGGCCGACTTCGACGTGTACGACTTCGAGGACGTCTCGCGTCCCGCCGAGATGCCTGCCTGACGGTGACGGGAGTTCCGCCGTCTGGACCAGCGCCCGCATTCCCTCAGGGCCACAGCAGCTCCGTGTGCCAGTCCGTTCCCGTGCGGCGGTAGACGAGCCGTACGTGCCGGCGTCGCGCGTCTCCCTGGAAGAACTCCACCTCCTCCGGCTGGAGGCGGTAGAGGGTCCAGGTCGGCGCCGTCGCGTCCGGCTCGCGCCCGGCGCGCTCCCAGGCGGCGTCCGAGGCGAGCGCCAACTCCTCGACCGAGCCGAGGACAGCACTCTGCCTGCCGACCAGCGCGGCGGCCAGCGCCCCCGTCGAGCGGGCGCGCAGATCCGCCTGCCCCTCCCGCGGCGGCGCGACCGTCACCGGGCCGCGCAGCCGGATCTGACGGCCCTGGGCGGGCCAGTAGAACTCGAGCGCCGCGTACGGACGGGCCGCGAGCTGCCGCCCCTTGCGGCTGGTGGTGTGGCTCGCGAAGGCCCATCCGTCCGCGTCCGCGCCGTGCAGCATCACGATCCGCACGTCCGGCAGACCGTCCTCGTCCACCGTCGCCAGCGACATCGTGTGCGGCTCGCTCTGGCCCGCAGCCACCGCCCGCGCGAACCACTCCGTGAACAGGGGCAGTGGTGCGGGGGGCGCCTCCGCCGGGTCGAAGGAGGGCAGCTCGACGTCCCACACCCGCAGCGACCTCAGCAGCTCGTGAAGATCCGTTCCCATGCCCCGAGTATCACTCGGGCATCCGGCAGAGCTGCGCCCTGAGGACCCCGTGCAGCAGTTCCGCGTCCACGAACTCCCCGACCTCCGGTGCGCCGGCGCCCCAGCCGAGCGGGTAGGTGTTGCCCTCCGGAGCGGGGACCCCGATGTACTCGTCCTGCCGGGACCGGGCGAAGCGGCGGGCCCCCGGCGGCCAGTCGTGCTCCGCGCTCTCCCCGGGGGCCAGCAGGAAGTACGTCCACCGGCAGCCGCTCATCTCCCGTACGACGGGTCCGGGGCGGCCGTCGGTCAGTCCCGTGAGGTGGTGCAGCACGGCTTCCCCGCGCACGCCGCAGACACGCACGGCGTCGAAGTGGACCCCGGCGAGACGTAGCTGAAGACCCGACTTGGGGACCCAATTCGGGGTGAGTTCGTTCGTCATGACTATGAGCGTGACGGTGGTTGCGTAGCGTGACCAGGTGGACGGGGTCCACATTGCCGGTTGTGGGGAGGACGGTGGTTGTCGTGGGGGCGAGTGGTGGGGTGTCCATGGGGCGCAGGCTGGTGGGGGAGTTGCTGCGGATTCACCGGGGGCGGCTGGGGCTGACGCAGAAGGAGGCCGCCGACCTGGTGCACGTGTCCGAGTCGTGTTTCGGGGCGTACGAGAGGGGTGAGCGGATTCCGACGATCGAGTTCCTCAAGGGCGCCGACAAGGGGCTGGATGCGCGGGGCGCGCTGATCGCGTGCGTCGAGATGATGGAGGAGGCGAAGTATCCGCCGAAGTTTGTGGACTGGGTGCGGCTCGAACGGCTGGCGCAGATCGTCAGCGGGTACGAGGTCATGGTGATTCCGGGTCTCTTCCAGACGGAGGCGTACACGCGAGCCTTGTACGAGTCTCGCGTTCCCGCCTATACGGAGGAGGAGATCGAGAAGTATGTCGAGGCCCGGCTGGAACGTCAGGCGGTGTTGACCCGAAACCCGCCGCCGCGTCTGAGTTTCCTGGTCGAGGAGTCGGTGCTGGAGAGGCCGTTCGGCAACCCGAAGGTGTTGAGGGAGCAACTGCTGCACCTGCTCGAATGCATGCGGGCGCTGAACCATCTGACGGTCCAGGTCATGCCGACCGGACGGCATACGCATGCCGGACTGCAAGGACCAATGCAGTTGATGAGCACGGAGGAAGGCCGCAATCTGGTGTTCGTCGAGTCCCAGGCAGGCAGTACGTTGATCACCAGGCCGGATCAAGTCAACGGTCTGTTCGACGTGTTCGGCATGCTGCGGGCTCAGGCGCTCACACCGTGGGAGTCCGCGGACCTCATCGAAGGGAAGGCGGGGCAACTGTGAACACGACCGAACTTGTCTGGTTCAAGTCGAGCTACAGCACCAACGAAGGCGGCGCCTGCCTCGAAATAGCCCCCACCCCCACCACCATCCACATCCGCGACTCCAAGAACCCGGCGGACACGGTCCCCACCCTCGCCGTCACCCCCACCGCCTGGACGGCCTTCCTCCGTACCGTCCGCTGAGGCGGGCGTCGCGGGCCTATCGCCCGAGTACCACCGTGCCGGACGAGCAGAACCAGCCCCCGGTGCCGGACGCCACGGCCAGCCGGGGCGGTTCGCCGTCCGCGAGTCGTACCTGGCGTCCGTCCGCCTCCCCACGCAGCTGCCGGACCGCCTCGACCAGCAGGAACAGCCCCCGCATCCCGGGATGCTGGGCCGACAGGCCGCCTCCGTCGGTGTTCACCGGCAGCTCCCCGCCCACGAGCAGCCGCCCCTTCCCGGCGTCCACGAACGCCCCTCCCTCGCCCTTCGCGCAGAAGCCCAGGTCCTCCAGCGTCACGAGCGTCATGTAGGTGAAGGCGTCGTAGACCTCGGCCACGTCGATCTCGTCCGGCCGCACCCCCGCCCGCTCGAAGGCGAGACGTCCGCTGACCGCCGCGGGGGACACCGTGAAGTCGGCCCACTCGGACATCGTCGTGTGCGAGACGTGCTCCCCGGTGCCGAGGATCCACACCGGGGCCGTACGGCAGTCCCGTACGTACTCCTCGGCCACCAGCAGCACCGCCGCGCCACCGTCGGAACGCAGGCAGCAGTGCAGCTTGGTGAAGGGGTCGGCGATCATCGGGCCGGACAGGACGTCGTCGACCGTGATCGGGGCGCGGAACATCGCCTCCGGGTTCAGGGCCGCGTTCGCGCGGGCCTGGACGGCGACCGAGGCGAGCTGTTCGAGCGTCGTGCCGTACTGGTGCATGTGGCGGCGCGCGGCCATCGCGTACTTGGCGATGAGCGTGTGGCCGTAGGGGGCCTCGAACTGGAGCGGGCCCCGGGCACCGAAGGAGAGGTCGCCGGTGCGGCGGCCCGCCTTGATGTCCGCGCGGGCCGTCGACCCGTACACGAGGAGGACGGCGCGGGCGTGACCGGCCGCGATCGCGTCGGCCGCGTGCGCCGCCATGACCTCCCAGGTGGAGCCGCCGACGGCGGTCGAGTCGACCCAGGCGGGACGCAGCCCGAGGTACTCGGCGACCTCGGCCGGGGGGAGCGTGCCGAGGCCGGCCGAGGCGAAGCCGTCGACCCGGGCCCGGTCCAGGCCCGCGTCGGCGAGCGCCCGGCGGGCGGCCTGCGCGTGCAGGGTGTAGGGGGTCGCGTCGTCCACCCGGCCGCAGTCGGAGAGGGCGACACCGACCACGGCGACCTTGCGCTTCCCCGGAGTCATGAATCTGACGGTACATCAGATAATTGACGCGGGGGAGGCCGTCCCGCCCACCGCCCCGCCTCCATCGTTCCGCCCAGCCCGCCTGTGCCCCGTCTCTGTGCATCTCCCTCCGCACGTCCTAATATGACGGCCCGTCATATCAGGAGGGGCCTGCCCATGGACGCCCGTTTCACCCCCGAACAGGACGAGATCCGCCGCACCCTCCGGGAACTCCTGCTCAAGCGGTGCGGCCCGGACGAGGTGCGGGCCGCCGTGCGGACCGCCGCCGGATACGACACCGGCCTGTGGGACACGTTCGCCCGGCAGCTCGGTCTGCCGGGGCTCGCCCTTCCCGAGCGGTACGGCGGAGTCGGCTGCTCGGTCACCGAACTCGCCCTCGCCTGCGAGGAGTCGGGACGCGCCCTGGCCCCCTCGCCGCTGATCCCCACGGCCGTCCTGGCCGCCCCGCTGATCCTGGCCCTGGGCACCGAGGACCAGCGCGCCGCGCTGCTGCCCCGGATCGCGTGCGGTGAACTGACCGCGGCCCTCGCGGCGCCGGGCGCCGGGCTCGCCACCGCCCTCGGGCTGGTCGGCGACCACCACGGGGACTGGGCGGGCGGCGGACGCGCCGGCGGGGTGCAGGCCCGGCGGGCCGACGGCGGCTGGCGGCTCTACGGGCAGGCGGCCCATGTGCTCGCCGGACACAGTGCGCGGCTCCTGGTGGTGGCCGCGCACACCGGAGGCTTCGCCAGGTCGCGGACATCGCTGTTCCTCGTCCGGGAGGACGCCGAGGGGCTCGTGCGGGTGCGGCAGACCTCGCTGGACGAGACGAGGACGCAGGCCCGGGTGGAGCTGAGGGACGTGGCGGCCGAGCCGCTGGGAGGGGAGGACGCCGACGCGCTCGGCGAGCTCGCCCGCCTCGGCCGGAGTGCCGCCGCGGTGCTCGCCGCGGAGGCCGTGGGCGCCGCCGACCGGGCCCTGGAGCGGACCGTCGAGTACGTGCGGCAGCGGGAGCAGTTCGGGCGGGCCATCGGGAGCTTCCAGGCGGTCAAGCACCGCCTCGCCGACGTGTACGTGCGGGTGCAGGCGGCGCGCTCGGCCGCCTACTACGCGGCCTGGGCGGCCGGTGACGGCGGCGGCCACGAACGGGTCGGGGGGCTCGCTCTCGCCCAGGCGCTGGAGGCGCTGCGCGCAGCCGCCGCCGAGGGGATCCAGCTCCACGGGGGCATCGGTTTCACCTGGGAGCACGAGGCCCACCTGTACTTCAAGCGGGCGTCCGGTGACGAACTGCTCTTCGGGCCCGTGCACCGGCTACGGGCGCACGCGGCCGACGACGCGCGCCTCTTCGAGGGCGGGGAGGTGGTGGTCTGATGGCCCGCGGGGCGCTCCCCGGGGTCCGGCTCGTGCAGAAGGTGTCCTCGACCCGGACCTTCGCCCGCGTCGCGCCGCGTCTCGTCCCCGCCGTGGACCGCGCGGTGCACCGGCTGACCCGCGGCAGGGTGCTGCTCAGCGCGCGGATGCTGCCGGGCGTCGTCCTCACGGCGCGCGGCGCCAGGAGCGGGCTGGCCCGGCGGACGCCGCTGGCCTGCATGCCGGAGGGGGCCGACGCGGCGAGCTGGCTGCTGGTCGGCTCCAACTTCGGACGCGCGGACCATCCGGCGTGGACCGCCAATCTGCTCGCCCACCCGGACGCCGAGGTGAGCTGGAAGGGCACGGACATACCCGTGACGGCCCGGCTGCTGGCGGGGGCGGAGCGGGACGCGGCCTGGCAGGCGGCGCTGGTGTTCTGGCCGCCGTACGCCACGTACCAGGCGCGGATCGAGCGGGAGATCCGGCTGTTCCGGATCACGCGGCGCTGAGGGGCGGGAGCCGTCCCGTCGTGGCTGCCGGGGGTGCCGAGGGGCGGGGCGAGGCACGGGGCCCGCACAGCGCAGCAGGCGACAGCCCGCCGGAACGGTCCGTCCGGCGTGGGCTGCCGCCTGCATGACAGGAGGGGGGCAGGGGAAAACGGAGGGGAAGCGACTCCTATTTGGTCGGCTTCTTCCCGGTCACGCCGAGATGTACCAACAGCGCGAGATTCGGCTTGAGTTCAGCCTGTTTGACACCCCACGTCTGGAATCCCTTCTGGTGCGAGGCCACCGCCGCGAGCATCGCGACGAGGGAGCCGGCCATCGCCGCGGGATTCACGTCCTTGTCGACCCTGCCCTTGGCCTGCAGCTCGGTGACCGTGTCCGTAAGGGAGTTGTTCACCGAATTCAGGATCTTCATGCGGATCTTGTAGAACCGCTTGTCGCCCTCGGCGGCGCCCAGGTCGACCACACGGAGGATGGCGTCGTTCTTCCGCCAGAACTCCAGGAACCCGTCGACGAGTTCCTGCGCGGTCTGCCAGCCGGCCTTGCCGGCCCAGGAGCGCCCGTCGAGCAGTTCGGTCAACCCGGCTCCCTCCGCGGCCATTTGCTCCGCGATCTCCAGGACGGCGCCTTCGACGTCCGGAAAGTACTGGTAGAAGGTCGCCGGTGAAGTGCCTGCCTTACGGGCGACATCAATGACTTTGACGTCCCGGTAGGGGGAGGAGCTGAGCATTTCACTGAGGCAGTCGAGCAGCTTCTGCCTGGTCGCCTGCCCACGCCGACCGGCCACGCGGCCGTCGACGGTACGCACTTGTCCTGTCATGCCGTCAGCTTACCGAGGGGTGATCGGAGCGCGATTCGGCCGACTGCAAATGGGGTGCGGTGGGGTGTTGTGGGGCGTGGGTGGGGTGTGAGATGGGCGCCGGGCGGGTCCGCGGGGCCTTCGCGGCCGGTACCCGCCACCGCGCGAGGTGGCGGAAACGCCATTAACTTGGCCGCATGGCCGTATCCCCGGCATCCGGCGCCGCCGACGCGTCCGGTGCCTTCCCCGAAGGCGTCCCCTGCTGGGTGGAAGCGCAGCTTCCCGACGTGGAGGCGGGCCGACGCTTCTACGGTGAGCTGTTCGGCTGGACCTTCGGGGAGGGCTTCGGGCCGCCCGAAGCCGGGGTGTGGGCGCGCCACCACGGCGAGCCCGTCGCCGCCCTGGCGCCCAAGGGGGACGGCCGCATGCCCACCGTCTGGACGGTGTATTTCGCCACCCCGGACGCCGCCGCGCTGGCCGCCCGGATCACCACGGCGGGCGGCCGGCTGATCACCGCGCCCACACCGGTCGGCTCCTTCGGCACGACGGCCCTCGCCACCGACCCCGAGGGCGCGGTGTTCGGCCTCTGGCAGGCCGGAGAGCACCCCGGCTTCGGAAAGCGGCACGCGCCGGGCTCCTTCTGCTGGGCGGAGTTGTACGCACGGGACACCTGGGTCGTCGACGCGTTCTACGGGGCCCTCTTCCACGACGCCCTCTTCGGCGCCGACGCCTCCCCCGACGTCGGCCGGGCCCCCGTCCTCGACGTCTTCCCGGCCGAGATGCCGCCGCACTTCCTGGTCCATTTCGGGGTCGAGAGCGTCGAGGCGGTACTCGGAACGGTGAACCGGCTCGGCGGCCGCGTCCAGGTGCCCGCCTTCGACACCTCGTACGGAAAAGTGGCCGTCGTCACCGACAATCAAGGGGCGTCGTTCGCCGTCATCCAGCGGTGAACGGCCCCGGCCGGTGGCGGTGAAGCTCCGTCCGCCGGTGGGGAGTAGCCGTTATATCCCGAGACACCCCGATCCGCCCCCGGGTTCGCAACCGGTGGCGCGGACAGGAAGAATCGGGGTGCGTGCCGCCAAGGCGGTGCGGTGGTGAGACGCTGCACTGGGCTGCGTTCATACGTGGATGACGTGGCTCGTACGGGGAGGTGGCAGGCAAGTGGTGGATCAGCTGACGCAGCACGATCCGCGTCGGATCGGGCCGTTCGAGGTGCTGGGGCGGCTGGGTGCCGGCGGCATGGGGCTGGTCTATCTCGCGCGCTCGGCCTCCGGCCGTCGCGTGGCGATCAAGACGGTCAGGACGGAGCTCGCCGAGGACCAGCTGTTCCGGGTGCGCTTCACGCGTGAGGTCGAGGCCGCGCGCGCGGTCTCCGGCTTCTACACGGCGGCCGTCGTCGACGCCGACCCGCGCGCCGCGGTGCCGTGGCTGGCCACCGCGTACGTTCCGGCGCCCTCCCTCGAGGAAATAGTGAACGAGTGCGGGCCGATGCCGGCCCAGGCGGTGCGCTGGCTGGCCGCGGGCGTCGCGGAGGCCCTGCAGTCCATCCACGGCGCGGGGCTCGTCCACCGCGACCTGAAACCTTCGAACGTGCTGGTGGTCGAGGACGGGCCGCGGGTCATCGACTTCGGTATCGCGTCCGGTGTGTCGAACACCCGTCTGACGATGACGAATGTCGCCGTCGGCACGCCCGCGTACATGTCACCCGAGCAGGCGAAGGACTCGCGCAGCGTGACCGGCGCGAGCGATGTCTTCTCGCTCGGCTCGATGCTCGTCTTCGCCGCCACCGGGCACGCCCCCTTCCACGGAGCGAACCCGGTCGAGACGGTCTTCATGCTGCTCCGGGAGGGCCCCGACCTCGAAGGACTCCCGGACGAGCTGAGGCCGCTGATCGAGTCCTGCATGCAGATGGAGGCGACCGGCCGCCCCAACCCGGCCGACCTCCAGGCGCAACTGGCTCCCCACCTGTTCGGCTCCGGCTCGGACGACAGCGGTACGGCGTCGGCCTGGCTGCCCGAGCGGGCGGTGGGTCTGATCGAGTCGCGCCGCGGGGGCCGTCCGCCGGTGAAGACCCCGCCGTCCGGGGGCCGCAGCGGTGGCGGACGCCCGGCCGTGCCCCCGCCGCCCGCGCACGCTCCCGCGGTCGTCGGGGCGCCCGACACCGGCCCGGTGCGGCTGGCGGGCGCCAAGGTGCCCATCGGTCCCGGGCCACGCGTCGCCGACGCCCGTGCCGCCGCCGTGAAGGCCCCTCCTCCAGAGGCCGGCCTCGCCGCCTCCTGGTCCCGGCCGCGCGTCGGCGTCAACGGCGCCGACCCGGTGCCGGCGGTCGCGCCGCCGCCCCCGCCGGACTCCCCGTCCGGCTGGCGGCCCTGGCGCTTCCGTATGTCGAACGACGTCTGGGGCACGCCCACGGTCGCGGGCGACCTCGTCTACGTCACGTCCTTCGAGGTCCACGCGCTGGACGTGGCGACCGGCCGCCGCAGTTTCAAGACGCGGGACGTGGCCTGGTCGATGGCGGTCGCGGACGGCCGTATCCACGCCTCCGACGGCCCGACGCTGTTCGCCCTGGACGCCCGGGAGGGCGCCGATCTGTGGCGGCTGGCGACGGATGCCTGGGTCTACTCCCTCAAGGCCGACCGCGGGACCGTCGTCACCGGGACGCGCGGGGGCGGTGTGCAGGCATGGGAGGCATCCAACGGCCAGAAACTCTGGGAGGTCACCGGCGCCCAGAGCGACTTCGAGTCCCCGGAGGCCGGACCCGCCGTGCACGACGGCACGGTGTTCGTGTGGAAGGACGCGCGGCTGCGCGCGCTGGAGGCCCGTACGGGTGAAGAGCGCTGGTCGTACCCGATCGGCGACGCGGCGTCGTGCGGCGGTGTGCCGGTCCGGCTGACCCGGGCCGACGACGGCTACGTCTACATCTCCGCGGGCACCCGGGTGCTCGCCGTCGACATGGCGAGCGGTCACGTCCGCTGGCACTTCGAGGCACCGGCGGTCTTCCTGTGCCCGCCGACCTTCGTACCGGGGCCCGCGGTCGCGGGGGGCGGGGTGTACCTCGCGGACTACCTCGGCACGGTGTACGCGCTCGACGCCACCGACGGGCGGGACCGCTGGCGCATCGCGACCGAGGCCCGAGCCTCCATCGAGCCGGTGCTCGTCGCCGCGGGGCATGTCCACGTCGGCAGCGGAAAGGGTCTGTACACCCTGGACGCGGTCACGGGTACGCCGAAGTGGCGCTTCCAGGCGGGCGGCGACATCGTGGGCGCCCCCGCCGTGGCCGAGGGCCGCATCCACTTCGGCTCCACGGACCACCTCCTGTACACGCTGAAGGCCGACGACGGGCGGCTGCGCTGGAAGCTGGCGACCGGCGGCGAGATCACCGGCGCCCCCGTCGTCAAGGACGGCGTCGTGTACGCCTGCAGCAAGGACCGCTGTGTGTACGCCCTGGACGCGGAGAAGGGGACAGGGACGGCCCGTACGACGTGAGGGCCCCCGCCGGTCGGCACGGTACGGGGGTGGGTGCGAGGGCCGTGGGTAGGGTGATGGGCATGTACACGCGGGGGCGCAGACTCAGATTCACAGCGGTGTCGGCGATGGTGGTGCTGGCCCTGACCGGCTTCTCGTCGGGCCATGGCCACGGGAGCCGCGGTCACCACAGCGGTGGCGGGGGCGGTTGCAGCAGCTCCCGCCAGGACCACGACAGTTCCTCGTCGACGTCGGGCGGCGGTGGCTCGTACGGCAGTTCCTCTTCCGGCGGCTCCTCTTCCGAAAGCTCCTCGTCCGGCGGCGACGCGTACGGCTCCGGCACGAATACCGGCGACGGCGGCGGCGCCACGTACCGATCGCGGCCCACCCACCGTTCCACCCCCACCGCGTCCTCCACCGGCGGCACGGCCCGGCCCCTGAAGGACGGCACCGCGGTGCTCGTGCACTGCGCGAGCACGGCGGACCCGTACGCGACCGTCGAGGTCAGGAATCCGAACGGGCGCGACAGTGTCCTGACGGTGAAGATCGCCTTCAAGGACGCGCGCGGCCTCACCGTGATCGACACCTCCGACCAGGTCTCGGTGTCCGCGAAGGACAAGGCGACCGTCCGGGTGCCCGTCGCCGGTGCGGGCCACGTGGACGAGATCGATCACTGCGAGGTCGATCGACGGGCCGCCGTGGTGCGTTGACGGCCCGCGAGGCTCACCGCGTCCGGAAACCGCCAGGGCGTCGTGCGGCGAACAGCTCCGCCTGCCGCTCGCCGGGCAGGTTGCCGAGGGAGACGAGCTGCGGGGCGTGTGCGAGGGCTGCCGCGCGGGTCGCCTCCTGGGCCTGCCAGAGCGCCCGCACGGTGCCCTGGACGGCGTCGGACGGGTAGGACGCGATGACGGCGGCGCACGCCACGGCCGCCGCCAACGCCCCGCCCGGGGGCGTGAGTTCGGAGACCAGGCCGATCTCGTGGGCCCGCCGGGCGGAGATCCGCTCGGCCGTCCCCATCAGTGCCATCCGGGCCACCTCCCCGAAGGGCATGCGCTGGGCGAGGTAGACCGACTCGTACGCGCTGACCATGCCGTACGTGGTGTGCGGGTCGAAGAAGGCCGCGGTCTCGTCGGCGACGACGAACTCCGCCTCCCCGAGCAGGTAGAAGGCGCCCCCGCAGGCCATTCCGCACACGGCGGCCACGACCGGCTTCCACAGGTCGTTGGCCTTGGGGCCGATCCGCAGGAGCGGATCGTCCACCATGAAGGGCGAGTCAGGCTGCGGCACCTCGGCCGCACGGTCGAGCCCGGTGCAGAAGGCCCGCTCGCCGGCCCCGGTGACGACGACGGCCCGCACGGTGTCGTCGAACCGGAACGCCTGCCAGGCGGCTGCGAGTTCGCGGGCGGTCGCGACATCGATCGCGTTGAGCCGGGCGGGCCGGTCCAGGGTGAGGACGGCGACCCCGGTGTCCTGGTCGCAGGAGATCCGCAGCCCGCCGCTCACGACCGCTCCAGAACCCACTGCGGCAGCCCCTCGGCACCGAACACGACCCGCACCCGGGCCCCGATCCGGATCCGGTCGGGGGCGAGGGAGCCCAGCGGGGTACCCGGCCCGGCGACCAGGTTCCCGACCAGCCGGATGCGCGGGGCGTCCGAGAGTTCGACGACGGCCGCGTTGTACGGCACCCGGGCCGCGTACGCGGGCAGCAGGGGCGGATGCGGGACGACGTACGACCAGACCCGGCCCAGCCCGCTCATCAGGCGCCACCGGCTGTCGAAGGAACGGCAGTGGGGACAGCAGGGGCGGGGCGGGAAGCGCAGTTCGCCGCAGTCGGCGCACGCCTGGATCCGCAGCTCGCCCCGGGCGGCGTACTCCCAGAAGGGCGCGCCGTCCTCGTCCACGACCGGCGGGAGCAGGGGTTCCGTGGCGTCCGGGGCGGGGGGTCGGGTCATCTCGGCTCCTCAGGTTCGCAGCAGGACGGCGGAGGTGGGGACCCCTTCCCCGGCCGTGACCAGACAGGTGGCGGCTCCCGGCACCTGCGCCGTGCTGGTCCCGCGCAGCTGCTTCACGCCCTCGTTGATGAGGTTGAAGCCGTGGACGTACGCCTCGCTGAGCCCGCCCCCGCCCGTGTTGAGGGGCAGCCGGCCGCCGATCTCCAGCGCGCCGCCCTCCGTGAAGGCGGCGCCCTCGCCCCGGCCGCAGAAGCCGTAGCCCTCCAGGGAGAGCGGTATGAGAGGCGTGAAGGCGTCGTAGATCTGGGCCACGTCGACGTCGTCCGGGGTGAAGTCGGCGTTCTTCCACAGGTGCCGGGCGGCGGTCCAGGCGGGGCCGGTGAGCGGGTCGTCGTTCCAGTAGTTGACCATGCCGTGGTGCTGGGCGGGCAGGCCCTGGGCGACGGAGTGGACGTACACGGGTCGCCGCCGGCAGTCCCGCGCCCGCTCGGCCGACACCACCACGCACGCCAACGCCCCGTCCGTCTCCAGGCAGTTGTCGAAGAGGCAGAGGGGCTCGCTGATCCACCGCGAGGTCATGTACATCTCGCGGGTGAGCGGGCGGTCGTACATCATCGCGGCGGGGTTCTGGTTGGCCCGGTTGCGGCAGGCGAGCGCCACGTTGAAGAGGTGGTCGCGGGTGGCGCCGTACTCGTGCATGTAGCGCCGCGCCAGCATGCCGATCTCGTCGGCGGGTCTGAGCAGCCCGAAGGGGCGGGTCCACTGCGCCGGGGTGGGGAGCTGGGCGACCGTGTTCCTCCAGGGCCGGGGGCCGCTGCCCCGTTTGCGCGACCGCCAGGCGACCCCGACCGTCGCCTGCCCGGTGGTGACGGCGGCGGCGAGATGAGCGACGGTCGCGCACGAACCGCCGCCCCCGAAACCGACCTTGCTGAAGAAGGTGAGGTCGCCGAAGCCGAGGGCCTTGGCGACCTCGACCTCGTCGGTCTCCTCCATCGTGTAGGAGGCCAGCCCGTCGACCTCCGCGGGGGCGATCCCGGCGTCGTCGAGGGCGGCGAGAATCGCACGACAGGCCAAGGTCTTCTCGGAATCGGGGAGTTGCCGGGCGAAGGGGGTCTGACCGATGCCGACGACGGCCGTGGCGTCCTTGATCCCCGCCGTGCTCCGTGCCATGGGCGCGCGCCTCCCTGTGAACCGGGGCTGCTGACAGTGCGTCAGGCTACAGCTAATCTGACGGGTAGTCAGCTAGCTGTTCGTCGGTCATGGGGAGGCCCGCCGTGCGCGGTGACTTGGAGTGGGGCAGCGTCCCGGGGCTGGTCCGGTCGGCGGCCCGGCGGTTCGCGGACCGGGAGGCCGTCGTCGAGGGCCGGACGCGCGTCACGTACGCGGAGCTGGGCGCCCGCGTGGAACGCGCCGCGGCGGCCTGCCTGGCCGAGGGGGTGCGCACGGGCGACCGGGTGGCCGTCTGGGCGCCGAACACCCTGGACTGGATCGTCTGCGCGCTCGGCGCGGTCTCTGCGGGCGCCGTGCTGGTCCCGCTCAACACCCGCTTCAAGGGCGCCGAGGCGGCGTACGTGCTGGCCCGGAGCCGGGCGAGACTGCTCTTCGTGACCGGGACGTTCCTGGGCACCTCGTACGTGGCGTCACTGCGCCGGGCGGCCGGCGAGGGAGAGGGTCCCGGCCCGCTGCCCGGACTCCCGCACCTGGAGCAGGTGGTGGTGCTGTCGGACGACGCCCCCGCCGGCTTCCGCACCTGGAAGGACTTCCTGGCGGACGGGGAGGGCGTCGGGGCGGCGGAGGTACGGGAACGGGCGGCGTCCGTGGCGGGAACCGCCCCGTCCGACATCGTCTTCACGTCGGGGACGACGGGACGGCCCAAGGGTGCGGTGATCACGCACGCGCAGAGCCTGCGGGGTTACGCGATCTGGAGCGAGCTGGCCGGGCTGCGGGCGGGCGACCGCTATCTGATCGTGAACCCCTTCTTCCACACCTTCGGCTACAAGGCGGGGGTGCTGGCCTGTCTGATGCGCGGCGCGACGATGGTCCCGCAGTCCGTGTTCGACGTGGACACGGTGCTGGCGAACGTGGCGGCGGAGCGCATCTCGGTCCTCCCCGGCCCGCCCACGCTCCACCAGTCCCTGCTGGACCACCCGAACCGGGACGCGTACGACCTGTCCGCGCTGAGACTGGTGGTGACGGGGGCGGCCGTGGTTCCCCTGAGACTGGTGGAGCGGCTGAGGTCCGAGCTGAGGATCGGCACCGTACTCACCGCGTACGGGCTCTCCGAGGCGAGCGGGATCGTCACCATGTGCCGCCGGGGCGACGCGCCCGCCGTGATCGCCTCCACCGCGGGCCGCGCGATCCCGGACACGGAGGTCAGGGTGGCGGACGCGGACGGGACGCCCCTCGCCCCCGGCACCCCCGGCGAGGT
Source organism: Streptomyces sp. NPDC057950 (assembly GCF_042887295.1). Lineage (NCBI taxonomy): Bacteria > Bacillati > Actinomycetota > Actinomycetes > Kitasatosporales > Streptomycetaceae > Streptomyces > Streptomyces sp. NPDC057950. Next base: position 51,527 of record NZ_JBHVPP010000013.1, read on the forward strand.
ACTGGTCCGAGGGTTCCACGTGATGCGGGGCTACTTCGAGGACCCGGCGGCCACGGCGGCGGTGCTGGCCCCGGACGGCTGGCTGCGCACCGGTGACGTGGGCGTCCTCGACGCGGCGGGCAACCTCCGCATCACCGACCGGATCAAGGACATGTTCATCGTCGGCGGCTTCAACGCCTACCCCGCCGAGATAGAGCAGCTCCTCGGCGTCCACCCGGACGTCGCGGACGTGGCGGTGATCGGCGTGCCCGACGGACGGCTGGGAGAGGTCGGCAGGGCCTATGTCGTACGGCGCCCCGGAGCGGCTCTGACCGGCGACGACCTGATCGCCTGGTCGCGCCGCGAGATGGCCAACTACAAGGTGCCCCGGACGGTCGAGTTCGTCACCGAACTCCCGCGGAACGCGAGCGGGAAGGTGGTGAAGGGGGACCTTCGGCGACGCTGACGGCGCCGCGAGCGCCGCGGGGCGGTGTCGCCGGCCGGCGCGGTGGGCGCGGGGCGCCCTGTGGCCCCGGCCGGCCCCGGACACACGTCGACCGCGGCGGCTCCCCCTCCGCGCCGCCGCGGCCGATCCCCGTCGTGAGTGGTCAGTTGGACGGTTCGGTGGTCGCGTGCTGGTCCAGCGGCTTGATCTCGCCGCCGGTGGCGTGCTGGTCCAGCGCGATGACCTTCTCGTCCGTGGCGTGCTGGTCCATCGTGACGAGTTCCTCACCGGTCGCGTGCTGGTCCAGTGGCTTGACGACGGGCTCGGTCTTCTTCTCGCTCATAGCGGTCAACTCCCCGGTTGTGTGGCAGGCAAGAGGCTTGGGGCCCGCCCGGCATCTCCCCCGATGGGCGCCGGACGGGCACCAATTGGCCGTTCAGGTTAACCTCACGGCCTCACTGCCGATCCGCCTGCCCCCCGACGCGACGGAACGACAGGAGTGAGCATGTCGGGTGGTGATAAACGTTCGATGAACGCGCCGGCATCCGGTCAGACAGCGGCGGTCACGGCCAGCAGGCCGCGCACCTCGTCCGCTTCCGGTGAGCCCAACTCCTCGTGGATCCCCAGGGCTTCCCGCCAGCAGACTTGGGCGCGACCGGTCTGTCCGATGCCGCTGAGGGCGCGACCGAGGACGGTGAGCACGAGCCCGCGCCGCCACTCCCCGCCGATGCCCCGCAGCACGGTCAGGGCCATCTCCGCGTTGGAAGCGGCCTGCGCCGGCCGGCGGGCGGCGAGATCGACCTCCGCGAGCCGGAAGAGAGTCATTCCCTCCCAGAGCCGCTGGCGGCTGTCCCGGAAGGTCTCCAGGGCTTCCACGAGGCTTTCGGCCGCCGGGCCGAGGTCCCCGTTGCGGGTGAGCGCCAAGCCCAGGGCGTAGCGCCCGTTCGCGCCCCTGAGGGCGTTCCCGGTGGAGTCGTAGATGTCGATGCCTTGCTGAGCGAGGGTGACGGCGCTGTCGACACGCCCCGTGGCCATGTGTATGCGGGACAGGTTGCACAGTGCGCTGGCCTCGCCCGGCCGGTTCTTGTTGCTGCGGAAGTTCTCGATGGCCGAGGTCAGGTGCCGCTCGCCCTCGGCGTGCCGGCTCTGGTAGATGGCGATGATGCCCCGGGTGTTGGGGGCCCAGCACCTGGCGACGGGGTCGTCCGCCTCCTGCGCCATGCGGGTGGCCTCGATGGCGGCCGCGTCAGCCTGGTCGAACCGTCCCGCGACCATGTGAACGTCGGTGAGCGTAGTCAGCGCCCGGCCGGCGGCGCGCGCGTCACCGATGGCACGGGCACACTCGAGCGCCGCGTTCGCGGCGACCTCGTACTCGCGCGAATTGGCCCCCGACTCGGCAAGATCCTTGGCGGCCCAGAGCAGGTCGACGGCTCTCCGAAGCCGGCTGTCCGCCACGGACTGGCGCACGCACGACAGGAGGGCGTTGGCTTCGGCGTACAACCAGTCGTGCGCCGGATGCCGATCGTCGAACACCAGCCCCGGGTACTTCGTGGCCTCGAGGTGCTCCACCAGCCGGTCGCCGGGACGCTCGATCGCATAGACCCCGGCAGCCGTCGCCAAGTAGAAGTCCAGCAGCCGCGACAGCGCCGCGTCCCGCTCGCTCGGTGGCTGTTCGTCGCGTTCGGCGCAGGCGCGCGCGTAGAGGCGGACCAGGTCGTGGTAGCGGTAGCGGCCGGGCGCGGCGGACTCCAGGAGGGAGGTGTCGACGAGGGACTCCAGGAGGTCCTCGGTGTCGTCGACCGGGAGGTCCAGGACGGCGGCGGCGGCGGCCAGCGAGATGTCCGGGCCGTCCGCGAGGCCCAGCAGACGGAAGGCGCGGGCCTGGGCGGGTTCCAGCTGGCCGTAGCCGAGTTCGAAGGTGGCCTTGACGGCGAGGTCGCCGGCCTGGAGTTCGTCGAGGCGGCGCCGCTCGTCGCCGAGCTTCGCCGCCAGCACCGAGACCGTCCAGGTGCGGCGGGCGGCCAGCCGGGAGGCGGCGATACGGATCGCCAGCGGGAGGAAGCCGCAGGCCGCGACGACGTCCAGGGCCGCCTCGCGCTCGGACGCCACCCGCTCCTGCCCGACGATCTTCGTGAAGAGCTGGAGGGCCTCCTCGGGGGACATCACGTCGAGGTCCACCAGATGGGCACCGGCCAGGTCCACCATCCGCACCCGGGACGTCACCAGGGCCGCGCAGCCCTCCATGCCGGGGAGCAGGGGGCGCACCTGGGCGGCGTCCCGGGCGTTGTCCAGCAGCACCAGGACCCGGCGGCCGTCGAGGACCGAGCGGTAGAGCGCCGCGCGTTCCTCCAGCGAGTCGGGGATGGAGGAGGCCGGGTGGCCCAGGGCGCGCAGGAACGCGCCGAGCACCGTCTCCGGCTCCGCCGCCCGCTGCCCGGCGCCCTGGAGGTCGACGTAGAGCTGTCCGTCGGGGAAGGCCGCCCGCGCCTGGTGGGCGACGTGCACGGCGAGGGTCGTCTTGCCCACCCCGCCGATGCCGGCGAGCGCGGAGACGGCCATGACCTGGCCCTCGCCCTCGGCGGAGGAGGCGGAGGCCAGGACGTCGCTGAGTTCCTGGACGAAGGAGGCGCGGCCCGTGAAGTCCGTGACGGTGGCCGGGAGCTGGGCCGGGCGGACCGGCGCGGCCGCGGGTTCCGCCGCCGGGGCGGAGGGCTCGGCGAGGCCCGGGTCCGCCTGCAGGATGCGCTGCTGGAGTTCCTTCAGGCCCGCGCGCGGGTCGACGCCCAGTTCGTCGGCGAGCAGGCGGCGGGTGTCGGCGTAGACGGCGAGGGCCTCGGCCTGCCGCCCGCTGCGGTACAGCGCCAGCATGAGCAGCTCGCGCAGCCGCTCCCGGAGGGGGTGCGCCGCCGTCAGCGCGGTGAGTTCGGAGACCGCCTCGGCGTGGCAGCCCTGCTCCAGGTCCATGTCGAGCCTGGACTCCAGGAGCTGGAGGCGCCATTCCTCCAGGCGTGCCCGCTGGGTGTCCGCGTACGGTCCCGGCACGCTCGCCAGGGGTTCCCCGTCCCACAGGGCCAGCGCCCGGTTCAGCAGCTCGCGGGCGAGGCACAGGTCTCCGGAGTGCTTCGCCTTCTCCGCGTCGGCGGAGATCTCCTGGGCCTCGGCGAGGTCGAGCGTGCCCGCGCCCTCGGACAGCCGGATCGCGTAGCCGCCCGACTCGCTGATCAGCACGCCGGGGTCGAGGGCCTTGCGGAGCCGGGAGGCGTACGTACGGACGGCCGCGAGTGCCTGCGAGGGGGGTTCCTCGCCCCACAGGGCGTCGATCAGCTCGCCGGAGGTGGCGGTGCGGCCCTCCCGCAGCAACAGCGCTGCCAGCAGGGCGCGTTGCTGCGGGGACCCTGTGGGCAGCGATTCCTCGCCGCGCCAGGCGCGCACCGGTCCGAGCACGCTGAAGCGCAACGCCGCCGATTCCTCGGGGCGCCGCTGCTCCGGCACTCGCGGTACACCGTCCATCGCTGTCCCCCTGCCGAACCGTCAGTGCAACGAGGCCAGTTTGCCTTGTTCATGGCGGATGCGTCAGCCGTGGGAGACGGCGATCACAGCCGCGCGCACGGGCCGGACGCGGAAGATCACATGTCCTTCACGCCGTCTCCGCACACGTTCGCACAGAGTCGCCGGTTTCCGGGAGCGCTTCCAGAGAGCTGACGGGTCGTCAGATCAGCGCTACCGTGGGCCGTATGGAGACCACCCAGACCCCTTCGACCGCCTCCGACTTTCCCAGGATCATCTCGGTGGACGACCACACCGTGGAGCCCCCGGGCGTCTGGCGGGACCGCCTCCCGTCGAGGTACCGGGACACCGGGCCCCGCATAGTCCGCGCGCCGCTGAAGGAGATGACCTTCCTCGGCGGCCGGTTCGCCCCGGTGATGGGCGCGCCGGGTGACGACGGACCGGTCGGGGACTGGTGGGTGTACGAGGACCTCCACCGGCCGCTCACCCGCCTCGACACCGCCGTCGGATACGACAGGGACGAGATACGCCTGGAGGTCATCACGTACGAGCAGATGCGGCCCGGCTCGTACGACGTCCCGCAACGGCTCGCCGACATGGACGTCAACCACGTCCAGTCCGCGCTGTGCTTCCCCACCTTCCCGCGCTTTTGCGGGCAGACGTTCACCGAGGCCAAGGACCGTGAACTGGGGCTGCTCTCGGTGCGGGCCTACAACGACTGGATGGTGGAGGAGTGGTGCGGTCCGGCGGCCGCCGGGCGTCTCGTCCCGCTCACCCTCATCCCCCTGTGGGACCCGGCGCTCGCGGCGGACGAGGTGCGCCGCAACGCCGACCGCGGTGTGCGCGCGGTGGCCTTCTCCGAGATCCCGCCCCACCTGGGCCTGCCCTCCGTGCACACCGACGACTGGGACCCCTTCCTCGCGGCCTGCGACGAGACCGGCACCGTCATCGCCATGCACATCGGCTCCAGCAGCAGGATGCCGTCGACCTCGGCCGACGCCCCGCCCGCCGTCGGTTCCACCATCACCTTCGCCAACTGCTGCTTCTCGATGGTGGACTGGCTGATGAGCGGCAAGTTCGAGCGCTTCCCGAACCTGCGGGTGATGTACGCCGAGGGCCAGATCGGCTGGATCCCCTACATCCTCGAACGCGCCGACGTGGTCTGGGAGGAGAACCGGGGCTGGGGCGGCGTGGCGGACAAGGTCCACCGCCCGCCGTCCGAGCTCTTCGCCGGCCATGTGTACGGCTGCTTCTTCGACGACGCCTTCGGGCTCAGGAACCTCGACTCCATCGGCGTCGCGAACGTCCTGTACGAGACCGACTACCCGCACTCCGACTCCACCTGGCCGAAGTCCCGCGAGGTCGGCGAGGCCCAGATGGGCCACCTCGACCCGGACGTGGTCGAGCGGATCGTACGGGGCAACGCGATCGAGCTGCTGGGGCTGACGCAGGACGGGCTGTGGGCGGGTCCGGGCGGTGCCCGTTGAACGGGGACGGGCCCCGGGCGCACGGCGCCGCGGACCGGTCCCTGCGCTACGGCATCCAGCTCCCGGTGCAGTCGCAGAGCACCCTCTACGCCGAGGGGTGGGAGGCCGGGGCCGGTCCCGCGGAGCTCGCCGGGATCGCCCGTGCCGCCGACCGCTCAGGCTTCGCGTACGTCGCGTGCTGCGACCACGTCGCCGTCCCGCGCCGGCTCGCGGACGCCATGAGCACGGTCTGGTACGACCCGGTGGCCACGCTCGCCTTCCTGGCGGGTGTGACCGAGCGGGTACGGCTGCTCAGCCATGTCGCGGTCGTCGGGCTGCGGCACCCGCTGGTCACGGCCAAGCAGTACGCCACCCTCGACCACCTCAGCGGCGGACGGCTGATCCTCGGGGTCGGCGCCGGGCACGTGCGGGAGGAGTTCGAGGCGGTGGGGGCCGACTTCCGGCACCGGGGTGCCGTGCTGGACGAGTCGATCGACGCGCTGCGGGCCGCGCTGGGGCAGGATGAGTTCCCCGAGCACCACGGGAAGCTGTACGACTTCTCGGGGCTCGGCCAGCGGCCCCGGCCGGCGCAGTGGAGCGTGCCCCTGTGGGTCGGCGGCTCCTCGCCCGCCGCCGTGCGCAGGGCCGCGCTGAAGGCGGACGGCTGGCTGCCGCAGGGCGACCCGCGCGAACGGCTGCCCGGACAGATCGCCACGCTGCGGCGGCTGCGCGAGGAGGCGGGCGTCCGCGAACCGCTCACCGTCGGTGCCATCACCGAGCCCCTGTACGTGGGTGAGCCCGGCTGGGAGGTCGGGCGGCGCACCCTCAGCGGGCCGCCCGAGGCCCTCGCCGAGTCGCTGCGGGCGTACCGCGCGATGGGGGTGGACCAGATCCAGGTGCGGTTCCGGTCGCGCGGGAGCGGCGAACTCGTCGATCAGATGGCCGCGTTCGGCGCCGAGGTGGCGCCCCTTCTCGGCTGAACCGCCGGGGCCGCCCCTCCGGTCGGGCGGGCGGCGCGGATTGTCGGACACGACCCAGGGAGACGGACATGGGCAAGCTGGACGGACGCGTCGTCCTCATCACCGGTGCGGCGCGCGGGCAGGGCGAGCAGGAGGCGCGGCTCTTCGTGCGGGAGGGCGCCGGGGTCGTCGTCGCGGACGTGCTCGACGACCAGGGGGAGGCGCTGGCCAAGGAGATCGGCGCACGCTATGTCCACCTCGACGTGCGCGAGGAGGACGACTGGCGTGCTGCGGTCGCTCACGCCAAGGAGGCGTACGGGCGGATCGACGGGCTGGTCAACAACGCCGGCATCCTGCGCTTCAACGAGCTGGTCGACACCCCGCTGGAGGAGTTCCAGCAGGTCGTGCAGGTCAACCAGGTGGGGGTCTTCCTCGGGATCAGGACGGTCGCGCCGGAGATCGCGAGCGCGGGCGGGGGCACGATCGTCAACACCGCCTCCTACGCGGGCCTCACCGGGATGGCGTGCGTGGGCGCCTACGCCGCGACCAAGCACGCCATCGTGGGTCTGACGCGGGTGGCCGCCCTGGAGCTGGCGGCCAAGAAGATCCGGGTCAACGCGGTCTGCCCGGGTGCCATCGACACGGCGATGAGCAACCCCGCCCAGCTCGACCCGGACGCCGAGCCCGCCGACAGCGCTGCGACCTCCCGGGCGCTGGACGAGCTGTACCGCAAGCTCGTGCCGCTCGGCCGGATCGGTCGGCCGGAGGAGGTGGCCCGCCTCGCCCTCTTCCTCACCGGCGAGGACTCCTCGTACATCACGGGCCAGCCGTTCGTGATCGACGGCGGCTGGCTGGCGGGCGTCAGCGTCATCTGACGAGCCGTCAGCTATTGACGCCTCGGGGGCCCGGTGCGACAGTCGGCGGACAGTAGATCTGACGGAATGTCAGATACGGATGTGGGGACGGTGAACCTCCTTGGAATTCGGGCTCTTTGTACAGGGATACGTCGGCAAGCGCGCCGAGACCGACCCGCTCGCGGAGCACAAGGCGCTGATGGAGGAGACCGAGTACGTCATCCAGGCGGACAAGTCGGGCTTCAAGTACGCCTGGGCGTCCGAGCACCACTTCCTGGAGGAGTACTCGCACCTCTCGGCCAACGACGTCTACCTCGGGTACCTGGCGCACGCGACCGAGCGGATCCACCTCGGGTCGGGCATCTTCAATCCGCTCGCCCAGGTCAATCACCCGGTGAAGGTCGCCGAGAAGGTCGCCATGCTCGACCACCTCACCGGCAACCGCTTCGAGTTCGGCAGCGGCCGGGGCGCCGGGAGCCACGAGATCCTCGGCTTCATCCCCGGCGTCACCGACATGAACTACACCAAGGAGATCTGGGAGGAGACCATCGCCGAGTTCCCGAAGATGTGGCTCCAGGACGAGTACCCCGGATTCCAGGGCAAGCACTGGCAGCTCCCGCCGCGCAAGATCCTGCCCAAGCCGTACGGGAAGTCGCACCCCGCCATGTGGTACGCCGCCGGCTCGCCGCCCTCGTACGCGATGGCCGCCCGCAAGGGGCTGGGCGTGCTCGGCTTCAGCGTGCAGAAGGTCTCCGACATGGAATGGGTCCTGGAGCAGTACAAGACGGCCGTCGTCGAGGCGGAACCCGTCGGGGACTTCGTCAACGACAACGTGATGGTGACGACCACCGCGATCTGCGCGCCCACGCACGACGAGGCCATCCGGATCGCCGTCAGCGGCGGCCTGCACTACCTGCCCTCCCTCGTCTTCCGCTACCACGACACCTTCCCGCGCCCCGAGGGCTTCCCCGTCTGGCCCGAGACCCTCCCCGAGTACAACGAGGAGTTCATCGAGCTGCTGATCGCCGAGGAACTGCTGATCTGCGGCGACCCGGACGAGGTGCTCACCCAGTGCAAGCGGTGGGAGCAGGCGGGCGCCGACCAGCTCTCCTTCGGCCTGCCGGTCGGGGTCTCGCGCGAGTACACCCTCCAGACCATCGAGCTGATCGGCCGGCACGTGATTCCCGAGATCGACACGGACCCGGTGCACCGGACCACCCGGTTCCGCCAGGCTTCCTGAAGGGGGTCGGCCATGCTCGACCACGTCATCAGGGACGCGACCGTCGTGGACGGCACGGGCGCGCCCGGCCGCAGGGCCGACGTCGGGATCCGGGACGGCCGGATCGCCGTGATCGGCACGGTGACCGAGCCGACCCGGACGAGCGAGGACGCCACGGGTCTCGTCCTCGCCCCCGGCTTCGTCGACCCGCACACGCACTACGACGCCCAGCTCTTCTGGGACCCGTACGCGACCCCGTCCCTGAACCACGGCGTCACCACGGTCGCGGGCGGCAACTGCGGCTTCACCCTCGCCCCGCTCAACCCCGAACGGCCCGAGGACGCCGACTACACACGGCGGATGATGTCCAGGGTCGAGGGCATGTCCCTGGTCGCCCTGGAGGAGGGCGCGCCCTGGAACTGGCACACCTTCGGCGAGTACCTGGACGCCCTGGAGGGGCGGATCGCCGTCAACGCCGGGTTCATGGTGGGCCACTGCGCGCTGCGGCGGTACGTGATGGGCGCCGACGCGGTGGGCGGCCGGCCGACCGGGGACCAACTGGCGGACATGCTCACGCTGTTCCACGAGGCGATGGACGCCGGCGCCTGGGGCCTGTCCACCACCCAGTCCTCCACCCACTCCGACGGCGACGGGCAACCGGTCGCCTCCCGGCACGCGGGACCCGACGAACTGCTGGCGCTCAGCCGGGCGGTGGGGGAGCACGAGGGCACCCAGATCGAGGCGATCACCGCCGGATGCCTCGATCAGTTCAGCGACGCGGAGATCGACCTCTTCGCCGAGATGAGCGCGGTGGCAGGCCGTCCGCTGAACTGGAACGTGCTGACGATCGACGCCGCCGTGCCGGAACGGGTGCCGAGACAGCTGCTGGCGAGCGAACGGGCACGGAAGGCGGGCGGCCGGGTGGTGGCACTCACCATGCCGATCCTCACCCCGATGAACATGTCGCTGGGCACCTTCTGCGCGTTGAACCTGATCCCCGGCTGGGGACCGGTCCTCGCGCTGCCCGTGCCGGAGCGCATCGCGCGGCTGCGCGACGCGGACGTACGGGCCGAGATGCTGCGCCGGGCCGGCTCGAAGGAGGCCGGTGTCTTCCGGCGGCTCGCGCACTTCGGGCGGTACGTCATCGGCGACACCTACAGCGCGGCCAACGAGGGGCTCACCGGCCGGGTGGTCGGGGACATCGCGGCCGAGCGCGGCCAGGAGCCCTTCGAGTGCCTGGTCGAGATCTGCGCCGCCGACGAACTGCGGACCGTGCTGTGGCCCATGCCCTCCGACAACGACCCCGACTCCTGGTCACTGCGCGCCGAGACCTGGCGGCACCCGGACGTGCTGCTCGGCGGCTCGGACGCGGGCGCCCATCTGGACCGCATGTGCGGGGCCCCCTACACGACCCGGTTCCTCGGGGACTGTCTGCGCGGGCGGAAGCTGGTGACGCTGGAGCGGGCCGTGCGGATGCTCACGGACGACCCGGCCCGGCTCTTCGGACTCCGCGAGCGCGGTCGTGTCACCGAGGGCTTCCACGCGGACCTCGTGCTCTTCGACCCCGAGCGGATCGACGCCGGCAAGGCCACCCTGGTGCACGACCTGCCGGGTGACAGCCCGCGGCTGGACTCGAAGGCGATCGGCGTGCGGGCGGTGTGGGTCAACGGGGTCGAGACGATCCGCGACGACACGGTGACCGGCGCCGTCCCCGGGAAGGTGCTCCGCTCCGGGCGGGACACGAGGACGGTGAGCACCCGGTGAGCGGCGCCATCGGGAGCGGCCCGGGGGCCGAGGCGCAGCGGCTGTTCATCGGCGGCTCGTGGGTCGCGCCCGACGACGGGCACTACGCGGTGACCGACCCGGCGACCGAGGGGCTCGTCGGGTGGGCGCCGGAGGCATCCCGGGACCAGGTGCGGGCGGCGGCGGCCGCCGCCCGCGAGGCCTTCGGGCCCTGGTCCCGGACGCCCCCGCAGGAGCGCGCCGCGGTGCTCGGCCGGGCGGCCGACGTCATCCAGCGCCGTTTCCTCCCGTACGCCGAACTCGCCGCGGCCGAGAGCGGTGCCACGACGGCGACCGCGCGCGGGATGCAGGTGGGAGTGGGCGCCGCCCGCTTCCGGCGCTACGCCCGGGTCGAGTCCGCCGAGCAGCCGCTGCCGCCGCAGATCAACGAGGCGGGGCCGTTCGGCCGGGCGGCCGTGATGGGCGCCCTGGCCGTGCGCCAGCCCGTCGGCGTGGTCACCTGCATCACCTCGTACAACAACCCCTGGGCCAATCCGGCGGGCAAGGTGGCCCCCGCGCTCGCCATGGGGAACACGGTGGTCGTGAAGCCCGCCCCGCAGGATCCGCTGTCCGTGTACCGGATGGCGGAGGCGCTGGAGGAGGCGGGCGTGCCACCGGGGGTGCTCAACGTGGTGAGCGGTTCGCGGGCGGAGGCCGGGGAGGCGGCCGTGGACTGCGAGGACGTGGACATGGTCAGCTTCACCGGCTCGACCGCCGTCGGCCGGCGTATCGCCGAGGTGTGCGGACGCGGGATGAAGCGGCAGCTGATGGAACTGGGCGGGAAGGGGGCGGCCCTCGTCTTCGACGACGCCGACCTCGGCTCGGCGGTGTCCGGGATCGGCACCACGTACTCGTTCTACAGCGGACAGATCTGTACGGCGCCGACCCGGGTGCTCGCGCAGCGCGGTGTGTACGACCGGCTGGTCGGTGAACTCGCCGCGTTCGCGGGCCGGTTGACGGTCGGGGATCCGCGGGAGCCGGGGACGGTGGTCGGGCCGGTCATCTCGGCGGCCCACCGGGACCGGGTCGAGGCGTACGTCGAACTCGGCCGGAAGGAGGGCGCCCGGGTGGTCGCGGGGGGCGAACGGCCGCCGTGCGACCGGGGTTTCTACGTCGCGCCCACGCTTCTCGCGGACTGCACCGCGGACATGCGCGTGGTCCGCGAGGAGATCTTCGGGCCCGTCGTCGTGGTCGTGCCCTTCGACGACGAGGAGGAGGGGATCGCGCTCGCCAACGACAGCGACTACGGGCTGATCGACTACGTCTGGTCGGGCGACGTGGCCCGCGCCTTCCGGGTCGCCCGGCGGCTCAGGGCGGGCGGGGTAGGGATCAACACCGTGGGCCGCAACATGGAGGCGCCCTTCGGAGGGTTCAAGAAGAGCGGTGTCGGGCGGGACGTGGGCTCCTACGCCCTGCACGCCTACAGCGAGGTGCAGGCCCTCGTGTGGCCGGGGTGACCCCTGGGCGGTGGAGGTGACGGTTAGGCTCCGTAGCACCGCTACCGCGAAAGGTAGCGTCGCTATCGCATGAGTGTTAGCGTTGCTCTCGTCGGGTTGCGAACACCGCTACCCCCGAAGGTCGAGGAGCAACGTCATGACCGAACGGACCGGCACCTCCCCGCGCGTCGCGGTCGTCACCGGCGGATCGCGCGGGATCGGCCGCGAGACCGCCGAGCGGCTGGCCGCCGACGGATACACCGTGGTGGTCAACTACGCGGGCAACGAGACAGAGGCCGGCAAGGCCGTCGCCGCGATCACCGACGCGGGCGGCGAGGCCCTCGCCCTGCGCGCGGACGTCGCCGACGAGACCGCGATGGCGTCCCTCTTCGACGCGGTGGAGGCACGCTTCGGCGGTGTCGACGTCGTCGTCCACGCCGCCGGGGTCATGACCCTGGCCCCGCTGGCCGACCTCGACCTCGACGCCCTGGACCGGATGCACCGCACCAACGTGCGCGGCACGTTCGTCGTCGGGCAGCAGGCGGTGCGCCGGCTGCGTACGGGCGGCGCCCTCATCAACTTCTCCAGCTCCGTGCTGGCGCTGGCCATCCCCGGTTACAGCGCTTACGCCGCCACCAAGGGCGCCGTCGAGGCCATGACCCTGATCGTCGCCCGCGAGATGCGCGGCCGGGACGTCACCGTCAACGTGGTGGCCCCCGGCCCCACCGCCACCGCGCTGTACCTGGACGGCAAGGACGAGGAGACCATCGCCCGAGCGGCGGCCCAGCCCCCGCTGGAGCGCCTCGGCACCCCCCAGGACATCGCCGGGGTCGTGTCCTTCCTCGCGGGCCCGGACGGCCGCTGGGTCGACGGGCAGGTGCTCCGCGCCAACGGCGGAATCATCTGATCCCCTCGGCCCACCCCGCCGGACCCACCCCCTCGCCTTCCAAGGAGTTCCGCCATGGACACCGATCCGCGCGCCGTCCCCGTCCCGCGCAGGACGATCCTCATCACCGGCGCCGGTTCGGGCTTCGGCGCACTGTCCGCCCGTGCCCTCGCCCGCGCCGGTCACACCGTGTACGCGGCGATGCGCGACACCGCCGGCCGCAACGCCGTGCGGGTCGCCGTCGCCGAGGAGTACGCCGCCACGTACGGGGTGGACCTCCGTACGGTCGAACTCGACGTCCTCTCCCAGGAGTCGGCCGACGCGGCGATCGCCGAGGTGCTGGCGCGGACCGGCACCCTGGACGTGCTGGTGCACAACGCCGGGCACATGGTGACCGGACCCGCGGAGGCCTTCACGGCCGAAGAACTGGCCGCTGTCTACGACACGAACGTGCTCGGCACCCAGCGGGTCAACCGGGCCGCGCTGCCGCACCTGCGCGCCCAGGGGCACGGCCTGCTCGTGTGGGTCGGCTCGACCTCCTCGCGCGGCGGCACCCCGCCGTACCTGGCGCCGTACTTCGCCGCCAAGGCCGCGATGGACGCGCTCGCCGTGTCGTACGCCGCCGAGCTGGCCCGCTTCGGCATCGAGACCAGCATCGTGGTGCCGGGCGCCTTCACCTCCGGCACCGACCACTTCGCGAACGGCGGCCGGCCGGCCGGGATCACGGTGATCCGGGCGTACGAGGAGCGCTACGCGGGCCTGACGGACCAGGTCGCCCAGCGCCTCGCGGCCCTGGCGCCCGCCGACGCGGACGCGTCCCTCGTCGCCGACGCCGTCGTCGAGGTCGTCGGCGCCCCGGACGGGAAGCGGCCCTTCCGGGTGCACGTGGACCCGGCCGACGACGGCTCGGAGGAGGTCAGCCGGGTCGCGGACCGCGTCCGGGCCGAGTTCCTGACCCGGATCGGCCTGGAGGACCTGCTGACGCCGCGCCCGGTCCCGCGCCCGCGTCCGGCCACGGGCCCGGCCCTGCGCGAGGGGGCCGCGTGACCTCCGCTACCGTCGCCCCCGTGAGTACGAAGGCACGGATTCTGGAGGTGGCGGCCGCCCTGGTCGCCCAGTCCCCGGACGGTGACGTCTCGACCCGGGCGGTGTGCGAGGCCGCCGGGGTCGGCGCCCCGGCGCTCTACCGCCACTTCGGGGACAAGGAGGGCCTGCTGACGGCGGTCGTCGACCACGGCTTCGACCAGTACCTGACGGCCAAGCGCCAACGCACCCCCGGCACGGATCCTGTCCGGGACCTGCGCGACGGCTGGGACACCCACACCGACTTCGCCCTGCGCAACCCCAACCTCTACCGGCTGATGAACTCCCCGGCGATGCGCACCCCGCCCGCCGCGGCCCTCGAGTCCCACCGCATCCTCACCGAGGACCTCCGGCGAGCGGCCGAGCAGGGCAAACTGCGCCTGGCCCCCGAACTGGCCGCACAGATGATCATGTCCGCCAACGTGGGTGTCTGCCTGATGCTGGTCTCCCGCCCGGCCACCTTCGACGACAGGACCCTGTCGCGCCGGGTACGGGACGCCGTGCACACCGCGGTCTTCGTACCGGAGGTGATGGCGGACACCGCCCCCGGCACCGGGACGCCCGGCACCGGGACGCCCGGCACCGGGACGCCCGGCACCGGGACGCCCGGCACCGGGACGCCCGGCACCGGGACGGCCGGCGAGTCGACGGCCGGTACCGGCGAGGCACCGGTCCCCGCCACCGCCACCCGCCTCGGCGCGCTCCTCCGGCAGACCCCCAGCGCGGCCTTCACCCCCGCCGAGTCCGCCCTGCTGGGGGAGTGGCTCGACCGGCTCTCCAACACGACGCCGAAACAGCCGTAGCGACGCTACTCGGGTGCCGGGCCCCCGCGGCCTGAGTACGGCGACGGATGCCCGCCGTTCCCCGCCCTCCGTAGCGTCGGCGACATGGCAGACACCCACACCACCCGAGCCCGGCGCACCCCCTGCGAGTGGGCCGTCCTGACCGTCCTCGCGTCGCTGGTACTCGCAACCGGCGCACTCGTCGCGACCTTCGGTCCGCTGCTCGCCGTCGCCTGCGACACCTGCCAGGACGGCGTGCGCACAACGGGCTCCACGGACGCGCTGGTCCTGCTCGCCCTGGCCGGCGTGCCGCTGGTCACTCTGGCGACGGTCGCCGGGATCTTCCTGTCCCGGGGCGGTGCGAAGGCGGCCGGGGTGGGACTGGGCGCGCTGATGGTCCTCATGGTGGTCCTGTCGGCCCTCGGTCACGCGTGAGCCCCGCCGGTCAGGCGCCCAGGAAGATCGGGTTGGTGAACGCGGCCAGTGCTCCGGGGACCGGGCCCGCCGCCGTCTCGTGCCGCAGTTCGGCCCGTACGTAGGCCGCGTACTGCGCCGTCGTCCGCCACTCCACCGTGCCCGAGCCGGAGACCGGCAGGACGTCACCGGTGAACAGGACCCCCTCGTCGGTGACGAAGCGGGCCGTGCAGCGCGGGGCGCCGGTGACCTCCAGGCGGACCGTGACCGGAGCGTCCGCCGCCACCTTCAACCGGCCGCCGATACCCGCGTGTTCACCGGCGGGGCCGGACACGGTGAACGCCAGCGCCACCGACTTGGACTGCGCCACGTAACTGCGGCCCGCGCGGATGCCCTCCTGGACGGCCTCCCGGGTCAGGTCGTCGGCGAGGACCACCGTCTGCGGCGTGCCGACCGCGTCCGGGTCCCGATGGGCGTCGCTGTTGCCCATCGCCGGGAGCCAGGCCCGCGACTCCGAACGGACGGACGAGACCAGCGCGTTGTCCCATTCGGCGAGGGCCACCTCGTCGTCCGGCGTGTACGGGCCGTTCCACACCTCGACCGCGTCCGCCTCCCCGAACCCGAACTTCCAGCCGCAGCCGATGCAGGTGGCGTGCGGATGCGCCGGGACGACCAGGCCGCCCGCGCGGCGGATCCGGCGCGCGAAACGGCCGAACCGGTTGTCGCGCGCGCGGTAGCGCCAGTCGACGAACGTGCCCGGGTCCGTGCCGAGCGCCACCACATGGCCGTTGCGCGTGGTGACCTCCTCACCGAGCATGATCAGCAGGTCGTCGCCCGCCTGGTCCGCCCAGTGCGGATGCGAGGAGTGCGTGTTGTGGTCCGAGCTGTTGATGAAGTCCAGGCCCGCCGCCCGGGCCAGTGCCGCGATCTCCGCCGGCGTGCGGCGGCCGTCCGAGTACCAGGAGTGCAGATGACAGTCGCCCCGGTACCAGGCTCGCCCGCGGCCCTTCGCGCGCGCCGGGGGGTACACCGGGGCCGGGGTCGTGGCCTGCTCCCCGTACGTGAGCGTGAGGGTGACCTCGTACGACAGGCCCCGCGGTGCCACCGTGTACGGGCCGAGCGCGACGTGCCAGGTGCCGGGGCGGATCCGGCCGGGGACGTATCCGGGGGTCGCGTCGTCCGCCCGGACGAAGAACTCCGTACGCGCCCCGCCCGACCAGCCGCGGAAGCCCTCGCCGCCCAGCTCCGTGCCGCGCTCGTCGAAGAGGCCGATGTCGAGCGCGTTGCCCGCCGCGCCCGCCGGGACCGACGGCCTCTCATAGGCGTACGCGACATGGATCTCCCGCACCCCGCGCGGGACCTCGAACGGGAGGTACACGAAGTCCGGCGCACCGACGGGCAGGGTGCCCGACACCGTCCGGGTCTCGGTACGGCCGGCCGCTCCGGCCCCGCTCGCGAAGGTCACGCTTCCCAACGTAAGCGCCGCGGCCGCTCCCGTCACGAACAGCGCGCTCCTGGCCATGCCGTCGTCCCGCTCGGCCGCGCACATGCTGCCGTTCCCAGGGTGTCGTCGCTGACACGGGTGGTGCGGAGGGTGTGCGGGTGTATCCCGTACGGCCCTGGTGGTCGACAGTGAACGATGCCGCAAGGGAAGGGGATCGACAGCTTTCGGCGAAGCGGCCGGTCGGCCCGGACGGGGAATCCGCCCGCCCGCGCCCTCCAGTGCCTGATCACGGCGATCGTATGCTCGAAGGATGACGACTTCCGCGACTCCCGGGACCGGGCCGACGGCGAACTCCATGCGGCGGGCGCTCAGGCGCGCGCGGGACGGCGTCGCGCTCGACGTCACCGAGGCGGCCGTACTGCTCCAGGCGCGCGGCGAGGATCTCGACGACCTCGCCGCGTCCGCCGCGCGGGTGCGTGACGCGGGCCTCGACGCCGCGGGCCGCCCCGGCGTCATCACGTACTCCAAGAGCGTGTTCGTGCCGCTCACCCGGCTGTGCCGGGACAAGTGCCACTACTGCACCTTCGTGACCGTCCCGGGCAAGCTGCGCCGGGCCGGGCACGGGATGTTCATGTCCCCGGACGAGGTCCTCGACATCGCCCGGCGCGGTGCCGAACTCGGCTGCAAGGAAGCCCTCATCACCCTCGGCGACAAGCCCGAGGACCGGTGGCCCGAGGCACGGGAGTGGCTGGACGCGCACGGGTACGACGACACGATCGCCTATGTGCGGGCCATCTCCATCCGCATCCTGGAGGAGACGGGACTGCTCCCGCACCTCAACCCGGGCGTCATGTCCTGGACCGACTTCCAGCGGCTCAAGCCCGTCGCGCCGAGCATGGGCATGATGCTGGAGACGACGGCCACCCGGCTGTGGAGCGAGCCCGGCGGACCTCACCACGGCTCGCCGGACAAGGAACCCGCCGTACGGCTGCGGGTGCTGGAGGACGCGGGCCGCTCCTCGGTCCCCTTCACCAGCGGGCTGCTGATCGGTATCGGCGAGACGTACGAGGAGCGCGCCGACTCCCTCTTCGCGCTCCGCCGCGTCTCCCGCGCCTACCACGGCATCCAGGAACTGATCATCCAGAACTTCCGCGCCAAGCCGGACACCGCGATGCGCGGGATGCCGGACGCGGAACTGGACGAGCTGGTCGCCGCGGTCGCCGTGGCCCGGCACATCATGGGACCGGCGGCCTGCCTCCAGGCGCCGCCCAACCTGGTGGACTCCGAGTACGGGCGGCTGATCGGCGCGGGGATCGACGACTGGGGCGGGGTGTCCCCGCTGACCATCGACCACGTCAACCCCGAGCGGCCGTGGCCGCGGATCGACCAGCTGGCCGAGCAGTCCCGCGCGGCCGGCTTCGAACTGCGCGAACGGCTCTGCGTGTACCCGGAGTTCGTGCGGCGCGGCGAACCCTGGCTGGACCCGCGGCTGCTGCCGCACGTACGGGCACTGGCCGACCCGGAGACGGGCCTGGCACTGCCGGACGCCGTCGTCGAGGGGCACCCCTGGCAGGAACCCGAGGAGGCGTTCACGGCGTCGGGGCGTACGGACCTGCACACGTCGATCGACACCGAGGGACGCACCGGCGACCGCCGCGAGGACTTCGACCTCGTCTACGGCGACTGGGAGGCGCTGCGGGAGGCGGCGGCCCCGGGCATGGTGCCGTCCCGCATCGACACCGACGTCCGGGCCGCGCTGGCGACGGCCGCCGACGACCCGACGCGGCTGACGGACGACGAGGCGCTCGCGCTGCTGCACGCGGACGGACCGGCCCTGGACGCCCTGTGCCGCATCGCGGACGACGTCCGCAGGTCCGCCGTCGGCGACGACGTCACGTACATCGTCACCCGGAACATCAACTTCACCAACGTCTGCTACACCGGCTGCCGCTTCTGCGCCTTCGCCCAGCGCCGTACGGACGCCGACGCCTACACCCTGTCCCTGGACCAGGTGGCCGACCGGGCCGCCCAGGCCTGGGACGTGGGGGCGGTCGAGGTCTGCATGCAGGGCGGCATCCATCCCGACCTGCCCGGCACCGCCTACTTCGACATCGCGAAGGCGGTCAAGGAGCGGGTCCCCGGCATGCATGTGCACGCCTTCTCGCCCATGGAGGTGGTGAACGGCGCGACCCGCACCGGGATGCCGGTGCGCGAATGGCTGACCGCGGCCAAGGAGGCGGGCCTCGACACCATCCCCGGCACCGCCGCGGAGATCCTGGACGACGAGGTCCGCTGGATCCTGACCAAGGGGAAGCTGCCCGCGGCTACCTGGATCGAGGTCGTCACGACCGCGCACGAGCTGGGCATCCGCTCGTCCTCGACGATGATGTACGGCCATGTGGACCAGCCCCGGCACTGGCTCGGCCACTTCCGCACCCTGTCCCGCATCCAGCAGCGGACCGGCGGTTTCACGGAGTTCGTGACGCTCCCCTTCATCCACACCAACGCACCGGTGTACCTGGCGGGCATCTCCCGGCCGGGCCCGACGGTCCGGGACAACCGCGCGGTGACCGCCATGGCCCGCCTCCTGCTCCACCCGCACATCCCCAACATCCAGACCAGCTGGGTGAAGCTGGGTGCCGAGGGCGCGGCGGAGATGCTCCGCTCCGGCGCCAACGACCTCGGCGGCACGCTGATGGAGGAGACCATCTCGCGGATGGCGGGGTCCTCGTACGGCTCGTACAAGTCCGTCAAGGACCTCGTCGCGGTCGCGGAGGCGGCGGGGCGCCCGGCGAAGCCGCGGACGACCCTGTACGGCGAGGTGCCCGAGGAGCGGCAGCGTGCGGCGGCGGCGTCGGACGGCCACCTGCCGGAACTGCTTCCCGTGCTGGAGTGAGGGACCCGGCGGTGGCGGCGGTGAGCGGCCCCCGGACCGGCGTACCGGGGGTCGGGCCTCCAGGGGCCGGGGCGTCCGGGGCCGGCGTCCGGGGTCGGCGTTGGGGGGCCATGGCTCGCAGTACGATGATCCGACCCTCGGTCGAGGGTCGGAAGCTTCGTCAGCCGGAAGCTTCATGAGCTGAGGAGTTGCGTGTCCGTGCCTGCCCGACGGCTTCCCTCCTGGGTCTGGGTCACCGGTCTGACCGCGGCGGCGCTCGTCGGCGTCACGGCCCTGGCCGCGCAGGCCGACCAGGGGGCACACCCGCTCGCCGCCGCCCCGAAGGCGAAGCCCTCGGCGTCGGCGAGCCCGCACCCCTCCGCCCCGCCCAGGAAGAGCGCACCGGTCGCGGTCCCCGACGGCTCGGGCACGGGCCGCCGCATCGTCTACTCCCTCGCTCAGCGCCGGGTGTGGCTCGTCGACGCGGCCGGCGCCGCCCGCCGCAGCTTCACGGTGTGGCCGGGCACGGTGAGCCCCGCGCCGGGCCGGTACGCGGTGTCGTCCACCGTCGCCTCGAAGACGGGGACCGACGGGACGAAGGTCGAGAACATCGTCTACTTCACCGTCAGTTCCGGCGTCTCGATCGCGTTCTCCAACGCCCAGGACGGCTCCTCGCCCAAGCCCTCGGCCGGGACCCGGACCGGGGCGATCCGGATGCACAGCGCCGACGGGGACGCGGTCTGGCAGTTCGGCACCAAGGGGACCGCCGTCTCGGTGGTCGAGTGACGGCTCCGCCCGTCGAGGCCGGACCCACGTCGATCCCGGCGGCTTGCGCCAGACTGGAGCCCGGTCCGGGCGGACGGTGACGGGGGGAACGGGCGGATGGTGCGGGGGCGGCCGTCGATGCAGGAGCTGATCCGGCAGCGCAGACGGCAGGGGTTCGTGGGGCGCGGCGCCGAACGGGCCGCGTTCCGGGAGAACCTCGAGCTGTCGCCGGAGGACGAGCGGCACCGGTTCCTGTTCCATGTGCACGGGAACGCCGGGGTCGGGAAGACCTTCCTTGTCCGGGAGCTGGAACAGCTCGCCCGGGAACGCGGGGCGCTGACCGCGTACGTCGACGAGGGCGCGGGCAGCGTGCCCGAGGCGATGGCGGCGGTCAGCGAGCGCTTCGCCCGGCAGGGGTACCGGTTCAAGGACCTCGACCGGCTCCTTGCCACCCATCGGGAACGCCGTCTCGAAGCCGAGGCGGCAGCGCTGGAGACGCCGGAACCCCCGGCGTCCCCGCCGTCGCCCGCGAGTCTGGCCGCCGCCCGCGCGAGCCTCGTCGGGCTCGGCCTGCTGCCCGGCGTCGGCGCCTTCGCGGGAGCCCTCGACCCGAACCAACTCGCCCACGGAGCGGACTGGTTGAGGACCGGGATCGGCGCCCGGCTGCGCAGCCAGGAGGACGTAAGGCTGGTCCAGTCACCGGAGCGGGTCCTCACCCCGGTCCTGCTCGACGAGCTGGCGTCCGTCGCCGCCGATGCCCCCTGGCTCGTCCTGCTCTTCGACACCTACGAGCGGACCGCGCCCTTCCTCGACGGCTGGCTGCACGAGGTGATGACGACCGACCGGCACGGCGCCCTCCCGGCGAACGTCGTGGTCGTCACCGCCGGACAGCGCCCCTTCGACACCGCCCGCTGGGGCGGCTTCGCCGACTTCGTCGCCGACGTACCGCTGGGGCCCTTCACGGAGGCCGAGGCGCGGTCCCTGCTCGCGGACAGGGGAGTGGTGGCCGAACCGGTCGTCGAGGAGGTGCTGAGGCTCACCGGCGGACTGCCGGTGCTGGTGTCCACCCTGGCCGCCGGACGTCCCACCGGGCCCGACGACGTGGGCGACCCCAGCGCGACGGCCGTGGAGCGCTTCCTGAAGTGGGAACAGGACCCCGTCCGCCGCGCCGCGGCCCTGGCCTGCGCCCTGCCGAGGAGGCTGGACGCCGATGTCTTCCGGGCCGCCGCGCACTGCCCCGAGGACGAGGCCGACGCGCTGTTCGGCTGGCTGCGCGGCCTCCCCTTCGTCAGCGACCGAGGGGACCGCGTCCAGTACCACGACGTCGTACGGGCCCCGATGCTGCGCCTGCAGCGGCTGCGCTCGCCCCGAGGGTGGGCGCGGCGGCACGCCCGGCTCGCGGAGACCTTCGGCCGGTGGCGGGCCGAGACCGAGACCGAGGACGGCCGGGAAGCCGGGGAGCTGTGGGCGGACGAGGGTTGGCGCGAGCTGCGGCTCGCGGAGACCTACCACCTGCTGTGCGCGAACGCCCGGACCGCGCTGCCCGCCGCGCTGCGGGACTTCGTGGACGCCTGCGACGGTGGTGACGTCTCCGCCCGGCGCTGGGCGCGCGTCCTCGCGGAGGCGGGCGAGGACGCGGACGCGGAGCCCGTACGGACGTGGGGGCGGGCCCTGTCGGAGGCGTTCGCCGACGGCGGGGTGGCCGCGGCGCTCGGGGCGCTGCTGGACCGCGGCGGGCTGGACGAACACCGGCAGGCGCTCGCCCGGGTGGTGCGGGGCAGCGCGCTGCGGCACGGCGGCGCGTACGAGGAGGCGCTGGCGGAGTACGACCGGGCCATCGCCCTCGATCCCGGCCTCGCGCGCGCCTACCGCGGCAGGGCCCTCGGCCGCAACGGCCTGGGCGACCACGAGAACGGCATCACCGACCTGGACCGGGCCGCCGCGCTCGCCCCGGACGACGCCGAGACGATCTCCGTACGCGGCGAGTACCACCGCATTCTCGGCCACGACGCCGACGCGATCGGCGATCTGGACCGGGCGATCGCACTCGACCCCTCGTACCACTTCGCCTGGGCGTCGAGGGGAGCGACCCGGCAGCGCCTCGGACAGCTCGCCGAAGCCCTCGCGGATCTGAACCGCGCGCTGGAACTCAAGCCCGACTACCCCTGGGCGCTGGGGCGCAGGGCCAGGGTGTGGCGGGGGCTGGGCGAGCCGGCCCGGCAGCTGGCCGACCTCGACCGGGGCCTGCGCCTGCTGCCCGACTGGGGGTGGGGGCTGTGCGAGCGCGGTGACGCGCTGCGCTCGGCCGGCCGGCACGAGGAGGCGATGGCCGACTACGACCGGGCCATCGGCATCGACGGCGAGCACGCGTCGGCGTACGCGAGCCGGGGCGTCTGTCACGTCGGTCTCGGCCGGCCCGCCGAGGCCCTCGCGGACCTGGACCGGGCCATCGCCCTGGTGCCGGAGTACGCCTGGGCACTGCGCCACCGGGCCGAGCTCCGCCTGGGGCTGGGCGATCCCGCCGCGGCCCTGTCCGACGCCGACCGGGCGAAGGCGCTGCGGCCCGACGAGGTACCGGTGCTGCTGTGCCGCGCCCGCGCCCTGATCGCCCTGCGACGCCACGACGAGGCCCGCCTCGACCTGGACCACGCCCTGGGACCCCGTGCCGGGGGCCTGCCGGACGGACCGGCCCTCGACGACCTGTCCCGCGTGCTCGACGACCTGCTGCACGTGCCCGGCGCCGACCGGGACCGCCTCGCGCCGCTCGTCGAAGGCGTCGCCGCGGCGCGGGCGGCCGGGTCCGCCCCGCGTCCCGAAGGACCGCGCCCCGAATGATCCGGGAGAAGCCGACCGAACGGCGTTCATAAGCGATCACTTGGTTTTCTCGGGTCACACTTCGCATACCGTTCCGCGCCCTGAACGGACCGTTCACCGTCGATTACAGTGCTGAGCTGTCGGACGTGCGGACGGTGCCTGGGGAGGTCTGGGTGGGTGCGACAGCCGGTGCCGTCTGGGGCCGTGCCGAACAGCAGGACTTCCGCAGCCGGGTCCGTGGAACCCTGCTGGGCACGGCTGTCGGCGACGCCCTGGGCACACCGCTCGACGGGCTCACCCTGGAGGAGATCCGTCAGGAGCACGGCGCCGAGGGGCTGAACGACCTCGCCGTCGGCCACGACCGCCGCGGCACCGTCACCCATCTCACCCAGCTCACGCTCTTCACCCTCGACGGCCTCGTCCGCGCGCAGGTGCGCCGCGACACCGGCGCCTGGCATCCGCCGACCGACCTGCACCGCGCGTACCGCCGCTGGGCGGCGACCCAGAGCGACTGGGGTCCGGACGAGCGCCGCACGGACGACGGCTGGCTGGCCCGCGAGGAGTGGCTGTACGCCCGGCGCGACCCCGCCAGGGCCTGTCTGACCGGCTTCGGCGACGAGACCATGGGCACGCTGGACGCGCCCAAGAACCCTGGTGAGCTGGGCCCCGAGGCCGCCGCGCGCTCCGCGCCCTTCGGACTGCTCGTCGGCTGGGAGCCGCAGTTGGTGGTGCAGCTCGCCGTCGAGTGCGCCGCGCAGACGCACGGGCACCCCACGGCGTATCTCGCGGCCGGCGCGTACGCGGTCATCGTCCACGCGCTGGCACGCGGCGAGAGCCTCGACGGCGCCGTGCAGCGGGCGCTCGCCATCCTGGCCGCGCGGCCGGGGCAGGAGGCCGTCAGTGACGCCCTGCAGCACGCGCTGGGGGCCGTCCGGCAGGGGATGCCGTCGCCGGCCCGGGTGGAGGAACTGGCGGGGGAGGGCTCGGCGGAGCGGCTGCTCGCGGTCGCCGTGTACTGCGCGCTGGTCGGGGAGGACATCCGGCACGGGCTGTGTCTGGCGGTGAACCACGGCGGGCGCTCCGCGGTGGCGGGGGCCCTGACCGGGGGTCTGCTGGGCGCGCTGCACGGTGAGACGGCCCTTCCGCCGGCCTGGCTGGCCGAGCTGGAGGGCCGTCCCACGATGCTGGTCCTCGCGGACGACTTCGCGATGGAGATGACGCAGGGGCCCGCGCTGCACGGGCCCGGAGCGTCGTCCCCCGGGTGGCTCGCCCGCTATCCGCGGGCCTGAGGGCCGTCCCCGGGCGTACGGAACGCCGTCCCCGGGGACGTACGGGAACGCCGTCCCCGGGGTCGGTCATCGAGCAGCGCGCGCGGGCGCCGGGAGGGGTGTCCTCAGACGCCCGACGGGCTGGCCGACGCCCCGTCCGTCTGGGCCGGGATCGCCACCGCGGCGGTCCCGTCCCCGTCGTCGTCCGTGTTGATCTTCTCGATGATCGCGTCCCGCTCCGGTGTGTCCTCGGGCTTGATCAGGCCGATGAGGATGTACAGGACGAGGGAGACGACCATCGGGAGGGAGACCTGGTACTCCAGCTTCACGTCCGTGCGCTGGGAGAAGTCCAGGTGGTAGTTGACGAAGAAGAACGCGAGCAGACCGCAGGCCCAGCTGGTGAGGGCCGCCGTCGGCCCGGACTTCCGGAACGGCCGCAGCAGTCCCAGGATGAACGGGATCGCGATCGGACCCATCAGACCGGCCACCCACTTGATGACCACCGTGATGATGTCCTTGAAGGTGGGCGAGTTGACCTGCGTGGCCACCGCCATCGACAGGCCGAGGAACGCGACGGTCGTGACGCGTCCGGCGATCAGTCCGGCCCGGGTGTCCCAGGCCCGCGCGGCCTTGGAGAGGACGGGCGCGACGTCCCGGGTGAACACGGCGGCGATGGCGTTGGCGTCCGAGGAGCACATGGCCATCGTGTGTGAGAAGAAGCCGACGACCACCAGGCCCAACAGCCCGTGCGGGAGCAGCTGTTCGGTCATCAGACCGTACGCGTCGGAGCCGTCCGGCTTCTTCGCCGTGACGAGCAGCGGCGACAGCCACATGGGGATGAAGAGGATCACCGGCCAGACGAACCACAGTCCCGCGGAGAGGAAGGCCGACTTCGTGGCCTGCTTCGCGCTGCCCGTCGCCATGTAGCGCTGGGCCTGGTTCCACATGCCGCCGTTGTACTCGAAGAGCTTGATGAAGAGGTACGCGATGAAGAAGACGGTCAGGTAGGGACCCGCGAAGCCGTTCGCGTGGCCGTGCAGCTTGGGCGAGTCCAGCGCCTTGGACAGACCCCCCTGGTCGGAGATCTTGTTCAGCGCGATGACCAGCATCGAGATCCCGGCCAGCAACTGGATGATGAACTGGCCGAGTTCGGTGAGCGCGTCGGCCCACAGCCCGCCGATCGTGCAGTACACGGCCGTGATGCCGCCGGTGATCAGGATGCCCTGGGTGAGCGTGACCCCGGTGAAGACGCTCAGCAGGGTGGCGATGGCCGCCCACTTCGCGCCGACGTCCACGATCTTCAGCAGGATGCCGGACCAGGCGAGTGCCTGCTGGGTCGAGATGTTGTAGCGGTCCTTGAGATATTCGAGCGGTGAGGCCACGTGCAGCCGGGACCGCAGGCGGTTCAGCCGGGGCGCGAAGAGTTTGGCGCCGAGCAGCACGCCGATGGCGATGGGCAGGGCCCAGGTGACGTAGGACGTGATGCCGTACGTGTACGCGATGCCGGCGTACCCGGTGAACATCACCGCGCTGTAGCCCGACATGTGGTGCGAGATGCCGGACAGCCACCACGGCATCTTGCCGCCCGCGGTGAAGAAGTCGCTGACGTCGTCCACGCGTTTGTGGGACCAGAAGCCGATCGCGGTCATGACGCCGAAGTACGCGACCAGGACGGCCCAGTCGAGACCGTTCATGTGCCCCCTCCAGGGGTCCGCCTTGTGAACCTGCAGATACCGGACGGCACTTCGCCAGTACGCATGGGTCCCCCCTGCTCGGGCGGAGCCGAGAGCCTGGGGAAGGGCGGCGCCCCCGTGCGGGTGCGGGGACTTCGGGGATTGAACCGCCGTTCGGAGGGGGCGGTCAAGACCCTTCGCGGTCACGCATATGAACGCAGATCAGAAAGCAGAACGATTTTGCCTCTACTTTACCCCCCGGGCTGTTGTCGTGTCCGTGACGGGGACCACACCATGAGCGGGCACTTCGCCAGCACATCGACAGGACGACCTAGGTGACGACGGGCGTACGGGATGCGGGTCCCGTACGGCTGGGAAGGGACGGCGGGACTGGTACGGCTAACGCATGATCTCGCCGGCGTTCACGAGCAGGGACTGCCCGGTGATCGCCCGCGCCCGGTCGGAGGCCAGGAACACCGCGGCGTCCGCGACGTCCCCGTCCGTGGCCAGCTCGGGCAGGGCCATCCGTTCGGTGAGCCGCTCGAGGACGTCCGCCTCCGGTACGCCCTCGGTGTACGCGGTGAACTGGACGTACGCCTCCACCGGCGGCCCCCACATCCATCCCGGCAGCACGGTGTTGACCCGGATCCGGTGCGGGCCGAGTTCCCGCGCCATGGAGTACATCGCGCTCGTCAGCGCACCCTTCGAGGCCGCGTACGCCGCCTGCCGCACCTGTGACGGGGCGGCCACCGACGACTGCGTCCCGATGATGACGACCGAGCCGCCGCACACCTTCAGCGCGGGCAGGCAGGCGCGGGTCATCCGCAGGGTGCCCAGCAGGTTCACGTCGATGACCGACTGCCAGGTGGCGAAATCCGCGTCCTGCAGACCGCCGAAGTAGCTGTCCCAGGCGGCGACATGGACGATCGCGTCGATCCGCCCGAACCGCCCCGTCGCCAGCGCGGCCAGCGCCTCGCACTGCGCCTCGTCCGTGATGTCCGTCGCCCGGTACGCGGTGTGCGCGCCGTCCGGGTCGAGGTCGGCCGCGGACTTGGCCAGATTGGCCTCTGTGCGCGCCCCCAGCACGGCGTTCCCCCCGTCGCGCACGACAGCGGCCGCGACCTGATGGCCGAGCCCGGCGCCGACCCCCGAAACGACCACCGTCTTCCCCGCGAGCTGTGACATCG
Source organism: Streptomyces sp. NPDC057950 (assembly GCF_042887295.1). Classification (NCBI taxonomy): domain Bacteria; kingdom Bacillati; phylum Actinomycetota; class Actinomycetes; order Kitasatosporales; family Streptomycetaceae; genus Streptomyces; species Streptomyces sp. NPDC057950. Next base: position 78,365 of record NZ_JBHVPP010000013.1, read on the forward strand.
CGGTCCTCCCCTCCCTCTTGCGGCTCGGTCCGCCCCGGGCCGGCGCGCCCCTTCGGTTCGTTCACCGCGGGCGCCGCGGCTCTGGCGCTTTGTCTGACGGGGCGTCAGAGTATGGGCGACCGGCGGAGGAAGGAAGGGGAACGACGTGAGTGAGGACACCCGCAGCGAGGTGTACGCGGAACTGGCCGCCCTCGGCCCGTACGGAGTGCGTCCGGGCCACGCGCTGATCACCATGGTCGAGCCGCACCCGGGTCACGAGTACGCGTACAACCGCTGGTACGAGGACGACCACTACTACGCCGGCGCGATGGCCATGCCCTGGATGTACGCGGGCCGCCGCTGGGTCGCCACCCGCGACCTCCAACTCCTGCGCGCGCCGGAGAAGTCGGCGGTCGCCCAGCCCGTCACCGCCGGCTGCTACCTGTCGACGTACTGGGTCACCGAGGGCCGCTACGACGACCACATGAAGTGGACCGTCGGGATCAACAAGCGTCTGAACCGCGACGGCCGGGTGTACCAGGACCGGACCCACGTCTTCACGGCCTTCCAGGACCACGAGGCGACGGTGTACCGGGACGGCGCCGCGGGCCCCCGCGACCTCCACGCCCTCGACCACCCCTACGCCGGGCTGGTCCTGGAGGTCATCGACTCCGAAGGGCCGGGGCAGCGGGCCGAGTTGCTGGAGTGGCTGCGCTCCCGCCACCTTCCCCGGCGGCTCGCGCACTCCCCGGCCGCCATGGTCACGGTCTTCCGCCCCACCCCGCTCCCCGGCGACCGCATGACGTACGTGAAACAGGTCGAGGGCGTCGACACCCGGCTGACCCTGCTGTGGTTCCTGGAGGCGGATCCACGGGAGTGCTGGGAGGGGCACTTCGCCGGTCACGAGACCGCGGTCGCCGAAGCCGGCCTGGGAAAGGTGGAGTTGGTGGCGCCCTTCATTCCCACGGTGCCGGGGACGGACCGGTACGTGGACCTCCTGCGCTGAACGGGGCGCACCCGCGGGTAAGTCCCCGGAAAAGGGCCGAGCCCCCTCGGCCGGGACGGCGGGCCAGTCGAGAGGGCTCTGTCTGTGGTGCGTATGCGGTTGGTCCGTGCAGTTGTGGGTGTCGGCGAAGATGTCGATGCATCAGGCGAGGTCGAAAGCCCCCCGGCTCACCTCTGCCACGAAGGTGTTCCACGAGTTCGCGGGGAACGCCAGCGTGGGACCCCCGGGGACCTTGGAGTCCCGGACGGCCATCGCCGCGAGAACCGGGGACTTGACCTCGACACATGCGCCGTTGCCGGTCGAGTACGAGGATTTGGTCCACGTGTCCGTGGCGCCTTGCTGGATTGCCATGATCGCTCCGATAGCCAGTCGTCGAGTTGCTGTCACCGCGCCGCGGATCCGCTACGGGACTCGCGGTGCGGTTTACGCCAACGTTGTTGCTTGATGGCGTGATCGACGCTACTCGCCAACATCCGCGAGCGAAGCGACTATTCACTCGACCGGGTGGCATGTTCCAGTGAGGTCTTCCGTCCTGGCGTAGGGGAGTGTATGATGCCCCACTTCTCCATCAGGGCTGTGCCCGGAGCGCAGGAACACGCCTCAGCGCGCGTACTCCTTGGCGATGTCGGCGATCAGCTGACGCGACTGCTCCACGTTCAGTGCCTGCGCCCGCAGGTGCTCGTACATCACGCTGTACTTCTGGACGTCGTTCGCCTTCTCCAGGTAGAGGTCGCTGGTGACACCCTCGATGTAGACGACGCTGGAGTCGGCCGCGTCGGGGAACTCCAGGATCGCGTACTGGCCGTTGAGGCCCGGGTGCGCGCCCATCTCGAACGGGATCACCTGCACCGTGACGTGCGGGAACTGGGACTGCTCCACCAGGTGCTCCAGCTGGTCGCGCATGAGGGAGCGGTTCCCCACCACCCGGCGCAGCGCGGACTCGTCGAGGACGGTCCACAGGCGCAGCGGGTTGTCCGGGGCGGAGATCCGTTCCTGCCGGCGCAGACGCACCTGGACGCGCTTGTCGATGTCGGCGGGCGCGGTCTCGGGCAGCGCGCCCGCGATCAGTGCCTCGGCGTACGGCCGGGTCTGGAGCAGGCCCGGGACGACCTGGGGGTCGTACACGCGCAGGCTCGCCGCGTCGGTCTCCAGACCGATGTAGACGCTGTACGGGATGTCGCCGAAGGAGTGCCACCAGCCTTGCTGGCGTGAGTCCTTGGCCATCTGCATCAGCGAGTCGACGATCCGGTGGTCCTCGACCTCGTAGACCCCGCACAGGTCGCGGACGTCACGCTGGCTGATGCTGCGCCGCCCGTTCTCCAGCCGGCTGATCTTCGACTGGGAGACCAGGAGACGCTCGGCGACCTCTTCGGCCGTCATGCCCTTGAGCTCGCGGAGCCGGCGCAGCTCCTGGCCCAGCCGGCGCCGCCGGACGGTGGGATTGACACTTGACGCCACGGGACGTGCACCTCCGGCTGCGGGCCTCTACTTTGCGTATCTGCTGTTGAGCAGATTGCCACCAAGGTGCTTTCTACCGCTGGGAAACAGCGGATATGCGCTGGGTACGGGCCAGTTCGGGGGTCCGGAGCGTACCGGGACGCCTCTCACGCACCCGCGCGTCCCGTCGGCGCATACCGCACGCATATGCCCTCCACCCGTGAAATGCGGCCGCGCGGGGCGGTGGAGCCGTGTCGTCGTCCGGACGTACGGCTCACCGCCCCGCGCGAGCCAGCGGCTCCCGAACCGGATCCTGGGGACTGCGGTGCGGCGCTGGGTGATGCCGGGATGGTGCTGGCGGTGCTGGGTACTGCGTGTGGTGCGTGACGACGGTGCCCGCCGGTGCGTGCCGTGGGACTGCGGCTCAGTGGACCACGGCGCGCGCCATGGAACCGTGGCGCGGTTGCATCGGAACACCGCGGGCGGGTTCCGGTGCGGACCTGACTCCGGCGGTGGCCGGACGGCCGGCCGGTGCCGGGCTGCGGCGCGGTTGTGCGACCGCACCGTTCTGAACGTCCATGACCGCGTGGGCCACGAGGCCGCCCATGGGGTCGTGTCTGATCAGGTCCCGCAGCCGGGAGCGGGACGAGCGTCCCTCATTACCCGGATACAGGTGCTTGCCGAGACCGACCGCATGGGCCAGCGCGGCGAGCGCCGCGGTCCGCGGGTCCGGCGGTACGCCGGTGCGGATCGCGCTGTCCAGCCGGGATCTGATCTCCCGGCTGATCTCCGTGTCCGTCGCTTGGTAGCGAGTCGTCGGAAGCACCCCGCACATCTGGCCGGCCACGGCATGGACCATGCCGCACCTCTCCAGATGCGAGAGGTAGGTCTGGCGAAGTCCCAGTCGGGGCCCGCCAATCCAGTTGACCGCGCGTACGGGTGCTCCGCGCCGGCGAAGCAGTTCCAACGCACAGTCCAGTGTTGGATCTCCAGTCGGCCGTGGTGCCACCACGGCGATACGATCCCCGTCTGGGGCTATCCGTCCGGCCAGCGCCAGCTCCACTAGCTGTGCTCCGGCCAGACCGAGGTCGAGCGACTGCGGCTGTGCGGTGGTACCCGTGGTCGGGTCCAACGCCAGCAGCAGAAGCTCCTCCGGAAGTGTTCTGCGGCTCCTGCCCATCCATGCCTCCCCGCGTGGATGAATGACAGGGTGACCCCTCTCACAATGGTCTGTCGAGAGTGCGTGACCGGTTCGTAGTGGAACCGGCAGGTATGTCGTTCTCGTCTACCGCAGGGGTTAAGCCCGCACACAGGACACTGGTACATGGTTCGGACAGCGATGTCCGGGCAGCGGGTCAAGGGTTTCACGGTTCGTTGGGCGCCCGGTGGGTGGCGCACGGAGGAGGCATCGGTGGCGGGCGAGTCCCCCGACAGGTCGAAGCAGCACGAGTCGTCGGCGTCGTCGGCAGAAGCGACGTCGGGGACCCCCGCGGCGGTTCCGGGGCCGGTGCGGTCCGCCGCGGCCGCGGCGGCGGACCCCCGTCTGGCGGTGGCCCGTGAGCGGGCCGCCACGGTGCGGGTGGACCAGGCCACGGCGGTGTTCTCGACGCGGGCCCTGGCGGAAGGTTCCGCCGGATCCGCGGAGAAGGTTCCCGCGGGCGGCGGGGAGAAGGTCTCCGGCGGGTCCGGAGAGAAGCCTTCCGGTGGGTCCGGAGAGAAGACCCCCGGTGCGTCCGGCGAGAAGGGTTCCGGCGGAGACGCCCGGCTGCGGGCCGCGGTGGCCGCGTGGGTGTCGAGCGCGGACGAGGAGGAGCCCAAGGTTCCGCAGGAGGCCGGGAGCGGGGCTGCGGGCGCCGAGGAGACGGAGGAGTCCACCTCGACGGCGAAGGGCGCGGAGGCGGCCGCGGAGGACTCGGGGACGGCCGACGAGGACGCGCGGGCGGAGGCCGGAGCCGGGGACAGGGCCGCCGGGGGTGCCCAGGACGCCGGGGACGCCGAGAATGCCGGGGACGCGACTGACGGAGCGTCGGCTGAGGAATCCGCGGACGACAACGATGCCGAGGCCGACGGCGACGCCGATGCCGCTGCCGAGGCTGGTGACGACGGCGAGGCCGCTGCCGAGGCTGATCACGCGGTCGCGGACGACGCCGGGGCGGACACGGATGTGGACGCCGACGCCGAGCCGAAGAAGGACGCCGAACCCTCGGACGCAGACCCCTCGGACGCCGAGCCCGTGGCCGCCGGCGAGGTGAAGGCCGCGGCCGGGACGAAGGCCGCCGACCTCGAGCCCGGGTCCGAGTCCGGGTCCGGGTCCGAGTCCGGTGAGGACTCCGGGACGGGCGAGGACTCCCGGTCCGGTGACGACCCGGTCGAGGACGAGAAGCCCGGCTCGAAGTCCGACGCCGGGGGATCGGCGGCCGCGGCCTCGAAGCCCCCCGTCGACCAGCCCACCGCCGTCTTCAAGACGCCGCGGCGCCCGGCCGTGGACCAGCCCACCACCATGCTCAAGCTGGGCGACGCGAAGCGGGACACGAAGCGGGACGCGAAGCCGTCCACGGACAAGCCCGCCTCCGAGCCCGCCGCCAGATCCACCGCAACGCCGACGGACAAGCCCGGACCGAAGCCGGGACCGAAGACCGGCGCGAAGCCCGAGGACGAGCCGAAGCCGAAGGCCGCGGCGGAGCCGAAGGCCGAGGCCGCGGCCGAACGCACCAGCAAATTCGTCGCCCTCAGGTCGCTGGACGGACAGGCACCGGCGAAGCCGCGGGTGACCCCCGCCGACGCCACCACCGCGATGCCCCAGGTCGGCCCCGAGCGCACCACCCAGCAGCCGCTTCCGCCGAAGCCGCCGCTGGACCTGCTCGCCGAGCTGACGAACACGCCGCCGCCCCCGCAGACCCCGGTACGGACACTCGCGCGCCGCGTGAAGATCTGGACGCCGCTGGTCCTGCTGCTCGTGGTGATCTTCGCGATCGCGCAGGCCGTACGTCCGCTGCCGAGCGTGGCTCTCGGACTCAGCGCCGACGCCACGTACACCTTCGAGGGCGGCACCCTCGACCTGCCCTGGCCGGGCCATGGACAGTCGGCCATAGAGGTCGAGGGCGTCGGAAGCCTCGGCACGGACGGCAAGCAGGCACCCGCCCCCATCGCGAGCGTCGCCAAGATCATGACGGCGTACGTGATCCTCCAGGAGCACCCTCTGAAGGGGAGCGAGGGAGGCGAGAAGATCACCGTCGACCAGCAGGCCGAGGACGAGTCGAAACTGCCGGACGAGTCGACGGCCGCCATGTCGAAGGGGCAGCAGTTCACGGAGCGCGAGATGCTCCAGATGCTGATGATCCCGTCCGGCAACAACGCGGCGCGGCTGCTCGCCCGTTGGGACTCCGACAGCAAGTCCTTCGTCGCCAAGATGAACGCCGCCGCCAAGAAGCTCGGCATGACGAACTCGACGTACACGGACCCGAGCGGTCTGCAGAAGACGACGGTGAGCACCGCGACCGACCAGCTCAAGCTCGCCAAGCGGGTCATGCAGAACGACGTGTTCCGCGGCATCGTCGGGATGGCCAGCGCCCAGATCCCCGGCCTCGACAGCAAGATCTACAACAACAACGACCTGCTGGTGAAGCAGGTCGGTGTGATCGGACTGAAGACCGGCTCGTCGACCCCCGCCGGTGGAAACCTGGTGTGGGCCGCCACCAAGACGGTGAACGGCAAGCAGCAGACGATCTACGGCGCGGTCCTCGGCCAGAACGCCGGGACCGGCAAGGTCTGGGACAGCCTCCAGCTCGCCCTCACCGACAGCCAGAAGCTGATCGACAAGGTGCAGAAGGGCCTGGTCTCCGCCACGGTGGTGAAGAAGGGCGACGTCGTCGGGTACGTGGACGACCAGCTCGGCGGCCGGACCCCGGTCGTCGCCACCAAGAACATGACGGCGGTCGGCTGGCCCGGTCTGAAGACGAAGCTGTCGATCGGCGAGGGCGACCAGGCGGTCCCGCACACGGGCAAGGCGGGCGAGACCGTCGGTGTGCTGACGGTCGGCGACGGTTCCAGCCACGCCGTCAAGATCCCCGTCGCGCTTCAGAGGGACCTCGCCGAGCCGGGCTTCGGCGCCCGGCTGACCCGTGTGAGCTGAACGGACGTACAGGTGAGCGATCGAGCGGACGCGCTGGTGGCGGCGTACGCCGCGAGCGCCCCGAAACACCACGCGAACGCGCGATGAGCACCGCGCGAACGTGCCGCACCCCGTCGGGGGCGTCCCACCCGGGCGCTCCCCGGCGGGGTGCGTGCTAGCGTCGCGAGATCGGGGCAGGTCGCGGGCCGCGGGCCCCGGGGCGAGCGCGAGGAAACGGGACACAGGAGTGCCTTGTAGTGGCGACAGCGGAGCCGACACACGCCGACGACGCCGATCCGGGCCCCAGGGCGGGCTCGCGAATACGGCTACCCGCACGTTCCGCCGAGGCCGACGGACCGGACGGCGCCGCCGGATCTGACGGACCTCACGGCGCTCACGGTCCTCACGGTCCTCACGGACCTGACGGTGCCGAGGAGGAGCCCGGCACCCGTACCGCCCGGCTGAAGGGCTTCGTGCACCGGCACCCCGTCGCGGTCGTCACGGCGCTGGCCGGACTGCTCCACCTCGCATGGTTCTTCTCGTTCGCGAACAGTGGCGGGGATCTCGCGGCGCAGGACGCGTGGGCCGAGTTCGTCGGACGGCACCCGGACTCCGCGTACAACCTCGCCTGGTACGGCGGTATGCACCCGGTGTCGTACAGCGTGGTGTCGCCGTATCTGATGTCCGTGCTCGGCGTCCGGACCACGATGATGATCGCGGGGACGCTCTCCGCCGGGCTGCTGACGATGATCCTGATCCGCAGCCGTGCGGTGCGCGAGCCGCTGTGGCCCGCGCTCGCGGGAGTCTTCGCGCTGCTGTGCAACGCGGCGTCGGGCCGCGTCACGTACGGCCTGGGCATGGTGTTCGCGCTCGCCGCGGCCGCCGTCGTCTTCTGCTGGCCCTACCGCTGGCGCCACAAACGCTGGGCGAAGGCCCTGTGCGCGGCGCCGCTCGCCGCCCTCGCCACCGCCGCGTCGCCGGTGGCCGGGCTGTTCGTCGGCCTGGTCGCGGCGGCCCTCTTCCTCCAGAAGCGGCGCCCGGGGGCGTACGCGCTCGGGATCGCGCCGACGCTCGTCGTGGCCGCCTCGGCGTGGCTGTTCCCCTTCTCCGGGACCCAGCCGATGTCCATCGGGTCGGCCTCGCTGCCGTTCATCTACTCCGTGCTGGTCTTCGCGCTCGTGCCCAAGGAGTGGAAGACGGTACGGATCACGGCGGCGGTGTACGGCCTCGGTGTCCTCCTCGTCTGGCTGATCAGCTCGCAGATCGGCTCCAACATCACGCGGCTGGCGATGCTGTTCGCCGGGGTGGCGCTGCTGGCGGCCCTGCCCTTCACCGTGCCGAAGACGCGCAAGTGGTACGTGACCGTCGTCGCCTTCGCCGGATTCACCGGGTGGATCGGGTTCAAGTCCGTCGACGACATCGTGCACACGACACCGGCGGCCTCCTGGGCGCGGGAGCTCGCCCCGCTCGTGAACCAGCTCCAGGTCGTCGGTGCCGAGAAGGGCCGTGTCGAGGTCGTCCCGGCCCGCTCCCACCGCGAGGCGTCCGCGCTCGCGCCGTACGTGAACCTCGCCCGCGGCTGGAACCGGCAGGCCGACATGGAGCGCAACCCGCTCTTCTACGACGACACGCTCAACTCCGCGAACTACCACGAGTGGCTCCAGCGCTGGGCCGTCCACTACGTGGTGCTGCCCAAGGGGGAGCCGGACGGCAACGGCGGTGAACGCGAACGTCAGCTGGTCCAGCGCGGCATGCCGTATCTCCGGCAGATGTGGGGCGACGCGAACTGGCAGCTCTTCGCGGTGACCGATCCGACGCAGCTCGCCGACCCGCCGGCCGTGGTCGACCGTGCCGAGCAGGGCGAGCTGACCATCGAGGTGAAGAAGGCCGGCCGCGTTCTCATCCGCGTTCCGTACTCGCCGTGGCTGGGCCTCGTCGACGCCGCGGGCAAGAGCGTGAAGCCGCCGCAGGAGACGGAGAAGTCCAAGCACCGGGCCGAGGGCGCCCCGAAGACGTACGACAACCTCAACGGCTGCCTGATGGAGACCCAGGAGAACGCCTCCGGCGACAAATGGACCGAACTCCTCGCGCCGGCTCCCGGCACGTATCGCCTGGCGGCGCCCTACCAGCTTCCTCGGGGTACCCCGTGCCCAGAGGAGCTCCGCTGACCCCTGGGGGCTCCGCCCCCAGACCCCCGTTCGGCCTGGACGGCCTCGTCCTCAAACGCCGGACGGGCTGATGGTGCCGGCCGGGGCATGTGTTTCAGCCCGTCCGGCGTTTGAGGACGAGCCCTTCGGGCGAAGCGAGGGTCCAGGGGGCGGCAGCCCCTTGGCGGGGTTAGGGGCGGAGCCCCAAGGGATGGGACGGGTAGGGGCGGCGGGGCGAGGGTCCCGACCGCCCCGGAGGGTCACGTCACCGGGAACGCCACGTCACACACCGCGTCCTCAGGCCCCGCCGCATCCCAGTCCCCGAAGTACACCTCCCGACAGGGCCCGTCGACCGAGAGCCCCCGCTCCCGAACCCACGCCTCCACAGCCTCGAACGCGGCGACGATCTGCGGATGAGCCACCTGCGCCTTGGTGATCCGCGCATACGCCAACCGCCGCGCCGGCTCGACCCGCACCCCCACTCCCGACCCCGGCCCCCACCGCTCCGCCCAGCCCCGCGCGGCCTCCCCGTCGGCGACGGGCACACACGACTCGGCAGGCCCGTCGCTCTCCATGCTGACCTCGGCGTAGTAGACGACGAAGGGCGCCCCGGTCGTGCCCCCGCACTCCCGCGCCCCCTCCTCCAGCCGGCCGAGCGAGGCCGGGATCCACACCGGCAGCTCATCCGCGAGCGTGTGCCGCGTCTCCGTCAGCACCACCCGCTCCGGCACGTCCACGGTCTCGACCACGAACTTCCCGTACATCTCGGAACTCCTTCCCGACAGCCGTCCACGGAGGTACTCGGCCAGCGTCCGCTGCGAGGCGAACCGCGTCTCGGCGTCCGCCCAGTAGGCGGCGAGCCGAGCGGCACCGGTGGTCCCGTCGGCCTCCACCACGTCCGCGATCCGCGCGAGCGGCATGTCGAGCCGGCGCAGGAGCGCGACCATGCGGGCGCGTTCCACCTGGTCGGCGCGGTAGTAGCGGTAGCCGCTGACCTCGTCGACGTGTGCCGGAGCGAGCAGTCCGAGCCGGTCGTACAGCCGAAGCGCCTTCGGCGAGAGCCGCGCGCGGGCGGCGAACGCGCCGATCGTGAGCAGTTCCTGATGCACGAGTCCATCCTCCGTCACCGGGCGCGGTCCGCCCGGTGACGGGGAACACTGGTCCCTGCCCCAGGGGCAAGGTCAAACCCCGCAGAACCGGAACCGGAACCGGACCCAGAAACGGACCCTGAGCCCGAACCCAACCCGCGACCTGAGCCCGAACCCAACCCGCGACCTGAGCCCGAACCCAACCCGCGACCTGAGCCCGAACCGGATTCGGGACCCGACCTTGACCGCGAACTACGCGAGCGACTTCTCCACCGCCGCCACGACCTCCGCCGAGTCCGGCTCGACCTGCGGCGAGAACCGTGCCACGACATCCCCGCCCGGCCCGATCAGGAACTTCTCGAAGTTCCAGCGGATGTCACCGGTGTGACCCTCACCGTCGGCGGTGTCCACCAGCCGCTGGTACAGCTCGTGCCGCGCGTCCCCGTTCACCTCGACCTTCTCGGTCATCGGGAAGGTCACCCCGTACGTCGCGGAGCAGAACTCGGCGATCTCCTCGGAGGTGCCGGGCTCCTGTCCCATGAACTGGTTGCAGGGCACACCGAGCACGGTGAAGCCCTGGGCGGCGTACCGCTCGTGCAGCCGTTCAAGACCCGCGTACTGCGGGGTCAGCCCGCACTTGGAGGCCACGTTCACGACGAGCACGGTCTTGCCGCGGTACTGCCCGAGATCCGCGGAGCCGCCCTGCAGAGAATCGATCCGGACGTCGAACACAGAGTTGTCAGTAGTCATGAACGGATGCTAACTCCGCCCGGTCCGGCCACCCGCGTCAGCCGCCCTGAGCCTTCACGAGCACCTCGCCGGCGGCCGTACGCGAGTAGAGCACCGACCGGCCCGCCCGCCGCCGCTGGATCAGCCGGGCGTCCAGCAGCACCTTCAGATGCCGGCCGACGGACCCCAGCCCCTGCCCGGTCAGCGCCACCAGCTGGGTCGTGCTCAGCGGAGAGCCGAGGTGGACGAGGACACCGGCGCGGGCGGGACCGAGCAGCGCGCCCAGGCTCTCCGGTACGGCCTCGGGCCCGGCGTGGGCGAGCGCCCCGACGCACGGGTAGACCACCGCGTACCGGTGCGGCTCCTCCCATGAGACCCAGCCGTGGCTCTGCGGTGTGACCGGTACGAAGTACAGCTCGGCACCCGAGATCTCGCGCGGCGGATACTCGTGCGGGTTGACCTGCAGCCGGTTGTCGCCGAGCCAGCGGATCCCGGGCCGAAGCGCGTCCAGGGCGGTCGCCCAGCCACCCTGGCTGAGCTGTGCGCTGCGGGCGACGACGTCGGCCTCCAGGACGCGCCGACGCCGGGCCCAGTAGGGGCGTACGGTCTCGGTCCAGATGTCGGTGAGGAGACCGGCGGCACGCTCCGGCAGGTCGTCGCGGTGCAGGGCGGCGGGGAGGGGCCCGCGCAGAGCGACGGCGAGGTGGGCGCGGGCCTCCGCGGCCGGCACCTCCCTGACCCGTGCGACCTCCTCCTCGAAGCCGGCCTCGCCGCGTGGCGTGGGAGTCAGGAAGTCCGCGATCCACTCCCGGCCGAGACCGGACCGGATGAGCAGCGCGGTGACCGGATCGTCGGCCAGCCGACTGCGGTACGCGGGCAGATGGGCGTCGAGCCAGGCCCGTTCGCCGGGGTGCGCGGCCGAGCCCGACTGCAGCACCTTGAGGCTGGCGAAGGTCTCGGCGAGCGGTGACAGCACGAAGCGGCTGCGGGCGAGGGTGTCGGCATTGATCTGCCACCACCCCATGTCCGCTCCCCGTCCCTTCCGTCACACCCGTCCCGGCGTCCGCTCCGGCCGCCGGGCCCTGCCTGTCCCCGGGCGTCTTCCCGCCCCGGACCTGTCCCTCCGGGCCTGCTCCTGCCCACGTGGCCGCCCCCGCACCCCTCCGGTCCGGCATTCCCGCCGGTACCCGGACGTCTCAGCGGCCCGTCGGCCATCCCCCTGCCAGGGCCGTCCCGCACCCCCGTTGCTTTCGCCGCCCCGCGAAACATTGTCGACCGCCTCGTACGCAGCCGGAGACTGCGCCCATGCGCAGCTACTCCGACCTCTTCCGCACCCCGGAGTTCACTCCGCTCTTCCTGACGTCCGCGCTCCAGGGAGCGGCCTCGACGGTGGGCGGCCTGGCCCTGGGCACCCTGGTCTACCGGGCGACCGACTCGCCCCTGCTCTCCGCCCTGAGCATGTTCGGCCCGTCCCTCGCCCAGGTGCTGGGCGCGACCACGCTCCTGTCCGCGGCGGACCGGCTGCCGCCGCGCGCGACGACGACGGGCATCGCCCTCGCCTTCGCGTTCGGTACGGCGGCGGTGGCGCTGCCCGGCCTCCCGGTGGCCGCGATCTTCGGCGTCCTTTTCGCGCTCGGCCTGGTGGCCTCCCTGAGCGGCGGGGTCCGCTGGGGCCTGCTGAACGAGATCCTCCCCAGGGACGGCTATCTGCTGGGCCGTTCCGTCTTCAACATGATGAGCGGGATCACCCAGGTCACCGGGTACGCGGCAGGCGGCTTCCTGGTGGCCGCGGTGTCCCCCCGCGTCGGACTCCTGACGGCGGCGGCGCTGTACCTGGCGGCGGCGGCCGGCACCCGCCTCGGCCTCACGCGCCGCGCGCCCCGCGCCTCCGGCCGCCCGTCGGTCGCCCGGACGTGGCGCACGAACGCCCTCCTGTGGTCGTACGGTCCCCGCCGCACCGTCCTTCTGCTCCTGTGGATCCCCAACGGTCTGATCGTCGGCTGCGAATCCCTCTTCGTCTCGTACGCCCCCGAGCACGCGGGTGTCCTCTTCGCCTCCGCGGCCTTCGGCATGCTGGTGGGCGACGTGACCACCGGCCGTCTCCTCGCACCGCGCGTCCGGGCACGGCTGGGCGCTCCGTTCCTCCTGCTCCTGGCCACGCCGTACCTGGTCTTCGCCCTCCACCCGGGCATCGCGGTGTCCGCGGCCTGCGCGGCCGTCGCCTCCGTCGGCTTCGGGTCGAGCCTGATCCAGCAGGAACGGCTGATGGCGCTGACGCCCGAGGAACTCGGCGGCCACGTCCTCGGGCTGCACTCCTCCGGGATGCTGACCCTGCAGGGCGCGAGCGCGGCCCTGGCGGGCTCGGTCGCCCAACTGACCTCGCCCGGCGCGGCGATGACGGTGATGGCGACGGCGTCGATCGGCGTCACGGCGGCGCTCACGCTCTCGGGGAGGGGGCGTGGGAAGGGAAGGGGGATGGAGACGAGGCCGGGGTCGGGGGCGGGGTCGGGTGGCCGGAGGAGCGCCGCCGGAACCGCGCCGGAGCCGACGTCGGTCCGGGCGAAGCCCCTTCCGTAGGAGTGTCGGTCCGGTACACCGCCGGTGCCGTACTCCGCATTCCAGGTCACGGCCCGCGAGTGCCGTGCGCCTCCCTCTGGGCGGTCCGGCCCGGACTTCATAGAGTTCTCGGTGACGCGGATGCGGATCCGCCGGGGAGGGGATCGTGCCATGGGCGGAGGACCGGATCAGGAGCGGGCGGGCAGGGGGCCGGTCGACCCCGAGCGGATGATCGCGGAGGCGCGCAAGGCGTTCTTCGTGATGTTCGGGTTCCTGGTGATCGTCTGGCTGGTGCAGCTGGCCAACGCGGCCGACCACTACGCCCTTTCGCGGGACTACGGGGTGGTCCCCGGAGACCTCGGGACGTTGCCGGACGTCATCAGCGCGCCCTTCCTGCACTGGAGTTGGGCACACATCGAGAGCAACTCCGGGCCGCTGTTCGTGTTCGGATTCCTCGCGGCGTACCGAGGTGTCGTCCGTTTCCTCGGGCTGAGTCTGCTCGTGGCGGTGACCAGCGGACTCATGGTGTGGTTCTTCGAACGGGGCGGTGTCGACACGGTGGGCGCCAGCGGTCTGGTCTTCGGGTACTTCGGCTACGTCGTGGTCCGCGGGATCTTCGACCGGCACCTGATCGACACCCTGATCGGCATCGTCATGGCGGCCTCCTTCGCCTACCTGCTCACCGTTGCCGTGCCCGGGACGCCGGGGGTGAGCTGGCTCGGCCATCTCGGGGGCCTGATCGGCGGTCTGCTCGGGGCCTGGCTCTTCAGGGACCGGGGCCCGCGGTCCCTGCCGACCGCCCACTCCAGCGGCGACACCGGGGCGCCCGCCCGCCGCACCCCGCGGACGGGCGCCGACAACCCCCGCGCGGACCTGCACAAGGAACTCGACGACCTCGGCCTCCTCTAGAGCGTGTTGACCCGCGGGGTTCCCACCCGGCCGCACCGACCGGACCGACCGCACCGACCGGACCGACCGCACCGGTCGTACGGACGAGCCGCGGCGTCGCCCCGTCCGCGACGGCCGGCGGATCGGGAACGCCGACGGCGTCACCGCACCGCGTGTCGTCCGGATGGCGCAACGGAAACCGACTCACCCGTCCGGCCGACCTGGCGTGCCGTCGGCTGTCGCGCAGGGAAGCCTAGGATCCGCCACTAGAGAGAGACGTCGCCTACCCCTGTCTGGCATCGGCGAGCCCACGTCATGACCGGAGGAGACGGGATGCTGCACCGCGCCGGCAGGACCTCCTGGAAGCGCTTCGCCCGCGTTCTCGTCCCGAGTGTCATGGCCGCCGCGGCCCTCGGCGTCGGCATGGCCCAAGGAGTACTGGCCGCGTCGTTCCTCATCTCCGGCCAGAAGTTCCAGGTGGCCCTGGACACGCTGGACGCCCATGGTCTGAGCATCTACGGCACGGTGGACGTGACCAGGCAGGGCACCCTCGTGCCGGTCGTGGTCACCGGGGCCCGCCGCGCGGAGATCAGCGGGCTGTGCCAGTCCGTCGTGGTCGCGATCCCGGTCCTGGGCCCGTACACGCTGAGGATCACCGGCGGCCGACGCAGTCCGATCGAGGCGAGGAACCTGTTCCTCGACGCGACATCCGTGTCGAGCGGACAGGCGAATTTCGACGACCTCGACATCGGTGTGGCGGCGGGTGCGGTCAGCAAGGGCCCGATCAGCCCGCAGGACAGGAACTCCCGGTTCTTCGACCCCAACGGCTTTGCCCAGCAGGCGGATTCGGCCCTCCTGAAGGACGTGCGCTTCACCACGGTCGCGGTCTCGGCCACCACGTTCAACGTCCCCGGCCTCGATGTGCGACTCAGGCAAGGCCACCACGAGTGCTTCTGATCCGCCGGCACGAAACACCCACTGTCCGCGCCCGCTCGCCACGTACTCCCGCACAAAGTCCGCACAAAGTCCCGCACGTACTCCCGCCCGCCGAACACCACGGAGAGCTCACGTGTTCCTCCAACGAACCGGCAGGCGCGAGAACCTGCGTGTCGCCGCCGCCCGACGGGGATTCAGGACCTGGCGGGGCGAACGCCCCTTCTGGGCAGGTCTGTTCACTCTCGCCGCAGGCTTCCCCATCATCTACTTCCCGTACGCGCACCTGAACCTCGGAGCCATCCCCGTGGCGCTGTCGACCTCGGCGGGCGCGGGGTCGCTGATCATCGGGGTCCTGCTCGTGGTCCTCGCCATCTCCCTCTGGTTCCAGCGGCAGACGCGCGTATTCGCGGGGATCACGGTCATTCTGCTCGCGCTCGTCTCGTTTCCCGTCGCCAACTTCGGGGGCCTCCTCATCGGGCTGGTCTCCGGTCTGATCGGCGGATCCCTGGCCTGTGCCTGGGTGCCCCCGACAGGCGACCCCGAGGAGGGGCTCGCGGTGAACCGTGCGTCGACCCCCGTCCCCGTGGACGAGGACCACGGTGAGAGGTGACGCCCTGACCGGCGGTGCGACAGGCGGGCCGGAGTCCGGCCCCTGCCCTCCGGGCGGTGCGGCGAAGAACCGCTCGGGCGGCCGACCGCTGCGTCCCCTCACCTGGGCGCTGGCACTGCCCGCACTCTCCCTGGTCCTCCAACTCGCCACACCGGCGGTCTCGAAGGCGTGGCTCGCCCCCGGGGGTATCCGTGCGTCCGGGCCACCAGCGGGTGCCGGCACGCCGGCCGCGCGACCGTCGGCCGCCCGGTCCCCGGCCCCCGAGGCGAACGTCCCCTGGGTGCTGCGTGCCGACAGACTCGTGCTCCACGACAGCGCCTTCCGCGGCGTGGTCGTCGTCAGGACCGCGGCCGGCTCCGAGCGGGTGCTGAAGTTCACCGCACGGTCGCTGGACTTCGGCGACCTCGATCTGACGGCGGGCCGCGGGCGCGCCGCGATGCGTCTGCGGACCAGACCCGCGACCACATCCACGCTCAGGGGCAAGGACGTGGTGACCCTGTACGCCCAGAAGCTGTACGGCACGCTCGTCGGACTGGGCGGCGCTCCGCTCCCCGCGGACCGCAGCGTCACCGTCACGCCCGATGCGCTGCCCCCGTGGCTCTCCCACCCCACCGCGCCCAGCCGCACCATCACCTTCGAGAACGTGACCGTTTCACGGATCGCGCGGCTCAGCGGCGACATGGCCATCGCCGGGCCGGCCCTCAGCGTCGCGACCCGGTGACGAGGGCACGGCGGTGGTCACGGTGAGCCGGCCGGGCTCTCCCCGAGCGCGCTGACCGGTGGCGGGACGCGATCTTCCCCGTGCTATTTTGCGCTCCTTGATCGTGAAGGTTATGTGGGGGCCTTTCATGAAGCCGGTGCGATGCACACCGCCAACCGTCGCGGCGCTGCTCCTGGGACTGACGACCGTCATCGGTCCCGGCGCGGTCGACTCGTACGCGGCGTCGGGCGTACCGCTGCCGATCGCGCACTTCGCGCACCTCGTCGTGGACGCTCCGCACGGACACCTGTTCATCAGCGGCGGCGCCGGCACCGACGGCATTCTCGTCACCGACCTCGACGGCGGGAACCCGACGACGATCGGTGGTGAGCCGGGTGCCACCGGTCTCGCCCTCTCCGACGACGGATCGGTGCTGTACGCGGCTCTCCCCGGCCAGGACGCGATCGCGGCGATCAGCACGGACGACCTGACCGAGTCGGCTCGTCACGGCACGGGCACGGGAACCCGTCCGGACTCGCTGGCCGTCGCCGGGGGCACCCTCTGGTTCGGGTACGGCACGGCGGGCGCCGGCGGCATCGGATCCGTCGACGCGGCCGGCACGGTCACCTTGCGGCAGGATGCGGGCAGTTGGCCCGCACCGCCGATGCTGGCGACGACCCCGACCCCCTCCGGCGTACTCGCCGCCGCCGCGCAGACGGGCGACACCTCCGCCGTCGTCACGTACCGGGCCGAGGGCGACGCGCTGAGCCGCCTGGCCGCGAAGGCACTGCCCGTCCCCGACCTGAGCGACTTCGCGGTCACTGCGGACGGCCGGCACCTGGCGGTCCCGTCCTCGGCGCACCCGAGCGTCGACCGGTACAGCACCTCGGATCTGGCGGTGGACGGCCGATTCAGCGAGGTCGTGGACTCAAGAGCCGTCGCCGTGGCCCCGGACGGCACCATGGCCGGCTGCGGCTGCACGTACGGGGTCCGGGTGTTCCCGGAAACGGACGAGGGCTCCTACAACGAGTACGAGTACGAGTCTCCGCTGAGACTGCCGGCCCACGGCCTCGCCTGGTCACCGGACGGGAGCCGCCTCTACATCGTGGGCGTGGACGCCTCCGGGGGGACACCGACGCTCCGCACAGCCCGTGACCCGGAAACCGCATGGGTCCGGCTCAGCGGAGGTTCGACCACCACGCCGCTCGCCCCCGGCGAGGACTATTCGTTCCGGACGGGCTTCCTGTCGCCTCTCGACCTCGGTGCCGGGGAATCCCTGATACCGGGCACCGTACGGATCACGCGTTACGACGCCGCGGATCCGGACGGCGTGCTCATCCCGGACCCGACCACCACTCGGGCCGGCGTGGCCGACTTCTTCGGCGCCTACCACGTCGCCGGCACCGCTCCCCTCAGCGGCCCGCTGAGCTTCCACGTCGACTACTCCGGAAGCGGCCACTACGGTCCGGCCGGCCAGACCTTCGACATCCCCGTCGCGAAGTACGCGCCCACCATGGCGCTGGCGGCTCCCTCCACCGCCGGCCGAGCAGCGCCGACGACCGTCACCGGGCGCCTGACGTGGCCCCACGCGCATGTGACGACCGGCGCGGTGCACGTCGTCAAGACCGACCCGGCGCACACCTCCGGCTCCTCGCCGGTCACCGTGCCCGTCGCCGCCGACGGCAGCTTCGCCTTCCACGACACCCCGCAGGTCGGCGGCGTGAACACCTACGCGTTCAGCTACGACGGCGGCACCTCCTACCTCCCGGTCACGGCGTCGGCGAAGGTGCAGGTGTCCCGCGCCACTCCGAGCCTGAGCGTGACGACCGACGCGAGGTCGTACCGCTCAGGCGCGACCGTCAAGGTCACCGCGCATCTGGGAACCACGTACAACTCCCGTTCCGTGACGCTGTACGACCAGCCCGCGGGCAAGTCCCGGACCCAGCTCAAGAGCGGCAAGGTCGACGCGCACGGGAACCTCGTCGCCTCCTACAAGGTCACCCGCAACACCGTGTTCAGCGCGGCCTTCACGGGTGACTACCGCTACGCGCCGCGTACGGTGACCACCGGCACGACCTTCACGCCGGCGGTCCGGACGGTGATGCAGTGGCCGCTCACGACCACCCGCGTCGGATCCACCACATACCAGGTCTTCTACAAGTCCGAAGTCAACATGAGTTTCAACCTCCAGGTCACCCCCCGTCAGACCGGCGGCTGCACCACGGTGTACCTCGAGCACTACTACTCGGGGGCCTGGCATCAGGGCACCTCGCAGACCTGCGTGCCCCTGTACTCCGGCGACTGGTACGGCTACGCCCGGAGTCTGAAGCTCTACACGAGCAACGACCACTACCGCATCCGCGGCCACTACACACCCCCGGCCAAGGACGCACAGACCACCGGCGTGTGGAGCCCGTGGACCTACCTCACGGTCCGCCCCGGCAGCCCCTCCTGACACCGGAGCCCCGCCCTGTCGTCCGTGCGGCGGCTCCGCGACGCGGACCGGTGTCGCTCCGCGACGCGGACCGGTGTGAGGGCGTCGAACCCGAAGCCCTGGAGTCCATGGAGTCCCTGGACCCGAAGGGCTCGGGGGTGCCGGTCGCCGCCGGAGAGATCCGCCCCGTCCGGCCGGTCCACGCACCGCTCTGGACGAAGCGGCTCCCAAAGGCCGTGCGACAGTGGGCACATGACGGCACCAGAAGCCACGGTCGTGGTGGTCGACGAGGTCGAGGGACTCGCGGTGGACGGCCTGCGGTGGCTGACCGGGGCGGCGCGGGAAACCTCCGGGGGAGGCCTCGCGTGGGCGACCAGGCCCTCGGCCGACGAGCTCGACCCGATGCTCTACAGCGGTACGGCGGGCAACGTCCCCGTACTCCTGGAGGCGTGGCGGCACTTCGGTGACGACTCCTACGCCGACGACGCCCTGCGCGCGGCCCGCGGCATCGCGGACTCCGTCGACGGCATGGACGACGACTCCCTCTACTTCGGCCGCACCGGAATGGCAGTCGTCCTGCGGGCCCTTCACGAAGAACTCGGCGACACGGCCGCCGGCGCCGCCGCCGACCGCGCGCTGACACTCGTGCGGTCACGCTTCGACGGGACCCGCTGGGGCGAGCTGTTCGAGCTGATGGGCGGCAACGCGGGGATCGGCCTCGGAGCGCTCCTGGCCGGCGACGCCGAACTGGCCGTCCTCGCCATGGAGCCGTATCTGCGGACGGCGGAGCCGACCGCGGCGGGGGTCCACTGGGCCCACCGCACCGGTGTCGACTCCCGTCTGCATCACCTCTCGCACGGCACGCTCGGCATCGTCCTGTCGCTCGCCCGGGTCGGCGTGGCCACCGGCCGTGCGGACATGGTCGAGCTGGCGCTGGCCGGTGCCGCGGACGTCGTGGCCCGCGACGAAGCGGGGCCCGAGGGGTTCCTGGTCCCGCACTCCACCCCGCAGTACCGACCTGATGTGATCGAGCCCGTCAGCTACGGCTGGTGCCACGGCCCGGCCGGCGACGCCCAGGTCTTCCGGCTGCTGCGGGACACCACGGCCGACCCCGGCTGGGCCGCCCTCGCCGACCGCTGCTGGCACACGGTCACCCGCTCCGGCCTGCCCCAGCGGCTGCGCCCCGGCTTCTGGGACAACAACGGCCGCTGCTGCGGAACCGCGGGCGTCCTCGCCCTGGCCTGCGACCGGATCGCCGAACAGCATGACCCGTACGACTTCGCCCACGTCCTCGTCGCGGACCTCGTCGACCGGGCGATCCGGGACAGCGACGGCGCCCGCTGGTCGAACGCCGAGCATCGGGCCACCCCGAGCGACCTGGAACCGCGCACCGGCTGGGCGATGGGCAACGCGGGCATCGTCCGCGAACTCCTGCGCTTCGTACGGCTGGGCCGAGGGGGCGACCCTCGCTACGCGTTCGCCTGGCCGGACCAGCCCCCGGTGCCCGCCGGGCCCACGATCTGCCGCCGGGGCACCGATGTCGTGCGGTGACGGGGCGGTGCGAGGCAGTGGGTTCCCGGTCCCACCGGGACGGCGGACCCACCACCCACCGCGGCACCCGCGGTTCAGCGCGGGCTTTCACCTGGGTGGTCGACCACGCCGGAGACTTTGCGGGCGAAGACGAAGGTGAAGTCCTTGGCTCCGTGCCACTGCTCCCTGTAGCCCAGGAAGGCGTAGGTCTTCGGGTCCAGGACCAGGGTTCGACGTACGGGGAATCTGGTGCCGCTGGTGATCTGGACACCCAGTCCGTGCCGGTGGAGCGCGTCTTCCGTCCCGGCGATGAACCGCACGCCCGGAATGAGCTTCAGGGCCCGGAACAAGGAGGCGTTCACCTGGGGAGGAAGGACCGGAGCCGCTTGCATGAGACTGAAGATCGCACCTGCCTCGTCGTCGGGGGTGGGCGTGGCGTCGGGCCGTACTCCCTCGAAGTGCAGGGCCCACCGGAGACTCGGGTCGGTTCCGAGCCGTTCGAGGAGAGCGTGTGGCTCGGCGGGCAGTTTGGAGAGGGACTTGTAGATCATGATGGGTGTGTAGTTCTGGCCGATCACCGGCCCTGTGATCAGCGGGTTGGTGTGGCCCTGCACGTTCGTCCCACGTGTGGCGATGCTCTTGCCGTTGCCTTGCCACCATCTCTCGCTGGTGAAGCACTGCGGCATGCAGTTCACCGATGCCAGGTAGGCCCACTGGTGTGGTCCGGGCAGCCGGGCCGAACTCCTCTCGGCGTTCTTCGCCGCCGCCTCCAGCACGAAGGCGACCGTGTTCGTCCGCGTGCTCCGGGGGCTGTCACCCCCGGCGGAGGCGACCAGCACGCCCGCGGTCACCGCGGCCGCGGTGACCGCGGCGATCGCCGCCCGGCGCGCGACACGGGCGGGGCCGCGGCCGGGGCCCGTGCGGGCGGGACCACCGCGGCCCTCTTCCACGGCCGCGGCGATCAGCTTCCACCGACCGCCGGCCAGCCGCGCCACGGTCGGTGCGGGGACCTCCGCCCGCAGTTCACGCAGCGCGGTCAGATCGTCGAGGTCACGCATGGCCGTCTTCCTCCGACTGGGACGTGGGGGTGGGATCGATGTCGACGAGGGCGACGCGCATCTTCTTGCGGGCCCGGTTGAGCCGGGAGCGGACGGTGCCCAGCGGGATACCGAGTGCGGCGGCGACCTCCTGGTAGGAGAAGTCGGCCCAGGCGATGAGCAGCAGAACGTGCCGGTCGCCCTCGTTGAGCCGGTGCAGACCGGCGGCCAGCGGGCTGCGCAGGCTCTGGGCGGTGACCTGGCCGTCGACCGCGTCGGCGTGCGACTCGGTGACGGGGTCGACACCGGTTCTGGCCAGTGCGCGGTAGGCCCGTAGCTCGGTTCTGCGGTGTTTGCCGACGAGGTTCGCGGCGATGCCGTAGAGCCAGGGACGGGCCTCGCGCTGGTCGGAGCTGTAGCGGCCGCGTTGCCGGAACGCGATCAGAAAGGTCTCGCCGACGATGTCGTCGGCCAGGCTGTTGTCGCCGAGGCGCCGCGCCACGTACCTGTGGAGCCCGGCGGCGTGCCGGTCGTAGAGTCCAGCGAACATCTCGGGGTCGGCCATCGACTGCGCGATCAGTTCCGCGTCGTCGACGGCCTCTGCTCTCGGAATGTGCCCGATGGAGGCGATCACAGGGTTCCGTTCCTGGGGAGTCTCACCGAGCGTCCCGGTAGGCGCTCACCCGTTATTACCCGGAGCCCTCTTCCGGGTTCACGGCCGGCAGGGCCGACCCGTCCGAACCCGCTCCCCCTGAAGAGTATTCAGTCCGGAGGACCGCGTGAGCGGATCAGGTCCGCGCACCGGCCGGGACCCTCACCCTCCCTGTCCCCACCTCGACACCGACTCCGGGCAGGGCCAACGGAATTCGCCCGGTGGCCACCGGGGACCTGCTACCGGCTCCACGCGCGGGCGCGCGGGCGCGCGGTCGGTCGGTCGGTCGGTCGGTCGGTCGGTTCCGGTCCGCGTGAAATGGTCCCCGTCGAACGGCAGTTGAGCGGGGTGGACGGGGGCCCCCGGTTGACGGTGCGGCCGTGTCGTACTCTCCGCTGTCATGAACATGGATCATGCGGGGCCTGCCGAAGTCGCCGCCCCCGTTGCCGCTCGGTTCGAGTACACCCCGGCGGCTGCGGACTATGACCGGGCCCTGCGGCGTTTCAGCCTCCGTACCCGGCCCGGACTCACCGGTTCTCTGCTGCTTCCCGGCGCGTTCGCGGCCGCAGCGATCTTCGTGCGCGCCGTGGCGTGGCATCTCGATGAGACCGTCGTCGTCATATCCAGCGTGCTCGGTGTCATCGTCCTGTTCGCAGTACGCCAGGCATACCGCCGGTTCCGGGTGCGGGGCCAGTACGAGACGCACGCGGCTCGCGGGGTCTGCCGCACCGCACTCGCCGAGGACGGGCTGACCACCACCGGTACGGACGGCAGGAGCGACCGCATCGAGTGGAGCTCCTACCCCTGGTGGTTCGAGACGCCCGAGCTGTTCGTCCTCACCGGAAGTCTGGGCTACTTCCTCGTGCTGCCCAAGCGCGGTGCCGCTTCCCCCGAAGACCTGGACAGGGCACGCGCATTGTTCGTGCGGCACCTTCGGCGCATCTGAGGGGGCGAGGGGCGCGGGGCGTTGGCCGTCGCCGGGGGAACACCAGTGACCACCGGCGACGGTCGGGCCGAGGACCCCGGACCGTGATCGGCCCGGGGCATACAGGCCACACCTCGGGTCTACAGGGACGCCGCGGGATGGGACCGGTTGCCGTGGTTGCGGTACTTCGCTGCTGTACCGCCGTCTCAGGGCCTCATCCCTACCAGGTCGATCGCGAGGGCATCGGCGTCGCGTACCCGGTGCCGTGGCTCGGTCAGGCAGCGTCGAATCCGCTGCCCGCGAGGGCCTTCAGACAGGGGTTCCGTCGTGTCACGGGTTGCCTCGAGAAAATCAGAGCGAGAGCGTCCTTCAGTTCGTCCGCCCAACGGTCCTGGGGCTCCGTGGTCTTCAGAGAGCGGACTCAGGCCCTCCGCTTTCAATGAGCACGCGGGCGGCGACACGGACTTCTTCCCTGAGCTGCTCCAGCGGAGCGCTCCAATCGGCGTTCCAGTCGTCCAGATGAACGGCACATTCGACGATCGGTTGCAGGCGTTCGGGATAGCCGAGTTCTGACGCCGCTTCGACCCATATGCGGTCGGCACCGGTCGCCGGGTCCAAGGAGCCGTCGACGATCTGAGCGGCCAACCAGTAAGCCAGGGCCCACCTGGCAGCGATCGGGTCGGCCGGCACCTCGAATCCCAGCCCCAGCTCGTCCACGACGTGATCGAAGAGCTCCGGTGCCTCATGCTCCTCACGACGGGCCAGGCCGGCGAGGAGGGCGAGCGACGGGGCATCGACGTCGGCCAGAAGCGCGTCGAGGCCGGCCTGGACGAGGCGGTCCGAGCCGACGTGATGTCCGAATGCCTGAGCTCGTGCCAGTTGCCTCAATCGGTCGAGAGCCTCATCTCTTGTCACGCCGGGTGCGCTCCGTCCCGTCCCCGTTGATGTCAGAACTGGATGCCAAAGACCCCGGACCATGATCGGTCCGGGGCCTTTTCCCTGGTGCCCCCGGCAGGATTCGAACCTGCGACACCCGCTTTAGGAGCGAGGTGGGGAGGGTGCGCCGTAAGCTGCGGCTTCCGGGCCACGGGCGATCGCTTCGAGTTGCCTGCCGCTCGCCGCTGTTCCCCGTGGTTCCCCGCTCGATCTGGCACGGTTCTGGCACGGTGCGTAACTCTGTGGCCGTGGTGCGGCGTCCCGCCTGATGATTGGTCCCATGGATGTTGTCGTTCAGCGGATACGCACGTCGTGGACGAAGAAGTCGCGCGGCGGCCCTGGAGCTGCTCGCAGAAACGCCGCACCAACGGCCTTCTCGCTGCCCCCGCGCTTGAATGCCGCCCTTCACGAAGTCGCCATGCGGGAGTCCGACTCCTTCGAACCTCACGTGCAAGTACGGGATCTGTCGGCACCCGGGACGATCCTTCGCGAGGTTGACGGGCTGCTGCGCGTGGACCCGCCAGAGGTGAGCATGTTCGCCGTGCCACGACGCGATCGGCGCCCGCCTGCCGTTCGTCTGGCTCCCGGCCAGTGGCTGCAATGGCAGATCAACCACCGGTTCGTCGGCCGTTGTGACGGGGCCTGGTCCTATCGACTGGAAACGTTCAACATCGTTTATGGCCCTGCGGCACCCGACGTGTTTCTGGGTGTGCCGACACGCCGTGTAGACGAGCGTCGGGCTCTGCGCTGAACTTCGCGGCGCCGAATCCCTCGCTGCCCGCAGACGGCCCGGGACGGGAACCCGAGCCGTCTCATGGTGGCGGAGCCTTCTGATCCGTAGCTCTATGTGGATCGGTTGCGGACGGTCGTACCGGGCGCTTCGAGGTTCTGGAGGGACGCTACCGAACGGAGTCGGTTGCTGGGGTTGCTGTACTTCGCTGCTGTACGGGGAGGCCCTACGCGATGATCCGGAGCGGGCGGACCGCGTCGCCTATTCTCATACCCATGAACGACTCGGAGGCCTTCCGTGCCGCGGTGAGGGCGTGTGCAGAGGTCATCTTGAGGGACGACGCATCGCCGTACGAACCGGCTCTAGAGATCATGGGCCTGGCCAGTGGCGGGCACCCAGTCAACGACGGCGACGACGCGGACACCGGGCTCGTGTCCATCTTCGGCGAACTGACCGATTGGGCCGAGCTACGGCCTGAGGAGACAGGTCAGGCCGAGGCACAGATGGTCACCGCCGCCCGTGAGTGGCGGGCGGTCGAGGGCGATCAAGAAGCTGAGACGCGCTACTTCGACCGCTGGCTATACGACATCCTCGGCTTCGAGCGACGCTCGACGCACAGTGAGCAATCTTGAAAACCGTCGTGGCGTCAGTCAGCGTGGGTTCAAATCCCACACCCACCGCGCAGGTGAAACGGCCTCTGACCAGGTGACACGGTCGGGGGCTGTTCCTGCGTTTGCCCCCGCGACTGACTGGTGTTCCCCGTAATTACCCGCTCGACAGGGCACGTGGGGGGCACGAATCCTCGCGCCGTACGCTGCGCCCATGCGCTATCTGGTTGAGACGATCGCTGTCGGTGCTCTGCGGCGTGGTCAAGGGATCGAGCAGTTCCTCGGGGCGGTACAGGGGGCACAGACCCCGGCGATTCGCTGGGTCGGCATCGAGTCCACCAAGCGCGGGTACGAGGTGACGCTGCACGTCGTTGAGGACGTGGGCAGCGAGACCTTCTGCGATCTCCTGGAATTTCCGCCCCTGGACCCCGATGACGAGTTCGGCCAGACGCTTGCTGTCACCGATGATGCGGCGATCGCGATGGCTGAGGCTGAGCGTCGAACCGGGGCGGTCCGTCACCGCTGGGTGAACGCAGGCATGGGCGGAGACGAGTACCTCGACTACCTCCGCGCGGGGCGTCCTGCAAAGTGAGGTCGTTGGAGTCTCATTGACCGTGCCAAAGCGACGGGCGCCGGCCGATGGTCCGGCTGGCGCCCGTACAGTCCAAGGCTTTGAGGTCTGGCCTCATCCTTATCAGGTCGATCAACAGGGCTGCGGGACCTCCGCGAGCCTCCCCCATGCCGCGATCTGCCTACCGCTGAGGTTCAGCGTCGATCGGCACCGTTCGCGCCTGTTGGTGTCAGCTGTTGGTGTCAGGAATCCGGGCGGTCTTGACTGGGCGGCTCGTCAGACTCCCGCGCCCACGCGAAGGGCATGGGTTCGGTGGTGTCCACAACCCAGGGTTCAGGGTACCGAGCGTGACAACCTGCGCATCGAGCGACGAATGTCCCGACCTCGGGGTTCGACAGGACGCTGTAGTGCGACGAAGGCAGCGCGCGCATCACGTAGCCGTTGGCGGTCGTTTCAAGTGCTGGCCACGCGGGCGAGCACTCACACGGCCCGGCCCTCGCGAAGTCCTCGTCGCTAGGTGTGTGATGCGTCTTCGTGAACTTCTTGTAGAGCTCCCTCAACGGGTGCACGTTGTCCCCTCCCCAGAGGCCGCTTGGCGTGATCACGTAGGCCCCATGAGCCGCACAGACTATCCCGAGGCCGGCGGAGCGGCTTTGAGCCTCAACCCACCACTCACCCCGGCTCCCATCCCGTCTGCCGTCGACCCACACACCGTGGAGCGGGCGTGGTTCAGGGCGTCAAGGTGGAGCGCGCCACTGTACGAACGACCTTGACGCCCTGGGCCGCGTCTGCTCGGCTCTGCCTGGGTCGATGGCAGACGGGATGGGAGCTCCCCGCGCACGCCACACTCGGCCGGCACTCGCGAACGGCGCCCCCGCCATCTCGGAGCCTGAGCGCCCCCCGCCGGAGGCATGTCTTTGACCGGTGCACTCCGTGTCCAGGTCTCTACTCATGGGCCGTTGCTTGCTGCGGCCCCAGGGGCCGACCCCGGCGCCGAAGGCGCAGAGGGGTCGGGCCCCAGGGGCCAGCCCGCGCTCGCGCGGGCACTTGATGAGGTAGAGAAACCTGTAACCGGGCCCCTGCTGGGCGGGGACACGTCTCAGTCACTCAAGATCGTAGTCTGCGGCAAGCTCGCGGTCCGGGCCCATGAAGTCACGCGCAAACTCAGTGACTTGCCCGTACTGGTCCCAATAGGTGTTCGCCATGGTCAGGGCCAAAGTTCCGGCTTCGAGAGCAAGGAGCGGTGCCAGATCTTCAGGCACGGCACGAATGGACACAACGTCGCGTCGCTTGACCGCTCGGCGCCCCGTTCGATCTTCGATGAGGCCGAAGGTCATCTTCGGCAGCGGTCCCGTAGAAGTGAGTTCTGGGGCAGCCTCCCCAAGCTCCCCCGGCAACCATGACGTCGAGAGTGCGATCACTCCGTCTTCGTCCAGGTACCGCCGGCGTCGCTGGACTACAGGGATTCCCTCCTCGATGCCGAGAGCGTCGGCCACCTCGGCGCTCGCCGGCACCACGTCAGCGCTGACGATCTCAACTCGCTCGCCAGGTCGGAAGCCAGTGCCCGTGGTCCGCTGAAGCTGAAGTCGATCCGGTCCAGTCGTGATCTTGCTGGGCATACGCGCCACCGTTCCAATCCCTTGGATGGTCTCTGCGTACCCTTCTGCCCGCAAAACTCCTGCTACGCGCGTCGCCGTGGCAACGGACACGCCCTCTTCTCGAACGATGTCGCGGACAGACGGGATGCGGTCACCCGGACGGATCTCGCCCCGCTCGATCTGCCCTTTGATCTGCGCGGCGATGCGCCGGTAGGGCGGCAAAGCGGACGTCGGTCCAGGCATGTCTTCAGCTCCTGTTCTAAAGCACTTCAGAACACCCCTTGACCGTGCAGGTGCTCTAGAACACTATAGAGCTGTACCCGCCGCTCTAACAGGGTGGGAATCAGCACATGTCTTACGCCGGGGGCGGCGCACCTACCGCCAAGCAGTTTCGCCGCCCCCTCGTCCCACGAAGGGAAGCTCCATCATGCCCGCTTCTCCCCTGACGGTGCAGATCCCGCTTCAGCGTGGCTGCCCGGCCTGCATGGGTGCTCGGTGCGCTGATCCGGCTGAGTGCCTGTTCTTCCTGACCTCGCGGCCGTGGGCCGACTGCGTGAGGTGCGAGGGCTCCGGCTGGGCCGGTGACGACTGCGACCCGTTGGAGATCTTCTGCGGCTACTGCGACGGCTCCGGCCTCAACGAGTACGCGCCCGGTCAGATCACGGACGACGAGATCAGCGACGGCGCCAAGCAGCGGCTCGCCGCGCACGTCGCCCGTCTCACCGCGCTCGTGCCCCCGCCGG
Organism: Streptomyces sp. NPDC057950; assembly: GCF_042887295.1. NCBI lineage: Bacteria > Bacillati > Actinomycetota > Actinomycetes > Kitasatosporales > Streptomycetaceae > Streptomyces > Streptomyces sp. NPDC057950. The sequence continues at coordinate 106,316 of NZ_JBHVPP010000013.1, forward strand.
TCCTGGAGGTGGCGGCATGAGCGTGCTCGCCTCCTGCGCCGACCTGCTGGACGCATTACCCGCCCGGTCCTCGCGCTGCCCCGGTTGCGGCGCCAACGCCCCGGCCTGGGTCCGCGTCGACATCGACGGCCTGTCCATCGTCACCCACGACGGTGACCTGATCTGCCCGCGCGACCGCTCCTTCGGCTACACCCCGGCCCCGCTGGCGGTGGCCGCGTGACGGACTTCCCCGTCCCTCCGGAGGCCGTGGCCGGTGCTGCGGCCTCCATGGGCACCGACCCCCTGACCCTCGCCGACCTGCTACGGGTGGCGAACTCGCCGGGCTTCGACCGCTGGCAGGAACAGGTCCGCCGTACCGGCGGCTGCGCCAACCCGATCCGCCTCCAGGGGCAGACCGTGACGCGCGACCGCGCGACCGGGGATGTCCTGTACTCCTACAGCACCGAGCACGAGCCGGGCGGCATGCTCCGGGTCGCGTGCGGCAACCGGCGGGCTTCCCGCTGCCCCTCCTGTGCTTGGACGTATGCAGGGGACGTCTACCACCTGATCCGTGCCGGGATCACCGGTGACAGCCGGATGGGCATCTCCGGCCAGATCCGCCAGCACCCCGGCGTGTTCGCGACCCTCACCGCGCCCTCGTTCGGGCCCGTCCACAACCGGCCCGCCTCCGGCTGCTGCCGCTGTGGGAGCTCCCATGCGGAGGACGATCCGGCGCTCGGCACGGCACTGGACCCGGCGCGCTACGACTACGCCGGTGCGGTCCTGTGGAACAACCACGCCGGGGACCTGTGGCGCCGCTTCACCATCTACCTACGCCGGGAGGTCGCCGCGCACGCGGGCCTGACTCAGACGGCTATGCGGGAGGTGTGCCGGGTCTCCTTCGGCAAGGTCGCCGAATTCCAGAAGCGCGGCGCCGTGCACTTCCATGCCGTGGTGCGCATGGACGGACCGGACGGGCCCGACAGCCCCCCGCCGGCGTGGGCCACCGTCGCTCTCCTGGACAGTGCCATCAAGGCGGCTGCCGCTCGCGTCTCGGTGCCCGTCCCCGCGGGCGGTGACTTCCCGGCCCGCACCCTGCGCTGGGGAACGCAGGTCGACGTGCAGCCGATCGGCAGTCTCGCCGGAGTCGAGCTGACCGATGGGGCGGTGGCCTCCTACGTCGCCAAGTACGCCACGAAGGCGGCTGAGGCGACCGAGACGGTGGACCGCCGGATCGGGGAGATCTCGGAACTCGACAAGCTGCCCCTGCCCGCGCACACGCGACGGCTGATCGAAGCCTGCTCGAACCTGGACGACGCCTACCCCGACCGGATGCTGTGGCGGTGGGCTCACATGCTCGGCTTCCGGGGCCACTTCATGACCAAGTCGCGCGCCTACTCCACCACCCTCAGCGAGCGTCGACAGGTCCGCGCCGACTACCGGGCCCGCCAGGAACGCCGCGAACGCGGGCTCTCCGAAGACCTCGAGGACTCGGAGGGCTCCACTCTGGTGCTCGCCCACTGGACCTACGCCGGACAGGGCCACACCCCCGGTGAGTCGTGGCTCGCCGCAACGATCGCAAAGGAGATCCGACTGAACCGAGAGATCGCACGTGAAGCGCTGGCCGACATGCCGGACACGGAGACTGAGGGGGAGTGGTGACCATGGATCGACTTCTGACCGTGGAACAGGTCGCCGAAGTCCTCGGGACCGGCGTCCGCTTCCCTCGGCGCCTGATCGAAGAACGACGGATCACCTTCGTCAAGGTCGGTCGGCATGTCCGCATCCCTGAAAGTGCGCTGACAGCCTTCGTCGCTGAGCACACAGTCCAGCCGGTAGCGGTTCGGCCTGGCGTGCTGCGGAGGGTGGCCTAATGCCGAACAATCAGGGAAGGCGCCGTCGGTTCGGCTCCGTCCGACAGCTCAAGTCCGCTCGGTGGCAGGTCCGTTACCGTGATCCGAACACGGGCCAGCTCCGGAGTGCAGAGCAGACGTACGCCACCAGAACCGATGCGGAAGTCGCGCTGACCCTCATTGAAGCGGACGTCACCCGCGGACAGTGGGCCGATCCGGACGTGGGCAAGGTTCGCTTCGGGGATTACGCCACCGCCTGGCTCGGGGATCGGAAGCTCGCTGCGCGTTCCCGTGAGCGGCATGAGTCGGTGATCCGGCTGCACCTGCTGCCCACCTTCGGTGAGCGTCCGTTGTCCTCGATCACGACGGGACAGGTCCGGGCCTGGCGTACGGCATGCCTGACACGGACCGGTGAGCCGACCGTGGTCAAGGCCTACCAGATCATGCGGGCGGTCCTGAACACGGCTGTTGACGACGAGCTGATCCGCCGCAACCCCTGCCGGATCAAGGGCGCTGACAAGTACGACGTGCCGGAACGGCCTGTGCTCACCGTGGCAGAGGTATACGCCGTGGCCGACGCGATGGCCCCGCGGTACCGGCTTCTTGTCCTCCTGGCCGCGTTCACCGGACTGCGCTTCGGCGAGTTGGCCTCACTCCGCCGGCGGGACGTCGACATGGCGAACGGGGCGCTCATGGTTCGCCGCTCGCAAGCGGAGATGCAGACGGGGGCGCTCTTCGACAAGGCGCCCAAGTCAGATGCGGGTGTCCGGCCGGTGGCCTTCCCGACCGAACTCCTGCCCGATGTGAAACGCCACCTTGACGGCTTCGCTGGGGCCGGCCGTGACGGTCACGTCTTCCTCGGCCCCCAGGGCGGTCGGCTGCGGCGGAGCAACTTCCGGGATGACTGGATCAAGGCGCGGACCACGGCGAAGGTTGCGGCAGACGTGCACTTCCACGACCTTCGGCATACGGGCAACACCCTTGCCGCGTCCGGTGCGAGCCTGCGGGAGCTGATGACCAGGATGGGGCACAGCACGCCCAGGGCGGCACTGATCTATCAGCACGTGGTCAGCGGCCGCGACCGGGAGATCGCCGACCGGCTCGGCTCGATGATCCGGAAAGAGCGTGGTGATGTGGCACCGTAGTGGCATTTCTGGCACGTGTGTGGCACGGCCGTGATCATGACGAAGGGCCAGTTCGAGAGGATCAAGCCTCTGAACTGGCCCTTAGTGCTGTGCCCCCGGCAGGATTCGAACCTGCGACACCCGCTTTAGGAGAGCGGTGCTCTATCCCCTGAGCTACGAAGGCGTACGGATCTCTGTGAGGTCCGGCGACTAGCCTAGCGGATGCGGGCGGGCGGGCGTCGGGGCGTCCGGTCAGTGGGTGATTCGGGTTTCCAGGCCGTCCAGGACGCGGTCCAGGCCGTACTGGAAGTTCGTGTCGCGGGACGCGGCGGGGGTCCTTGCCGCGTTGTTCGGCGTAGCCGTCGCGGAGGTGGGGGTAGGACGCGGCGGCCTGTTCGGCGGCGGGCCGGACGTGGTCGACCCACGGACGGCGGCGAGAAGGCGAAGGCGAGCGCCTCGGTCCCGAGCCCGGTCCCGGACGCGGCCCGGCTCGCGGACGCGAACAGCTGACGCGGGGGCGTGAACCGCTGACGCGACCCGCCGGCGAGCCCGCGTGACCCCCGCTCACCCCCTCCCGTGCCCGGCCGCTCCCCGCGGCCTGACACGCCCGCTCCCCGTGGCCGGACACGCCCGATTCACGTGGCCGGACACGGCCGATTCACGTGGTCACACGCACGGGAGGCCACCGCGCCCCACGGGAGACCGCCCCGCCCCACAGGCGCCGCCCCGACCCCACTCTCAGCCCCGCTCCCTCACGTTCTCGGAACGCGCCGGAACCGTCCCGCGACCCGCAGGTCCGCCTCGACGCTTCCCGCCGTGGCCAGCAGCTCCGGCAGCACCTCGTCGACACACTGGGCGGACGTACGACGGCTGCTGTGCATCGCGACATTGACGGCGGCGACCACCCGCCCGCCGCGCTCCCGCACCGGGACGGCGATCGAGCGCAGCCCCTGCTCCAACTCCTCGTCGACGAAGGCGTACCCCTCGTCCCGTACGCGGTCCAGGACCGCCTTCAGCCGGCCGGGGTCCGTGATCGTGCGCGGGGTCAGGGGGCGCAGCCCGGCGAGCGGGGGGTCGGGCAGGTCCGCCAGCATCACCCGTCCCAGCGAGGTCGCGTACGCGGGCAGGCGGGTGCCGACGGCGATGTGGACGCTCAGGATGCGGCTAGTGGTGATGCGGGCCGTGTACTGGATCTCGTCGCCGGTCAGCACCGCCAGGGACACCGACTCGCGCAGGCGCTCGGAGAGCCCGGTGAGGTGCGGGGCCGCGATCTCGGCGAGCGAGGTGCGGGAGAGCGGCGGGAAGCCGAGGCCCAGCACGCGGGGGGTGAGCCGGAAGGCGCGGGCGTGCGCGGTGACGTATCCGAGGTGTTCCAGGGTGATCAGCGCGCGGCGGGCGGTCGCGCGGGCCAGACCGGTGGCGTGGGCGACCTCGGTGAGGGTCAGTTCGGAGCGGCCCTCACCGAAGGCGGTGATCACGGTCAGTCCGCGGGCCAGCGACTCGACGAACTCCCGGCCCAGCTCCTGCTTGGACGCACCGGTCCAGACGGCGAGGCCGGAAGGGGTGGCGGCCGCGGCGGCCGTGGCGGGCGCGGCCCCGCTCAGCTCCCGTTCCATCGCGGCGACGGCCGCCCGCAGCCGTGGCAGCAGGGTGTCCCGCAGATCGGCGGCGGTGTGCCGGCTGGTGTGGCTCACCACGCTCACCACACAGGCGATCCGGCCCGCCTCCCGTACGGGCATGGCGAGGGCGACGAGTCCCGGTTCGATCAGCTGGTCGTCCAGGGCCCAGCCGTCCTCCCGCGCCTCGGCCGTACGCCGCTCGAAGTCGTCGCCGAGCGTGGGGAGCGGGCCTGTTTCCGGGGAGGGGGTCCGGCCGGGAGCCGGTCCGCGATCCCGGTCGGCGTCCGTGGGGACGATCCGGCCGTCGTCCGTGGGGGCGGAGGCCGGGCCGTCGTCCGTGGGGGTGGAGGACAAGCCGTCGTCCGGAGCGGGGTACCGGTCCCCGTGGGTCGGGCCGGAGGGGTTCCGTCGCTCGGAGTCGGTCTCGGTCCCGATCGGCCGGCTGCGCGCCGGGACGGCCGGGAAGCCGCGGTCCTCGGGATCCGCGGCGCGCCGCTCCCGCCATCGGGCCCACTCCCGCTCGCCCCACTCGGTGGCGAACAACGGTCCTGGCGCGGTGCGTTCGGCGGGCAGCAGGTCGCCGATGCGGAAGCTCAGCGACATGGCTCGGCGCCGGGTCGCCTGGTGGATGAAGCGGATGCCGTCCTGGTCGCCGACCGCGAGGGACACCGACTCGTCGAGCTCGTCGGCGAGGGCGTCGGCGTGCGCGTCGAGGAGGCGGGGCAGGCGCAGGGCGGCGAGGTAGGCGTTGCCGAGCTCCATGAGGCGGGGCGCCAGTACGGCGTCCCGGCCGTCGAGACGTACGTACCCCCTGCGCGCCAGGGTCGCCGTGATGCGGTCGACGGTGGACCGCGCGAGCCCCGTGGACCGCTCCAGGCCGCTGAGGCTGGACACCCCGTCGGCCTCGGTCAGCCGGCGCAGCACCGCGATACCGCGGATCAGCGGGGTGACGGCCTCGACGGGCACGCCGGGCGCGTCGGGCACGCCGGTCTGACCCCCGGCCCCGCCCTCGTCCCCCGCCTGTCCGGCCCGTCCGGCCCGCTCGCTCCCGGTCGCGCTGCCCTCGGCCGCCCCGACGTTCGCTGCCATGTGCTCTCCGTTGCGGCTCTCGATGGAGGCTCTGCGCGACTCCCGTCCGGGACTCGGCGCGGCCCGCGGGGAAGATTCGCTCATTGCGGCCCACGGTAGTGCTTACCCGGTCGACCCAGCAGGTCGGCGGCGTCGCGCCCACGGCCTGCGGCAGGTCGGCGGCGTCCGTGCCCACGGCCGGCGGCAGGCCGGCGCCGGGGGATGCGGGGAGGTCAGCGGCGTGTCACGGACACCTCGTAGTCGCCCGCGGGATTCGTCCCCGTGACCGCGATCGTGACACCGGTCTTGCGGTCCTTGAAGGACTCGCCGGGGGCGAAGGGCGCGTCGGACAGTTCCGCGTGGACGTTGGGGCTGCGTGTGCAGCCCCCGCTGTTCTCGTGGGAGTCGTAGACGGTGATGGGGCCGCTCCCGGTGTCGACGTCCGCGTCGACCTTGTAGACGAGGATGCCGGGGCGGCAGATCGTGGTGTCGTTGCCGCCTTGGGTGCGCAGTTCGAGGGCGAAGCCCGTATGGGTGCTGGTGGGGACGAAGACGAGCTTGGCGCCGCCGGGCCGGGACAGCGGGGTGAGGGTGTACCGCGTGGTCCCGGGTCGCGCGGCACAGCTGACCTGCGAGTCGTCGAGCCAGCCCAGCTTCCACTTGTGCCAGCCGAGCAGATCGTTGTCGGCGCCCCAGTCCTCGCTCATGATGTCCCAGTGGCCGACCGAGCCGCCGCCGTCCTGGGTGTAGAGGTCGGGCAGGCCGAAGGTGTGGCCGTTCTCGTGGGGGAGCACCCGGAAACCGGTGTCGGCGTAGGAGCCGGAGCCGTCGTCCTGGCGGCTGTAGACGAAGGACGCGTTGGAGACCGGGACACCGTCGGCGACCGGGGCCTCGGCGTTGCCGGCGAAGGTGACGGACAGGACGGTGTCCAGGGCGGAGGGCCCGGCGTTCGGCGTCACCAGCACGTTCAGGAGGTCGTACGAGTGGAAGTCCACCTCGGGGTCGGCCGCGGCCACGATGTCCTGGACCAGGCCGCGGTACCCGGGGTCGAAGGGGGCGCCGCGTTCTATGCCGTACGCGCTGAAGGGCTTGGGCATGCGCAGCCAGTGGCGTATGGGGGTCTCGGGGCGGTAGTCGAGGCGGCCGTAGGAACTGGTGCGGAACCAGTTCTGGGTCTGCGGGAAGAACTCGCCCAGCCGGTCGAGTGCGCTGCCCTGACCGGGCGCGTCGGAGAAGTCGACCATCACCGTGAGGGCCCGGACCGTGCCGGTGGAGCGGGCGTATCCGGGCACGGTGGGTATCCCTTCCCCCATCTGCACGCCCTTCGGACCGCTGATCAAGCAGGGACCCAGCGCCGTCGAGCGGCCCAGTGCGATGGAGCCCGCCGCCGTGGAGCCCGCCGTGAGGTGCCCGGTGCCGGCGGAGGTGCTGACCGCCAGCGTGAGGAGGGTCACCGAGGCCAGGGCTGCCACGCGGCGCCGGCGTATCCGGTGGCTGGTCGGCTGCATGCAGGGGTCCTTCGCTCGCGGCAGCCGCCCGGTCACCGACTGCACCCTGTGCGATCACCCTGTGTCGATGGATGCGCGGGCGCTCGCTGGAGGAGCCCGATCGTGGGTTTCTCGCCGAGGAAGGTGTGACGCGGGTCACAGGAAATGGGCGGGATCGGGGAAATAACCGGGGATGGTTTCCCCGTTTGGCATAGGTGTCCGAGTGAAAACGGGGAGTGAATCCCCGGATCACACCAGAGCCTTCACCTACTTCCGAGGAGCACGCCGTGGAGACCGCCACCCCCGTGAAGCGTCGGATGCCCCGGCCCCGAGCCGATGCGCTGCGCAACCGGGAGCGGATCGTCGCCGCCGCGCGCGAGATGTTCGTCGAGTTCGGCCCCGAGGTGCCGTTCGACGAGATCGCCCGCCGCGCCGGTGTCGGCAACGCCACGGTGTACCGCAACTTCCCCGACCGCGACGCGCTCGCGCGGGAGGTCGTCTGCTCGGTCATGGACCGCACGTCGGAGTGGATCGAGGCGGCACTCGTCGAGGGCGGCGACGCCTTCGACGCGCTGAGCCGCTTCGTGCACTTCGCGGCGGACGAGCGGATCGGCGCCCTGTGTCCCATGCTCTCCGCGGCCTTCGGCCAGAACCATCCGGACCTGTACGCGGCACGCGAACGGACCGTGGACCTGATCGAAGCGCTGATGAGGCGTGCCCGCGAGGCGGGCCAGTTGCGCTCCGACGTGGAGTCCGGTGACCTGATGGTCGCCGTCAGCCAGCTCACCCGGCCGCTGCCCGGCACCGCGTGTCAGGGCATCGACCGGTTCGTACACCGTCATCTGCAGCTGTTCCTGGACGGTCTGCGGGCACCGGCCCGCTCCGTACTGCCCGGAGTGGCGGCCACCGTGGAGGGCCTGCGAACAGCCTGACCGATCAGTCCAGAGCGATGAGTCCGGCGCGCGGCGCCGGTCCATGGCCCGACAGCAAGCCCGTAGCCGTAGTCCCGACCCGTAACCCGTAGTCCATCACCCGTAATCCGCAGTCCGTACCTTGTGATCCGTGCACGGCTTCCGGACCGCGGGCGCCGGACGTCGGACTCCGGACCCCGGACTCCCCAAAGCCTTCGGCCGTCGACGAGGACGAGCCGTCTCTTTCCCTCACCTTTTTCACTGCGAAGTACCGGAGTGGGTATCCCCATGTCTTCATCAGCAACACCGACAGCGGCGGCGGAAGCGGCCGACGCGCATTCCAACCGCTGGAAGGCACTCGCCTTCATCGCGCTCGCCCAGCTGATGGTCGTCCTCGACGCGACCATCGTGAACATCGCGCTGCCCTCCGCCCAGCGCGACCTGGGGATATCGGACGGCAACCGGCAGTGGGTCATCACGGCCTACGCCCTCGCCTTCGGCGGTCTGCTCCTCTTCGGCGGCCGCATCGCCGACCTGTGGGGCCGCAAGCGCACCTTCGTCACCGGCCTGATCGGCTTCGCCGGCGCCTCCGCGCTCGGCGGCGCCGCACAGGGCGAGGCCCTGCTGCTCGGGGCCCGCGCCCTGCAGGGCGCGTTCGGCGCGCTGCTCGCGCCCGCCGCGCTCTCCCTGCTCGCCGTGATGTTCACGGACGCCAAGGAGCGCGCCAAGGCCTTCGGCATCTACGGCGCGATCGCCGGTGGCGGCGGCGCCGTGGGTCTGATCCTGGGCGGTTTCCTCACCGAGTACCTGAACTGGCGCTGGACGTTCTTCGTGAACATCCCGTTCGCGATCATCGCCGCCCTCGGCGCGTACTTCGTCATCCGTGAGCCGGCCGGTGGCCGCAACCGCTCGCCGCTCGACATCCCGGGCGTCGTCCTGTCCACCCTCGGTCTGGTCTCCCTCGTCTACGGCTTCACCCGCGCCGAGTCGGCCGGCTGGAGCGACTCCAGCACGATCGGCCTGTTCGTCGCCTCGGCGGTGCTGCTCGCCTCCTTCGTCCTCGTCGAGTCCCGGGTCAAGGCTCCGCTGCTGCCCCTGCGCGTGATCACCGAGCGCAACCGTGGCGGTGTCTACCTCTCCCTCGGCCTCGCGATCATCGCGATGTTCGGCCTGTTCCTCTTCCTGACCTACTACCTGCAGATCGTGAAGGGCTACTCGCCGGTCAAGACCGGCTTCGCCTTCCTGCCGATGATCGCGGGCATGATCACGGGCTCCACGCAGATCGGCGCCCGCCTGATGACGCGGGTTCCGCCGCGGCTGCTGATGGCCCCCGGCTTCCTGACCGCCGCGATCGGCATGCTGCTGCTGACCCAGATGGAGATCGGTTCCTCGTACGCCGGTCTGCTGCTCCCGGCCCAGCTGCTGCTCGGCCTCGGCATGGGTACGGCGTTCATGCCGGCCATGTCCCTGGCCACGTACGGTGTCCAGCCGCAGGACGCCGGTGTCGCCTCCGCGATGGTCAACACCTCGCAGCAGGTCGGCGGCGCGATCGGTACGGCGCTGCTGAACACGATCGCCGCCTCGGCGACCACCTCGTACATCGCTGACCACATCGGTGGTGCCGCCTCCAAGCCGCAGCAGCAGCTGGTCCAGCTGCAGGGCCTGGTGAACGGTTACACCAACGCGATCTGGTTCGCCGTCGGCATCCTGGTGCTCGCCTCCGCGATCGCCGTGACCCTCATCAACACCGGCCGTCCGGACATGTCGTCGACCGTCGGCGCCGGCGAGGGCAGCGAGGACGAGATCAAGGTGCCGGTGATCGCCCACTGATCACCCGTGGCGCCGGTACTTCGCGTACGGGCGCGGGGTGGGGACGCCTCGCCCGTACGAATCCCAGGGTCCGCCCCGGTTCCGAACTCGTCGGAGCCGGGGCGGACCCGCGTCCGCGCACCCGCGTCCGCGCACCCGCGCCCACACACCCGCGCCCACGGCGGAGCGCTACCGCAACCAGGGCAGATCCGCGCCCGCGTCCTTGGGCTGGAGCCCCTCGGCGATGACACGCATGGCGTCGCCGAGGGCCTGGTGCTGCTCGGGGGTGAGCCGGTCGAAGAATGCCTGGCGGACGGCGCTGACATGGCCCGGCGCGGCCTGCCGCAGCATCTCGTGGCCCTCGTCGGTGAGCACCGCGAACTGGCCGCGCCTGTCGGACGGGCAGTCCTCCCGGCGCACCCACCCGTTCTTCTCCAGGCGGGCGATCGCGTGCGAGAGACGGGAGCGGGTGATCTTGGCGTTCATGGCCAGCTCGGTCATCCGCAGTCGCCTGCGGGGCGCCTCGACGAGTTGGACGAGCAGCCCGTAGTAGACGTGAGGCATGCCCGCGTCGCGCTGAAGCTGCCGGTCGAGGTGGTCCTCGAGGAGGGTGGCCGCGTGCATGTACGCACGCCAGGTGCGCTGTTCCTCGTCGGTGAGCCAGCGCGGCTCTTCAGCGGGTGCGGATGCCGTGTTCATGTACTCCACTGTACGAGCCTCTTCTTGAAGGTTAAACAAGTCGGGGGTAGAGTCGTGCCTGAAGCTTGAGACTTCAAATAACTGGCTGATCGGTTCCACGATGAATCCCTCGGAGGGAGTAGCCGCCATGTCCGTCGCCATGTCCGACGTCACCGAGGGGCGTGCCCCGCAGGAGCGCATGCCCGCCCTCTACCTCAGCCATGGCGCCCCGCCGCTGGCCGACGACCCGCTCTGGCCCGGCCAACTGGCCGCCTGGTCCGCCGGACTGCCCCGCCCCGAGGCGATCCTGATGGTCTCCGCCCACTGGGAGGAGGCCCCGCTGGCCCTCGGCGCGGTGGAGACCGTACCGCTCGTGTACGACTTCTGGGGCTTCCCCGAGCACTACTACCAGGTGCGATACGCGGCCCCCGGCGCTCCCCGGCTCGCCGAGTCCGTGCGGAAGCTGCTGCGCGCGCCCGGCATTCCCGTCCAGGACATCCCGGACCGCGGCCTCGACCACGGTGCCTACGTGCCCCTGGTCGAGATGTTCCCCGAGGCCGACATCCCCGTCCTGCAGATCTCGATGCCGACCCTCGATCCGGTGAAGCTGATGGACATCGGCCGCAAGCTGGCCCCCCTGCGTGATGAGGGTGTCCTGATCGTCGGCTCCGGTTTCTTCACGCACAATCTGGCGGCGCTGCGGCAGGGCGGTGTCCCGTCCTGGTCGGCGGAGTTCGACGACTGGGGGCACCGGGCCCTGGACGCCCACGACTGGGACGCCCTGCTCGACTTCACCCACAAGTCGCCGGCCGGTCGGCTGGCCCACCCCCGCACCGAGCACTTCGCCCCGCTGTTCGTGACGATGGGCGCGGCGGACGCCACCGGTGAACTCGACGGCCAGAAGTCCGTGATCGACGGCTTCTGGATGGGGCTGGCGAAGCGGTCGGTGCAGTTCGGCTGAAGTCCGCTCAGCCGGTGCGGTCGGAGCCGGGTCGGAGCTCCTTCTCGTACCAGGCGACATCCCAGTAACGGCCGAACTTCCGGCCCACCTCGCGGTACGTGCCGACGTGCCGGAACCCGAAGCGTTCGTGCAGCCGCACGGACGCTTCGTTGGGTTGTGCGATGCCCGCGTAGGCGCGGTGCAGGTCCTCCCCGGCCAGCGCCTCGAAGAGTGCCTCGTACAGGAGTGTGCCGATGCCGCGGCCGCCCGCGCCGGGGGCGAGGTAGACGGACACCTCGACCGAGGTGACGTAGGCGGGCTTGGGACGAAAGCCGCTGGACGTGGCGTACCCCAGAATCCGTCCACCCCCCGGTTCCCGGTCCGTGTCCGTGGCAACCATCAGGCGGTGAGGGCCGTCTTGCAGGTGGGAGAGCAGCCACGGACGGCGCTCCTCCGGTGTGAGAACCGCTGTGTCGAAGGTGATCGGCGTCTCGCGCACATAGTGGTTGTAGATCTTGGTGAGGACGCCGAGATCGCTCTCCACTCCGGCCCTGACCTGCACATCTGTACGTTCTGACGTCATCTGACCCCCTGCTGTGGCGGCACAGGGTACTGCATGATCAGAAAAATAGGGGAACGGGTTGGGAATTCTGTCCGGATTCCAGTCGTTGTTTCCTTCGGATGCCGGGCACTCGGATGAGTGGCCGAGCCGCCACCAGGACTCGCAAGCCCTCCTCCCGCTCCCGGCTCCGGCTCGAGCGGGGGACACACCCGATACGCAAGGGAGCACGCATGGCAACCCGTGCCGTCGCCCGTCGTCAGTCCGCCACCGGCGAGACCCGCGACGCGGCACGCAGTGTTCGCGCCGTAGGCGGCGAAATCGCCGACCGCGACCTGGTCGGCATGTACCTCGACGAGATCGCGCGCACGCCCCTGCTCGACGCCGCCAAGGAAGTCGAGCTGTCCCAGACCATCGAGGCGGGTGTGTTCGCGCGGCAGATCATCGACGGCGAGGTGGATGCCCCCAAGGCGGACGCGACCCGTGAGGAACTGGACGCGCTCATCGCCGAGGGCGAGCGGGCGAAGGACGTCTTCATCCGCTCGAACCTGCGGCTGGTCGTCGCGGTGGCCCGCCGCTACCCCCGCAGCGGCCTCCCGCTGCTGGACCTGATCCAGGAGGGCAACGCGGGCCTGGTGCGCGCGGTCGAGAAGTTCGACTACCGCAAGGGCTTCAAGTTCTCGACGTACGCGACGTGGTGGATCCGTCAGGCCATCACCCGCTCCATAGCCGACCAGTCACGGACGATCCGCCTCCCCGTGCACCTCGTCGAGGAGCTCGGCAGGATCCGCCGCGTGCAGCGCGAGTTCAACCGCAAGAACGGCCGCGAGCCCGAGCACGCGGAGATCGCCGCCGAGCTCGACTCGACCCCGGCGCGCGTCGGCGACGTGCTGGACTGGGCCCGCGACCCGGTCTCGCTGAACATGGCGGTGGACGACAACGGCGACACGCAGTTCGGTGACCTCCTGGAGGACACCTCCGCCGTCTCCCCCGAGCAGTCGGTGCTGACGCTGCTGCGCAGTGAGGAGCTGGACGACCTGATCGGCCGCCTCGACCAGCGCACGGCCTCGATCATCAAGATGCGGTACGGCATCGACGACGGCCGCGAGCGCACGCTCACAGAGGTCGGCAAGGAGCACGGCCTCACCCGTGAGCGCATCCGTCAGATCGAGAAGCACGCGCTGCTCGAGCTGAAGAAGCTGGCTCGCGACACGGGCTTCGACGCGGCGGCGTGACCGAGGTCCGCGTGACGAGGGCGATGTGACGAGGACGACGTGACGAGGACGACGTGACGAGGACGACGTGACGAGAGCGACGTAATGAGTACGCGCGGTTCGCGCGGTTCGTGCGGTTCATACCGTTCCGCTCCGCGTATGGTTCGTAGGGATCCGAAGCACCCGTCCGGCAGGTCCGGACGGTGCGGCAGATCCGTATCCGCTTGAGGTCGGCCATAACTCGACCGGACATGGCCATGTAACGCCGCTTCAAAACGCTGAGCTCTGGGCACAAGACTTCAGGGCCCAGGGTTCAGGGTCCCGGGGCGTACGCTCCAGACCCCCCAGAACCGAGTCCCGACGCACTCCCCCCCCGCGCCGGGACTCTTCCAGAGCCGAGCTTCGGCGCCTCCCCCCCCTGGCGCCGGGGCTCGGCTCCATTTTGTCTCCGCTTGTGTCCGCGCCCGGGATCCTCGGGCTCGGGGCCTTCGTCCGGGGAGGGGGACGGGGCGGGCCGGATTTCGGGCAGGCCGACGGGCCACCCCGTACCTGAACCCCGGGGTGACCCGGAGGGCAGAGTCTGCCACAAGGGCAAATCCTGCCGACCGTGACCGGTGCCGTGCGCCGGGCCGCCCGGTAGCGCTACGTGATCTTCCCCCGGGCCGTCGGCGCACCCCGTCCGGCGTACGTCACCCGCCGACGGTGCCGAAGTCCTCCGCGCCGCCCGTCGCCCGCGTCAGACGCTCGCCCAACTCCCTTATGTAGCCGACCAGTTCCGGTGGCTGACGGACCGTGAACTCGCAGTCGACCAGGGCGATCCGCACGGCCAGCCGCTCCACCGAGTCACCGACGGAGGACCGCAGCCGGCAGCTGTGCTCGTCGATCGGTTCGGGCGCGCCGAGCCAGTGAGGCAGCCGGGCCGCGACGAACGCGGCGGGTGCGGCGAAGGTGACCTCGAAGTCGTACGTCTCCTGGCGCCGGTACATCGACTGCCGCAGATACTCCGCGGCGTTCCCCGCGGGCAGCTCGCGCGGGGTGAAGCGGACACCCGTCGCGGAGGGTTCGGTGACGCGGTCGACGCGGAACGTGCGCCAGTCGGCGCGGTCGAGGTCGTACGCCACGAGGTACCAGCGACGGCCGGTGGAGACGAGCCGGTAGGGCTCGGCCTGCCGCCGCGAGGGTGTTCCGTCCCCGGAGCGGTAGGCGAACCGCAGCCGCTCGCGGCCGGCCACCGACGAGGCGATCACGGTCAGTGTCTCGGGTGCGATGGTCGCCCCGTCCCCACTGGTCAGCGGGGTGGTCGCGGCCTGCAGAGTGGACACGCGGTGCCGCAGCCGGGACGGCAGCACCTGCTCCAGTTTGGCGAGGGCCCGTACGGAGGCCTCGTCCACGCCCTCGACCGCGTGCCCGGCGCCCGCCCGCAGACCCACCGCGATGGCCACCGCCTCCTCGTCGTCGAGCACCAGCGGGGGCATCGCCTTGCCGGCCACCAGCCGGTAACCGCCGTCGGCGCCCTTCGTCGCCTGCACCGGATACCCCAGCTCGCGGAGCCGGTCGATGTCGCGGCGGACGGTGCGCCGCGACACCCCTAGCCGCTCGGACAGCTCACCGCCGGGCCACTCGCGGGGCGTCTGGAGGAGGGAGAGCAGCTGGAGAAGCCGGGCCGGCGTGTCCGTCGTCATGTTTCCCAGAGTGCCGCACATCTAGGACATGATCTGACCTAATGGGGGCTTACCTTCTTCTCATGACCTCCACCGACATCCCTCCCAGCGGCGTGGCCGTGCGGGCGCCGGGCCCGGCCGACCGGCGGCGCTGGTTCGCCCTGGCCATCGTGATGACCGCGGCCTTCATGGACCTGGTCGACGTGACGATCGTCAACATCGCCATCCCGTCCATCCAGCGGGACGAGGGCGCCTCGTTCGGCCAGATCCAGTGGATCACGGCCGGCTACGCGCTGGCCTTCGCCGCCGGCCTCATCACGGGTGGGCGTCTCGGTGACATCCACGGCCGCAAGCGGGTGTTCCTCCTCGGCATAGGCGGATTCACCCTCGCTTCGGCGCTGTGCGGCTTCGCCGCGAACCCGGAGATGCTCGTCGCCTCGCGGATCCTGCAGGGCGGCATGGCCGCGATGATGGTGCCGCAGGTGCTGTCGATCGTGCACGCCACCTTCCCGGCGCACGAGCGGGGGAAGGTCTTCGGTCTCTTCGGCGCGATCATCGGTCTGGGCGCCGTGTCCGGCCCCCTCCTCGGCGCGCTGCTCACCGAGTGGAACCTGTTCGGCCTGGAGTGGCGGCCGATCTTCCTCATCAACCTGCCGGTGGGTGTCGTCGCGCTGATCCTGGGACGACGCTTCATCAGCGAGTCCAAGGCACCGAAGGCCCTCAAGCTCGACCTCGTCGGCGTGGCTCTCGTGACGCTGGCCCTGCTGATGCTGCTCTACCCGCTGACCCGCGGGCGTGAGCTGGGCTGGCCGCTGTGGGGGTACGGGTCGATGGCCGGCTCCCTCGTCGTCTTCGCGGGACTGGTGGCGTACGAGAAGCGGAAGGCCGCGCGGGACGGTTCGCCGCTGGTCGAGCTGTCGCTGTTCAAGGTGAAGAGCTTCGCGGCGGGCATCGCCGTACAGACCGTCTTCGGGGTCGGCCTCGGCATCTTCTTCCTGGTGTGGACGCTGTACATGCAGGTCGGTCTGGGCTGGACCCCGCTGCGGGCGGGGCTGACCGGGGTGCCGTTCTCGATCGCGGTCTCGGCCGCCGCCGGTATGTCCGTGCAGCTGCTCGTCCCGCGTTTCGGGCGCAAGGTGCTCCAGGCGGGCGCGCTGATCATGGCGGTCGGCGTGGTGCTCTACATCTGGGAGGCCGACCGGTACGGCATGTCCATCGCCTCCTGGCAGATGGCCCTTCCGCTGGTGGTCATGGGCGCGGGCATGGGCTTCATCGTGGCGCCGCTGACCGACGCGGTGCTGTCGGAGGTACCGCGTGAGCACTCAGGTTCGGCGTCCGGTCTCATCAACACCGTGCAGCAGATGGGCAACGCGCTCGGCCTGGGACTGGTCTCGGTGCTGTTCTTCGGCCGGATCGCCGACCGGCTCACCCGGGTCCAGGTGGGCCCGGCCTTCGTGAACGCCTTCCAGTACGCGCTGGGCTGGGTCGCGGCGATCATGGCGGTCATCTTCCTGCTGATGTTCGCGCTGCCGAAGCGTCCGGCGCAGCATGTGGAGGGGGCGGGGGAGGAGCCCGTCGGAGAGGGGTCCGTCGGCGAGGACCCCGCCGGGGAGGAGCCCCCGTCCGCCGGGCGGGGCGGTGTCCGGGACGAGGTGCGCTCGTCGGGCGACACCACGGTGTCCGACGGTGGGCCGGTGCTGACCGGCTGATCCCCCGAGGTCCGACAGCGAGCGGCCCGAGGGGCCGGCGCCCAGGTCATGTGCCCGCTCTCCGTCCGCGGAGGGCGGGCACCGGCCGTTCGCGCGGGCGGGCCCGGTGGGCCCGGTGGCGAGGACGGTCCGCAGGCGGGTGCGGGGATCGGTCAGGTCTGCTCTCGGGCCGCCTCCGAGGAGCGTCGATGCCTGTTTGTGTCCGTCCAGCGTCCGAACCTGTTTACTTTCCGGAAATCCGGGCGTAGCCTCCGACTGAAACCACAGATTCGGGCATCAGTCGGAGGCGAACGGACATGTACGCACCGGAGCGGCAGCAGGAGATCCTCCGGCTGGCTCGTGACGGCGGCCGGGTGGACGTGCTGTCGCTGGCCGAGGAGTTCCAGGTGACCGCGGAGACCATCCGGCGTGACCTGAAGACCCTCGACCGCGCGGGTCTCGTGCGGCGGGTGCACGGCGGTGCCATACCCGCCGGGCGCCTGGACTTCGAGCCCGATCTCGCCGAGCGCGAGTCCACCGCGGCCGACGAGAAGGACCGCATCGCCCTGGCCGCCGTCGCGGAACTGCCCGGTGACGGCACGGTGATCCTCGACGCGGGCAGCACGGTCGCCCGCCTCGCCGGCGACCTCCCGCTGGAGGCGACGCTCACCGTCGTCACCCACAGCCTGCCGATCGCGGCCCGCCTCGCGGACCACCCCGGCATCCAGCTCCACCTGGTCGGCGGACGTGTCCGGCACCGTACGCGCGCCGCCGTGGACGCCTGGGCGCTGCGGGCGTACGGCGAGATCCGCGCCGACGTCCTGTTCATCGCCGCCAACGGCTTCTCCGCCGAGCACGGACTGACCACCCCCGACCTCGCCGAGGCCGCCGTGAAGCGCGCGGCCGTCCAGGCGGCACGCAGGGTGGTGCTGCTCGCCGACTCCTCCAAACACGGCCAGGAGCACTTCGCCCGCTTCGGCGATCTGAGCGACGTGGACCTGCTGATCACCGACACAGGTCTGAGCCCGGAAGACGCCACCGACATCGAGCGCGGTGGCACGGAAGTAGTACGCGCATGATCCTCACCGTCACCCCGAACCCCTCCCTCGACCGCACGTACGAAGTCCCCTCGCTGGACCGCGGCGAGGTCAACCGGGCCACCGGCGAACGTGTGGATCCCGGTGGCAAGGGCGTGAACGTCTCGCGCGCGGTCGCCGCGGCCGGGCGGCGCACGATCGCCGTACTGCCCCTGGGCGGCGCGCCCGGCGCACTCGTCGCCGAGCTGCTCGACGCGCAGGGCATCGAGGTCGCCCCGGTACCGGTCGCGGGAGCCACCCGGTCGAACATCTCGGTCGCCGAACCCGACGGCACCCTGACGAAGATCAACGCGCCCGGCCCCGAACTCTCCGCCGCCGAGGCCGAGTCGCTGCTGGAGACGGTGCGTCGGCAGTACCGTTCCGGCGACACCGACTGGATCACCTGCTGCGGCAGCCTGCCGCGCGGACTGGGACCCTCCTGGTACGCCGACCTCGTCGCCCGTGCCCACGCGGCAGGTGCCCGGATCGCCCTGGACACCTCGGGACCGGCGCTGCTCGCGGCGTTGCGCGAGCGGCCGGACGTGGTGAAGCCCAACGCGGAGGAACTCGCGGAAGCCGTCGGGCGCCCCCTGACCACCGTGGGCGACGCGGTCAAGGCCGCCGAGGAACTGCGCGAGATGGGCGCGGGCGCCGTGCTCGCGAGCCTCGGTGCGGACGGGCAGTTGCTGGTGGACGACTCGGGAGCCTGGTTCGGCAGCGCCCAGGTGGACGCCGTACGCAGCAACGTGGGCGCCGGTGACTCCTCGCTCGCCGGTTTCCTGATCGCCGGGGGCCGCGGCCCGGAAGCGCTCGCCTCCGCCGTCGCCCACGGTGCCGCCGCCGTGCAGTTGCCCGGCAGCGTCATGCCGAAACCGGCCGATCTCGACCCCGCCGGCGTGACCGTCACGACGGAGATCCCCGTGGACCGCGTCCTCACGGAGCCGGTGTCATGACGGACCCCGCCGCCGCGAGCGCGGCCACGGGTCGACGCACGCTTCCCGGACCGGCCTCGCGGGCGTCGGGCCGCGGTCCCGGCCGGAAGGTACCTCCTGGCCGGGCGCGGAAGGTGCGGCGTACCTGCGCGGTGGCGGATGCGTCTCCCGGCCCGGTTTTGAAGAAACCTCCCGAACGGGGGCTGAGGTGGGGGGACTTCCCGGTTCCCGCCCACAGCATCCTCCACGGCGCCGTCCCCGCAGATCCCGCAGATCCCGTCATCCCCTCGGACCTCACCGTCCCCGCACCTCCGGAGTCCTCCGCGTGCGGCACCCCCGTCGTCACCCCCGTCCCCGTCCTCACCCCCGCCCACTCCCCACGGGCGATACGCGTGCGAAGGAGCCCGCGATGAGCGAGATGATCACCGCGGACCTGGTCGATCTCGACCTGTCCGCCGAGACCAAAGAGGCGGCGGCACGTGCCCTCGCCGAGCGCATGGTTGCCCAGGGCCGGGTCACCGACCTCGACGGCTTCCTCGCCGACGTGGCCGCCCGCGAGGCGCAGATGCCGACCGGTCTCGACGGCGGCATCGGCATCCCGCACTGCCGGAGCGAACACGTCACCGAGCCGACGCTCGCCTTCGGGCGCAGCGCCGCCGGGATCGACTTCGGGGCGCCGGACGGCCCCGCCGACCTGATCTTCCTGATCGCCGCTCCTGCGGGCGCCGACGACGCGCATCTGACGATCCTGTCGGCGCTGGCCCGCCAGCTCATGAACGCCGGGTTCACCTCCGCGCTGCGGGCCGTGGACGACGCGACGGCGGCGGCCGCGCTCATCCGCGGGGACGAGTCCCCGGCGGCCGCGGCGGCCGGTGCGGCCGCGTCCCCGGTGACGACCGGGGCCGGGGCCTCGAAGGCGGCCGAGGTGGCCGAGGATGCCCAGGACTCCGTGGCGGTGTCGGCGGCGGCCTCCGCCGACACCGCCACGGACACCGCCGCCGAGCGTCCGTTCCGTATCGTCGCCGTCACCTCCTGCCCCACCGGTATCGCGCACACCTACATGGCGGCCGAGTCGCTGGAGAACGCGAGCCGCGCGGCGGGAGTCGAACTCACCGTCGAGACACAGGGTTCGGCCGGGTTCACCCGGCTCGATCCTGCGGTCATCGCGGACGCGGACGGCGTGATCTTCGCGCACGACGTGCCCGTACGGGACAAGGACCGGTTCGCCGGGAAGCCGACCGTGGACGTCGGTGTGAAGGCGGGCATCAACCGGCCCACCGAGCTGATCTCCGAGGTCCGTGGCAAGGCGGAGCGCGGCGAGGTCACCGCGGGCTCCGCCCCCGGCACGCCGGTGGAGCGCGCCGGTGCCGCCGGTGAGGGCTACGGGACCATGCTCCGCAAGTGGCTGATGTCCGGCGTGAGTTACATGGTCCCGTTCGTCGCGGCCGGCGGTCTGCTGATCGCCCTCGGGTTCGCGATCGGCGGCTACCAGATCAACAAGGCGCCGTCGGTGATGGACCACTTCGTGTGGACCCAGGGGGACAGCTGGGGCGCGCTGCTCTTCCAGATCGGCGGCGTCGCCTTCGGGTTCCTCGTCCCGGTGCTGGCCGGCTACATCGCCTACGGCATGGCGGACCGGCCCGGTATCGTGCCCGGCTTCGTCGGCGGGGCGATCTCCCTCACCATCAACGCCGGTTTCCTCGGCGGCCTGGCCGCCGGTCTCATCGCCGGTGGTGTGGTGATCGGGATCCAGAAGGTGCGGATCCCGGCGGCCCTGCGCGGCATCATGCCGGTGGTGGTGATCCCGCTGATCTCCGCGGCGATCGTCGGGTTCCTGATGTTCGTGGTCATCGGCAAGCCCATCGCCTCCGCGCAGAAGGGCATGACCGACTGGCTCAACGGCCTCACCGGCTCCAACGCCGTCCTGCTCGGCGCACTGCTGGGGCTGATGATGTGCTTCGACCTCGGTGGCCCGGTCAACAAGGTCGCGTACACCTTCGCCACCGCCGGTATCGCGGTCGCCAGCCCCAGCGACTCGGCCATGAAGATCATGGCGGCCGTGATGGCGGCCGGTATGGTGCCTCCGCTCGCCATGGCCCTCGCCACGACGGTGCGCGGCAGGCTCTTCACCCAGACCGAGCGCGAGAACGGCAAGGCGGCCTGGGTCCTGGGCGCCTCCTTCATCTCGGAGGGCGCGATCCCGTTCGCGGCAGCCGACCCGCTGCGTGTCATTCCCTCCGCCATGGCGGGCGGCGCGGTCACCGGAGCCCTGTCGATGATCTTCGGCGCGACGCTGCGGGCCCCGCACGGTGGCATCTTCGTGGTCCCGCTGATCGGCAACCCGTTCCTCTACCTGATCGCCATCGCGGCCGGCGTCTGTGTCACCACCGCCCTGGTGGTCGTCCTGAAGGGCATGCGGAAGCAGGCTTCCGCCGGTGCGGGCGCGGGTGTGGCGGAAGTTCCGATAGCGACGAAGGCCGACACCACGGAGCCGGTCGCCGCCTGAGGCGCGCCCCCGTCCGCCCGATTGGGGCGGTGGTGAGCCGTTCACCGCACCTGCGGGAGATCGACACCTTCGCGGCATCTGCGATATACGTCACGGTCCGGGGCCAAGCCCCGGACCGTGGTGTCTACTGGTGCGTATGCCTGAGCATGTATCGATCTCCCAGTTGATAGGCGTGGCCGTCCTCGCCCTCTTGACCGTCGTCTGGGCCATCGGTCTGATCCGTCTGACGCGCCGGGCCCGCGCCGCGGGACTGCTGGGGCCCACGCGGCCCGCGCGGTCCCACGGCGCCGTGCTGCGGGCGATGCCCCACCAGCGGCGCTCCGGCCCTGTCGCCGAGTCCGTCGAGCTCACCCCCGAGGAGCGCGCCGCGTTCGCGGGCCTGGTGCGCCAGTTCAGCGACAGCCGCCCGTAGAACACGTGCCCCGTGGCGCCGCACCCGTGTGCCCTGCGACACCGGGCAGCGTGCAGTCGGGTCAGCCGAGCCGCGCTGCCCGGCGTTCCATCGCGGCGCGGGCCGCGTCCTCCGTCGGGTAGACCTCGCACATGTGCCGACCGTCCGGCGTCGCCGTGTGCTCGACCTCCCACAGGGAGATCTCCCTGCCGTCGCGGAGCAGGAACGCGTGCTCGTAGAGCGAGAAGCACAGGCCGGCCTGGCCCACCTGGCCCGCCCGGCAGGGGCGGCCGAATGCCTGGGTGATCTGGTGCGCGAACGCGGTCCGCAGCAGCAGCGTCGCGAGGTCGGGACCCGGCCGGTCCGCGTTCTCCGCGCGCCGCAGCAGACGCCGCGCGTGATCCGCCGAATCGTCGGGCACGTACGCGTGTCGCGGCTCCGGGATCGGCGACAGCCCGACCGTCACCGGCAGCTCGAAGTCCGGCGCGTCCGACGGCAGCGGCAGCCGCGCCGTGGCGGCACGCAGCTCCTCCTCGTCGACGTACACCTCGTGCTGCGGCTCGCTTCCGGGCGCCGTGTTGTGCACGAGCTCCCACAGCGTGACCGCGGAGCCGTCGGCGAGCAGCCAGGTGTGCCGGTACGTCTCGCGGTGCAGCCCCGCGCTGTGGTGCGCGGAGTGCAGGGAACTGTCGTGCGCCAGCGCGCAGTCGAGCCGGCGTATCGCCTCGTCGGGCAGTTCGAAGGAGTTCAGGGCACGGCCGAGGAGCCGCGCGAGGTGCTCCTCCGGAGACTCGGGCGACTCGGGTGGTTCGTACGCTGCTGTCTCGTACGGAACGCTCAAGGTTTCTCCCGGCGTTGCTGCATGTCACCTTGTGGGTGCATACCGTAGCCCCTCGGTCCGACATCATTCCTGGGAACCGAGAAAACGTACGGACACAAAAACGAGCGGGCCGCGCGGCAAGTTCCCACACGGCCCGCTTCGGCGTCAACGCCCCTCCGTCAGGCGGTATTTCCCGCGGTCCACGCGCTCCACGACATGTTCCAGCCGTTCAGCCCGTTGTCGGGCGCGACCGTCCTGTCGGGCGAGTTCTTCACCGTCACGACATCCCCGACCAGGGAGTTGTCGTAGAACCACTTGGCGGTCGTGTCCCCCTGCGCGCCCTGCACATCGGCCATTCCCACGCAGCCGTGGCTGGTGCCCTGCCGGCCGAAGGGCGGATTCCCGCGGCTGTACCAGTAGTTGCCGTGGACGAACGTCCCCGACGACGTCAGGCGCATCGCGTGCGGCACGTCCGGGATGTCGTACTCGCCGCCGTAGCCCACCGTCGAGCCGTTCATCCGCGTCTGCGCGAACTTCTCGGAGATCACCATCTGCCCGTTGTACGTGGTGTGCTCAGGGCTGCCGGCCGAGATCGGCACCGACTTGAGGGTCTTGCCGTCCCGGACCACCGTCATGGTCTGTGTGTTGACGTCGACCGTGGAGACCTGGGAGCGGCCGATGGTGAAGGTGACTGTCTTCTTCTGCACTCCGAAGACGCCGTTCGCCCCCTCGACGCCGTCCAGGTCGATCTTCATCGTCACCTTGGAGCCGGCCTTCCAGTACTGCTCGGGCCGGAAGTCGAGCCGCTGCCCGCCGAACCAGTGCCCGACCACCTGCTGACCGCTGCTGGAAGTGACGGTGATGTGCGACTGCACGGCCTTCGGCTTGCTGATCGCCTTGTCGAAGGTGAAGGAGACCGGCATCCCGACGCCGACCGTGCTGCCGTCGTCGGGCGTGTACGTACCGATGAAGCTGTTGCTCGAAGAGACCGTCGTGAAAATGGCGTTGGCGGCGGCCGTGCGCCCGCTCGCGTCCTTCGCGGTGGCCGAGATCTGGTACTTCGTCCCACGCTCCAGCCGCGCCTTGGGCTGCCAGCTGCCGCCATCCGCGGATATCGCCCCCGGTACGGCGGCACCGCTCCCCGACACCGTCATCTTCACGTCCGTCAGCTTGCCGTCGCTGACCTTCACTCCGGTCGCGTTGATGGACGCGCTCGTCGAACCGTCCTTGGCCGAGATGGCGATCTTCGCCGTGGACGTCCTGGCCGAGCCGCTGCCGTTCTTGCCGCCCTTGCCTTCGGTGTCGGCACTGGCGTTGCCGCCGCAGGCGGTGAGGGCGAGGGCGCCGACCATCAGGGCGGCACAGGCCCCCAGTGCGCGCCGCGCTGCTGAGTTCGGCGTATTCACGGGCTTCTCCAGTTCCTTGTGGTGTGGGTGATCCGCTCCGGTGCGTGGGGAAAGAGCGAGCGGTGGAGAGAAGGGTTCCCACGATCTCCGCCTGACGCCGTCCGGTGACAGAACCGGGACAATCGCCCCCTTCACGACCGCCCCGGAGCCACCGCCCACCGGCTGCCGACCTCCGGCCACCGCCCACCGGATGTGGACGTCCGGCCACCGCTCACCGGATGTGGACCTCCGGCCACCGGCGGCCAACCTCCGGCCACCGGCGGCCAACCTCCGGGCTCCGGCCACCGACCTCCGGGCTCCGGCCACCAACCTCCGGCCACCAACATCCGGGCTCCGGCCTCCGACCTCCGGCCACCAACCTCCGGGCTTTGGGCTCCGACCTCCGGCCACCAACCTCCGGGCTTTGGGCTCCGACCTCCGGCCACCAACCTCCGGGCTTTGGGCTCCGACATCCGGCCTCCGGCCACCGGTCACCGACCTCCGGATGTCGGCTCCCGGCCACCCGATGCCGGCCACTGGTTATCGACTACCGGCTCCCGTACAACTCCTCGTACGACGGCCACATCCCGCCCGGACCGTCCACCGGGCCGGCCGCCCGTACCGCCCGTACGATCGCCCGTGTCACCAGGTCCGCGCCGGCCGCCAGAATCTCGTTGAGCGCGAGCGGGTCCCCGGCGGCGAGCGGCCGGACGCCGGTGGCCAGCGCGAACACCGTGTCCCCGTCGTTGAGCAGATGCACCGGCCGCACCGCGCGGGCGATGCCGTCGTGCGCCGTCCCGGCGAGTTTGTGCGCCTGCGCCCGGGTGAGGACGGCGTCGGTCGCGACGACGGCGAGTGTGGTGTTCAGCGGCGGCGGCGTGTTCCTCGCGGCGGCCTCGGCTAGCCGCTTCCGAGCCGCCTCGTGGACCCCGGACGCGGGGTACTCCGCCCGCCCGCCCCCCAGCAACTCCCCGTACAGCGCGCCCGTCTCCGGATCCATCGCCGATCCCGCAGCGTTGGCCACCACCAGCGCGGCCACCGTGATCCCCGAATCGAGTACGGCGCTCGCCGACCCGACCCCGCCCTTGACCGCCCCGACCGTCGCCCCGGTGCCGGCGCCCACGCAGCCCTCCGCCACCGGGGTGCCCGGTCCACTCGTGGCCGCCGCCTCGACCGCGGCCCGGCCCGTGGCGGCGTCCGGCCGTGCCCGGAAGTCGCCGCCGCGGCCCAGGTCGAAGACACAGGCGGCGGGCACCACCGGTACGACGTGCGCTGGATCGACGCCCACCCGCACGCCGCGGCCCCGCTCCTCCAGCCAGGCCATCACCCCGGACGCGGAGTCCAGCCCGTACGCGCTGCCGCCGGTCAGGACGACCGCCTCGACCTTCTGCACCAGATTGCGCGGGTCGAGCGCGTCGGTCTCCTTGGTGCCGGGTCCACCGCCGCGCACGTCGACGGCCGCGACGGCGCCGCCCGGGGGAGCGAGCACCACGGTGGTGCCGGTGAGCCAACCGCCGCCGGTGCGTGTCGCGTGCCCCACGCGCAGCCCCGCGACATCTGTCAGAGCGTCAACTGTCATGGGCCCAGTGTTTCCCCCGCCCCGCCCTCGGCGCTCCCCCTCCGTCCCGCGCCTCCTCCGCGTCCGCCCGTCCGCTTGTGCCCGCGCCGATCGAGCGGCTCTACGCGGCCCCCGCCGTCTCCCGTCTCTCGGGTGCGGTCATCCGCGCGGTCAGCATCATTCCCACCGCCACCGCCAGGGTCGCCACGATTCCGGCCACGAGCACCGCCCAGTCGCCGAGGAACGTGCACAGGATCACCAGCAACGCGGCCGTGGGCAGGACCAGTTGCTGAGCGGTGCCCACCTTGAAGTGGCGTGCGTGCAGGAGCCACACCATGAGGAAGTACAGAGCGGTCGGCAGTGTCACCGCGGCGGACGCGGCGAGCGTCGAGATGTGGGCCTTGCCGACCGCCTGCTCGACCGCGACCTCCAGACCCGCGCCGATCGCGGCCGCCGACGAGAAGATCAGATAGTGGCCGTACCCCCACAGGAACGACTGTCTGTTGGACCGCAGGAAGCCGTGGATGGGCACCGCGAAGTAGATCCACCAGGCGGCGAACACGATCAGCAGGCCGCCCACGGCGATGGGCAGCAGACGGCCCAGCGCGTCGTGCTCGTCGACGCCCGTCTTCACGGCGACCGTGGCCGCGGAGACCGACTCGCCGAGCACGATGATCGTGAACAGGCCGAACCGCTCGGAGATGTGGTGCGCGTGCCACGAGGTGACGTAGTCCTTCTCCGCGTACAGCGGGACGCACATCTCCAAGGGGGCCATCACCAGGAACACCCAGCCGCGGCCCGACTCCGGCAGGACCAGCAGTCCCAGCCAGCCGACCTGGCACAGCAGCACGCCGACCGCGTACCGCAGCGCCATCGTTCTCTCGGCGCCCTCGGCGGAGCGCGCCGCTCGGAGCCACTGGGTGATCAGCGCGAACCGCATGATCACGTAGCCGAGCCAGACGGCCAGGAAGACGTGGTTCTCGAACGCCCGCGACACACCGGCGGCGAGCACCAGCACACCGGCGATCTGCACCAGTGTGACCACCCGGAAGAGCGCGTCGTCGTTGTCGTACGCCGAGGCGAACCACGTGAAGTTCATCCACGCCCACCAGATGGCGAAGAAGATCATCACGTAGTTGAGGATGCCCTCGCCCGCGTGACCCCCGGCCATGGAGTGCATCAGCTCCGCGCCGGCCTGGGCGATCGCCACGACGAAACACAGGTCGAAGAAGAGCTCCAGCGGCGTCGCGACGCGGTGCGCCTCGTCCCGCCCCCGGGCGGTCATCCTGCGCAGGGGCCCGAGCCGGGACGTGCCGGGCGTCGGTGCGGACTCGGAAGCGGAACTGGACGTCATGCGGCCAAGCACAGCAGAAAAGAACCCGGAGCGCCCACGCGGGGGGCCTGATCCGCCGGTCGTGGCGCGGGGGGCCGGCACGCCCTCGGCGTACCCTGGACGCATGAGCAGCACCCCCGCGCCCGAACCGCGCGATGCCCCGCAACCGCGCACCGAGTCTTCCGGGGAGGTACGCCCCGCTCCCCGGAAGCCGACACTCGTCTTCGACGACCCGCTGAGCCAGCAGTCCTCCGACGACACGGACCGGGGATGGGGCGAGCGGCCGGGCGGCGACGCCGACGGCGCCGCCGACCTGAAGCGTTTCCTCGACGAGAAGCCGCCCCACCACATCTGAGCCCGGCAACGGGGCCGCCGAACGCGGCCCCGGCGCCTTCGGGACCGGCCCCCGCCCGGTCCCCACCGCGACAACACACGCAGCCGCGGCAACACGCTCGGCCGGGACGGTCCCGGCCGGCACAGCCCCGGCCGGGTCAGCCCTAGTGGGGCCTCTGCCCCGAACCGCGCTGAGCCAGCAGAGCGTCGCGGATCTCCTTGAGCACTTCCAGCTCGGACACCTCGATGATCTCCTGCGTGCCTTCCTTCGCCTTCTGGCGGGCGGCCTGCCGGGCCAGGAACTTCGACATCGGCAGGACCATCAGGAAGTAGACGACGGCCGCGGTGATCACGAAGCTGAGCGTGGCGCCCAGCACCGAGCCCCAGAGGATCCGGACGCCCGTGGCGGTGTCCCCGCTGCCCTGGCACGGCCCCTTCAGACAGGAGCTGTAACTGTCGAGGTTCTTCGTGCCGACCGCACCGACCATCGGGTTGATGATGCCCTTCACCACCGAGTTGACGATGTTGGTGAAGGCCGCTCCGATGACCACCGCGACGGCCAGATCGATGACATTGCCCCGCATGAGGAAGGTCTTGAAGCCCTCCCAGACGCCGGGTTGCTGCTTCTCGCTCACCAAGAGGCCCCTCTGTACAAGTTGTGGAACAAACAGCTCCGCAACCTACGGCAGGGCATGTGGGCGCTGTCCAATCCGGTAGCTCCCGTGCGGGACTTGACACCGATTCGATATCCGGCGGAGTCCTCAGCACAGTGTCACCGCCAACCGTGCGGTGATGCCCGCACCCGCCAGCCGTGCCGCGGTGGGCCGGGGCACGGACAGCACGACCAGCGCACCGGGCTCGGTACCGCCGGAGTCCGGTACCGCGCTCACCCGGGCCCCGGCCGCGACGACGCGGCCCTGGCCGCGGCCGTCCGACGCGATCACGTCGACACGATCCCCGGACCTGAGCAGCCGCACCGTCGCCGCGTCGGCGATCCGCACCGGCGCCGCCACCATCTCGACCCCGCCCGACCCCCGTACGGAACCGGAAGGGGAACCGGACGAGGAAGAGGAAGCGGAACCGGAAGGGGAGACGGCGGCGGACGTGGGCGGGGACAAGGCCGAGGTCGAGGACGCCGGCCGGCCACGTGCCCGCTCCGCGGCTCGGGGGCCGGCCGCCACGAGGGCCGCCGCCGTGACCGCGAGCCCCGCGGCCACGGCCCGCCGCCGGTAGCGGGCGAGGCGCCGCAGCCGGTTCCGGCCGCCGTGCACACGAACGGGCGAGAACTGCGGCACCTCGCGGGTCGGGGGCGCGTCCACGCCCGGCGGACGCAGGTCGCCCACGTCGTACGGGTCGTAAGGGTCCGAGGTCGGCCCCGTGTACGGGTGCGAGGTCCGTCCCGCGGGGACCTCCGCTTCCCAGGGGAGGACGGGGGCCGCGGGGAGCGGGCGGGGGGAGAAGGGGGAGAGCTGGGCCATGGAGAACCACCACCTGCGACGAGGGACCGGGCTTGCGATCCCACGATGAGGCCTCGCGGCGAATCCCGTCGGAGCCGGTGGATCACCGACGATTTGTGGACAACTCCCTCACCCGAACGAGAAGTTCCGCACGCCCCGACCGGTCTCCCCGCAGGTCGCCGTCCCCCCTCGCCCCTTCACCGTCCCCTCCCGCCCCTTCCCCCTTCCCGCCCCTTCCCGCCCGCCGACGGTCACGGCAGGCGGAACCCCGGGTCCATGCCCCCCATCGCCGTCGTGCACAGGCAGTCCCGCGTCCCGTTCTCCGGCAGCCCCGCCACCACGTCGAACAACACGCCCCGCAGCCGGTCCACGTTGGCCGCGAACACCTTGAGGACATCGTCGTGCGAGACGCCCTCGCCGGCCTCCGCGCCCGCGTCCAGGTCGGTGACCAGGGTCAACGACGTGTAGCAGAGCTCGAGTTCACGGGCGAGCGCCGCCTCGGGATGGCCGGTCATGCCCACCACGGACCAGCCCTGCGCCTGATGCCACAGCGACTCGGCGCGGGTGGAGAACCGCGGCCCCTCGACCACCACGAGCGTGCCGCCGTCCACCGGCTCCCAGTCCCGACCGCGCGCCGCCTCCAGAGCGGCCTTGCGGCCGACGGGGCAGTAGGGGTCGGCCAGCGACACGTGCACCACGTTCGGCACGGTGCCGTCCGGCAGCGGCAGTCCGTCGAAGTACGTCTGTGCCCGCGCCTTCGTCCGGTCGACCATCTGGTCCGGCACGAGCAGCGTGCCCGGCCCGTACTCGGGGCGCAGGCCGCCCACCGCGCAGGGTCCGAGGATCTGCCGGGCACCGACGGACCGCAGTGCCCACAGGTTGGCCCGGTAGTTGATGCGGTGCGGCGGCAGATGGTGGCCGCGGCCGTGGCGTGGCAGGAAGGCGACCCGTCGCCCGGCGATCTCGCCGAGGAACAGGGAGTCGCTGGGCGGCCCGTAGGGGGTGTCCACCTGTATCTCGGTCACGTCGTCGAGGAAGGAGTAGAAGCCCGAGCCGCCGATGACACCGATCTCGGCCACGCCGGACGCCTGCTGCCCGGCCGGGTTCACTGGGTTCTCCGTGTTCGCCATGGACCGCACCCTAGCCGGGCCCGAGGCACACCGAAGACCCTGCCGTCGGTGACGGCAGGGTCCGGTAGGAATCGCGTCCCGCTGGGCGGACTACGCGGCGGAGCTGCTGGACGACCCGCTGCCCGACGACTTCGACTCCGACGACGACGAGGTCGTCCCTGACGAAGACGAAGATGACGAAGAAGACGACGACGCCGGTGAGGGCGTCGACGGCTTGGACGCCGGCGAGCTGGTCGACGAGGAGCCGCGGCTGTCATTGCGGTAGAAGCCGGAGCCCTTGAAGACAATGCCGACGGCCGAGAACACCTTCTTCAGGCGGCCACCGCAGTTGGGGCACTCGGTCAGGGCATCGTCGGTGAACTTCTGCACCGCCTCGAGGCCCTCGCCGCACTCGGTGCACTGGTACTGGTAGGTCGGCACTTGTCTTCCTCCTGGCACTCTCACTCAGTGAGTGCTAACGACGGTCCATAGTGACGTATTCCGAGAGATCAGTCCACTGTCACCGGCACTCGGTGACCGACGCCACGTGCGACGGTACGGCCGGCGGGTCGTGTCCCGAGCCGTGAACGCAGGGCCACCAGGGTGACCAGCGCCAGGGCCGTACCGCCCATCGGCACCAGGAATCCGGCGCCGTCCCACAGGCGGTCCTCCATCTGCCCGGCCACCGTGACGGCGGCGGCCTGCCCGAGGGCGACGGCGCCGGTCAGCCAGGTGAAGGCCTCGGTGCGGGCACCGGCCGGCACCAGTCCCTCGACCAGTGTGTAGCCGGTGATCAGGGCGGGGGCGATGCACATCCCGACCAGGAGTCCGATGCCGATGAGCACGGCCACCGAGTGGGCGGCCCACAGCCCGGAGGTGGTGAGCGTCAGGGCGGCGTACCCGATGACGAGACGGCGCCGCGGGGCCACCTTCCAGGCGATGGCGCCGCAGACGACGCCCGACAGCATGTTGCCGGCGGCGAAGACGCCGTACAGCACACCGTTCATGCCGGGCTCGCCGATGGACTCGCTGAACGCGGCGAGCGAGACCTGCATGCCGCCGAAGACGGAGCCGATGCCCAGGAAGGTCACGATCAGTACGCGCACCCCGGGGATCCGCAGCGCGGAACCGTGCTCCACGCGCGCGTGGCCCTCGCGGGCGGTGGCGGGCTGGGTGCTCTTCTGCGCGGCGAAGAGAAGGCCGCCGACCAGGGTCAGCGCGGCCTCGGTCAGCAGGCCCGCGGCCGGGTGCACGGTGGTGCACAAGGCGGTCGCGACCAGCGGGCCGAGGACGAAGGTCAGCTCGTCCGTGACGGACTCGAAGGCCGCCGCGGTGCTCATCAGGGGCGAGTCCTGGAGTTTCACGCCCCAGCGGGCGCGGACCATGGGCCCGATCTGAGGCACCGAGGCGCCGGTCGGCACGGCGGCGAGGAAAAGGGCCCACAGAGGGGCGTCCGACAGGGCCAGGGCGGTCAGGCAGAGGGCGGCCAGGACGTGCACCAGGACGCCGGGCAGCAGGACGGCCCGCTGCCCGTGACGGTCGGCGAGACGGCCGGTGAAGGGCGCGAACACCGCCATGGAGACGCCGGTGGCCGCGGCGACGGCGCCGGCGGCCCCGTACGAGCCGGTGGTGTGCTGGACGAGGAGGACGAGGGAGATGGTCAGCATCGCGAACGGCTGGCGCGCCGCGAAACCGGGAAGCAGGAACGTCCAGGCGCCGCGGGTGCGCAGCAGCTGTCCGTACCCGGGGCGGGAGGTGACCGTGGATGCCACGGCCCGTGCCTTTCTGCCGCCTGGTAGCGCGCCCGTGCGGGGGCGCCGAGAGCTGTCCTCTTGCGCGGAACTGCGGTAGATGCCGCGCCGCCCCCTGCAAGGGCACCGCGACCGCCATACGGTCGCGCCAGCTCTGCGTCAGGCAGAGTTGGTTCGATCAAAGTATGCCTTCATGGTACAGGGGGAGAGGTGTGCGATGCCTGTGAAAACGAGCACCACCGCACCGCTGGCCTGTGATTGCGCAAGAGGGTGGATTTCCGCCGTCTCAGCGTCCGCCGCCGCCCAGGGGGCCCAGCCAGTCCGCCAGCTTGCCGCCCTGGCCCACCGCGCGCAGCCGTCGCTCGGCCGCGTCGCGGACCGGGTCGGTGGCCACCACCAGCAGTTCGTCGCCGCGCCGCAGCACCGTCGTGGGCATCGGTACGAAGGAGGTCCCTTCGCGTACCACGAGGGTGACGGCGGCGCCCGCGGGCAGGCGCAGCTCGGCCACCTCGACGCCGTGCATGCGTGACCCCTTGGGGATCGCCACGGACAGCAGATGTCCCCGCAGCCGCTCCAGGGGTGCCGATTCGATGCCGAGGTCGGCGGGGCCCGTGGACTCGCCCAGCCGCAGCGTGCGGGCCAGCCAGGGCAGCGTGGGCCCCTGGACGAGGGTGTAGACGACGACCAGGACGAAGACGATGTTGAAGATCCGGCGGCTCTCCTCGATGCCGCTCACCATCGGAATGGTCGCCAGGATGATGGGCACGGCGCCGCGCAGCCCCGCCCAGGACATCAGCGTCTGTTCCTGCCAGGGGATGCGGAAGGGCAGCAGGGCGGCGAAGACGCTCAGGGGCCGGGCCACCACGGTCAGCGCCAGGCCGATGACGAGCGCGGGCCAGATGTCGTCGCCCATCTCGTGCGGTGTGACGAGCAGGCCGAGCAGGACGAACATGCCGATCTGGGCGATCCAGCCGAGTCCTTCGGCGAAGCCCCGGGTGGCGGGCCAGTGCGGCAGTCTGGCGTTGCCGAGCAGCATCGCGGCGAGATAGACGGCGAGGAAGCCGCTGCCGTGCGCGAGGGCGCCGGCCGCGTAGGCGGTGACGGCGATCGCCATCACGGCGATCGGGTAGAGGCCGGAGGCGGGCAGCGCGACGTGCCGCAGCCCCCAGGAGCCGAGCCAGCCGACCGCGAGCCCCATGGCCGCGCCGATCGCCAGCTCCAGGGCTATCTCTCCCACCAGCACGTACCAGTGCTCCACGGGGCCCGCCGTGCTGAACGCGACGACGAGGATGACCACCGGGGCGTCGTTGAAGCCCGACTCGGCCTCCAGGACGGCCGTCACGCGGGAGGGGAGGGGGACCTTGCGCAGCACCGAGAAGACCGCCGCGGCGTCCGTCGATGACACCACCGCGCCGATGATGAGCGCCTGCCGCCACTCCAGGTCGATCAGGAAGTGGGCGGCGGCGGCCGTGACCCCCACGCTCGCGGCCACACCGGCCACCGCCAGCGAGGCGGCGGCCGGAAGGACCGGCTTGATCTCCTTCCACTTCGTGCCGAGGCCGCCCTCGGCCAGGATCACGACGAGGGCCGCGTATCCGATGACCTGGGTCATCTCGGCGTTGCTGAAGTGGATGTCGCCGACGCCGTCCTGGCCCATGGCCATGCCGATGCCGAGGTAGACGAGCAGGCTGGGGAGCCCGCTGCGGGAGGAGATCCGAACCGCCGCCACCGCGACGAGCAGGACGAGCGAGCAGACGAGCAGGAGCTGGTTGAGGTGGTGGACAGTCAGCGGCCGTTCCCTTCTCGCCGATCCGGGCACGGGGTCCGAGCAGGTCGATCCGAACGCCGGAAGTCGGTACAGCGGTCCAAGTACTTCGTTACCTTACCTAACTCTTGACGCTTTCTTGACGCTCCTGGGGCCGAGATCAAACGCTCGGCCGTCCGGGTACCCGACTCCGCGTCAAGGCGCGGTGGGCCCTGCGCCTATGGTTGCTCCAGCACTCCAGGACCGCCTGCCGCTCGCGTTAGGACAGCAAGGACAGCGATGCCCCCGAACACCACCGCCTCTTCCGGCCAAAAGCCCGGCAAGTCCGGCAGGAAGAAGGGGCGCCGCGCCCGTCTGATCCTGATCGTCCTGGTTCTGGCCCTGATCGGGGGCGTGGCCTACGGGGGGTACTGGGGAGTCAGCACCGTCCGTGCCTCCTTCCCGCAGACCAGGGGCTCCCTCACGCTCGAAGGGCTCTCCGGGCCCGTCGACGTGAAGCGGGACGGCTACGGGATTCCCCAGATCTACGCGTCCTCGGACGCGGACCTGTTCATGGCCCAGGGCTACGTCCAGGCGCAGGACCGGTTCTACGAGATGGACGTGCGCCGGCACATGACCTCGGGCCGGCTGTCCGAGATGTTCGGCAAGGGCCAGGTCAAGAACGACGAGTTCCTGCGCACGCTGGGCTGGGACCGGGTCGCCAAGAAGGAGTACGACACCAAACTGTCGGCCTCCACGAAGAAGTACCTGCAGGCGTACGCCAAGGGAGTCAACGCCTACCTGAAGGGCAAGGACGGCAAGGACATCTCCCTGGAGTACGCGGCCCTCGGTTTCACCAACGACTACAAGCCCCAGGAGTGGACCCCGGTCGACTCGGTGGCCTGGCTCAAGGCGATGGCCTGGGACCTGCGCGGCAACATGCAGGAGGAGATCGACCGCTCCTTGATGACCAGCCGCCTTGGCCCGAAGCAGATCGCCGACCTGTACCCGGAGTACCCGTACGGCCGGAACAAGACGATCACGCAGGAGGGCGCGTACGACAGTGCCACGCAGTCGTACGCCCAGACCGGCTCGACGAGCGCCGGCACCACCGGGCAGTCGGGGACGGGCACCGGGCTGGCGGGCGACGCGACGGCGCCGGGCGGTCTGCAGAGCCAGCTCTCCAAGCTCTACGACGTCCTCGACGACGTGCCCACGGCCGTCGGGGTCAACGGCAACGGCATCGGCTCCAACTCGTGGGTCGTGTCGGGCGACCGCACCATCACCGGCAAGCCCCTGCTGGCCAACGACCCGCACCTGTCGGCCTCGCTGCCCTCGGTCTGGTACCAGATGGGCCTGCACTGCACCGCGGTCTCCAGCAAGTGCCCGTACGACGTCTCCGGCTACACCTTCGCGGGCATGCCCGGCGTGATAATCGGCCACAACCAGAACATCGCGTGGGGCATGACCAACTCCGGGGTCGACGTCACCGACCTGTACCTGGAGAAGATCACCGGCAACGGCTACCAGTACGACGGCAAGGTGCTGCCCTTCACCACCCGCAAGGAAACGATCAAGATCGCGGGCGGCGGCAGCAGGACGATCGTCGTACGCACCACCAACAACGGACCTCTGCTGTCCGACCGCGACGACGAGCTGGTCAAGGTCGGCAAGAAGGCCACCGTCGACGCCGCGGCGCCCGACCGCGGCGACGGCTACGCCATCGCGCTGCGCTGGACCGCCCTGGACCCGGGCACGTCCATGGACGCCGTTTTCGGGATGGACAAGGCGTCGGGCTGGGACGAGTTCCGCAAGGCGGCCCGGTCCTTCGAGGTGCCCTCGCAGAACCTGATCTACGCCGACGGCAAGGGCCCCAAGGGCCACATCGGCTACCAGCTGCCCGGCAAGATCCCGATCCGCCCGAAGGGCGACGACGGTTCGCTCCCCTCGCTCGGCTGGGACCCCAAGTACAGCTGGACCGGCAAATACATCAAGCCGTCCGAACTGCCCTACGAGTTCGACCCGAAGCGCGGCTACATCGTCACCGCCAACCAGGCCGTCGTCGACAAGGACAAGTACCCCTACACGCTCACCACGGACTGGGGCTACGGCGCGCGCAGCCAGCGGATCACCGATCTGATCAAGACGAAGACCGACGGCGGCGGCAAGATCTCGACCGACGACATGCGGCAGATGCAGCTGGACAACAGCAGTGAGATCGCGAGCAAGATCGTGCCCAAGCTGCTCAAGCTGGACATCGCCGACAAGAACGTCCGCGAGGCGCAGAAGCTCCTGGAGGGCTGGGACTACACCCAGGACGCCGATTCCGCGGCGGCCGCGTACTTCAACGCGGTCTGGCGCAACATCCTCAAGCTGGCCTTCGGCAACAAGCTGCCCAAGGAGCTGCGGGTCAAGGGGCAGTGCCTGTACGTCGATCCGGTCGACACCACCGGTCCCGCGGACGACGACCGCAAGGTCCTCGAGTGCGGTCAGCGCGACGCCGACCAGGCGCAGCCGGACGGCGGCGACCGCTGGTTCGAGGTGGTCCGCAAGATCATCGACGACGAGCACAACGACTGGTGGAAGGCGCCCAAGACGCGCCTCGACAAGGCGATCGACACCCGTGACGAGCTGTTCGTACGGGCCATGAAGGACGCCCGCTGGGAGCTGACCGCCAAGCTCGGCAAGGACCTCGACACCTGGAGCTGGGGCCGGCTGCACCGCCTGTTCCTGAAGAACCAGACCCTGGGCACCGAGGGCCCCGCCTTCCTGAAGTACATGCTCAACCGCGGCCCCTGGAAGCTCAGTGGCGGCGAGGCGACGGTCAACGCGACCGGCTGGAACGCCGCGGGCGGCTACGGAGTGGTCTGGGTGCCGTCGATGCGGATGGTGGTCAACCTCGACGACCTCGACAAGTCGAAGTGGATCAACCTCTCCGGAGCGTCCGGGCACGCGTACAGCGCGCACTACACCGACCAGACGGACAAGTGGGCCAAGGGTGAACTGCTGCCGTGGGCCTTCTCGCCGGAGGCGGTCGAGAAGAACACGAGCGACACCCTGGTGCTCAAGCCGTGAGGCGCTGACGCCATCCATGGAAGGGGCCCTCCACGCACGCGTGGAGGGCCCCTTCCATGTCGCACGGGGACTCCGAGCCGGGGTCGCCACGAGCCCGGCAGGGCCGCGACGGGGAACGTCACCGGAAACGCCGAACCCCCGAAGGCGTCACCACCGCGTGCACCGGGCGGTCGTGCGGCTCCCGCGGGACGTCCTCGACGACCTCGGTGTCGTACAGGAGCACCACCAGGGCCGGATCCGTCCCCGCGCGCTCCAGGCGGGCCAGTACGCGGTCGTACGAGCCGCCGCCGCGCCCCAGCCGCTGTCCGCGCCGGTCCACCGCCAGGCCGGGCAGCAGGACGGCGTCGGCCTCCTGGACGGACTCGGGGCCCAGGCGCTCGCCCGCGGGCTCCAAGAGGGTCATCCGCCCGCCGTGTTGGACGCGGGTGAGGGAGCCCTCGCCCGCGTACGCGCCCCAGTCCAGGTCGTTGTCGGCCATGAGGACCGGCAGCAGGACGCGCACACCCCGGGCGTGCAGCGCGTCCAGGAGCGCGAGGGTGCCCGGCTCGCTCCCCACGGAGACGTACGCGGCCACCGTGTGCGCGTGCGCCAGTTCCGGCAGCTCCAGCGCGCGCAGGGCCAGGGCCTCGGCGGTCTCCCGCAGGTCACCGGCTGTCAACCTGCTTCTCACCGCCAGGAATCCTCGGCGCAACATTCGCTTGTCAGGCTCGGCCTCACGTCCGGCGTGATGCACAGATCGCTCCCCGTAGTTCCTTATGTGCTCATATGAGAGCCAACTGACCGGAGCCACAGATTCTGCTCATAGGCACCGGATATGGTTACGGGCATGACTGAGTCGCACCCCAGGATCAGCAAGGCTGTCATCCCTGCAGCAGGCCTCGGCACCCGGTTCCTTCCGGCCACGAAGGCCACTCCCAAAGAGATGCTGCCGGTCGTCGACAAGCCGGCGATCCAGTACGTGGTCGAAGAGGCCGCGTCGGCGGGTCTCGACGACGTCCTGATGATCACGGGACGCAACAAGCGCCCCCTCGAGGACCACTTCGACCGCAACTACGAGCTGGAGTCGGCCCTCCAGAAGAAGGGCGACGCCGGGCGGCTCGCCAAGGTCCAGGAGTCCAGCGACCTCGCGACCATGCACTACGTGCGCCAGGGCGACCCCAAGGGTCTCGGCCACGCGGTCCTGTGCGCGGCCCCGCACGTCGGCCACGAGCCCTTCGCGGTGCTCCTCGGCGACGACCTGATCGACCCCCGCGATCCCCTGCTCGCCCGCATGGTCGAGGTCCAGGAGCAGCACGGCGGCAGCGTCATCGCGCTCATGGAGGTCGAGCCCGAGCAGATCCACCTGTACGGCTCCGCCGCCGTGGAGACCACCGGTGAGAGCGACCTGGTCAAGGTGACCGGCCTGGTCGA
The DNA here is from genome assembly GCF_042887295.1 of Streptomyces sp. NPDC057950. Taxonomy (NCBI): domain Bacteria; kingdom Bacillati; phylum Actinomycetota; class Actinomycetes; order Kitasatosporales; family Streptomycetaceae; genus Streptomyces; species Streptomyces sp. NPDC057950. The sequence goes on from NZ_JBHVPP010000013.1 coordinate 143,786, forward strand.
GAAGCCGGACCCGGCGGACGCGCCCAGCAACTACGCGATCATCGGCCGCTACGTCCTCGACCCCCACATCTTCGACATACTGCGCAAGACCGAGCCGGGCCGCGGCGGCGAGATCCAGCTCACCGACGCCCTCCAGCAGCTCGCCGCCGACGAGAAGGTCGGCGGCCCGGTGCACGGCGTCGTCTTCAAGGGCCGCCGCTATGACACCGGGGACCGCGGCGACTACCTGCGTGCCATTGTCAGACTCGCGTGCGAACGTGAAGACCTGGGCCCGGACTTCCGGACCTGGCTCCGCAGTTACGTAGCCGAGGAGATGCAGGGATCTTGAGCAGCGCCGCCGCCGCCCGCACCACCGGCCAGGACCGTCTCTGGTCGGTGGACGACCACCTGGAGGACATCCTCGCGACCGTCCGCCCCCTCGAACCCATCGAGCTGCAACTCCTCGACGCCCAGGGCTGCGTCCTGGTCGAGGACGTCACGGTGCCGGTCTCCCTGCCGCCGTTCGACAACAGCTCGATGGACGGGTACGCGGTGCGGGTCGCGGATGTCTCGGGCGCCGGCGAGGAGTATCCGGCGGTCCTCGCCGTCGTCGGCGACGTCGCGGCGGGCCGGTCCGAGCCGCCGCACGTGGGTCCGGGGCAGGCCGCGCGCATCATGACCGGCGCCCCGCTGCCACCCGGTGCCGAAGCCGTCGTCCCGGTGGAGTGGACCGACGGAGGACTCGGCGAGGGCCCGGTCTCCGGGATGCGCGCCCACAGCGCCGCCCCCGAGGGCGCCTCCGGGCAGGTGCGGGTGCACCGCCCGGCCGAAGCGCGCGCCCATGTGCGCGCGAAGGGCAGCGACGTGCGGGCGGGCGACCTCGCCCTCGCGGCGGGTACGGTCCTCGGTCCCCCGCAGATCGGCCTGCTGGCCGCGATCGGCCGCGGCACCGTCCGCGTGCGCCCCCGCCCGCGGGTGGTCGTCCTGTCCACCGGCAGCGAACTGGTCCAGCCGGGCGAGCCGTTGGACACCGGCCAGATCTACGACTCGAACAGCTTCGCCCTGTGCGCCGCCGCCCGCGACGCCGGGGCCATCGCCTACCGCGTGGGCGCGGTCGCCGACGACGCCGAGACACTCCGCTCCACCATCGAGGACCAGCTCATTCGCGCCGACCTGCTGGTCACCACCGGTGGCGTGAGCGTCGGCGCGTACGACGTCGTCAAGGAGGCCCTGTCCTCGGTGGGCGACGAGGACGAGGCCGGTGCCGGTGTCGACTTCCGCAAACTCGCCATGCAACCCGGCAAGCCCCAGGGCTTCGGCTCCATCGGCCCCGACCACACCCCGCTGCTCGCCCTGCCGGGCAACCCCGTGTCGTCGTACGTCTCCTTCGAACTGTTCGTCCGCCCCGCGATCCGCACGCTCATGGGTGTGGACGACGTCCACCGCCCCACCGCCAGAGCGACCCTGGAGACGGAGAAGGCGCTGACCTCGCCCCCGGGGCGCCGTCAGTTCCTGCGCGGAACCTACGAGGACGGCAGGGTGACACCCGTCGGCGGCGCCGGATCCCACCTGGTCGCGGCCCTCGCGCACGCCGACGCCCTGATCGTCGTGCCCGAGGACACCACCTCGGTCGAGCCGGGCACCGAGGTCGAAGTGGTCCTGCTGGGCTGACCGGCCGCGGCCCGGGAGGGTCCTGCCCGGCTGCCCGCCCCGAGTTGGCGGTACCGTGTCGCGCACAACAGGCCCGACCGGGAGCGCTGCCGCACATGAGTACGCAGGACCGACTGACCCACATCGACGCGGCGGGTGCCGCCCGCATGGTCGACGTCTCCGGGAAGGACGTGACCGCGCGCACCGCCCGCGCCAGCGGCCGTGTCCTGGTCTCCCCCCGTGTGGTCGAACTGCTGCGCGGCGGGGGAGTGCCCAAGGGCGACGCCCTGGCCACCGCGCGCATCGCCGGCATCATGGGCGCCAAGCGCACCCCGGACCTCATCCCGCTGTGCCACCCGTTGTCGGTGTCGGGCGTCAAGGTCGACCTGTCGGTCGCGGACGACGCCGTGGAGATCCTCGCCACCGTGAAGACCACCGACCGCACGGGCGTCGAGATGGAGGCCCTCACCGCGGTCAGCGTGGCGGCCCTGACCGTGATCGACATGGTCAAGGCGGTCGACAAGGGGGCGGTCATCACGGACGTACGGGTCGAGGAGAAGACAGGCGGCAAGTCGGGCGACTGGAGCCGGTCATGACGTCACCGTCGTACCGCGCCCTCGTGGTCACCGCCTCCAACCGGGCCGCCGCGGGTGTCTACGCGGACCGGGGCGGGCCCCTGATCGCCGAGGGGCTCTCGTCGTACGGCTTCACCGTCGACGGCCCCCGGGTCGTGCCCGACGGCGACCCCGTGGAGGCGGCGCTGCGGGCCGGCGTCGAGGCCGGTTACGACGTCATCGTGACCACCGGTGGCACGGGGATCTCGCCCACCGACCGGACGCCCGAGGCGACCCGGCGCGTAGTGGATCACGAGGTGCCGGGCATTCCTGAGGCGATCAGGGCGTTCGGCAGAGAGAAGGTCGCGACGGCGGCGCTGTCCCGTGGGCTCGCCGGAGTCGCGGGACGGACGCTGATCGTCAACCTGCCGGGTTCCACCGGCGGGGTGAAGGACGGTCTGGCCGTCCTCGAGCCCTTGTTGGTCCACGCCGTGGAGCAGATCCGCGGCGGCGACCACCCCAGACCCAGCGGCAGTGGGGGTGTGAGCTGAACAGCCCGTCCTGGCCCGTCGAGCTGGTGGACGGCGATGTCGTCCTCCGGCCGATAAAGGTGCGCGACCAGCGGGCCTGGCGTGAGGTGAACCGGCGCAACCGCGACTGGCTGCGGCCCTGGGAGGCGACCATTCCGCCCCCCACGCCCAGCGGGCCGATAGCGCACCGGCCGACCTACCGGCAGATGGTCCGCCATCTGCGCGCCGAGGCGAACGCGGGCCGGATGCTGCCCTTCGTGATCGAGTACCAGGGCCGTCTGGTGGGGCAGCTGACCGTCGCCGGGATCACCTGGGGCTCGATGTGCTCGGGGCACGTCGGCTACTGGGTGGACCAGTCGGTGGCGGGGCGCGGTGTGATGCCGACGGCCGTGGCGCTGGTGACCGACCACTGCTTCCGCACGGTCGGGCTGCACCGTATCGAGGTCTGCATTCGCCCGGAGAACGGTCCCAGCCGCCGCGTCGTGGAGAAACTCGGATTCCGTGAGGAAGGGCTCCGGCCGCGTTATCTCCACATCGACGGGGCCTGGCGGGACCATCTCGTCTTCGCGCTCACCGCGGAAGAGGTGCCCGAAGGGCTTCTCGGCCGCTGGCAGCGGGCACGCTCTCAGAACCGGAGCAGGCCGAGCACTCAGTAAATGAAATGCGTGTTCGAAATTGATCGGTCGGCGATCACCTCGGGGCCATCTCGGGGTGATCTCGGTGTCTCTCAGTGTCACTCGGAGTCGTCCCACGGCGATAAATTCACGGGTCTCGGCGGCCTGCTGATCGCATCGGTCACAAAAAAAGCTCGAAATATCAGCCAGATCGTGCGACACACCGGCTCAATTGGCAGATGGCCTCACGCAAACCCCTCTACCGTGTGAGGCGTGAGCAGCAGCGGCCTCATCTACGCAGTCATCGTCGGGGCCTGGGCCGCCTACTTGGTGCCGATGTGGCTCCGTAGGCAGGACGAGCTGAACGAAGCCCGTCCGACGGAACGCTTCAGCACCGCCATCCGGCTGCTGTCCGGACGGGCGGGGATGGAGCGCCGGTACGCCAAGGACCTGCGGGCGCGCTCCACCGAAGAGGGGGAGCCCAGCGCCGACCCGGGCGACGTCACCGATTCGGTGGACGTCCGGGCCTTCGCCATGCCTCCGGCCCGGGAACACACCAAGGCCCAACTCCCGCAGCCCGCCGAGCCTGAGCCCCAGCAGGCACCGCAGCCGGCCGCCCGGCACGGTGCCCCGCAGGGCTCCGCGGCGACCGCCAGAGCGGTACCGCAGCAGCCGGCGCACACCGAACCCCTGCCCTCGGCGTCGTCGGCATCGGGCGCGTCCGCGGCCTCGCGGATCTCCGCCGAACGGCGGGTCTCCGCGGCGGAGGCCGCAGCGCGCGCCCGGCGCTCGAAGGTGCTCGCGCGCCGACGGCGTACGACCGTCATGCTCTTCCTCGCCTTCACCTGCGGCGCGATCGTGGCGGCCGTCGGGGGACTCGCGTTCCTTTGGGCCCCTGGTGTACCCGCCGTGATGCTGAGCGCCTACATCGTCTATCTGCGGGCCCAGGAGCGGCGGCGCTTCACCTACGTCATGGACCGCCGCCGGGCCGAGGTCGCGGCGCAGCGGCTGCGCGAGCGGCAGCCGCGCCGCCGCGCCGGCCTCGACGCGGGTGTCGAGGACCAGGACGAGGTCCCCGAGCCGGAGACCGACCCCGGTCTTTCCGCGCTCGCGGCCGACCGCCGTGCCCTCGTCGAGCAGACCGACCACGCCGAGTGGGTCGACCAGCAGCGGGAGCGCCGGCGGGGCCCCGGCCGGGGTGACAGCTGGGACCCGGTGCCGGTACCGCTGCCGACGTACGTGACCGCGCCCGTGGCGCCGCGGGCCACCTCCAGCGTCGACCTGGGCGCGCCGGACACGTGGAGCTCCGCGCGCTCCAGTGCGGTCGAACCGGCCGAGCCGGAGGCGGAGCCGGCGGAGGAGGGCGGCCCGGCCGAGGCCGCCGAAGGGACCGAGGCCGACTGCGACGGTCGCAGCGACGCCCGGCGCGCCGCGTCCGCCCGGCGGGCCCGCGAGCGCGGCCGCACCCCGCTGTTCGATCAGTACGAGGACGGCGAACGGCCGCGCGCGGCCAACGAGTGACCCCGCGCGGGCCGCACGACCGCCTGTTCGGGAGCCCCGGCTGACCAGCCAGGAACGGATTTCCAAGCACCCGGATCGGGATGCTAGAGTTTCACTCGTTGCAAGGGCCTGTGGCGCAGTCTGGTAGCGCACCTCGTTCGCATCGAGGGGGTCTGGGGTTCAAATCCCCACAGGTCCACCGCAATTCAGAAGCCCCGCCGGATTCGTCCGGCGGGGCTTCTGCATGTTCCGGATGTTCCGGATGGTCTGGCGTGAGAATCGGTGCGCCCGGCTCAGGACGCGGACAGCGGCTTGGCGAAGCACATGCTCAAGTCGTGGAATCGGTAGTGGCCGAACTTGACGCAGGGCGCGAATCCGCTGGAGGTGTAGAGGGCGACCGCCTCGGGCTGCTTGGCGCCGGTCTCCAGGACCATACGGGTGCGGCCGGCCGCACGGGCGTCGTCCTCCAGGGCGGCCAGGATGCGGCGGGCGAGGCCGAGACCGCGGGCCTCCGGGACGACGTACATGCGCTTGAGCTCGGCGTCGCCGTCCGTGTACCCCTCGTCGTTCTCGTCCTGGGTGCGCCAGCCGCCCGTCGCGACCGGGCGGTCCCGCTCGTCGTACGCGAGGAGGTACAGGCCGAGCGGCGGCCGGAACATCGCCGCGTCCAGCGGTGTGACATCGCCCTCGTCCCCGTAGCGCTCGGCGTATTCGGCCTGCACCTGGTCGTTGAGCTTGACGGCGTCGGGGTGGTCGAAGGAGACCGGGCGGATATGCATGCCGAATATCGTACATGTATGCATGCGTGGAGTGGACCGGATTAAGTATCGTGCCCGGGTGCTGACTGTCACCTCTGTGAATGTGAACGGGCTCCGGGCCGCCGCGAAGAAGGGTTTCGTGGAGTGGCTCGCGGAGACCTCCGCCGACGTCCTGTGCCTCCAAGAGGTACGTGCCGAGCCCGGACAGCTGCCCGAGGAGGTGCGGGCGCCCGAAGGCTGGCACGTCGTGCACGCTCCGGCCGCCGCCAAGGGCCGCGCCGGCGTCTCCCTGTACACCCGCCGCGAGCCCGACCGCGTCCAGGTCGGATTCGGCTCCGAGGAGTTCGACACCGCCGGACGGTATGTCGAGGTGGACCTCCCGGGCGTCACCGTCGCCAGCCTCTACCTGCCCTCCGGGGAGGTCGGCACCGAGCGGCAGGACGAGAAGATGCGGTTCATGGGTGAGTTCCTCGCCCATCTGAAGGCCCTGCGCGAGCGGGCGGCCGCCGATGGGCGCGAGGTCGTGGTGTGCGGCGACTGGAACATCGCGCACCAGGAGGCCGACCTCAAGAACTGGCGGGCGAACAAGAAGAACTCCGGCTTCCTGCCCGAGGAGCGCGAGTGGCTGGGCCGGGTCCTCGACGCGGCCGACGGCGGATACGTCGACGTCGTACGCGCCCTGCACCCGGACACGGAGGGACCGTACTCGTGGTGGTCCTACCGGGGGCGGGCCTTCGACAACGATTCGGGCTGGCGGATCGACCTGGTCGTCGCGACTCCTGGGCTCGCGCGGCGCGCGGTCAAGGGGTTCGTGGAGCGTGCCGCCACTCATGGGGAGCGGTGGTCGGACCACGCGCCCGTCACGGTTGTCTTCGACAAGTGATCCGACCCGAGATCCGACCCGAGATCTGCCCCGAGATATCGCCCGACCTGATCCGGCCCGACCCGACCCGCGTGGGTCGGGTCAGGCCGGATGGCGAGGTCGGATGGCAGGGTCGGAGGGTCCGACGGCCCGGCGTGCGGTCGAGCGGCTCGGCGCGGCGGGCGGTCAGGGTTTCGGGCGGCGGCTGAGCCGGCGGTCCAGCGCCATCGACAGTTCCGCCTCCACCACGCTCTTCGCCAGGGGACGCAGGCGGGTCAGGTCGTCCGCCGTGCGGTTCTCGGTGAGGACGAGGGTGGTGAACAGGTCGGCGAGCGCCTCGGCGTGGTCGCGGACGCCGCGGGCCGCGGTGAGGACGTCGGCGAGCGGGATGCCCTCGCGGACCAGGGCCGCCGACACGTCGAGCAGGCGGCGGCTGATGTGCACGATCTCGCCGCCGTCCGTGCCGAGGTAGCCGAGGTCGAGGGCGGCGGCGAGGTTCTCCGGGGTCGCCTGGCCCGCGAAGACGTCGGCCAGTGCCTCGGGGGAGAGGCGGACCGGGGTCTCCTCGGTGGGCTCGCCGAGCCCGAGCAGTTCGCCCACGTCGCGGCCGTGGTCGAAGGCCTCGGCCAGTTCCGCGATGCCGCTGAGCGTGTGGCCGCGTTCCAGCAGCGCCGAGATCGTGCGCAGACGGGCCAGGTGCGTGTCGTCGTACCAGGCGATCCGGCCCTCGCGGCGGGGCGGCGGTATCAGCTTGCGCTCCCGGTAGAAGCGCAGGGTGCGCACCGTGATGCCGGCTGCCTCGGCCAGCTCCTCCATCCGGTACTCACGCTTCTCCGCCACAGGCGCACCTTACGTCGTACCCCCGGTAACTTTCCCGGTCGCGACCCCTACCCATCAGTACGGAGCTGCTCTACGCTCCCCATTGCGCCAGTGTTCACTGGCGGGGTCGTGCGGCTAGGGAGGCGTCGGGATGACCGAGCACGAACATGTACGCGTGGCGGTGGTCGGGTCCGGGTTCGGAGGCCTGGGGGCGGCGGTGCGGCTGCGCCGCGAAGGGGTCACCGACTTCGTCGTCCTGGAACGGGCCGGCGGCGTGGGCGGCACCTGGCGGGACAACAGCTACCCCGGGTGCGCCTGCGACGTACCGTCCCACCTGTACTCGTTCTCGTTCGCGCCGAACCCCGACTGGCCCCGCACCTTCTCCGGGCAGGAGCACATCCGCGCCTACCTGGAGCACGTCACCGACGTCTTCGGGCTGCGCCCCCACCTCCGCTTCGACTCCGAGGTGAAGCGGATGACGTGGGACGGAGAGAAGCTGCGGTGGGACATCGAGACCAGCAGCGGCTCGCTCAGCGCCGACTTCGTCGTGTCCGCCACCGGACCGCTGTCCGATCCCAAGATCCCGGACATCCGGGGCATCGACACCTTCCCCGGCAAGGTCTTCCACTCGGCCCGCTGGGACCACGACTACGACCTGCGCGGCAAGCGCGTGGCGATGATCGGGACCGGCGCCTCGGCCATCCAGATCGTGCCGGCCGTCCAGCCCGAGGTCGCGCGCCTCACTCTCTTCCAGCGCACCCCGCCCTGGGTGATGCCCCGCGTCGACCGCGCCATCAGCGGCCTCGAACGCGGACTGCACCGCGTGCTCCCGTTCACCGCCCAGGCCCGTCGTGGACTCCTGTGGGGCATCCGGGAGCTGCAGGTCCAGGCGTTCACCAAACGGCCCGACGAACTGGGCCTGATCGAGCGGCTGGCCAAGCGCAACATGGCGCGGGCCGTCAAGGACCCGGCACTGCGCGCGAAGCTGACGCCGGACTACCGGATCGGCTGCAAGCGGATCCTGCTCTCCAACGCCTACTACCCCGCGCTCACCCGGCCCAACGTGGACGTGGTGGCCTCCGGGCTCGACCGGATCGAGGGGTCCACCCTCGTCGCCGCCGACGGCAGCACGGCCGAGGCGGACGCGATCATCTTCGGTACGGGCTTCCACGTCACGGACATGCCGATCGCCGACCGGGTGGTGGGCGCGGAGGGCAGGACACTCGCCGAGGCGTGGAAGGGCGGGATGAGCGCCCTGCGCGGCGCCTCCGCGGCCGGGTTCCCCAACTGGATGACGGTCATCGGGCCCAACACGGGTCTCGGGAACTCCAGCATGATCCTGATGATCGAGTCCCAGCTGAACTACATGGCGGACTACGTACGGCAGTTGGGCGTGCTCGGCGGCCGGGTGGCCCTCGACGCACGGCCCGGCGCGGTGGCGGACTGGAACCAGAAGGTCCAGGAGCGGATGAAGCGCACGGTGTGGAACACCGGCGGCTGCACCAGTTGGTACCTCGACGCGCAGGGCCGCAACACGACGGTGTGGCCGGGCACGACGACCGAATTCCGCACGGCCACCCGCCGACTGGACCTGGGGGAGTACGAGGTGCTGCGGGCTCCGGGGGCACTGCGGGGCGGGCAGCCGGGGAGCCCGGCGAAGGCGGAGGCCGGGGCGTGAGCCGACTGACGCACGTGACGAGCGGCCCCTACGCGCCGCCCGCCCCCGCGCGCGAACTGACCGCGGTCTCCGCCGACGGCGCCCGGCTGCACGTCGAGGTGCACGGACCCGTGGACGTCGCCGTGCCCATCGTCGTCCTCGCGCACGGGTGGACCTGCTCGACCGCCTTCTGGGCGGCGCAGATACGGGACCTCGCCGCCGACCACCGGGTGATCGCGTACGACCAGCGCGGACACGGGCGCAGCCCCGCGAGCGACGCGTGCGGCACGGACGCGCTCGCCGACGATCTGGAGGCCGTGCTCGCGGCCACCCTCGGGCCGGGTGAGAAGGCCGTGCTGGTGGGGCATTCCATGGGTGGGATGACGCTGATGGCGGCCTCGTCGAGGCCGCGCTTCCGGGAGCACGCGGCGGCGGTTCTGCTGTGCAGCACGGGCAGTTCGCGGCTGGTGGCCGAGGCGCGCGTGCTGCCGCTGCCCGCCGGGCGGCTGCGCACCGGTGTCACCAAACGGGTCCTCGGGTCGCGGGCGCCGCTCGGGCCCGTCACGCCGGCCGCCCGCAGGATCCTCAAGTACGCGACCATGGGCCCCGGTTCGTCGCCGGGGATGGTCGAGGCGTGTGCGCGGATCGTGCACGCCTGTCCACGCGCGGTGCGGCACGCCTGGTCGCAGGTGCTCGACCTGCTCGACCTCGACCACGGGGTGCGGGAGTTGGCCGTGCCGACGGCGGTGGTGGCGGGGACGGCGGACCGGCTGACGCCCCTGGTGCACGCGCGCGCCCTGGTCGCGGCGCTGCCGAACTGCGTCGGCCTCACCGAGCTGACCGGACTGGGACACATGACACCCGTGGAGGCGCCGGACGTGGTGACCGCACGGATACGCGAACTCGTCGGCGACTACGCACAGATCAAGGAGGGCGCATGAGCAGGGTGAGCCTGGAGGGACAGGTCGCGGTCGTCACGGGGGCCGCGCGGGGCGTCGGTGAACTTCTCGCCCGCAAGCTGTCCGCGCGGGGCGCCAAGGTCGCGCTCGTGGGTCTGGAGCCGGACGCGCTCAAGCAGGTCTCGGAGCGGCTGCTCGGCGAGAGCGACCACTGGTACGCCGACGTCACCGACCACGAGGCGATGGCCCGGGTCGCGGGCGAGGTGAAGGAACGGTTCGGGAAGGTGGACATCGTCGTCGCCAACGCCGGTGTGGCCAACGGCGGTCCGTTCGTGGACTCCGATCCCCTCGCCTGGCGCCGGGTCATCGAGGTCAACCTCATCGGTTCGGCGGTCACCGCCCGCGCGTTCCTGCCCGTACTCATGGAGAGCCGGGGGTACTTGCTGCAGATCGCGTCGCTCGCGGCGATCACGCCGGCGCCCATGATGACCGCGTACTGCGCCTCCAAGTCGGGTGTGGAGGCGTACGCGCACAGCCTGCGTGCCGAGGTCGGTCACAAGGGCGTGCGCGTCGGCGTCGGGTACCTGTCCTGGACCGACACCGACATGGTGCGCGGGGCCGACCAGGACGACGTGATGCGCGAGCTGCGGCAGCGGCTGCCCTGGCCGTCCAACAAGACCTATCCCCTCGGACCGGCCGTCGACCGCGTCGTCGCCGGGATCGAGCGGCGGTCGAGCCATGTGTACGCGCAGTGGTGGCTGCGCGGGATGCAGGGCGTCCGCGGCTACCTGCCCGGAGTCATCGCGGCGGTGGGGCAACGGGAGATGCGGCGGTTCGAACCGCGGCTCGGGAATGTCGGCAAGGGGCTCGTGGGGGCCGGAGGGGCGGCCGACGACAGGCGAGGAGAGGGCGTCTGACCATGGGTTATTCCGCCTCTCTCACTGTGAGTTACTGATCGAAATGCGTGCGTAGTGTCCCCGTGTAAGTCTGGTCGAGCCCGATCCCCTCACCCACACATGGGAGTGAAACAGCATGGGCAAGAAGGACCAGATGCAGAACAAGGCGGAGAACATGAAGCAGCAGGGCAAGAAGAAGATGGACCAGGAGATCAGCGAGCCGGGACGGCGTTCTCCGCAGCAGCCCGGTCAGCACTCCCCGCAGGGGACGGGTCACCGGGCCTCGCAGGAGGGCTCGGCCCAGCGTTCGCCGCAGGCGGCGGGCCAGCGTTCCGCGCAGGGCTCGGCGCAGGGCTCGGCCCAGCGTTCGGCGCAGGGCTCGGCGCAGGAGCGCGACCGCTCCATCCCGGAGAACGAGCGTGTGCGTCGTGAGGCGCAGGACCGCTTCGACGAGGACCACGACGCCTGACGTCGGACGTCCGCTTGAAGTCTGAGTGGGGCGCCCCGACTTCGGGGCGCCCCACTCGGCTGCGTGCTCAGCGGGTGCGTGGCGGCAGCTTCGGACGAGTCCGGTCCGGTACGTCCGAGAGATCGGGCGGGGCGGCCGCCGAGTGGGTGCTGAGCAGATCCAGGGCCAGTTGGATCGCGGTGTCCATCTCGGCGTGACGGCCCTCCGCCCAGTCCAGCGGGGTGCGCAGGACCTCCAGGTCGGGGGCGACACCCCGGTTCTCGACGGACCACCCGTACGCGTCGAACCAGGCCGCGTTCATCGGGACCGTGATCACCGTGCCGTCGCCGAGCTGGTGCCGGCCGGTCATGCCGACGACTCCGCCCCAGGTGCGCTGGCCGACCACCGGACCGAGCCCGAGCAGCTTGAAGGCGGCCGTGATCATGTCGCCGTCGGAGGAGGTCGCCTCGTCGGCGAGGGCGACCACCGGGCCGCGCGGAGCGCTCGAGGCGTACGACACCGGCTGGGCGTTGCGCGTCAGGTCCCAGCCCAGGATCGTGCGCGTCAACTTCTCGACGACGAGCTCGCTGATGTGGCCGCCCGCGTTGCCGCGCACGTCGACGAGGAGCGCCGGGCGCGAGACCTCCAGACGCAGATCCCGGTTGAACTGGGCCCAGCCCGAGCCGCCCATGTCCGGGATGTGGAGGTAGCCGCAGCGGCCACCGCTCAACTCCCTGACCACCTCCCGGCGTTTGGCCACCCAGTCCTGGTAGCGCAGCGGCCGCTCGTCGATCAGCGGCACCACCGCCACCCGGCGCGAGGGTCTCTCGCCCGTCGGGGGGACGAACGTGAGCTCCACCGTCGTACCGCCCGCACCCGCGAGCAGCGGGTACGGGCCTGTCACCGGGTCCACCGGGCGGCCGTCGATATGGGTGAGCACCGCACCCTCGCGGATGCCGGTGCCCGCCAGCGGTGAACGGGCCTTGGAGTCGGAGGAGTCGCCGGGCAGGATCCGCTTCAGGGTCCAGCAGCCGTCGCGCCGGACGAAGTTGGCGCCCAGCAGGCCCTGCCAGCGCTGGTAGTGCCCGGGTCCCTCGTTGCGGCGGGCGGCGGCGACGTAGGCGTGCGAGGTGCCCAGTTCACCGAGGACCTCACGCAGCAGGTCCGCGAACTCGTCCGGGGACGCGACCCGTTCGACCAGCGGGCGGTACTGGGCGAGCACGGCGTCCCAGTCGATGCCGCACATGTGGGGTTCCCAGAAGTAGGCGCGGATGATGCGGCCCGCCTCGTCGTAGGCCTGGCGCCACTCGGCGGGCGGGTCCACCTCGTGGAGGATGCGGCGCAGGTCGATCCAGACCGTCGAGTCGCTGTCGCCGGGCTCGGTGGAGGGGACGGCGCGCAGCTCGCCCTCGTCGACCACGACCAGCCGGGAGCCGTCGCCGCTCACCGCGAACCAGTCGAGGTGGCCGACGAGTTCCGACTTCTTCGCCTTGCTGATGTTGAAGTACTCCAGGGTCGGGCGCCCCGAGGTGTCGTCGGGGTTGGCGAAGGTCTCGCCGAGCGCGCCCGAGATCGGCCAGCGCAGCCACACCAGCCCGCCGCCCGCGACCGGGTAGAGCGCCGAGTACTTGGAGGCGGTGACCGGGAACGGGGTGACCCGGCTCTCCAGTCCCTCCAGTTCGACACTGACCGCGCCGTCGGCGCCCTCGTCCTCGACCGGGTCCAGGCCCCCGGCGACCGGCCGCCCGTCGGGGTTCAGGGCGAAGGGGGATGGGGTGGCGGAGGAAAGGGGGACGAGGTACGGGCGACAGCCCAGCGGGAAGGAGAGATCCCCGGTGTGGACGTCGTAGACCGGGTCGAAGCCGCGCCAGGAGAGGAAGGCCAGATAGCGGCCGTCCCTGGTGAAGACCGGGTTCTCGTCCTCGAAGCGCCCGTTGGTGACGTCGACGACGAGCCGGTCCTTTATCCGCGCCATCTTGATCTGGCGCAGGGAGCGGCCGACCCCCGGGTGCGACCAGGTCAGCCAGGCCCCGTCCGGGGAGAAGGCGAGATCCCGGACCGGTCCGTTGAGGGACTGGATCAGCTCGGTGACCTCGCCTCCCCCGCTGTTCACCCGGCCGGTCCCGCGGGATTCCTCCGTCGCCTCCACGCCCCCGCCCTCGGTGGCCCCCGCCGTCTCCGTCCCCGTCTCCGTCCCCGTTTCCGTCCCCGTCTCTGCGGCCTCTCTCGCATCTCCTGCCGCCTGTACCTCCTCTGCCGCCTGTACCTCCTGTGCCTCCCGTGCCTCCTCCGCCGCTTCTGCCTCCCCTGCCTCCCCTGCCTCCTCCGTTTTCTCCGTCTTCTCTGTCTCTGCTGTCTCTGCTGGTTCTCCCGCATCCTCCGTCGCGTCGAGAAGCAGCAGCCGTCCGTCGTTCGAGGCGATCGCGAGCCGGTCCCCCTGGGGGTCCGCCACCAGCTCCAGTACGCGGCCCAGCTCGCCGGAGGCCAGCCGGCGCGGCTCGCGCGAGCCGGAGGCGCGCGGCAGATAGGCGATCTCGACGGCGTCCTCGCCGTCCGCGTCGGTCACATAGGCGACCTGGCCGCCCGGACCGAGCATCTCGGGGAGCCGGACCCGTACCCCCGGGGTGTCGGCGATGGTGCGGGCGGGCCCGTCGCGGTGGGTGAGCCAGTACAGGCTGCCGCGCACGACGACCGCGCCTGCCCGCCCCGTCTCGTCCACGGAGATGGCGTCCACGTGCTGGGCCGCGGGCACCTGGTAGGGGCGTCGGCCCGCGCGCTGCCCGCCGAGGCGGACGTCGAGACGGCGCGGGAGCGAGTCGGGGGACAGGTCGTCGACGATCCAGAGGTCCCCGGCGCACTGGTACACGACCCGGTCGCCGTCGCTGGAGGCGTTGCGTGCGTAGAACGCGTCGTGGTCCGTGTGCCGGCGCAGGTCGGAACCGTCGTACGCGCACGAGTACAGGTTGCCGATGCCCTCGTGGTCGGAGAGGAACGCGATCCGGCCGCCGACGAACATGGGGGAGTCGAGGTGGCCGTCGATACCGGCGAGCAGGCGCTGCCCGTGCAGCCAGAGCCGGCCCATGGCGCCGCCCCGGTAGCGCTTCCAGGAGGCGGGATCGTGCGGTGGGGTGCCGGTGAGCAGCAGGGTCCTTCGTTCGCCGGCGATGTCGGCTACCGCGATGTCCGCCACCGGCCCCCAGGGCAGGTTGCCGCCGGGGTCGCCGTCGGTCGGGACGCTGTGGGCCCAGGTGAAATAGGAGAAGGGCTGCCCGTGCGAGGCGACGGCGAGGATGTCGCCGTCGGGGGACCAGCCGCAGACCCGGGTGTCCGCGCTGCCCCAGTAGGTGAGGCGGCTGCCCGGTCCGCCGTCCACCGGTACCAGATGGATCTCCGGCACATAGCTGCGCCAGCTCGTGTACGCGATGTCTCTTCCGTCGGGGGAGAAGCGTGGGTGTCCGACCTTGGTCCGGTCCACGGTGAGCCGCCAGGCCCGCCCCGGGCCGTCCAGCGGTGCCACCCACAGATCGTCCTCGGTCACGAAGCACAGCCGGTCGCCGCTCAGGTGCGGGAAGCGCAGGTAACCGGATGCGCGGTCGGTGGTGTCCTTGTCCGCGGTCGCCTTCTCGTACTCGTCGCTCACCTCCCCATGCTTTTCCCCTCGGAGGGCCCCGGCAACTTGTGCGGGGAACGCGCCCGGCGCGGGGCGCGCGTGACCCAGCACACGTACGAAACGGTTTCGTTTCGCTCGCGCCCGGGGTATCTTGAAACACGTACGACGACGAAGAAGATGCCGTACAACGATGACGTACAGAACCGAGTCGTTCTGAGCGGGAGATGGTGAGTGGGATGACTGAAGCCGCAACGGTGCGTCGCAGTCGGATCACGCCCGAGCGCGAGGCCGAGCTGTACCGGGCCGTGCTCGACCTGCTCAGGGAGGTCGGCTACGACGCCCTGACCATGGACGCCGTCGCCGCCCGCACCAAGTCCAGCAAGGCCACGCTCTACCGTCAGTGGGGCGGCAAGGCCGAGCTGGTGGTGAAGGCGCTGCGGCACGAGAAGCCGAGCGCCGGCGACGTCGACACGGGATCCCTGGCGGGCGACTTCCACGCGTTGGTGATGCGTGAGGACGACTGCCGGATGGAGCAGAACTCCGCGCTGATGCGGGGTCTGGCCATGGCACTGCACGGGAACCCCGATCTTCTGAAGGCCTTCCGGGAACTGATCATCGAACCGGAGACCGTCGAGCTGCGCCGCGTACTGGAGCGTGCCGTCGCCCGGGGTGAGATCCGACCGGACAACCCCGCGCAGGAGTACGTGCTGCACATGCTGATCGGTGCCTTCGCGGTGCGCGGCGTCATCGACCAGCGGCCACCGACCCGTGCCTTCCTCACCTCGTACGTGGATGCCGTGATCCTCCCCGCACTCGGCGCCTGATCCCGCACAACCCCGGGACGAACCCCCGTATCCGTACCTGACGCGACCGCTCACGTCGTCGGGCTGATCTCCCCTGCCCCCACCGGGTGACCTCACCAGCCCCTGCCACCCCACGACCTGACCGGGAGTACGCCCTCGTGGCCACGTTCCTCTACAAACTCGGCCGACTCGCCTTCCGGCGACGGCATTTCGTCGCCCTGATCTGGGTGGCGCTGTTGACGCTGGCGGGAGTCGGAGCGGCCAACGCCCCCGTCGCCGGCGCCAGCTCCTTCTCCATACCCGGCACCGAGGCGCAGAAGGCCTTCGACCTGCTGGAGCAGCGCTTCCCCGGCATGAGTGCCGACGGGGCGACCGCGCGCGTCGTCTTCAAGGCGCCCACCGGCGAGAAGATGGCGGACAAGGCCAACAAGGCGACCGTCGAGAAGACCGTCAAGGCGCTCGAGGACGGCTCGGAGGTCACTTCCGTCACCGACCCGTTCAAGGCCAAGGCCGTCAGCAAGAACGGTTCGATCGCCTACGCGTCGGTGAAGTACAAGGTCTCCGGCATGGAGCTGAAGGACTCCTCGAAGAGCGCCCTGGAAGCGGCCGCGCAGCAGGCGCGGGACGCCGGGCTGACCGTCGAGGTGGGTGGTGACGCGCTCCAGGCCACGCCGGAGACCGGTTCCACCGAGGTCATCGGTATCGCGATCGCCGCCGTCGTCCTCGTCATCACCTTCGGTTCGCTGATCGCCGCCGGGCTGCCGCTGCTGACCGCGCTGATCGGCGTCGGGATCGGCGTCTCGACCATCACCGCCCTCGCCAGCGCACTCGACCTGGGCACCACCACCTCCACGCTCGCGATGATGATCGGCCTCGCGGTCGGTATCGACTACGCGCTGTTCATCGTCTCCCGCTACCGCGCCGAACTCGCCGAGGGCCGCGAGCGCGAGGAGGCGGCCGGGCGGGCCGTCGGCACGGCGGGCTCCGCGGTGGTCTTCGCGGGCCTGACGGTCGTGATCGCGCTCGTCGGCCTGTCGGTCGTGAACATCCCGATGCTGACGAAGATGGGCGTCGCGGCGGCCGGCACGGTCGCCATCGCCGTCCTGATCGCGCTCACCATGATCCCGGCCCTGCTGGGCTACGCGGGCCGCAAGGTCCAGCCGGCCGGCCAGAAGAGCAGGCTGCTGGGCGGCGGCCGTGCCGCGAAGAACGCGGGCCGGCCCAACATGGGCACCCGCTGGGCGAGCTTCGTCGTCCGTCGTCCGCTCGCCGTCCTGCTGCTCGGTGTGGTCGGCCTGGGCGCCGCCGCGGTGCCGGCGGCCTCGCTGGAACTGGGTCTGCCCGACGACGGTTCGCAGCCCGCCTCGACCACCCAGCGCAGGGCCTACGACCTGCTGTCGGACGGGTTCGGCCCCGGTTTCAACGGCCCCCTGATGCTGGTCGTGGACGCCAAGGCGAGCGACGACCCCAAGGGCGCGGTCACCCGGGTGGCCGACACGGTCAAGGACCTCAAGGGCGTCGTCTCGGTGACTCCGGCGACGTACAACAAGCCCGGGGACACCGCGATGATCACGGTGATCGCGGACTCCAAGCCGTCCTCGGTGACGACCGAGAACCTGGTGCACACCATCCGTGACGCGGGCGGCGACATCAAGGCGGACACCGACGCCCAGGTGCTGGTCACCGGCAGCACGGCGATGAACATCGACTTCTCGCAGAAGCTCAACGACGCGCTGGTCCCGTATCTGGCGCTGGTGGTCGGTCTCGCCTTCCTGCTCCTGATCGTGGTCTTCCGCTCGATCCTGGTCCCGCTGAAGGCGGCGCTCGGCTTCCTGCTGAGCGTGATGGCGGCGCTCGGCGCGGTCGTCGCGGTCTTCCAGTGGGGCTGGCTGGCGAACCTCATCGGCGTGGAGCAGACCGGCCCGATCATGTCGATGATGCCGATCTTCATGGTGGGTGTCGTCTTCGGTCTCGCGATGGACTACGAGGTCTTCCTCGTGACCCGGATGCGCGAGGCGTACGTGCACGGGGAGAAGCCCGGCCAGGCCATCGTGACCGGCTTCAAGCACGGCGCGCGGGTGGTGACGGCCGCGGCCGTCATCATGATCGCCGTCTTCTCCGGCTTCATCGGTTCCAGTGAGTCGATGATCAAGATGATCGGCTTCGGTCTCGCGATCGCCGTCTTCTTCGACGCGTTCGTCGTCCGCATGGCGCTCGTCCCGGCGGTCCTGGCACTGCTCGGCAAGAAGGCATGGTGGCTGCCGAGGTGGCTGGACCGGGCGCTGCCGAACGTGGACGTCGAGGGTGAGGGGCTGCGCGGGCTGGGCGACGGACGCCCGAAGAACGAGGACGACGACCGCGAGCTGGCGCGGGTCTGACCGGCGCGGGTCCGACCGGCGCGGGTCCGACCGTTCAGTGAGCCACCGGGGTGGCGGCAGTGTAGGTACGGCGCAGGAAGCGCATCAGGGCTTTCGAGTCGACCTGCACGACCGCCACCCCTTTGGGCGAGTGGAACTCCATGACCGCCTGCACCCGGCCGCAGGGCCAGACACGTACGTCGCCGTTGCTGACGGGGACTCGGAGGCCCTGCTCCAGCAGCTCACGGGGGAAGACCCACTCGTGCGGGCCGGGCAGGGTGATGCGCACCTGACGGGAGTCGGTCTCGGGATCGTAGTGGAAGGCCACCGGAACAGCTCTGCCTTCGTCCTCGGGGGAGTCGGCCGTGTCCGTGACGATATGGGCGCGTGCGTACTGTTCGACGGCAGACATGAACCGACTCCTTACGCTGCGTGACCTGTGCGGAATCTATGAATCCGTCACCTTTCCAATGTCCCACATTCCGTGGATTCCGCTCTTGGGCAACCGCGTACCCCAGTGGGGCCCTCGTGACACGGCCCTGTGGGACAGGACACGTGACGGGACGCGCTGCGGAACGTGCGACGGAACACGTGAGAGGGCATGCGACGGGGCACGTGAGGGGACGTGCGGCCGTTGCACGCGGGCGGGGCGTGTGGCGAGCCTCTCGGCTATTCATGAGTGCCTCGCTCTTGCAAGTCGTTCGCAACAAGGCACTATCATCGAACGGTGCATGTGCCTGACGGATTCATCAACGCCCCGGTCTCCGCCGCCACCGGACTGGTCGCCGCCGGCGCCGTCGCGGTGAGCCTGCGAGGCGCCCGCCGCGAACTCGACGAGAGGACCGCGCCGCTGGCCGGTCTGGTCGCCGCCTTCATCTTCGCCGTACAGATGCTGAACTTCCCGGTCGCGGCCGGGACCAGCGGACATCTGCTCGGCGGCGCACTGGCGGCGATACTCGTCGGCCCCTTCACCGGGGTCCTGTGTGTCTCCGTGGTCCTGCTCATGCAGGGCATCCTCTTCGCCGACGGCGGCCTCACCGCGCTCGGCGTCAACATCACCGACATGGCGATCGTCACCACCGTCGTCTCCTACGCCGTCTTCCGCGGCCTGCTGAAGGTGCTCCCCAGGAGACGGCGCTCGGTCACCGCGGCCGCCTTCGTGTCCGCGCTGCTCTCCGTCCCGGCCGCCGCCGTCGCCTTCACCCTCATCTACGCGCTCGGCGGCACCACCGACGTCGCGATCGGCAAGGTCGCCACCGCGATGATCGGCGTCCACGTCCTCATCGGCATCGGCGAGGCCGCGATCACCGCGCTCACGGTCGGCGCGGTCATCGCCGTACGGCCGGACCTCGTGTATGGCGCGCGCGGTCTGCAACAGCGGCTCAAACTGCGGGTGGGCGGCGAACTGGTCGACGCGGCCGCCCCCGCCCTTCCCGCCGCCGCTCCGGTCTCCCGCCGCAAGGTGTGGATCGCCGGTCTCGTCACCTCCCTCGTCCTCGCGGGCTTCGTCAGCTTCTACGCCTCCGCCAGCCCCGACGGCCTGGAGAAGGTCGCCAAGGACCAGGGCATCGACCAGCGCGCCAAGAAGCACCACACCGAGGACTCCCCGCTCGCCGGGTACGGCGTCAAGGACATCTCCGACGCCCGCATCTCCGGCGGCCTCGCGGGCGTGATCGGCGTGGGCGTCACGATCGTCGCGGGCACCGGCGTCTTCTGGACACTGCGCAGGCGCCGAACGGCCGACGCGTCACCCGCCTCCCTCCCCGAAGGCGTCTGAGGTGGGCGCGGGCCACGCCCACCGGCTCTACCGGCACGGGCACTCACCGGTGCACGCCCTGCCCCCGCACACCAAACTCGCCGCGGCCTTCGCCTTCGTGGTCGTGGTCGTCTCGACCCCGCGCGAGGCGATGTGGGCGTTCGCGCTGTACGCCGTGCTGCTCGCGGCGGTCGCGTGGCGGGCCCGGGTGCCGGCCGGGTTCCTGCTCAAACGGCTGCTGATCGAGGTCCCGTTCGTCGCCTTCGCGGTGTTGATGCCGTTCGTCGCCGAGGGCGAACGGGTGGACGTCCTCGGCCTGTCCCTCAGCGTCAACGGCCTGTGGGGCGCCTGGAACGTGCTCGCCAAGGGGACGCTGGGCGTCGCGGCCTCCGTGCTGCTGGCCTCGACCACCGAACTGCGCGAACTGCTCCTGGGGCTCCAGCGGTTGCGCCTGCCTCCCCTCCTCGTGCAGATCGCGTCCTTCATGATCCGTTACGGCGACGTCATCACGGACGAGATGCGGCGGATGCGCATCGCCCGGGAGTCGCGCGGCTTCGAGGCGAGCGGAGTACGGCACTGGGGCGTCCTCGCCAAGTCGGCGGGCGCCCTCTTCATCCGCTCCTACGAGCGTGGGGAGCGCGTGCACCTCGCCATGGTGAGCCGGGGATACGCCGGTTCGATGCCGGTCATCGACGAGGTGACCGCGTCACGGGCGCAGTGGTCGTCCGCCCTCGCCCTGCCCGCCGCCGCCCTGCTCGTCTGCCTGTTGGGATGGACCCTGTGACCACTTCACCCCCGCTCCCGCCCTCGCTGGAAGTGGCCGGACTGGCCTTCGCCTACCCCGACGGCCACCAGGCGCTCTTCGGCGTGGACTTCACCGTCGGCCGCGGCGAACGCGTCGCGCTGCTCGGCCCGAACGGCGCCGGCAAGACCACCCTCGTGCTGCACCTCAACGGCATCCTGACCGGCGGCGCCGGGACCGTGACGGTGGCCGGACTCCCGGTGGACAAGCGGCACATGGCCGAGATCCGGCGCAAGGTCGGCATCGTCTTCCAGGACCCGGACGACCAGCTCTTCATGCCGACCGTGCGTGAGGACGTCGCCTTCGGTCCCGCCGCGGCCGGGATGAAGGGCGCCGCGCTGGAGGAACGTGTCCGCACGGCCCTGGAACAAGTCGGCATGGACGCCTTCGCCGACCGGCCCCCGCACCATCTCTCGTTCGGCCAGCGGCGCCGGGTGGCGGTGGCGACCGTGCTCGCGATGGAGCCGGAGATCCTGGTCCTGGACGAACCCTCGTCCAACCTGGACCCCGCCTCGCGCCGTGAACTCGCCGACATCCTGCGGTCCTTGGACGTCACCGTCCTCATGGTCACGCACGACCTGCCGTACGCGCTCGAACTGTGCCCCCGGGCAATGATCCTGAGCGACGGGGTGATCGCGGCCGACGGCAGGACCGGCGAACTCCTCTCCGACGACGGGCTGATGCGTACCCACCGGCTGGAACTGCCCTTCGGGTTCGACCCGCGTTCCGTGGCCATCGCCACCCCGTGACACCCGGCGCTCTCCGGACAGCGGGCGCTCTCCGGACAGCGGGCGCGTGACGAACCGGTGGGTCCGCCGGGCCGGCCTCGCCGACCTGCCCTGTTCCTGGTGCGCGGGGGTTGCCCGCGGTCGCTCCCCCTGGTGATCGCGGCCTCCACACCGGCCAGCACCTTGTGCGCGATGCGGTTGTGCGCTCCGGTGTTTCCGTCCTGGGGAGGTCCGCCATGATCGATAACGAGGTCCGCCCGTACTCGAACGCCACCCGGGACGACATCGAGGTCACGATCCTGCCGGGCCAGGAATCCGTGCCTTCGCACGAGTGTTGCAGCCACTGTCGCAGGCGAGTGGACGGAGTGCGGACGTGGACGTGAACGGCACAGTGGCCGAGGGCTTCGAGCCGGTCAGGGCGGCGTTCCTGCGCAACTTCGAGACACTCGGGGACCGGGGCGCGGCCGTCGCCGTGTACCGGGACGGGCGCAAGGTCGTCGATCTGTGGGGCGGCGCGAAGGACGCGACCGCCGCGGAGGGTGCTGACGGCGCCGGGGCCACCGGTTTCCCGGCGGACGCGGCGCCCTGGGAGCACGGCACCGCGCAGGTCGTGCGCTCGGCGACCAAGGGTGTGGCCGCCGCCGTCCTGCTGCTGCTCGCCCAGCGGGGGGAGCTGGACCTCGATGCCCCGGTGGGTCACCACTGGCCCGAGTTCAAGGCGCGCGGCAAGGAGCACGCCCTGGTCCGGCACGTGCTCGCGCACCGGGCCGGGGTGCCCGTGCTCGACCGTCCGCTCACCCCGGCCGAGGCGGCTGACCCGGACGTGGCCGCCGCCGCCGTGGCCGCGCAGACGCCGGCCTGGGAGCCGGGGAACGATCACGGATATCACGCGCAGACGTACGGCTGGCTGACGGGCGAGCTGGTACGCCGGGTCACCGGTCGCTCGATCGGCGCGTGGATCGCCGAGGAGATCGCCGGGCCGCTGGGACTCGACCTGTGGGTCGGGCTGCCGGACGCGGAGGCGGGCAGGGTGGGCCGGGTCGCCCCGATCGAGGCCCCCGCGGCGGACGGCGGCCTGCGGCTGCGCCCGAAGCGGGCGGTCTCCGAGGCGTACGCGGACCCCTCGTCGCTCACCCGCCGCGCCTTCGCCGCGATCACCCCGCAGCCGGACGAGAACGATCCCGCCTACCTGGCCGCCGTCCTGCCCGCCTCCAACGGCGTGGCGACGGCGGACGGCCTGGCCCGCTTCTACGCCTCGCTGATCGGGGAGGTGGACGGCGTACGGCTGTTCACGCCGGAGAGCGTCGCGCTCGCCCGCGCCGAACAGTCCGCGGGACCCGACCGCGTCCTCGTCGTGCACACCCGTTTCGGCCTCGGGTACATGCTGCACGGCAGCGCGTCCCCGCTGCTCGGCGACGGCTCCTTCGGACACCCCGGACGCGGCGGGTCACTCGGCTTCGCCGACCCCGGGTCGGGAATCGCCTTCGGTTACGTGACGAACGGCTTCCGCCAGAGCGTGACGGCCGACCCGAGGGCGCAGGCGCTGGTCCGGGCGGTCCGGACGGCGCTCGGGGAGTGAGCCGGGGCGCGCGGACCGCGGAGGGGGCGGGGCGCGAGGGATGCTCCGGCACCGCGCGGGCCGGGAATCCGGGCCGGGAGCAGCCTCGCTTCCTGCGCAAGGCGACGGGGCGCGGCGAACAGCACCGCGGCGGTGACCTGTGGGGTCACCGGCGCCGCTCGTTCACGTGCACCGGAGTGCGGTCCGTGGCCTAAGGGCTGTCCCGTAATCCCCGGTGGATCAGCGCGCGGCGTCAGATGCGGTGCATCGCAAGGCGGAGGGTCGTCCTCATACTGGGCGTATTCGGGCGATCCGACAACGCGGCGAGGTGCCGTAGCTGTCGTCGTGCGCCCGCCGGGGATTACGGGACAGCCCTTAGCTTCCCGCCTTGAGGAGCGCCGCCACGATCGGGCCCGCGGTGTCGCCGCCGTGGCCGCCCTGCTGGACCACGCCGGCCGCGGCGAGGTCACCCTTCCACGCGGTGAACCAGCCGTTCGGCTTGTTCTGGTTGTCGACCTCGGCGGAACCCGTCTTGGCGCCGTAGTCGGGGCCGAGCCCTGACATCGCCTCGGCGGCCGTACCGTACGCCGCCGTGTACTGCATGAGTTCGCGAAGCTGGGAGAGCGTACCCGCGGAGAGGGTGCGGGAGGCGGTGGCCAGCTTGCGGTGGTCCACGTCCGGCGACACCAGGTACGGCTGGTGGAACACGCCCGACTTGACCGTCGAGGCGACCGACGCCATGTTCAGCGGGTTCATGCGGACCCCGCCCTGGCCGATCAGCGAGGCCGCCATCTGGGCCTTCGACTGGACGGGCACCGAGCCGTCGAAGCTGGGGACGCCGATGGCCCAGTTGTTCATGCTCAGCCCGAAGACCTGCTGGGCCTGCTGCGTCAGGTCGGCGTTCTCCAGTTTCGGCGCCTGGCTGATGAAGGCCGTGTTGCAGGAGCGCGCGAAGCTCGCCTTGAACGTGCCGCCCTTGATCTCGAACTTGTCGTCGTTCTGGAACTTCCAGCCGCCGTACGTCACGTACTTCGGGCACGGGTGCGGCTTGTCCGCCGAGGCGAGCTTCTTGTCGATCAGCAGCGACGAGGTGATGACCTTCATCGTGGAGCCGGGCGCCAGGGAACCCTGGAAGGCGGTGTTGAAACCGTGGCTCTGGTTGGCGACCGCGAGGATCTCGCCGGTCGAGGGGCGCATCACGACGACCGACGCCCGGGTCTTCTTGGCGACCTGCTGCTCGGCGTCCGCCTGGAGGGCCGGGCTGAGGGTCGTCCGCACCGTGCCCGGGGTGCCCTCGCTGAAGGTCACCAGCGTCTTGTCGGGCGACTTCTGGGTGCCCTTCGTCGCGGCCTTGCGGACCACCCGCAGCTCGATGCCCGCCGTGCCGCCGGCGGTCTTTCCGTACTTCTCGCGCAGGCCGTCCAGGACCGTGCCCAGCGAGGGGTACTTGGCCGTGGTCAGTTCACCGCCGGCGCGGTCGAGCGCCTTGATGGGCGGAGTGCCCGCCGCGCCGGTGACCAGACGGTCGCCGTCCTGGAGGTCCGGGTGTACGACGGACGGCTTCCAGTCGACCAGCGCGACGCCGTCCTCGGCCCGCCGGGCGACGGTCAGTCTCGACTCGTACGCCAGCGGCTTGCTCGTGCCCTTGTAGGTGACCGTGGCCTTGACGGAGAACGGGACGGAGGCTCCCGACGGCCTGCCCGCCGTGACCGTGACGCCGGTGATGTGCGCGTCCTTGGTGTAGCCGGTCAGCACGGTCGTGGCGGCGCCGGCGTCGGTGGTGGCGGCGGCCGCCTTCGCGACCTGGCCGCTCTGCCAGGCGGTGAGGAACCGCGTGGACAGGGCGGTGACCTCGGCCGCCGTCGGCGGACCCGTCTTCACGGCCTTGTGGCCTGCGGTCGTCGACGACCGGTCCTCCGCCGACGCGCCGCCCCCGTACAGGCTGTAGGCGCCGAACGCCCCGCCGACGACGGCCACGGCGATCAGCCCGCCGACCACGGCGGGCTTCGTCTTCCGTCGCTCGGCGACGCGCCTTCTCTTCCCCACGGTTCCCGATCCTTTGCTGCTTCCCCTGGCCCCCGGTGCCCTCACGCTCCACAACGAGGGCTCTCAGCCTAGGGTCCCGTCCTGTGAAGGGTGACTTCAGCCGCCCGTTCGTAGCACAGCTGCGACGATCGGACCGGCCGCGTCCACACCGTGGCCGCCCTGCTGGGTCATCGCGGCGGCCGCGACGTCGTTGCGGTAGCCCGTGAACCAGCTGTTCGACCTGGACTGCGCGTCGACCTCGGCGGAGCCTGTCTTGGCGCCGATCCTGCCGGTGAGGCCGGCCATCACCTGGGCGGCGGTACCGCTGACCGCGGTGCGGTTCATCATCGTGCGCAGCTGGGCGACCGTGCTCGGCGGCAGTCCCTTGGCGGTGGCGATCTCACGGCCGTCGAGGCCGGGCGACACGATGACCGGCTGCCGGAAGACGCCGGTCATCGCGGTCGCGGTCACGGACGCCATGTTCAGCGGGCACATCTGGACCTGGCCCTGGCCGATCAGGTTGGCGGCGGTGTCGGGGCCGCCGGAGGCCGGAACGGAGCCGTCGAAGGACTCGATGCCGGTCTTCCAGTTGTTGCGGCCGAGGCCGAAGCGCTGCTCGGCCTCGTTGGTGAGCGAGTCGACCTTCACCGTGTCCGCGTACTTCACGAACGCCGTGTTGCAGGAGCGCGAGAAGCTGTCGGAGAGCGTCGCGTTCAGCTGGGGTGCCATGTTCGCCAGGTTGTGGAAGGTCTGGCTCTCCGAGACCGCGCTGTCGGGGCAGGTCGCGGGGCCGTTCGCCGTGGTGATGCCGTTGTCGATGAGCGTGGCCGCGCTGATGATCTTCATGGTGGAGCCGGGGGCGAGCTTGCCGAGGAAGGCCGCGTTGAAGCCGTCCGCGCGGTGGTTGGCGACCGCCAGCACCTCACCGGTGCTGGGCTTGACCGCGACCACGGACGATTCGGCGTACCGCGCGACCGCCTTCTCCGCGGCGGCCTGCGCGCTCGCGCTGAGCGTCGTGCGCAGCTTGCCCGGCTCTCCCTTGGCGAGGGTCACCAACGTGGTGTCGCCCGCGCCCTCGGTCGCGTGATGGATCGCCAGCTCGATCCCCGCCGTACCGCCCGCCTTGTCGCCGTACTTCTCGCGCAGCGCGTCGAGGATCGGGCCCAGCGAGGGGTACTTTTCCTTGGTCAGGACAACGCTGTTCCGGTCCACGGCCTCGATCGGCGGGCTCGCAGACTCGCCGGTGACCAGTGTGTCGCCCTCCTTCAGCTCCGGGTGGACGACCGACGGCTTCCAGTCGACCAGCGCCTTGCCGGTGGTCTCGCCGCGTACGACGGTCAGTTCCGAGTCGTACGCGAGAGGCTTGGACTTCCCCTCGAACGACACCGTGGCCTTCACGGAGAACGGCACGGACGCGCCGGACGGTGCGCCCGGTGTGATCCGCACGCCGGTGAGGTGGGCGTCGGCGCGGTAGCCGGCCAGCAGGCCCTCTGCCTGGCTCGCGTAGTTCGTGTACGTCGCCGCCTCGGCCGCGTCGCCCTTCGCCCAGGCCGCGAAGAACTTCGCCGAGGTCTCCTTGACCTCCGCGCCGCTCGGCGGCCCGCTCTTCACCGGAGCGGGCCCGCCCGCGCTCCCGCTCTCGCTCCCGTCGAGCGCGCTCACCACGTTGAACGCGCCGTATCCGGCGCCCCCCACCATCACGGCGAACACACTGCCGATGATGGCGGCCTTTGCCCCCTTGCGCATCGCGCGAAACCCTCCCCGTGAACCGCCCTCCCGAACTTCTGAACGCGTTCAGAAAAGTCGGTCTGCCTAGCACTGTATGCGTGAGGAGGGACGCGTGGGGTCTACATTCTCCGAATCGTTAGACCGGACCTCGGTCGCATCCTTGAACATCGGTCACGGATGAGGCGCTGCTGCCCGGGCCACTTCCCCCAGACCGGACCCGGGCCGCCCCAGGCCGCTTCCCGGGCCGCTTCCCAGGCCGTGCGAACGGTCCAGGTATACGATCGAAGGTGCGCGGCGAGTGGGGCGAGAGCCCGTGCGGCGTCCTCCCGAAGGGCTGCGCGTCCGGGGAGTGGTGAGCCGCCGCCCCTGACGCGAACCCGGGCGTCCGCCGGTCCCCGGCCCCGCCGAGGCGCCGTGCCGGGAGTAGTGATGACCAGTCCACACCAGATCGATCCGCGCGCCCTCAGCGACCCGCGCAACGTCTATCCGACCGACGAACAGTTCTACGCGCACGGCCGGCCGGCCGACCCCCTGCTGGCGGAGGACCGCCCGCGCGGCGGCAGCCCCGCGGCACCGCTGCACCACCGGGGGACGTGGGCGACCGTCGCGCTCGTCGCCGGCATCATCCTGTTGATCCTCGTCGGGATCGCCCTGTTCCCGTGACACCGCGGACGCACGGCGGCCTACCGAGGGCGAGATGAGGAGGGCGCGGCCGCGTGCCGCGCCCCCTCGCCACGTCCGCGCAGCCGGCGTCGCGGCGCCGGCTGCACGTTTCCAGCCACCTCCGTGCCAGGGCTAGACGCGGTTCTGGAAGACGCAGCTCCACGCGTGCGTGCCCACGACACCGCCGTCCGCGCGCACCGCCTCCAGCGTGTAGAAGTGCGTGGTCCCCCGCGCGGCCGTGGTGTCCGTGTAGGCGCGGGTCTCCGCCGGCAGCAGTCCGGCGTGCAGCGGCTCGTACGCCCGCGTGGCCGCGTTCCACCGGCTGACCCGGTAGCCCGCGACGGTGTCGCACTCAGCCGCCTTGTCGCACCGCCAGTTGATGGACGGCCCGGCCACGTCGGGTCCGCCCATGATGGTGTCGTGGCCGATGCTGCCGAGGTTCCAGTCCCGGGTGACCGTCACGGACGGCCGGAGGTCCAGCTCGGTGGCCTCGACGACCGTGATCCTCGGGTCGCTCGAAGGCAGGGCGTTGTCCCAGCGGTCCATGGCGACCACCGCGTACACGTACGTCTCGCCGTCCGGCAGGTCGCCGCAGAGGACCGCGAGCGGGTCGCTCGTGCCCTCCGTGCAGGAGGCGGAGCCGAGCCACTTGACCGTGCCGTCGGCCTGCCGGACGCCGGTCCGGGCCACATAGCGTTCGACGTCGTCCTCGGGTGAGGCCGCCCAGCTCACCAGCACGCCGTCGGCGCGCGGGGTGGCCTTCACGCCGGTGACCGGGCCGGGCGCGACGTGGTCGCCGGTGCGGACGACGAGCGGGGCGGACAGCGCCGACTCGTTTCCGGCCGGGTCCACCGCCGCGACCGCGTACGACACATAGGTGCCCGAGGGCATGTCCAGGTCGTGGCAGGTACCGCCGGTGCTGGTCTCGTCGCTCCCCCCGGCGCAGGTCACGCGGGTGAGCGCGGCCGGGTCGAGGGTCTTGCCGGGCGAGCGGTAGACGCGGTAGCTCCCGCCGTTGTCGAAGTCCTCGTAGAAGCCGTCGGGCTGCTTCCAGTTCACGTCGGTGTAGCCGGCGCGGACGACGGAGCCGAGGGAGGTCGGGGACTTCGTCCGGTCGACGCCGTCGCCGGTGACGGCGGCGTACGCCGACGGGTTGCCGAGCGCGTCGAGGGCGCGGACCCGGTAGTACCGGGCGGTGTTCACCGGTGCGTCGGTGCGGTACGACGTCGTGGTCGTCGTGCCCAGCAGCTCGAACGGGCCGGCGGCCGCGGAGGCGGCGTACACCTCGTACCTCGCGGCGTCGGCGCCCGCCCGCCAGGACAGGGTGGCCCACCACGCGTCGCCGGCGACCGTGAGACCGGTCGGTGCCGCCGGACCGGTGCGGTCCACGGTCGCAGCGGTGGCGTCGAGGCTGCCGGTGGACTCGCGGCCCGCCTTGTCGACGGCGCGGACCTCGTACAGGAAGGTCTGGCCCGTGGCGGGCGTCGCGTCCACGAAGGACGGGGAGGTGAGCAGCGCTGAGCCGCCGGCCCTCGCCCACTGGGTGGTGCTCAGCCGGCGGTACACGCGGTAGCCGGCGAGGTCCATCTCCTTGTTCGCGGTCCAGCGCAGGGTGGTCTTCGCGGTGTCCCGGTTGTACGTGGCGGTGAGCCCGGTCGGGGCGAGCGGCTTGACGGCGTCGACGGCGGCCTCGGTGCGCGGCGCGTACGTGAACCCGGCGTAGGCGAATCCGGTCCAGGCGACGTAGTCCACGCGGATCGTGTGCTTGCCGGCCGGGACGGTCAGGTCGACGGTCTTGCGGGCGGTGGTGGAGACGTTCTTCCACAGGTCGATCTTCCGCACGCCGTCGACGTAGACGCGCATGCCGTCCTGCGTGGCGGCAGAGAGCCGGAAGGGCCCGCCGGAGCCGAAGTCCCGGGTGAGGGACCAGCGGACGGAGAAGTTGTCCTTGGGCAGTGTGACGCCGGTCGGGTCGCCGTACCCGTAGTTCTCGCCGATGGCGGAGTCGCAGGCGGTCAGCTTCGGCGTGCCGCTGAAGGTGGAGTTGCCGTAGTAGTGCGCCGTCCAGACGGGAGAGGCGCAGGTCACGGCCGCGGAGGCCGGCGTGGCGGTGATCAGGCCACCGGTGACGGCGAGGGCGGCCGTCGCGGTCAACGAGGTCAACCGGGTACGAGTTGTCACAGAGAGTGGGACGCCTTCCGGACCAAGGAGAAACCTGTGAAAAAAGATGACGCCTGTGTGACCCATGAGGCGGGGTCAGGGTTGTCCCGCCCCCGCACCTTTTTCCGGACGTGCCGCGCGGTGCCCCGGGCCCCGGTCGTACCGGTGGACGTCAGCGGTAAGGGCGCGTCGGATTGCCGCGCCCTGTCACTACGCCTGCGCGGCCCGACCGGTGTTCGGCCACATCCGTGACCGGACATGCCTCAGACCTCAGTTGCCGCGACGCATCCCTCAAGATGCACTTCCAGCGAATCCGTGCCTAGGCTGGCAGGAGGCATGCGGGGGCCTCTGACCAGGTGCGATGCCACGGATCGTGGTGTTCGCCGATGCGCGGAGAGACTCTCTTCCCGAGGAGGATTCTCGGGAAGGTGCGGGTGGCGGCGTCATCGTCGCGTCGTCCGGTGAGCCTCCACGACCGGCCTCGGCCAAAGGCGAGCGATCAGTACTGCCGCCCCAGCCCTCTGCGGATCCCAGTCGTCGGCAGGAGTGTGCCCCGACTGCCCCGACACGTGTTCCGGACCGGAGGGCGGCGGGCTCCAGGTTCCTCGCTCCCCCCGCTTTGAGGCGCCCGGGGTGCGGCGCGGCGCTGGGCCATGGACGGCATGGACGGCATGGACGGCATGGACGGCATGGACGGTACGGACGGCACGGACGGCGGTTCGTTCAGGAAGGACATGTTGTGAAACTCGATCAGATTCTCCCGGCGCACATAGGGTTCGGTAGCGCACCGCTCGGAAACATGTTCCGCTCGGTTCCCGAGGAAGAGGCCGCGGCCACTGTCGACGCCGCATGGGAACAGGGCACGCGCTACTTCGACACCGCGCCCTTCTACGGCTCAGGGCTGGCGGAGATCCGTCTCGGGAACGCGCTCTCCGGCCGTCCGCGCGACGAATACGTCCTCAGCACCAAGGTCGGCCGGGTCATCCTGGACGAGGAGGAGGACCCGGCCGCACGTGATCTCGGCGAGAAGGGCAACCTCTTCGCTCATGGTCGCCCGAACAAGATGGTTCACGTGTGGACGGCCGACGCGACGAAGCGTTCCATAGAGGACAGCTTGAAGCGCCTGCAGACCGACCGCCTGGACATTGTGTGGGTGCACGACATCGCCCAGGACTTCCACGGCGACATATGGCTGGAGAAATTCGAGGAGGCCCGCACGGGGGCGTTCCGTGTGCTCACCGAGTTGCGGGACCAGGGTGTCATCAAGGCTTGGGGACTCGGCGTCAACCGCACCGAACCCATCGAAATCACGCTCGCGCTGGACGAGCCGCAGCCGGACGGGTTCCTGCTGGCCGGCCGGTATTCCCTGCTGGACCACGCGCACGCACTGCAACGGCTGCTGCCCATGGCGGAGGAACAGGGCGTCGGCATGGTCGTGGGAGGGCCCTACAGCTCCGGCATCCTCGCCGGCGGCACCCACTTCGAGTACGTCGCCGCTCCGCCCGAGATCGTGGCGAAGGTCGAGCGGTTGAAGGAACTCACCGACAGCCACGGCGTGAGCATCAAGGCCGCCGCCCTCCACTTCTCGCTCGCGCACCCCGTCGCCGAGGCGGTGATCCCGGGCGCGACCCAGCCCGCCCACACCATCGAGGACCATGCCGCGTTCAACGAGAAGGTGCCGGCCGGATTCTGGGCCGATCTGCGCGACTCCGGCCTGGTCAGCCCCCTGGCGCCGCTGCCGGACGGGGCATGAGCCCGGTCGCCCGTCTGCAGGCGTCCAACGAGTTCTTGGAGGAGCGACATGGCGTCCACATCGGTGAGCCGGGTCGTCCCGGCCTCTCCCGCACGCGTGTGGGAAGTCATCGGCGGGTTCGGATCACTGCCCGACTGGCTGCCGTACATCCCCGAAAGCACCTTCACGGAGGGCGGTCGCGTACGGCACCTAAAGAATCCCGACGGGGAAGTCATCGTGGAGCGGCTGATGTCGTTCGACGAGGAACAGCGGTACTACAGCTACCACATCCTGCAGGCGCCCTTCCCGGTCGTCGACTACCTGTCGACCCTGCGCGTCCACGAGATCAGCGACGACGAGAACGCCGCCGAGGTCCAGTGGTCCGGCCGCTTCGTCCCGGTGAGGGCCACGGATGAGGAAGTGGTCGACCTCTTCACCGGCATCTACCGCGACGGCCTGGACGCCTTGACCAAGACGCTCGGCGGCTGAGGGCTGTCCCGACCACTCTGCGGGGCGTGCTTTCGTGCCGCCCCGCCCGCCCCGTCCGCCCCGTCCGCCCCGCACGCCGCCAGGCGGCTTCGGTTCCGGGCGCCGGTCCGAAGACGACGTCCTCGCCAGTGCCACGCCGTCCGGGGGCGGCCGACGACAACCGTCAGCGGACGTCAACGACCAAGGGGGCGCGGCGGATTGCCGCGCCCCCCTCGCTACGTCTGTGCAGCTAGACCCACGTATCCAGCCACATCCGCGACCGCCACTGCTCTATCGGGATCGACGTGCCCGTGTACAGCGGCCAGAAGTAGATGAAGTCCCTGTATGGCGGACGGCGCGGCACCTGACCAGGCACTTCATGGGGGACGGGCGCACCAGTCAGCGCTCTGGGCCGTGTGTGGGCCGTGACAGCAGGTGGGGCGTGAGAGCGGACCACGGTTTCACGCCCTAGTGCTGTGACCGGATTGGTTCACCGGGTTAGCAGTAATGTCCGCGCATGAATCAGCTCCCCTGCACTTTGGAAGCCCTCGTTGTGCGCACCGACTTCTCGGCAGACGGTGCGTGGGACGCTCTGCGGGCGTCGCTCTTCTCGCCCAGCAAGGACGGTTTCTTGGCCAACGTCGCAGTCGTGGATGACCGGAGGCACGAGGGCTTGACATCCGACCAGGCCCTCGACTTGATCCCCGCGGAGTACCAGCATCCGCTTCTTGTTCTAGCGGACTCTGTAACCCTCGCCTCGACTGAACGGCCGCTCCTCGTGCTGGACCTGCAGGGTGAGCGTGGACGTGGTGTCCGCGTTGTGGCAGCCCAGCTGTGGAGCATTGAGAACAACCTCTCGGGAGCGAACATGGACTTCGAGGAGTTCGCCGGCGCCGTCGACGAGGACGGCGTCTTCCGAGGCTTCTGAGCCTCTTTGCCAACTCATGATCACCTCCACCGTCGGGCCGGACTAGGCTCCGACAGCGCTCTGTGGGTGGGGGGCGCGGCCGCACTGTGCTGAGGGGCGAAGTGAGACGAAGACGGGCTGTGGCAGGGGTATGGGCGGCTATGGCGATGCTGCTGCTCGTCGGGTGTCGTCCAGCGAAGGGCGCAACGGAGGACCGCGGCGCGGCTGCCGAGGATGGACTGACGTTCACGTATCACCGGCACTCCGGCGACGGCATGATCGATCAGACCCTCAGCATCCGCAACGCCTACATGTCCTCGGTCTCTCCTGTATTGGCGTTCACCGCGCTTGACCGGCACCGTCACCCGCTTCCAGGGGTACGGGTCCGAACCGTCTTCGGCAGTGACAGCGGCCGGTTGGAAGTTCCTTATGGGGTGGGTTACGACATCCTGCGCTTCTCCGGGTCTGGCGAGCACCAGGTCTTCGACGTTCGCGTCTCCGTTACTCGGGTGACCACCGCCAAGACCCAGGCCGACACTCTGCCCCCGAGTGCCGAGACGCTGGACGCGGCTGGGCGGGTTGTCAGCAAATTCTCGCGCTTCGCCGCCGTCCGCGTGACAAACCCTGAAGAATTCGCTGTTTCGGCGCGTATCGCCTACCTCGTTTACGACCAGCCGGCCGAGGGGGAGACGCAGCAAGCGGTCTTCGTGATCCCCATTGGAACGCTGGTCCGGATCCCTGCTCGCAGCATGGCGATCGTCGAGGTGACCGGCGACGCTGCCCGCGCCGTAGCCAAGTACTCCGGCGGCCCGGCGGTGAGCGTCAAGGCGTACAACTCCGAAGCGGTAGATGCGCCGGCGGGACCAGTCCCACCGGCGCTTTAGTCGGCTACCGGTACAGCCCATCTATCGCTTTCCGGGTGCGTCCTTCACTGCTCGGCATGAGATGCGTGTAGGTCCGGAGCGTGAACCCCGGATCGCTGTGGCCGAGGTACTGGCTTAGGGCCCGGATGTTCTCGCCGGCATCCAGCAGTACGGACGCGTAGAAGTGTCTGAGCGCGTGCATGCCGTCCTCAGGGGCCGACGCGTACCGCTCGCCTGCCTTCCGTGCCGGGATGATTCCTGCGGCGGCCAGAGCGGCCTTCCAGTGGTGGTCATTGAAGTTGCTCACGCGGACGTGGTTGCCTTCGACACCACTGAACAGCAGTTGTTTCGTCACGAGCGGGCCGTCCGGCGTACGCCAGGGGAGCGTCACATCGACCGGAGGGAACTCCTTGGCGTGGTCCCGGAGGGCGGCGCCCACGGCCTTGGGGAGCGGCACGTCACGCACCTTGCCCCCCTTCGGGAGCGCGAACACGTACTTGCCGCGGATGCGCTTGAGCTGGTGACCTACGGCCAGCCAACCGCCCTCGTAGTCGAGTTCGTCCTCCGACAGGCCGAAGATCTCTCCTTGCCTCAACCCGCACCCCGCTCCGGTGTCGACGGTGGCCCGGAAGCGCGGTTCGAGGGCGGCCCGCACGCCGAACGTCTGCGCTGCTGTCCACGGAATGACGCGCGGCTTGCCTGGCTTCGGAAGCTGCACCGTCCGGGCACGGCATGGGTTCTTGCTCAGGAGCCCGTCGTCGACCGCCGCGCTTAGCGCTGCCGAGACGGTGCCGACGATGATGCGGCGGTGGGATTCCGCCGGCACGGTGGCTTCCAGGGCAGCGATCCAGTCTCGGATGTGCTCGGGCTTGAATGACCCGAGCGGGCGAGTCCCGATGTGCGGATACGCGTGCAGGCGGAGTCGGCGCTCCGCTGCCTCCCGACTGTTGATCTCACCCGTGTGCGTCTTCACCCATCGCTCCGCGTACTGCCGGAAGGTGGTCCGTGCGGTCCGCGGGTCGACGTACTGGCCACGCGACATGTCAGCCTCGATGTGCGTGAGCCATTTCTCAGCGAGCCGCTTTTCCCTGTCTCGGAAAGACTTGCTCTTCTCGGTGCCGTCAGGGCCGACGTACCGGGCGCGGTACCGCAGGCCGGTGCCGTAGCGGTCGGATTTGACCTTGACGGTTTTGCCAGCGGGCGTGGTTTCGGTCTTGAACCAGCGGTCTTGAATGTGGCCTGCCATGCGGCGGCGTTCCCTTCTGGGCAAGGAGAAGGGAGGGCCACGGTGTGGCCCTCCCTGGTGAAGCGGTGTGACGTCAGGCGGCGGCCTGGTCGGAGTTCTTGCGTTGGGCGACGTAGGCGCGGACGTCGGTGGGGTCGTAGCGGAGGTGCTTGCCGATGCGGAAGCCGGGAGGACCGGTGCGCTTCTTGCGCCACTGGTAGACCGTCTCTTTCGGGACCTCGAACATCTCGGCGATGTCGTCGGGGGTGAGGTACCGGTCGGGCAGGCCGCTGCGGAGGATGCTTCGGGGGTCGGGTTGAGCGGAACGTCGGCTCATATGGGGCCTCGGCGTCGGGTTGGGTCGGGCTCGGAGGGTTCTCGCGGTGCGTGTGTGTCCGAGGTGCGGATTTCTGCGTCACCTGCGACACCTGCGTCATCTAGGTGCTCTGACCTGCGGTTTTTTGGTGACGCAGCGCGGCGGGGGTGCGTCATGGGTGACGCAGGCTGTCCGTCATGGGTGACGCAGGTGACGCGGGGTGACGCAGACTTTGCCGCTCTGCGTCACCGCTGTCTGCGCAGGTCAGGTGCCGTTTTCCGACCGTTGGTGACGCAGGTGACGCAGCGCTTCCTACTTAGGAAAAAGAGAGGGCGTGTCTGTGGTGGTGTGGTGCGGCTCAGAACGTGAAGAAGGAGCCCTTCGCGGCGCGACCCGTGCAGGGCGGCGCTGCCGCCGAACAGCAAGAGGAGCACGCCCTCGTGCCTGGTGCTCCTCTTGCTGTTGTGGTCCGCACGCGGTGCGGTCAGAACGCCTGTTGCTCGTGCGAGGGCAGACCCGGCGCGCGGGTCATCTCGATGTAGCGGCCCCCATTGGTGCGGCCCGACTCGATGACGACGCCCCGGGCGGCGAGAGTGGGTTGGAGGCGCTTGAGGCGGTCGGAGAGGACTTTGCCGGTGGTCGGCCACCCCTTGGGCAGGGGGCGGAAGTCCTCGCCCGCGTAGAGGCGGCTGAGGCAGTGCAGCCATTCCGTGGACGTCATCCGCTGCTCTGCGCCCGGCTCCATGGTGCCGGCGTGCCTGAGAGCGGTCTGTGCGAGGAGATCTCCCTCGATCACGTCGTCGTTCAGGTCGTCCAGGCTCGCGCGGTAGGCGGTGAGCGCCCCGAGCCCGGTCGCTGCATCGAGCTGTGCGCACAGGTGCCCGAAATCTGCCATCCGTAGATCGGTGGGCGTCTCCGCCTTCACTGCGCGGACCTTGACCGTCAGGTCCAGCAGGGAGCCGAGAATGACGGGCAGGACTTCCGCGTACTCCGTCCACAGTTCGGCTTCGGTGCGCCGGACGCGGGGCCGCTCCAACCGCAGGGGCAGGAGCCGTTCGGCGAGGTCGGCCCGGAGGACTCCCACATCGATCCCGGTCAGGAGCAGGGGCCGGCGGTAGCCGAGACGGAACACGTCTCCATCGGTGAACAGCGCGCGCTTGACGTTCTCGGCTCCGGTGACGACGCAGCACATCGCGTCGGACAGGTCCGGGGTCATGTGGGAGAGGTTGTCCAGCGCGGTGACCCAGCCGGCCGCGACCGCGGTGATCAGGTTCTCTTCATCTTTCGGGGCCCGGCGCAGGTCACCGCTCATGCCCTCGATGATCCGCACCAACATGCGCCCACCCGTGGACTTGCCCGCGCCCTGCGGTCCGGTGAGGAACGGCGCGGGCACGGGAACGGACGGCCCGAGACAGCCGATCAGCCACGCGATAGCCAGGCATTCGGTTTCCGCGGTGGCGAAGTTGCACAGCCGCATCAGCAGGTCGATGCCCTTGCCGTCGGTGTCCTTGACGGGGAGGGGAAGTTCCCCCGTGAGCTGGGTGCGGCGCCAGCACACTTCCCGGGGGTCGGGAACGGTGATCTCCCACCCGGTGGGGTGGATGCGGACGGACTGGCCGTCATCGCGGCCCAAGTCGAGCCACGTCGCCCCGTCGAATCCCGGGGCCACGCGGATGTGGACGGGCTGCACGTCCTCGAACAGCGCCAATGCCTCGATCAAGTCCAACGCCTCCTTGAGCGCGGTCCCGTTGAACACACCGCGCCCGTCCCTGAACAGCCCGACCATGAGTTCCTGACGGTGGCTCCCGGTCGTGCCCTGCGAGCGGATCGGACGGGCCACAGGGTGCCCGTTCTTCTGCGCGTACACGGTTCCATCCGCGGTGCGGAAGTACCGGAAGTGGCTCTGCGCGTAGTCCGTAATGACCTCGCGGGCAGGGTTCTTTTCGTCCTCAGCCATGGTCACAGTCCCAACGCGGTCAGGGCGTTGGTCCACGCGTCCGTGCAGTGCCGCGGTGACTCCCCCTTGGCCTGCGCCGCCGTGAACAGCCGCGCGGCATGAGCGTCGGTGAGGCAGCCGCACCGGCCGTGCGTGGACAGCACGGCGAGGAACGTCCGGTAGACGGTGGCGTGCACCGCACTGCGCGCGGCGGTGATGCGCTGCTCCGCCATGGCGACACCGCGTTCGAGATAAGTGGGCGTGCGGTGCGGGCACGCGTCCCGTTGGCCACTCAGGGGCACTGAGAGCGTCTGTGGCGCCCTGTGAGCCGTCGGCGGTTCCTTTACTGCCAACGCGCGCACAACGTCCGTGAGAGCGACCGTGGCGTTCGCACCCGGTCCGAGCCAACGGGCTTACGCCATAAGGGACTTGATGTCGATGCCGGGGCGTACGGCGTTGGCGGACTGCATGGTGCCGCGGTAGATCCAGTGCTCGCCCCGGGTCGTGGCCACGGTCCGGGTAGCGGGCAGGTTCTCGCGGGCCCACGCGATGGCGGCGACGTCGTCCAGGTCGACCACGGTCACCCCGGCGCCGCCGGGGTGGTAGGCGACTGCCGCCGCGTGCTGCCATACCGGCGCCCACGCGGGGGAGTTGAGGACCTGAGGGTCAGTGGTGGCCGCGGCCCACCCGTGGCACGGCCGCGGGCAGGCGCACGATCCGGGAGTCTTCATGTTCGGCCGGCCGCTGCACGCGTTCTTGGTGCAGGCGGGGCAGTTCCCGAACGGCAGCTTCCCGGCTCGTAACGGCAGCGTGGGCACGCCCTGCGCGGCGAGGCTGAGAGCGGTGCGCAGGTGCTCGGTCATGCTGCCGCCTACGGGCAGGCGCGGGATGACGGTGGGTTGCGTCATGCTGAATGTCTCCAGTTCCTTGGTGAGGTGCTGGCGAGCAAGGGCGGCCCCGGTTCTTGGCGGAATGGGGGGCCGCCCTTGGCGTAGCTGCGCCATATGTGGACGCGTGGTGTGGGGGGTGTCATGATCACGCGGGCGTCTGACCTGCATTGGCACTCGGAGGGGGAAACATGTCCATCTACCTCGGGGCGTTTTTTGCCTTGGGCGCGTTGGTGGTCGCTGTCGGCGGTATCGCCGCGATCACTTATGGCTGG
Source organism: Streptomyces sp. NPDC057950 (assembly GCF_042887295.1). NCBI lineage: Bacteria > Bacillati > Actinomycetota > Actinomycetes > Kitasatosporales > Streptomycetaceae > Streptomyces > Streptomyces sp. NPDC057950. The sequence goes on from NZ_JBHVPP010000013.1 coordinate 181,751, forward strand.
GTACTCCCCAGCATCCGGGCGAAGGTGGTGCGTCCTCGCCTCTACGGCTTGGGGGTGCTGGTCCTCGCCCTCGGCTTGTTCTTGATGGGGGCCGCCGTGGTGGCGTCCACCGACGTGGTCGAGTCGGCGGTAAGAACGGTTGCCGTCGGACTCGTGCTTGTCAGTTCCAAGGTGACCCGGACGAGCGGACGCCCTACGGGTGTCGATCAGCAGATCCCGGACAAGACCTTGCCGGGGTCAGCCGTTGGACCGGATGGTCCGGGTGATCGGCAGTGACCCAGCGCTCCTCTCGATCACCTCTTGCTGGCTAGCTGTAGAACCGATTCCTCTTGATCACAGCCTTGCGGATGTTGACCGTGCTGCCCTTGCCGCCGTTGATGTCGCGGGTCGGGGCGCGCAGGGCGAGGACGATGACAGCCACCCAGACGAGCGCCCCGCCGCTGATTCCGGCGGCGGCACTGACGACCTCGCCCACGCCGTAGCCGACGCCGGCGGCGAGGGCGCCGCCCCCGAATCCGGCACCGACGAAGCGCTGAGCGATCGGGTCGAGCAGGGACAGCGGGGTCAGGTCACGCGGCTCCGGAACGACCATGGGCGGCGGGGCGAGGTGCTTGGGCATGGGGACCATGCGCCCGTAGGCGTCGGGCACCCAGACCACCGGGCCGCGTTCGGCGGCCAGTTCGACGGCCGCGGGTGTGGGGGCGTACAAGGCCAGTGATGTCGGGTCGTACGCCGCGGTAGTCGTGAGGTTCGGTCGGAGGGCGGGGGCGTGCTCGGTCATGGCGGGGTCTCCTCAGTTGCCGAGGGCGGTCAGGGCGTCGGCGGATGCCTGCACGAGGTTGTGGATGGGTCCGTAGGCGCCGGTGCCGGCGACGAAGAACCCGAAGAGGAACAGGACCAGGGCGGAGCCGCCGCCGGCGGATCGGGTCTTGACGGCGAGGGCGGACGCGGCGCCGAACAGCAGCACGGCGGAGATGTTGAGGATCACGGCGAACAGCTCGCTTCCGGGCGGGGTGGAGGGATGGATACGCTCTGCGGGCCCCGGGTGTTGGCACGTTCGGGGCGACTGACCGGCGACCGTGCCCGCCTGGCTCCAGCTAGGAGCGGGGTCCGTCTGATGACGGGCGGTCGCCGGTCGCGTGCTCAGCCGGTGCCGGCGCGGTAGATGCGGGCCCAGCGGTTGTAGAGCCAGCGGCCGGTGCGGATGCGCTTGCCGGTGGCGTGGCAGCGGCGGCAGTCCTTGCCGCGCTTCACGCGGCCCTTGCGGTCGGTCTTGAGGGCGTGGCCCATGCCGCGGCAGCGGCGGCAGTCGCCGAACGGCGAGGCAGCACACAGTCCGATGTAACCAAGCGTGACGGCTATGAGGCAGACGATAGCGAGGAGGATGGGGGTCATCGGGGGCCCTCCCGGGCGGTTTCCAGGGTTTCCGCAGGTGGGGTGCTATCCGCTAGATCACAGGTAGGGCAGTGTTTGGACTGCTAGCGGGGGTGCTACCGGTAGCAGGTGTGGGTGCTACCGGTAGCACCGGCTCGGGCCTATGCGGCGCCCGGCTTCTCGTTACGTTCCGTCATCGTTTTGAGGATGTCGGCGCGGACGATGCCGCGGCGGGTGGTGCGGGTGCCGTCGTCGGTGGTGCCGGCGACGTCGCGGGTGCGGATGCTGTGCGGCTTGAGTGCGGAGGTGACGTTCTCGCCCTTCCAGCCGCCGTAGACGTCGGGGCGCAGTTCGGCGAGGCGGGCGGCGATCCGCTCGTTCCACACCCGCTCCTCCGCCTCCGGGACGACCGCGGCGACGTCGGCGAGCAGGTCGTAGGACGGGCCGGCGGTGTCCTCGGGTGCTTCCCCGAGGGCGTAGCCGGAGAGCGTGCCGGCGAGTTCGCGGGCTTTGCGGGCGCGGGCGCCGATGGCTTCGGCGGCCGGAGCGTCCACGTACACGGAGCCGACGATGCGGGCGTCTGCGCCCTCGCCGATGAAGTAGTGGATGCCCTTGTCGGCCCAGCTGAACATGGTGGCGCGCACCCCCCGCTTGTAGGCGGACGTACCGAGGACCATGTCGTTCTCCAACTGGCCCATGACCTTGAGGCAGAACCGGGCGGAGGCGTTCGCGCTGATGCCCGTGGGCAGCGCCTTCGCGTCCGGCCGCTGCGTGGCCAGCAGGAGCACGATCCCGGTGGCGGGGCCGCGTTTGACCAGGTCGGTGCAGATCTCTTCGAGTTCCTTGCCGTACTTGTCGTGCTCGAACCAGACCTGGCACTCATCCGCCCCGATCACGATCGGGTGCAGTCCCAGCGACGTCATGTCCGCCAGTGCCGACGTCACCTTGGACTCGGGGCAGATGTCCCGGGGCAGGGAGCGGATCATCTTCGCGCGGCGGCGCAGTTCCTCGCGCAGCGCGCGCAGGTTGCGCACCGCGTACTCGATGTCTTCCTCTTCGTCGCCGGCGCGGTGGCGGTGGCTGACGGCGTTGCCGACCGGGTCGAGGTCTCCGGTGCCCTTGAGGTCGTAGGTGTGCAGCTCCGCCCGCGGGTCGAGGGCGGCGATGAGCAGGAGCAGGCGCAGGAGGAATGTCTTGCCCATGCGGGGGATCGCGCCGATGACGGCCGCGATGTACATGAGCGTGATCTCGACCCAGCGTCCGCGCTGGTCTGTGCCGAACGCGACCGGCTTGAACAGGTCGACCGTGCCGGACTTGAGCAGCGGCCATGTGGGCTTCTTCGCCTTGGACATGTCCTGGTCGCCGACCCACAGCACCAGGTGCCCGGTGTGCTCGTCGGAGACAGCCTCCGGCCACACACACCCGAGCGGGCGGCGCAGACCGGACGCGAGACGTTCCCGCCGCTCGATCACGTCGGTGACGGTGACGCCGTAGGGGAGGTTGCCCTCCGCCCGCCAGCCGGGCCCGTCGCGGGTGATGGGAGCGGTGAACTCGAACCCGTCCCGACCCTTGCCCTGCGCTTGATTGATCGCCGGGATGCCCAGCGCACCCAGCGCCCGCAGCACAATGTCCGACGTGAGCTTGGACGCCTTCGGGACTTCCACCGCGCGGTGGATGACCGGAGCGTCCGCCTTGCGGCCGTGGGCACCCAGCACGAGGACCAGCGCACCGACCGAGACGGCCTGCAGCCAGTCCGGGGCGAGGACGTAGAGGGCGATCGCGAGTCCGAGCCCGGTGAACATCGCCAGCACGGCGACCAGGGTGCGGAGCCGTACGCGGCCGTCGCGCTGCCGGGAGAGCTTGAGGTATTCCGCGGCATCCTCGCGGCGTACGGCGGCGAGGCGGACGGGTTCGCCCTCGCGGTCGGCCACCCACCGCATGCTGCCCCCAACGAACCGGGCCAGTCCGGCCGGCGCTTGCATGCTCAAGCGGGCGGCATAGACCGGGGTGCGGAGGGCGTGATACCCGGCGACGTGCGCGTAGTGGCGGGCCACCCACCCGGTGGCGGTCTTGAGTTCGGCCAGCGACCGCAGCCACAGCGGGACCACGTCCCGGCGCTTGGCGGTAGCCAGCCGGCCGAGGTAGCCGGGGCCCGCCGCGGCCGGGGTCGTGCGGTCGACCATGACGGCCGCGGTCGGGTCCGACTCAGGCTCGGTCGGGGTCGACTCGCGGGCGGCGCGGGCCTTGTCGAGGTCGACCACGTTGGCGTCCGGGTCGGCCATCTCGGCTTCCAGCCGGTTGAAGAGTTCGTTGTCGTCATCGGAGTGCTTCACTGAAGGTCCTTCCGAACGGGAGGGGATGGATGGGCCCGGCCGACGCTGTGAGAGGTGAGCGGCCGGGCCCGCCGCTCAAGCGGCGACGTTCTCGGGATAGGCGCAGGTCACGCACGCTCCGAGCGAGGCGGGGATGACGTATCCGGCGTCCCTGCCGCACTCGGGGCAGGTGCGGCGGGTGCGCATCATCGCGGCATGGGCCCGCCACCGGCCCGCGGTCATCGGGCGGACCGGTTTGGCGAGGTCGATGCAGTACAGGTAGGCGACCAGCGGCGGCTGGCCCCGCCTCCGGGGGCGTTCGAGCTGAGCGGCGATGTCCTGCCCGCCGGGGCGCAGTCCGCGGGCCCGGAGTTGGCGACGGGTGGCCAGTCCGTCCGGGGCGAGGTGCCACCGGAAGACGGGCAGCGTGCTCACGCCGCCCCGCGCCGACCGGGCCGGCGACCGGCAACCGACCCGAGCAACCGCCCGAGCCGCGCCGCCCGGAGCGGCCCTGAGCGCCCCGACCGTTTCGCCGCGTACATGGCCTCATCGGCGCGGCGCAGCAGCGTGGACAGGTCCTCGCCCGGGTGGTCGGCGGCCCGCACCCACCCGAGCGAGACGGTGGTGTGCACGTCGGGGGTGGTGTCGACGGGGCGGGCGAGGACGCGGGCGAGGGTGTGGAGCCGGTCGGCGGCGGTGCCGTCGCGGTCGAGCAGGACCGCGGCGAATTCGTCGCCCCCGAGCCGGCCGACGACCCCGCCGGGGCCGGTGCCGTGGGCGAGGCGGGCGGCGACCGTCGCGAGCAGCACGTCACCGGCGGCATGGCCGTGGGTGTCGTTGATCTGCTTGAAGTGGTCGACGTCCGCCAGCACAACCACCGCGCGCGGGTCGCGCAGCAGGCGGCGGGCCCGGCGAGTGAACGCATCCCGTGTCCACAGCCCGGTCAGGGGGTCGTGTCGGGCGGTGGTCAGCCGGCGGTGCAGCCACCGGGCGTGCACCGCCCACCCGAGAACGGGCACGGCCAGTAAGAGCGCGGCGAGAGTGCTCACGGCGCCACCGCCCCGGCGGCGCGTTCGGCGAGCAGGGCGTCCCGCAGCTTGCGTGCGTTCGCCGGCGAGGTGCGCAGCGTCCGGCGGATGCCCTCTCCGGTCACCTCCTGATCGGGCAGACCAGCGGTCGCCTTGCGCGCTTCGGTCATCAGTTGCTCGAAGGTGCGGCGGGTGCGGGGCGTCTTCGCGGCGTCCGGTACCCGACCGGTCGCCCGGGGCTTCCGGGTCGATTCCGCCGGGACCGGTCGGGCGGCGGCCGGCTCGATCGGGAGAGGCTTGACGGTCGAGGCAACGGCGGGCATCGGCTTCGCCGCGGTGCCTGTCTTGCCCAGGTCGACCGGGGCCGGATCGGGCACGTTCAGCCGTGTCAGGACGATCGTGGGCTCGGTCGATACAGGCAGGTCAGGGGTAGACCGTTCCCGACTGATTTCCGACGGTTTATCAGCATTTTCGATCGGAGTGGGATCGAGTGCGGCGGGGGTGAACATCGCCGCCAACGCGGCATCCGCGCCGGTCGTAACCCGCTGGCGCTGTACGTCCAGCAGCCTCGATCCGAGCGCTGCATCGCCGGTCCCGACCTGTCGGGCGAGTCGCCATGACGTGCGGTCCGACCGCTTGCGGGCGCCCTTGCTGGGGTGGTTGGCGGCGCGGGCCCGGTGGTAGGCGAGGGACCGCACGACGGCGGCCGATCGGCGTTCGGCTTCCGCGTCGTGTCCGCTGGTGTGGACGACGATCCGGCGGGCCAGGAACGCGGCGCCCTCGGCAGATACGCACATGCCCATGGGGGTCACGGCGTAGATGACGGTGTGACCGGCGTCGCTGCCTGCGGTCGCGGCCATCACCGATGCGGCGGCCGGCAGGGCCCACAGTCCGAGGCGGATCGTGTGGGGCGAGGACTGTCCCAGCATGGTAAGTCCGAGCAGGACCAGGGCGAGTACGGCGGTGGCGCCTTCACCGGCGGCGACCGCACCGAGCGCGGTCCCCTGTCCGTAGGCGGCGCTGATGTTGCTGAACGTCCCCGCGCCACCGGCAACGCCGGTGGCGACCATGGGAATGAACGCGGCCGTCAGTACGACCTTCTGTGCCCGGCTCAACGGCCGGCGGGAGGCAACGGCGCTCATGCCGCACCTGCCTCGTACGACCGCGTACCGGCGGGAACCTCCGTGTAGCCGGTCAGCTCGATGTCCGCGCCGCTGTACTTGGTCTGTGCGGTCATGACGCCGGTGCGGTGGTCGCACTGCACGTGGAAGTCGACCGCGTCCGGGGCGATACCGAGCGCCGCTCGCCACGCCTCGAACCCGGCGAATCCGCCCTGCGACACGTGGAACGACAAGGCCAGTCGGTCCGGGTAGATCGAGGAAACGTCGATCACCGGGGCCGGCAGGTCCGGGAAGTTGAGCGCCAGCAGTCGCAGCGCCCGCAACGGCGCCGACAGGCCTTCCAGGGTGAGAACGTCGCTCATGCCGCACCGCCCATCGTGTCGGTGGTGCGGTTGGCGAGGACGCGGTACTCGGTCAGGACCTTGGCGAGGGCGCGGCGGACGCGGCGGGTGTCGACGTCGTTCGGGGTGTGGTCCATGGCGATGATCTGTGCGTCGATCAGGTCGACGTCCGCCCGGATCAGCGGCATCTCAACCTCGATCGCGTCCAGCTCCGCATCCGTGGGTTCGTTCCAGTCGGCGAACGCGGTAACGGCTTCCTGAACAGTGACGATGGTGTTCATTGGGTCGTGTTCTCCCTAGACGGTGGTACGGCCCGAAGTGGCCCCGGTGTTCGCGCACCGGGGCCGCGCCGTTGTGGGGTGAGGTCAGGTCAGTCGGTGAGGGTGATTCCGGTGGCCGGCCGCTCCTGGCGGGCCAGCTCGTCGCGGATCGCGGTCACCGCGTCCGCCTTACTCACCGGGTGGTCGAAACGCGCGGTGTCACTGACCTGCTCCCGGTTGCCGGTGCTCAGGTCGGTGACGGTCTCGGTGAAGGCGTGGTCCCTCTTCATGTGCTGTCTCCCGTCCGTGCCGGGACCGTTCCGGCTCCCTGCCACCCCGCCCGTACACACTCTGTGGAAGAAGGGTTGGACGGGCGGGGGAGGCAACCGGCCGCAGCCCTTGAGCTGCGGAAAGGCTGGGTGCGCTGTACCGCGCACCGGGACAGAACCGGTACGCGCCCGCCCTCTTGTGCGAGGTGGGACGGGCTTACCTGTCGACCCATCGACCGCCCGTGTGCAGGCGGCTGGATCGGCACACTGTTGAGTTCTCAACCAACCGGCACTCCCTTCGTACTCGCCCTCTCGGACTTTCCTCCGGCGCGCTATACGTGCAGGTCAAGCGCTTACGAATGCAGCCGAGAAGCCATTTCAAACCTCGCGTTCCGGCGCATCCCCAGATTGACCCATGTCAATCCGGGTGTCAAGCAGATGCAGGGATGGATCAGAGATTGACCTAGGTCCGGTTACTCTCGTAGCTATGGACCAGAGCCCCGAAGCGCCCAAGCAGACGCCCACGGCCAAGGAGATTGCGGCGGAGTTCCGCGCGAAGATCACGGGACCCGGCCGTGAGTACGAGCCCGGTGGCCGGCTTCCAGCCGCTCGCAAGCTCGCCAAGGAACTTGGTGTGCAGCTCATGACCGTTCAGAGCGCGTACGGTCAACTCCGTGACGAAGGGCTGGTTCTCACTCAGCAGGGACGCGGAACGTTCGTCCGCGATCCTTCTGTGCCTCTCGGCACCGAGCCGGGTAGCAGCCCGGCTTTCACTGCCTTGGCAACAGAGCTCAGCACGATTCACGACGCCCTCCACCTGCTCGGCGAACGTCTAGATCGGCTTGAGCGGCTCGTGGGCAGCGAGACTCCACCGTCTCCGTGAGTTCGTCCGCGCGCCTCAGTAGTCGTTCGACCTTGACCCGCGCCTTGCTCAAACTCGCTTTGATCAAAGCGAGTTCAGCAGGAGTCATGCCTTCCAGCTCGTCGCTTCGCCCATTGATCCCTGACATGCCAATGAGCATGTGGCCGGGAACGGCAGAGGACCCGGACAGTCTGTCCGGGTCCTCTTTCCTTGCTGGTCAGGGCAGTTGACGACTCGTCATCGAGCAACTTTGTTCACTGCGTCAAGTACTGCCGTCCAAGGGAGTTCGCGTCCTGCCGGCGCTTCCCGCGGCTCGTACAGCGGCCAGACGTCCGGTCCGTAGACGACGTGGACCCCTCCCGCCCTGAGGGTGTCGATATGGCGCTGCCACGCCGGGTGGCGAGCATGGGCCGCATTCACCCGAGGGAAGACGACGACGGGCAACCCGAGGGTGCCAATAGCCTCGCCCACCTGCGTCAGTGCCTGGTTGTCCATCAGCCCCGTCGCGAGCTTGGCGACCATGTTGGCCGACGCGGGAGCAACCACGTAGCAGTCAACCGGCGGGTGCGGTCTGGCCTCGCCCGGCATGCGCGGCTCATCGCGTACAGGAAGGCCGGTTAGCTTCTCCAGCCGTTCGATCTCGCCGCTCATTCGTAGCCACTGACCTGCGGTGGGCGTCAGTGTGACGGCCACCTGCCATCCGTGCTCCATTGCGGGCTCGACCAGGCCGGTACGCAGGGCTTCTACGCCTCCAGCAGCCGACCCGACGACCCCGAGCACCCCGCGCTTGCCTGACCTCACTGCACCGCCCTGCATCGTTGCGCCATCACGAACACCTCAGACGAACGCGAGCCGCCGGTGACCGGTGACCGTTTGATGAGGTCCCGCAGTGTCTCGCGCACCCTGGGATTGTTCCGTACGAGCTGCGGTGACGTGCGTTCAGCCGTTCGCAGTTCGGTGAATGCCTCATCTCCTTGTCCAGCGAGCGACAGAGCGCGCGCGAAGTCGATTCGGTGCGACACGCTGCGTTCCTGCGGCATGTGGTCGACGTTGATCCGCCCGCGCTCCACGACGTATGACACGTTGTCGAGGTCTAGCTCAACCGACAGGCGGTGCAGCAGGACGTTCGTGGGCCCAAATCCGGTCTGCCAGTAGTTCTCATCTGACCCGAGGTCATCCGCGAGTTCCTCGGCGCGGTCCAACAATCCTGTTGCGGTGGGTCGGTCCTGGTGGCGTGCCGCTGCCACAGCGGCTCGCAGGTGAATCATTCCCAGCAGGCTCAGCGCTGCCGGGTCGTTCTCAGTGACCCGCGACGACAGCCACGCAGCGGCCGTATTGCCCAGCTCCAACGCGTCGTCATACCGGCCGTTGGCCAACAGGGCGTGTGTGCCGGAACGAGCGGCTGATGCCAGCACGAGGGGATCATCCGACTCGTCGGCGGCCCGCATCGCACGCTCCGCGGCGAGCCATGAGATATCTGACTCACCAATCTTGGCGAGCGTGGTTGCCGCAAGGTGATGCGTCCGAGCCGAAACCGCCCAGCAGTCGCTCCGGTCCTCGCCGCGGCGTGCCGCTCGTTCCTCCAGCTCCTGCGCTGTCTGGAGAAGCGCAGGAAGGACGGCGATGACGCTGCCGAGTCGGCCGCCCTGGTAGTCGTTCCAAGCGTGCTCCACGCGCACGGCTACAGGGGCGGGCGTAGGGAGCTGCACCTCGGCTTCAGGGCCGAAGAGCAAACGAGACAGGCGGCGCGGGCTCATGAGCGCGTCCCGCACAGCGGGGACGTCGTCCTGCTGCCTCTCGTCCTCCATGAGCGTGGTCTGACCGAGCAAGTCACCCAGAGGTACGCGCAAGATGCGCGACAACTCCGTGAGCATGTCGATACGGGGCGGCTTCCGGCGACCCGTTTCGATCTTAGCCAACCAGTCGGTGCTTCGGCCGACCAGTCCAGCCAGAACCTCTTGCGTGTAGCCGCGACGCTTGCGGTAGAACGCGATCCGCTCGCCGATGCTGAGGTGATCTCCGAGACCACGCATTGCGTGCCGCCTCCTGCTGGTTGTGGGGGCCGGTTTCACGGTACAGAGCCAGCGATGCGGCGGGTAGTTGGCCTCGCTCACCACTGGAACCAGTACGAGCATGAGTGACCCAAAGCAAAGAGACCCGGACAATGTGTCCGGGTCCCTCATCGGGTGACGAGCAACGATGGCCGCGATGGGGGAGCAGAGCCACGGCGACGATGTGGTGTGCCTTACACGTTGGTACTGGTGCCTAAAACGCAGGGCTCAGCAGCGGAATGACGTTCACCGTGTTGCCGCAGATGTTCACCCGACTTCTTGTGTGATCACTCGGCTTGGTCGAAGGTCAGAACAGATCGATCAGGCCCAAATGTCCGCACTTTCATGCTGGCGGGTCGCCCTGGGGTCGCGTCCAAGATTCCTGTCACCACGACGCGCCTGCGCTCCCCGTGGTATTTAGCGGCCTGCCGGTAAGTGTTCAGGTCCAGATCAAAGGAGACCGAACGTCGACGACCGTCAATTAGCGTTTCCAGTGAAACCCTGCCACTCTCTTCATGCGCTTTTAGTGACATCCTGCGGATAACGCCGTAGAGAACCGTATCTGATGGCTCTTCCGACTCTTTGAGCTCCTTGCGAATATCGGTAACTAGCCCCGCATGTTCGCTGGAGAAAACTACCCGATTGCTGAGATCTAGGGGGACTGGTGAGGCTGGAGCCCAGTTGAAGGAAACGTCGAAGAGATTGACCTTCCCTTTCTCGATAACCTCTAGAACTGCGGAGCAGAGTTCACTAGAAACACCCTCGCCGACAGAGTCTCGCACCTCGTCGCGAGATGGGGTGCGATCTCGATTCATGGTCATCTCGGCCAGCGTTTCAAGGGACCGAGAGAGGGTGGCAAGCACGCGTCTATCGAAGAACGTGTCCTCGGACTCAACTTCCAGCCGGGGGACTCCGTCGCCATAGCGTGGGGTGGAGCCGAAACGCGCATTGCTAATGATGGGAACCACGTACGATCCTGGCCGAGTTTGCCCCAGCCTCAGTCGGCGGGCGTGAGCGTGTGCGGCTTTAGGGATTGATGTTCCGTAGTACCCCTGCCGATGGATTGTTGCGGCGGCGGCTGAAATCATCAAATGATTAGCCGCGTTAAATAGCCCCAATCCCGCTTGCAGTGAAATCGTGCCTTCGTCGATGTCATCGTCTTCGGCGCGTAGATCTGTGACGTCCAAGAACTGGCGAGCGATGTCGCGTCGGACGTCATCGGCGGATCTGCGTTCGAGGCGCGCAACTTCTTCAGTGAGGATGGTTACCGTGCGCTGAAAATCAGTGGCATCGACAACTCTAGGAACCAATACCGATGAACTCATATCTTCGGTCGGTTGCCAAAGCTCCGCAATAGAACCAGCGCGCGTCCGGGTCCAGCCTGAGCGGCTAAGGTAGCTAATCAGTTCCTCAGGTCCAACGTCGGAGGTAATCATGCGATAGCCTCCCCCAGTACATCATCCGATCCGAAAAGTCTATGGTGGGCGAAATCGAACATCACGTCGAGGCCGGCGGAGTCCAGTCTCTGCGTATTTGGCAGGTGGAGCGTTTTCGTGCTATTGCCCTGTGCCGCGGGCTTATCCTGGATCTGCGCGTAGAACCCAGCGCATTGCATCAGGACCGACTCGGGGTGATGTGATAGCCATTCGGCTACGTCTCGGGGAACCACGACCAATCCGAGGTACCCAGGCGCTGTGCGGTACTGGCCCCGCAGTTTGTCGTAGGTCGCTACGTCGAGGTCGAATGTGTGTGTTGTGTTGTCGGCCAGGAGGTGCGGATCGAATGTGCACTTCATCTGCAACTCGACGAGTCGATGATCACGCTTGAGGGTGACGTCGACCCCGTCCTTGTCGACGTTCCATGAGGCGACAGTCGCATTTGCGTGCGTGGCCACGGCGAGAACGTAGGCAAGGCTGATCTGCTCCTGTTGCCAGGTTGCAGGGTCCCCCACGCGGCCTCCTTGACGCCAACCCACCACAACATAGGGCAGCGTAGCGTCATTGGGTACCGCGTCGGCAGTCGATCTTGCCCTTGCCGAGGCAAGCTGCGACGTCGGGACGGCGACCACGGCTTGGACCCCCCTCCCTTCACTCAACTGGCCTCAGCTTCGCACGCACGTACGACATTGCGACGTCGATGGAATATCGAAGTGGTACCGCCCTGTCGTGCCTCCGATGGGGGAGCTGCCGGCACTGCCGAGACCCTTGGCGGTTACGTATACATGTCTCAAATGCCTCACTTGGTGACATGTAAGATATTACGTCTGGTCTGATGCTGAGCTTCTCTGACACCGACGGGTGTCGCGTTGGCGATCGGCATGCGGCTGGACGAGACGGAGCGAACCGGTGAGCGAGGTGCACACCCCGTTCCCCAGGTCAGATGGCGGCGAAACGGCAGGCAGTGAAAACTCCCGGATCTTGAGCTGGGCCGTCCTCGGGCCGTGCGAGGGTGGCCAATGGCAACCGGCAACGGCCGACAACGACCAAAGGGCGCGGCGAATTGCCGCGCCCTTTCGATACGTCCGCCCAGCTAGACCCAGGTGTCCAGCCACATCCGTGACCGCCACTGCTCTATCGGGATCGACGTGCCCGTGTACAGCGGCCAGAAGTAGATGAAGTTCCAGGCGATCAGCAGGACCAGGACGCCCGCGCTCGTGGCGCCGATGACGCGGCGGCGTTCCGAGGAGCCCGGGGGGCCGAGGATCGCGCCGATCATCATGGCGAGGGCCAGGCAAAGGAACGGGAGGAAGATCACCGCGTAGAAGAAGAAGATCGTGCGCTCCTGGTACTGGAACCAGGGCAGATAGCCGGCCGCGATGCCGCAGGCGATGGCGCCCGCGCGCCAGTCGCGGCGGAACGCCCAGCGCCACAGCAGGTACACGACCGCGAAGCAGGCGGCCCACCACAGGATCGGGGTGCCCAGCGCCAGCAACTCGCGCGCGCACTTGTCGCCCGCGTCGGACGGGCAGCCGTCCTTGCCGGGCAGCGGGGACTCGTAGAAGAACGAGACCGGCCGGCCCAGGACGAGCCAGCTCCACGGGTTCGACTGGTAGGTGTGCGGTGTCGAGAGGTGGACGTGGAAGTTGTACACCTCGTGCTCGTAGTGCCACATGCTGCGCAGCCAGTCGGGCAGGAAGGTCCAGTTGCCCCCCTTGCCGGCGGTTACGGCCCAGTCGCGGAAGTAGCCGCCCCTGCCGTTGTCCGGCGAGAGGATCCAGCCGGTCCAGGAGACGAGGTACGTACCGATCGCCACCACGACCGTGGACAGGAACGCGAGGCCCGTGTCGTGCTTCAGGGTGGCGGCGTACGGGTGCTGGGCACCGGCGACGCGGCGTGAGCCGACGTCCCACAGGACGGACATGAGGCAGAACGCGGCGAGGACGTAGAGACCGCTCCACTTGGTGCCGAGCGCGAGTCCCAGCATCAGGCCCGCCGTCCAGCGCCAGGGCCGCCAGCCGAGGCGGGTCGTCTCCGCGGTGTGCACGTCCGGGCGCACGACGCCGTCCGCGTCGGCCGGCAGTGCGGCCGCCAACCGGGCCCTCGCCCGGTCCCGGTCCACGACCAGACAGCCGAAGGCCGCCAGTACGAAGAACATCAGCACACCGTCGAGGAGCGAGGTGCGGCTCATCACGAAGTGCAGCCCGTCCACCGCCATCAGCGTGCCCGCGAGGCAGCCCAGGAAGGTCGAGCGGAACATCCGGCGCCCGATCCGGCACAGCAGCAGCACCGACAGCGTGCCCAGCACCGCCGTCATGAAGCGCCAGCCGAACGGGTTGAACCCGAACATCCATTCGCCGATCCCGATGACGTACTTGCCGACCGGGGGATGGACGACGTACGCGGCGTCGGCCGGGACCGAGACATGCCCGTTGTGCTGGAGGATCAGGCCGTTGGCGTTCTTGTCCCAGTTGACCTCGTAGCCGCGGTGGATCAGCGCCCACGCGTCCTTGGCGTAGTACGTCTCGTCGAATATCACCGCCTTCGGGCTGCCCAGATGCCAGAACCGCATCAGCCCGGCGAGCAGCGTCACCAGGAGCGGCCCTCCCCAGCCCGACCAGCGCGTGAGGCGCTCGGCGACCTCGTGGCGCAGGCCGAACACGGCCCAGATCCGGGGGCTCGGTTCGGCGTACGGCGGCACGAGCCGGTCACGCACATCGGTTCTCGGCGGCGCCGTGTATCCGAAGCGGCGCAGCCGCTGCTGCCACGACGGCTGCTGCGCTTCGGCGGCCTGGCCCTGCCGGGTGTCCGTGGAGGACGCGGTACTGGTCACCGCGCCATCGTAGGGAACAGGTCTGTGCGAGTCCCGTGCACGGGCCTTAATGGGTGGATGAGGCTGCCGCGGATCGCCCCTGCGAGGATGGATCCGTGACAGGAACCCTTGTTTTGGCAGGCACCCCGATCGGTGACACGGCCGACGCCCCGCCCCGGCTCGCCCAGGAGCTGGAGAGCGCGGACGTCGTCGCCGCGGAGGACACCCGCAGGCTGCGCCGGCTCACCCAGGCGCTCGGGGTGCAGACCACCGGGCGGGTCGTGTCGTACTTCGAGGGCAACGAGGCGGCCCGGACCCCGGAACTCGTCGAGGCGCTGGCGGGCGGCGCGCGGGTGCTGCTGGTGACCGACGCGGGCATGCCGTCGGTCTCCGACCCCGGCTACCGGCTGGTCGCGGCGGCCGTCGAGAAGGACATCAAGGTCACGGCCGTACCCGGCCCGTCCGCCGTGCTCACCGCGCTCGCGCTGTCCGGGCTGCCCGTCGACCGCTTCTGCTTCGAGGGGTTCCTGCCGCGCAAGGCGGGGGAGCGGCTGTCGCGGCTGCGGGAGGTCGCCGACGAGCGCCGGACGATGGTCTATTTCGAGGCTCCGCACCGGCTCGACGACACCCTCGCCGCGATGGCCGAGATCTTCGGGGACACCCGGCGGGCCGCCGTCTGCCGCGAGCTGACCAAGACGTACGAGGAGATCAAGCGCGGGCCGCTGGGCGAGCTGGCCGCCTGGGCCGCCGAGGGCGTGCGCGGGGAGATCACCGTCGTCGTCGAGGGCGCGCCCGCCAAGGGTGCGGAGGAGCTGGACGCCGGAGAGCTGGTGCGCCGAGTGCGGGTGCGCGAGGAGGCGGGCGAGCGCCGCAAGGAGGCCATCGCGGCGGTCGCGGCGGAGGCCGGAATTCCCAAGCGCGATGTCTTCGATGCGGTCGTGGCGGCAAAGAACGCGGCACACACCGCCCCATAGAAGGGCAAAGGGCGGTCACCAAAAGCAAAGCTCAGACCGTGTTCCGAGACCCTTCCGACAAGGAAAGGCCAAGACGGCTCCAACACTCGACAGGCCGGATGCGTTCGCGCCCGGAGAAGCGTCCACTGGTCGAAGGGACGCACCGGTCCCCAGCCTTCGGAAGGCCGGAGGGATTCAGGGGGAATCCTCCTCGGCGAAGGCGCTTGTCCAGCGGACAAGAGGAGCACTGGCATGAGTGAGATCGCAGGACGGACCGGCCGTGTCGACGGCCCGGTCACCAGGCAGCAGACGGGCCATCGCAGCGCGGCGACCGCCGTCGTCAACGAGTCGTATTCCTTCGCCTGCATGCGCTGCGGGCACGGCTGGGAGCAGTCGTACGAGATAGAGCACCACCACGACGCCGAGGGCGGCGAGTTCGTGATGTACGTGGCGGACGGCCGTGTCGTGCCGTCGCCGCTGAGCCGCCCCTCCTGCCAGAACTGCGACGGCCACGTGGTGCGCATCATGCGCGCCGGCCAGGTGTCCTCCGTCCAGAACTCCATGCACCGGCCGCACCACCCGGAGCGCCCGCTGCCCCGGCATCCCGCGACGGCGCGCGGCGAGGGTCCGGACGAGGATCTCGACCGGTCGGTGACGCCCAAGGAGCCGCACCACTGGCACCTCTCCGACCTGCTGCACCCCTTCCACCACCGCCGTGCGGGCTGACGCCCACCGCCGTGCGGGCTGACGCCCACCACAGCGCGGGGTGGCCCTCGGAACCTGCTCGGGTGAGACCGGGCATGCCCCTTTCGTAGGATCGGGGCATGCCCTCCGACAAGACCGAAGCACCCCCGCTCCCCGAGCCGCTGCGGGTGCCCGTCGCCGACTCGCACACCCACCTCGACATGCAGTCCGGCACGGTGGAGGAAGGCCTCGCCAAGGCCGCGTCGGTCGGTGTGACCACGGTCGTCCAGGTCGGCTGCGACCTGAACGGCTCGCGCTGGGCGGCCGAGACCGCCGCCGCGTACGAGGCCGTCCACGCGACCGTCGCGCTGCACCCCAACGAAGCGCCCCGTATCGTGCACGGCGACCCCGACGGCTGGTCCCGCCAGGGCGCGCGGCGGCCCGGCGGTGAGGACGCCCTCGACGAGGCCCTCGCCGAGATCGACCGCCTCGCCGCGCTCGCGCAGGTCAAGGGCGTCGGCGAGACCGGACTCGACTACTTCCGCACGGGTCCCGAGGGCGAAGCCGCCCAGGAACGGTCCTTCCGCGCCCACATAGAGATCGCCAAGCGGCACGGAAAGGCGCTGGTCATCCACGACCGCGACGCCCACGCCGACGTGTTGCGCATCCTCAAGGAGGAGGGCGCTCCCGAGCGGACCGTCTTCCACTGCTACTCCGGCGACGCGGACATGGCCCGGATCTGCGCCCGCGCGGGCTACTTCATGTCCTTCGCCGGCAACATGACCTTCAAGAACGCCCAGCCGCTGCGCGACGCGATCGCCGTGGCGCCCCTGGAGCTGCTCCTCGTCGAGACCGACGCGCCCTTCCTGACACCCGTGCCGTACCGCGGACGGCCCAACGCGCCGTATCTCATTCCGGTCACGGTCCGCGCCATGGCGGCTGTACGCGGCATCGGGGAGGACGTGCTGGCGACGGCGCTCTCGGCGAACACTGCACGCGCTTTCGATTACTGAGCGATAACGCCCGCAGGCGTTTTCCGGGGGCGCGGCCGGGGACAGTGTCGCGACACAGCGTGGCCGCGTTGCTTGGGAGAGTGACGACCGCTCCGCTAGGTTCTGGTCGCCCGATCCGGACCCTGGAGCGTGTCGTCGTGAGCAATTCGCAGTACGAGACGTTTGGCCTGACCGCAACGCCGTACGCGCCGTACCCACCGTACGAGCCGCCCTACGGCCCCTACGAGTCGTACGAGAACCCCGAGCCGTACGCCGACGGGAGCCCGGGGAGCCCTCCGGCCGGTCCCGTCGGGCCGCCGGGCGGCTCGGGTGACACGTACCGGCCCGCGTACGAGGAGGCATGGGCCGACCGGACGACCCAGGTGTCCCGGGCCACCCTGCTCTCCCAGGCCCCCACGGAGCCCCAGCTGCCCCGCCAGGAGTACCCGCAGGGGCCGATGGTGGCCCCTGCGGACCCGGGGGACCCGGGGGACCCGGCGGCCACGGCGGACCCGGTGGACGTGGTGGACGTGGTGGACGTGGTGGAGCCGCTGGGCGCCGAGGCGGCGACGGCGGAACTCCGGACCGGTGGGCGGGCGCAGGCGCGCCGGGCCGCCCGGCGTGCGCCCCGGCGCCGAGGGGTCAGCGAACGCACCGATCCGCTGCGCAGACTGCTCCCGCAGGCGCTGGTCGTCGCCTTCCTGGCCGGCGGCACCTCCGCGTTCGTCGCCAGTGACAAGGCCGTCGAGCTGACCGTCGACGGGAAGCCGCGCACACTGCACACCTTCGCGGACGACGTGAGCGAACTGCTCCGGGGCGAGGGCGTGCGGGTCGGTCCCCACGACGTGGTCGCCCCCGCCCCCGGCACCCCGTTGACCAGCGGAGACGAGGTCGCGGTCCACTACGGGCGGCCCGTGCACCTCACGCTCGACGGGCAACCTCGCAGGGTGTGGACGACGGCGGCCACCGTGGACGGGGCGCTGGAACAACTCGGGGTGCGGGCCGAGGGGGCGTACCTGTCGGCCTCGCGCTCCCGGCCCATCGGCCGCGAGGGCCTCGCGCTCGACGTCCGTACCGAACGCACGGTGACGATCATGGCCGACGGTCGGGCGCGGACGATCCGGACGAACGCGGCGACCGTGGCGGAGGCGGTCGAGGAGGCCGGGATCACGCTGCGCAACCAGGACACGACGTCCGTGCCGTCGGGGAGCTTCCCGCGGGACGGACAGACGGTCAGCGTGATGCGGATCACCGGGTCCAGGGAGATCCGCGAGGAGGCGATCCCCTTCGAGGTGACGCGGACGAACGATCCCTCGCTCTTCCGCGGCACGGAGGTCGTCGACCGGGCCGGCGAGCCGGGGACCCGGCGGGTCCTGTACCTGCTGCGGACCGTGAACGGGGTCAAGGAGCGGCCCCGGCGGATGGGAGCCGAGGTGGTGCGGGAACCGCGGGCGCAGGTGGTGCGGGTCGGTACCAAGCCGCGGCCGGACTCCGTGAAGGGGGCCGACCATCTGAACTGGTCCGGCCTCGCTGCGTGCGAGTCCGGGGGACGGCCGGCCGCCGTGGACGCCTCCGGGAACTACGGGGGCCTCTACCAGTTCGACACGCACACCTGGCGCAGCCTCGGCGGGTCGGGGCGGCCGCAGGACGCGCCCGCCACCGAGCAGACCATGCGGGCGAAGAAGCTGTACGTGCGGCGGGGTGCGGCCCCGTGGCCCCACTGCGGCGCCCGCCTCCACGGCTGACCTCCGGTGTTCCCTGGTCCCGGGGTTGCGCCCTGGCCCCTGGTCGGCCTGGTCGGCCTTGTCTTCGATCGCCGGGTGGGCTGTAGGGGTGCGTGCCTGTGTCCCTTCAGGGGCGCGGGGATCTGCGCGGCCGGCCCGCGCTCGCCCGCGCCCGGGGCAGTGTGCGCAGCCCCTGGTCGCGCACCCGTCCGGGCGGCTCCGCCTCGGGCCCCCGGTTCGCCGGCGGGGCCGTGAGGGTGCCGGGCGGTGCCCGTGCCCCGAGGGGTGCGGGGAACCGCGCGGCCGGCCCCCATCCACCCGCACCCGCACCCGAAGCCGCCCCCAAGGCCCCGTCCCGGAGGGCGGTGGAGTCGGCCGGGGTCGTCGCCCCCGTACCCTGGCTGCGTGAACAGCCCCACCCCCGACGCCCTCCTGGGCCCCGCCGAGGTCCGCGAACTCGCGGGCGCGCTCGGCGTGCGGCCCACCAAGCAGCGCGGCCAGAACTTTGTGATCGACGCCAACACCGTGCGCCGTATCGTGCGTACCGCCGGCGTCCGGGAGGACGACGTGGTCGTCGAGGTGGGCCCCGGCCTCGGCTCGCTGACCCTCGCGCTGCTGGAGGCGGCCGACCGGGTGGTCGCCGTCGAGATCGACGACGTCCTCGCGGGCGCGCTCCCCGCGACCGTCACGGCCCGCATGCCGGCCCGCGCCGACCGGTTCGCGCTCGTGCACTCCGACGCCATGCAGGTGACCGAACTCCCGGGCCCCGCGCCCACCGCGCTCGTCGCCAACCTCCCCTACAACGTCGCCGTACCCGTGCTGCTGCACATGCTCGACACCTTCCCCACCATCGAGCGCACGCTCGTCATGGTGCAGGCGGAGGTCGCCGACCGGCTCGCCGCCGCCCCCGGCTCGAAGGTGTACGGCGTACCGAGCGTCAAGGCCAACTGGTACGCCGACGTGAAGCGGGCCGGCTCGATCGGCCGCACCGTCTTCTGGCCCGCCCCGAACGTCGACAGCGGCCTCGTGTCCCTCACCCGGCGCGCCGAACCCGTCGAGACCACCGCCTCCAAGCGCGAGGTCTTCGCCGTCGTCGACGCCGCCTTCGCGCAGCGCCGCAAGACACTGCGCGCCGCCCTGGCGGGCTGGGCGGGATCCCCCGTCGCGGCCGAGGCCGCACTCGTCGCCGCCGGGGTCTCCCCGCAGGCCCGCGGCGAGTCCCTCACCGTCGAGGAGTTCGCCCGCATCGCGGAGAACCGTGTCGCCGGGAACACCGTCGAGAACAAGGAGCCGGTCCAGCCGTGACGCAGACGGTGACGGTACGCGTCCCTGCCAAGGTCAACGTGCAGCTCGCCGTCGGCGGCGCCCGCCCCGACGGCTTCCACGACCTGGCCAACGTGTTTCTCGCGGTCGGCCTGTACGACGAGGTCACGGTGACACCGGCGGACGAGCTGCGCGTCACCTGCTCGGGCCCCGACGCCGACCAGGTCCCCCTCGACCGTACGAACCTCGCGGCCCGCGCCGCCCTCGAACTCGGCCGTCGCCACGGCATCGAACCCGCCGTCCACCTCCACATCGCCAAGGACATCCCCGTCGCTGGCGGCATGGCGGGCGGCAGCGCCGACGGCGCCGGCGCGCTGCTCGCCTGCGACGCCCTGTGGGGAACGGGCACCTCGCGCCGCGAACTCCTCGACATCTGCGCCGAGTTGGGCAGCGATGTGCCGTTCAGCCTGGTCGGCGGGGCGGCGCTGGGCATCGGACGCGGCGAACGGCTGCGAACGCTGGAGGTCGGCGGGACCTTCCACTGGGTCTTCGCGATCGCCGAGCGCGGGCTGTCCACCCCGGCGGTCTTCCGGGAGTTCGACCGGCTGAACGAAGGGGCGCGGATCCCCGAACCGGTCGCCTCGCAGGAGCTGTTCGACGCTCTGGCCAAGGGCGACGCCGCCGCCCTCGCGGCCACGGTCGCCAACG
The DNA here is from genome assembly GCF_042887295.1 of Streptomyces sp. NPDC057950. NCBI lineage: Bacteria > Bacillati > Actinomycetota > Actinomycetes > Kitasatosporales > Streptomycetaceae > Streptomyces > Streptomyces sp. NPDC057950. Next base: position 201,941 of record NZ_JBHVPP010000013.1, read on the forward strand.
ACCTCCAGCCCGCGGCCCTCTCCCTCTTCCCGGCCCTCGCCGACACCCTCGCCGCGGGCCATGCCGCCGGCGCCCTCGCCGCGCTCGTCTCCGGCTCGGGGCCGACCACCGCCTTCCTCGCGGCCGACGCCGAGTCCGCGCGGACGGTGGCCGGGGCGCTGCGCGCTTCCGGGACCTGCCGGACGGTGAGGATCACCGACGGGCCCGCCCCGGGCGCCACCGTCGTGTGATCCTTCCGGCCTTCCGGCCTTCCGGCCTTCCGGCCTTCCGGCCTTCCGGCCTTCCGGCCTTCCGGCCTTCCGGCCTTCCGGCCTTCCGGCCTTCCGGCCTTCGCGCACGGCCGGCGCCCGTACTCAGAAGTGAGTTGAGTACGGGCGCGCTGACACCGGACGGTCCCGCGGCGCGACCGTACCGGTATGGGATCAAGCGTTCGTGACCTCGCCGCGGCCACCCCCGCCACGCGCGACAAGTACATCGACCTCCTACGGGTGGCCTCGCTCGGCACGGTGGTGCTGGGGCACTGGCTGATGGCCGCCGTCTCCGTGGGCGACGACGGGCGAGCCGAGGTCGGGAACCTGCTCGCCGTGCAGCCCCGGCTGCAACTGCTCACCTGGGTCCTCCAGGTCATGCCCGTGTTCTTCTTCGTCGGCGGGTTCTCGCACGCCCTGTCGTACCGCTCGCTGCGGCGCGCGGCGGAGCGGGAGGGCACGGAGGGGGCGCTCTACGCCGTCTTCCTGCGGGCACGGCTCCAGCGGCTGCTGCGGCCGACCATGGTGTTCATCGGGGTGTGGGGCCTGGCGGCTCTCCTGTTCCAGCTCGCCGGTGCGCGAGGCGGCCTCCTGGACGTGTCCCTGCGTCTGGTCGCCCAGCCGCTGTGGTTCATAGGGATCTATCTGGCGATGGTGGCCTTCACGCCGCCCCTGCTCCGGCTCCACGAGCGACGGGGGTGGGGCGCGTTCGGCGGGCTCGTCGCCGCGGCCGGCTGCGTGGACGTCCTCCGGTTCGGCTTCGGTGTCCCGTACGTGGGGTTCCTCAACTTCGCCTTCGTCTGGCTCGCGGTCCATCAGCTCGGCTTCCTGCGCGCGGACGGGAGACTGCGGCGGCCGTACCTCCTCGCGGGCGCCGGGCTCGCCGGGGCGGTGCTCCTGGTCGCCTGCGGGCCGTATCCGCTCTCCATGGTCGGCATGCCCGGCGAGAGGATCTCGAACATGGCACCGCCGACCTTCGCGCTGCTGTGCCACGGGCTGTGGCTGGTCGGCGGGGTGGAACTGCTGCGCGGCGCCGCGGGGCGGTGGCTGCGCAGGCCGCGGGTGTGGCGGGTGGTCGTCGCGGCCAACGGAGTCTCCATGACCGCCTTCCTGTGGCATCTCACCGCGATGCTCGGGGTGTACGGGGTGCTGCTGGGGCTGGGGGTACGGCTGCCGGAGCCGGCCACAGGGGAATGGTGGGCGCAGGTGCCGGTGCGGGGGGTGGCCGCCGGGGTGGTGACCGCGGGGCTCGTCGCGGTGTTCCGGGGGTTCGAGCGGGGCACTGCCGTGCGGGGAGTACGGGGGGCGTCCGGTGGAGTGCGGGGCACCGCCGTGCGGGGAGTACGGCGGGCGTCCGGTGGAGTGCGGGGGGCTGCCGCCGTGGGGGTGGCTCTGTGTCTGTTCGGTGTTCTCGGGTTGTCACTGGTCGGGTTCGGGGGGCTGCTGGAGGGGCGTACGGCGGTGTTGGTGGCGGTGCGGGTGTCCGCGCCGGTCGCCGTCGCGATGACGGCGGTGGGGTGGCTGCTGGTGGAACGCACGGGTCGCGCCTGACCGGGGGAAAGGTGGTGGATCGGGGCTGAGGCCGGTCGGACTACTCTTGAGGGTCGATCGTCCCCCTTGTCAGGAGAGAAATGGCCGTCAACCTGGTCAATGTCGAGTCCGTCAGCAAGGTGTACGGCACCCGTGCCCTGCTCGACGGAGTCTCCCTCGGCGTCAGCGAGGGCGACCGCATCGGTGTGGTCGGGCGGAACGGCGACGGCAAGACCACCCTCATCCGCATGCTCGCCAAGCTGGAGGAGGCCGACACCGGACGCGTCACGCACTCCGGCGGCCTGCACCTGGGGGTGCTGACGCAGCACGACTCGCTCGACCCCACGGCCACCGTCCGCCACGAGGTCATCCGTGACCTGGCCGACCACGAGTGGGCGGGGAACTCCAAGATCCGGGACGTGCTGACCGGACTCTTCGGCGGACTGGACCTGCCCGGATTCCCGCAGGGACTGGACACCGTCATCGGCCCCCTCTCCGGAGGCGAGCGCCGCCGTATCGCCCTCGCAAAGCTGCTCATCGAGGAGCAGGACCTGATCATCCTCGACGAGCCCACCAACCACCTGGACGTCGAGGGCATCGCCTGGCTCGCCCAGCACCTGCGGGAGCGACGTTCCGCGCTGGTGTGCGTCACCCACGACCGGTGGTTCCTCGACCAGGTCTGCACCCGCATGTGGGACGTGCAGAAAGGCTCGGTCTACGAGTACGAGGGCGGCTACTCCGACTACGTGTTCGCGAGGGCCGAGCGTGAGCGCATCGCCGCGACCGAGGAGGTCAAGCGGCAGAACCTGGTCCGCAAGGAGCTCGCCTGGCTGCGGCGCGGCGCCCCCGCCCGTACCTCCAAGCCCCGCTTCCGCGTCGAGGCCGCCAACGAACTGATCGCGGACGTGCCCCCGCCCCGCGACAAGAGCGAGCTGAGGAAGTTCGCCAGCTCCCGGCTCGGCAGGACCGTCTTCGACCTGGAGGACGTGACCGTACAGGCCGGACCCAAGGTGCTGCTCAAGCACCTGACCTGGCACCTCGGCCCCGGCGACCGGGTCGGACTGGTGGGTGTGAACGGCGCCGGCAAGACCTCGCTGCTGCGCGCCATGGCCGAGGCCGCCCGCAGCGAGGGCGAGCGGCAGCCCGCCGCCGGCCGGGTCATCACCGGCAAGACCGTCAAGCTCGCCTACCTCTCCCAGGAGGTCGCCGAGCTCGACCCGACCTGGCGGGTACTGCAGGCCGTCCAGGCCGTGCGTGACCGTGTCGACCTCGGCACGGGCCGCGAGCTGACCGCCGGGCAGCTGTGCGAGACGTTCGGTTTCAACAAGGAGAAGCAGTGGACTCCCGTCGGCGACCTGAGCGGTGGTGAGCGGCGGCGGCTCCAGCTGCTGCGGCTGCTCATGGACGAGCCCAACGTGCTCTTCCTCGACGAGCCGACCAACGACCTCGACATCGAGACGCTGACCCAGCTGGAGGACCTGCTCGACGGCTGGCCCGGCTCGATGGTCGTGATCTCCCACGACCGGTTCTTCATCGAGCGGACCACGGACAACGTGTTCGCCCTGCTCGGCGACGCCACGCTGCGCATGCTGCCGCGCGGGATCGACGAGTACCTGGAGCGGCGCAAGCGGATCGAGGAGGTCGCGGCGGCCGCCGTGCTCGCCGCCGCCCCCGCGCCCGCCAAGGCCGCCTCGGCCGCCGACGCGCGCGCCGCCAAGAAGGAACTGCAGAAGATCGAGCGGCAGCTCGACAGGATCTCCGAGAAGGAGACCAGGCTGCACGCCCAGATCGCCGACAACGCGACGGACTTCGCGAAGGTCGCCGGACTCGACGCCGAACTGCGTGAGTTGACCGGCGAGCGCGAGGAACTGGAGCTGCGCTGGCTGGAGCTCGCGGAAGACGCGTAAGCCTCGGTCGGGCGGCGCGCACGTCCCGTGAAGGGGGCGTGAAGGCGCGTAACGAGGGCATCACGGGCCGGTCCTCCCTTGGGAACAGGGGAGCGACCGGCCCCTCGTACGAGGGGCGCGGAGTGATAGAAAGGGCCGTCTGAGAACAGTCTGAGAACCACCGGCGTGGCGCGGGACGGAGGCGCGGTGGGGGCCCGTGCGGGGCCGGCCGCCGATGCCGCCGGTGGGGCGCCGCATCAGTGAACGAGGGGGACGCGCTGATGAGTCAGCCGCCGAGTGAACCGCCGCAGGGCGGCTTCGGAGCACCACAGGACCAGCCACCGGCGCAGGGCGGCTTCGGCCCGCCCCAGGATCCCCGGCAGGCACCGCCGCCCGCGCAGCCGCCCCAGGCGCCCCCGCCCCCGCAGACCCCGCCGACCGGAGCGCCGCAGCCCGGCTACGGCCACCCGCAGCAGCCCGGCCCGTACGCGCAGCCGGGCCCCTACGCCCAACCCGGCCCGTACGCCCAGCAGTCGGGCCCCTACGGTCAGCCCGATCCGTACGGCCGGCAGCCGGGGTACGGGCAGGTACCCGGACAGGGGCAGGGATACGGGCCCGGGTACGGCTATCCCGGGCAGGTGCCGTATCCGGGCGCGCCCGGCACTCCGCCGCCCGGCACACCCGGCGGTTCCAGGAACCCCTTCAAGGGGCGGCCCGCCGTCATCGTCGGGGCGGCCGTGGCCGCGCTGCTCGTCGTCGGCGGGACGGTGTGGGCCGTCAGCGGTGGCGGCGGCGGAGACGACGGGAAGAAGCCGGTCGCCGAGGACAGCAAGGACAGCAAGGACAGCAAGGGCGGCAAGGACACCGCGTCCCAGCCCTCGGCCAATCCGGGTGACGGCAGCGGTGACGGTGGCGAGAACCCGGAGAACCTCAACGACGGCCGTAAGGCCGGTGAGGCGAAGGTGCTCTGGTACAAGCAGGCGCCGGACGCGCCCGGTTCGGGCGCCGACGCCCCCGGCCTGTGGATCACCGGCAAGGCCGCGGTGAAGGCCGCGTACAAGCAGGTGTTCGCGTACAACGTCGACGACGGCAAGCCCACTTGGGCCCCGATCACGTTTCCGCAGAAGATCTGCGCGGTCACTCCGCAGAAGACGTCCGACGACAAGGTCGTCGTGGCGTACATGAGCGGCGCGGGCGACAGGGCCAAGTGCAACCAGCTCCAGCAGATCGATCTCGCCACCGGAGCGAAGGGCTGGAGCGGGAAGGTCGCCGACGGGGCGCTCTTCGACAGCACGCTCACCGTCGAACTGTCCGTCGCCGGGAAGACGTTGATGGTCGGCCGTTCGCAGTCCGGTACGGCGTACGACGTCACCAGCGGCAAGAAGCTCTGGGACAAGAAGAACTACGGCCCGGCCTGCTATCCGGCCGCGTTCGCGGGCGGCGCCAAGCTGCTGTCCGTCGCGTCCTGCGGGGCCGGCAGCACCACCCAGCACGACGAGGTGCAGGAACTGGACCCGGCCACCGGCAAGGCCAGGTGGACCACGAAGATCCCCAAGGGCTGGCGGGTCGTGCGCGCCTACTCCGTCGACCCCGTCGTCCTCTACATGACCAATGACGACAAGAAGACGGTCAACGTCACGACCTTGAAGGACAACGGAGGCGTCCGCTCGCAGCTGTCGAGCAAGGACTCCTTCGCGCCCGAGTGCGGGTTCGCCATCATCGACCGGGATCTGCCGGGCTGTTTCGGCGCCGTCGCCGACGCGAACACCCTCTACCTGCCGACCGAGGCGAAGACCGGCGCCAACGAGGTCGTCGCCTTCGACCTGGCCACCGGCAAGGAGAGGTGGCGCGTCAAGTCCCCGACGGACAAGTCGATGATGCCGCTGAAGATGGACGGCACCCGGCTGATCGCGTACGTCGAGCCGTCGTACGACGCCGGTGGGCAGGTGGTGTCGATACCGACCACGGGCAGCGGCCACACACCGGCGAAGCTGCTGCAGAACCCGCAGGGCACGGCGTCGATCGAGAACGGGTTCTTCTCGAAGGCGGTCGACTACGTGGACGGACGCTTCTACATCTCCACCACCCGGCTGACGGGCAATGACCAGTCGAGGGAGAAGCTGATGCTGGCCTTCGGCAAGTGAGGCGCGCTCACGCCCCTTTCGGCACCCGCTTCGTCCACGTCCCCAACGCATCCGTATCCGAGGTACACACGCCATGAGCCAGCCGCCGCCCCCGCCGCCGCCCAACGAGCCCCCGAAGGACGGGTTCGGTGCGCCCCAGGACCCGCCGCCGGGCGGGTTCGGCGCGCCCCAGGACCCGCCCCCGGGCGGGTTCGGCGCTCCACAGGCACCGCCGCCGGGCGGCTTCGGCGCCCCACAGCCTCCGCAGGGCCCGGGTTACGGATACCCGCAGACGCCCCCGCCGCAGTCCCCGCCGGGCTACGGCTATCCGGGTCAGCAGCCCGCGCAGCCGCCGTACGGCTACGGCTATCCGCAGCAGCCGCCGACCTACCCCATGCAGCCGCAGGTTCCCCAGGGCGGCGGCGGGCGGAAGATGAGCGGTCAGGCGGTCATCATCGTGGCGGCCGTCGTGGCCGTCGCGCTGATCATCGGCGGCGGTGTGCTGTACGCGACCTCTTCCGGCAAGGACGACAACAGCAAGAACAACTCCTCCGGTACGGGCGGTGGCACCGGCGGCAAGAAGGACAACGGCGGTACGGGCGGCGGCGGGACCACCGGTTCGAACGGTGAGGAGAAGGTGCCGGCCGACACCAGCTCCAAGGTCCTCTTCCAGGTCCCCGCGCCGTCCGTGGCCGCGGGGAACAGCGCGACCACCGTCGGCTCCTGGCTCACCGACAAGGTGTACGCCAAGAGCGGCAACGCCGAGGTCGACGGCTACGACCCCGACTCCGGCGCCAAACTCTGGACGATCAAGCTCCCCGGCCCGGTGTGCTCGGCCAGCCGGCACACCACCGACTCCGACCGGACCGCGATCGTCTACGAGCCCGCCATGCCGACCAAGGCCCAGCCCTCGCACGGCTGCAGCGAGGTCGCCGCGCTCGACCTCGCCGCCGGCAAGGAGCTGTGGGCCAAGTCCGTCAAGTCCGGTGACCAGAAGATCAGCCTGGACAACGTCACCGTCAGCGGCGACACGGTCGCCACGGGCAGCACCAGCGGCGGCGCCGCGTTCGACATCTCCACCGGCAAGGCGCTCTGGTCGCCGAAGCCCACGGACAGCTGCTACGACGCCGGGTACGCCGGCGGCGCCAAGCTGGTCGCGGTCCGCAAGTGCGGGGCGTACGGCAGCACGAGGCAGCTGCACATCCAGACCATCGACCCGAAGTCCGGGAAGGTGATCTCCGAGTACAAGATGTCGCCCGGCATCGAGTACGCGAGTGTCGTGTCGACCGACCCCCTCGTGGTCGCGGCCGACGTCGGCGACACCGCCGGGGACGGCAGCGGCATCTCCGACTTCTTCTCGATCGACAACAGGACCGGCCAACTGCGCACCAGGTTCTCGGCGCCCGGCAAGACGTACGCCGCCAAGTGCGACGGCATCAGCAAGACCGAGGCCTGCATGATGCTGGCGGTCGGCAACGACAAGCTCTACATCCCGACCGAGGAACACGACGGCACCGGCCAGTACAGCAGGACCAACGAGATCGTCGCCTTCGACCTCGGCACCGGGAAGTTGACCGGCCAGCGCGCCAACGCGGGCGACGGCTACACGATCTCCCCGCTGCGCATGGACGGCGCCCGCATCCTGGCGTACAAGCGGCCGCCGTACGACAAGGGCGGTCAGATCGTCAGCATCGACGGCACCACCTTCAAGGAGACCAAGCTCCTGGAGAACCCGGCGACCCGGTCGGTCCGCGACGCGGAGACGAGCATGCTCCCGGAGTACGCGGAGATCCTCTACGGCGGCGGTCGTCTCTACATGTCCGCGGTCTACGCCCACAAGCCGACCGGCACGGACGAGAAGGAGTATCTGGCGATCGCGTTCGGCGCGCGCTGACCCGCACCACGTGATCACGGCCCCGTCCCTGCTCAGGGGCGGGGCCGTGCGCTTACCCCCCGGCATTCCCGAATGCGAGGAATTTCGGTGTTCCGGGGCGGTTCTCTCCGGTAGGGGAAGCGCAACGTCGAACAAGCGTGTAGCTTCCGGGGGATGGAGAGCCGGGGGGCTCCGAATCCACGGGGAACCAGTGGGGATGCTTGGGGGGACTGGGGGGTTGCTCGATGGGAGTGCGGCTCATGGTGGTCGACGACCACCGACTGCTCGCCGAGGCGCTGGCCTCGGCGTTGAAGCTGCGCGGGCACCGGGTGCTCGCCGCGGCGGCGCCCGCCGCGGGAGCGGCGGAGCTGGTGATCACGAGGGCACCGGAGGTGTGCCTGATCGGTACGGCGACACCCGCCGAGCCGGGGATGTTCGACCCGGTGGTCAAGATCAAGCGAGAGCGTCCGCAGGTGGCGGTCCTGGTGCTGGGCCCGGTGCCGAACCCGCGGGGCATCGCCGCCGCGTTCGCCGCGGGCGCGTCGGGATACGTACGCCATGACGAGCGCATAGAGGGCGTCGAACGGGCGATCATGAAGGCGAGGGCGGGCGAGGCGGCGGTGGCCCCCGGCCTGCTCCAGGGTGCCTTCAGCGAACTGCTCAACCCCGCCGCCCAGCCGGACGACGAGGGCCAGCGCCTGCTCCAGATGTTGACGCCCCGGGAGGTCGAGGTGCTGGTCCGGGTCGCCGACGGCGAGGACACCCGGCTGATCGCGGCGGGCATGGGCATCGCGCCCTCCACGGCCCGGACCCATGTCCAGCGGGTGCTGATGAAGCTGGGCGTGGGGTCGAGACTGGAGGCGGCGGCACTGGCGGCACGAACGGGACTGCTGGACCGGGCGGGGCCGGTGGCGACGTAGGGCGTGTGGCGGAAGTCCCGCCTGCCTCGCGACGCCGGCACGCCCTGGGGCGTTCGTTTGGATCACAGACGGTTCACAGCGGGAGGAGAGGACTTTACGCGCACGCGGCCCCATGATCACCTCGGATCGGCGTAGCCGTACGGCCTCGGGAGAGGGGCCGCGAGGATGGGGGAGGGCGTCATCGTGCGCACCGTCGAGGAGAAGTCCCAGTCGTGCCCGGAGTGCGGAGCCGCGATCAGCGCGGACAGCAGGTTCGTCGTCTGGTGCGGGGCCTGCGACTGGAACGTCGATCCGCAGGAGCCACAGCGGGACGGGGATCGGCTGGACCGGGCACGGCGTGCGCTGGCCCGAAGACACGGCGAGCGACTGCTGGCCGAGTTCACGGCCGGCGGGAGACCGCGCGCCCGGCGCGACGCCGCCTCGCTGCTCGCCTTCGCGATCGGCCTCGCCGTGCACGGCGTCACCCTGGCCCTGGCCTTCGGCGGCCTCTGGTGGCTGGTGCGCGGATGGGGCGGGGTGGGCATGCTGCCGGGGCTGCTCCTCCTCGTGGCCGCGTGGTCCCTCAGACCGCGTGCGGAGCGGCTGCCCGGGGCGGTCCCGGTGCTGCTCCGTGAAGACGCGCCCGAGTTCTACGCGCTGGTCGACGAGATCGCCGGGGTGGTGGGCACCCGCGGGATCGACCGGGTGGTGGTAGACGGGGGCGTCAACGCGAGTGTCGTGGCCCACGGTGTGCGAGGGCAGCGGCTGCTGGTGCTGGGTCTGCCACTGTGGGAGGTTCTCACGCCGCAGCAGCGGATCGCGCTGCTGGGCCACGAACTCGCCCACTACAGCAACGGCGACACCCGTCACGGCCTGGTCGTGTCGACGGCGTACCGCTCCCTGACCACCTGGCACTACTACTTCGTTCCGATCGAGGACCCGTCCGTGGTCGAGATGGTCGTCAACCTCTTCTACGCGGTGCCGCGCCTGCTTCTCCAGGGCGTGCTGACGCTGCTCGACCACCTGACGCTGCGGGCCGCCCAGCGAGCCGAATACCTGGCCGACCGCGAGGCCGCCCGCGCCGCTTCCACGGAGGCGGCCGTGGGCCTGATGGACCGCCTCCTGGTGGCGGGGTCCGTCGAGGTCGTCCTCCGTCGTGAGGCCAACCGCGCCGCCCTCACCGGACCACGCGGTGCCCGCACGGCCGAGGCCGGGAGCGACGAGATCTGGGAGCGGCTCGGCACGCACATGGCGTCGATCCCCGAGAACGAGTACGAGCGGCAGCGGCGGGTCGGCGCCCGGCGCGGACACAGCGTCGACTCGACCCACCCGCCGACCCACCTCAGACGTACGTCTCTGCTCGCCGGTCCGTCGCTGCCGGCCGCCGTGGTGACGAACGAGGACCGGGAACGACGGATCGCCGCCGAACTCGCGGGCGCACGTGCCACGGTGGGCAGCGGCATCGTCCGCGACGGCTTCGGCGACTGAGGCCGTGCGGCCACCCGGAACCCGGTGAGGTCCGGCCCCGCGGGTGGCCGCCCCGGCTACTCGGCCGGCTTCTCCTCGCCGGAGGCCGGTGCCGGTGGTGTCAGTGGGCGCAGCCACAGCCAGGCCAGGAAGAAGAGGCCCAGGGCCAGCATGCCCAGGCCGGTCCAGAGGTTGATGTTGATGCCCTGGGTCTTGGTGCGGTCGGCGTCGGAGGCGGTCAGGCCCGCGACCGTGACGATGACGCCGTAGACGACGAACAGGCCGCCGATGATGCGGCGGATGTCGAAGAGACGGGCCGCGGTCGCGGAGTTCTTCTCCAGCTCCGTGACCTCGCGCTGGAGGTCGCGGTCCGAGTAGTGGTCGGACATGGCTTTCTGGGCCTTTCTCTTCGGGGTGGGTGCGGCGCGGGAGCGGGATCAGAACGAGAACGGGATGTAGCAGGCCGCCGCCAGGATCAGCGCGCCCCAGCCCAGCAGGGCGGGCTTGCGGTACCAGGCGTCGTCGCCGGTGGCGGCCGGCTCGGCCGCGCCCGGTGAGCGGGTGCCGTAGACCAGGCCCTGGAGATCCTCCGCCGACTTGGGCGAGGTGAAGAGGGAGACCGCGACCATCACCACCGCACCGGCCACGAAGCCCGCGATCGCCGACACGAAGTTCGCGCCCTGGTCGGAGGGGATGCCGATGATGCCCTGCTTGTAGATGACGAAGTAGTTGACCATCGCGGCGGTGGTGCCCGCCAGCAGGCCCCAGAAGCCCGACTTCACGGACGCCCGCTTCCAGAACATGCCGACGATGAAGACCACGAACATCGGCACGTTGAAGAAGGAGAAGAGCGTCTGCAGGTAGCTCATGATGTTGGAGAAGGACGAGGCCAGGAAGGCCGTGCCGATCGACGCGAGGACGCCGATCACCGTGATCAGGCGGCCGAAGCGGATGTAGTAGGCGTCCTCCCGGTCCTTGACCACGTACTTCGCCCAGATGTCGGTGGTGAACACGGTGTTGAAGGACGACACGTTGGCCGCCATGCCCGCCATGAAGGCCGCGAGGAGGCCGGTCACCGCGATGCCGAGCACGCCGTTGGGCAGCAGTTCCTGCATCAGGTACGGGATAGCGTCGTTGTACTGGAGGTCCGAGCCGCTCGTGCCGATCTTCGGGACCAGGACGGCCGCCACCAGGCCCGGGATCATCACCAGGAAGACGATGAAGATCTTCGGGTACGCGGCGATGAGCGGGGTGCGCCGGGCGGCGCTCAGGTTCTTGGCCGACAGCGCGCGCTGCACCTCCGCGAAGTTCGTCGTCCAGTAGCCGAAGGAGAGCACGAAGCCGAGGCCGAGCACGATGGTCAGCCAGTTGGCGCCGAGCGGGTTGTCGCTGCCGATGCCGGTGCCGCCCCACGCCGTGGTGAAGTGGGTGCCGTGGGACTTGTCGAGCGAGTCCGTCAGACCGTCCCAGCCGCCGACCCGGTGCAGACCCAGCACCGCGATCGGGATCAGCGCGGCCAGGATGACGAAGAACTGCAGTACCTCGTTGTAGATCGCGGACGACAGACCGCCGAGGGTGATGTAGGCGAGGACGAAGAAGCCGGCGACCACGATCGCCACCCACTGCGGCCAGCCGAGCAGTGCCTCGACGACGATCGCGAGTGAGTAGAGGTTGACGCCCGCGATCAGGATCGCGGCGAAGGCGAACAGGATCGAACTCAGCAGGTGTGCCCATTTGTCGAAACGCAGCAGAAGGAACTCGGGAACCGAGCGGACCTTCGAGCCGTAGTAGAACGGCATCATCACCAGGCCGAGGAAGACCATGGCGGGGATCGCGCCGATCCAGTACCAGTGCACGGTGTAGACGCCGTACTGCGCGCTGTTCGCGGCCATGCCCAGGATCTCGGTGGCGCCCAGGTTGGCCGAGACGAACGCGAGTCCGGTGACCCAGGCGGGCAGCGAGCGCCCGGAGAGGAAGAAGTCGAGGCTCGTCCTGACCGAGCGTTTCGCGGCGAAGCCGATGCCGAGGACGACGACGAAGTAGATCCCGAGGATCGTGTAGTCGAGCCCGTTCGTGGGGAGCCGGAGGCCTTCGGCCAGATGGGCGGTGGGGCCGGAGGCCAGGGGTCCGGAAGCCAGGTGGACGGCCCCGTCGGCCAGGTAGGTGGGGGTAGGCATGCCGCTATCTATGCCCCGTGCGCCCCAGAGGCCGCTCTAGCTTCACAGAGACCCCCCAAACCCGCACAGGCATTGACGTTACTGTTGCTTTGTGATTTGTTGTGTTGGGTTCTGTTGGGTGGCTTTGCTGGTTCGAAGCGGTTCTGATGAGGAGTCCAGCGGTGAAGAAGACCTCGACCCGGCTTGCCGACGGTCGTGAGCTGATCTACTACGACTCACGCGACGACACGGTGCGCGACGCGGTGGACCGGCGTCCGCTGGAGCCGACCGTCACCAGCTCCCAGGTGCGCCGCGACCCGCTCCTCGGCGACGCGGTGGCGATCGCCTCGCACCGGCAGGGCCGCACCTACCACCCGCCGGCCGACGAATGCCCCCTGTGCCCCTCCCAGGGCGACCGGCTGAGCGAGATCCCCGACTCCTCGTACGACGTCGTGGTCTTCGAGAATCGTTTCCCCTCCCTGGCCGGCGACTCCGGCCGCTGCGAGGTCGTCTGCTTCACCTCCGACCACGACTCGTCCTTCGCCGACCTGACCGAGGAGCAGGCGGGGCTCGTCCTGGAGGCGTGGACGGACCGTACGGCGGAGCTGTCCCATCTCCCCTCCGTCGTACAGGTCTTCTGTTTCGAGAACCGCGGTGCCGAGATCGGCGTCACGCTCGGTCACCCGCACGGTCAGATCTACGCCTATCCGTTCACCACCCCGCGCACGGCGCTGATGCTGCGCTCCCTGGCCGCGCACAAGGAGGCGACCGATGGCGGGAACCTCTTCGACGAGGTCGTCGCGCGCGAGCTGGCCGAGGGCGAACGGATCGTCCTGGAGACCGAGCACTGGGTGGCCTTCGTGCCGTACGCGGCGCACTGGCCCTACGAGGTCCACCTCTACCCCAGGCGCAGGGTGCCCGACCTGCTCGGCCTCGGCGAGGACGCGCGCCAGGAGTTCCCTCAGGTCTATCTGGAACTCTTGAGGCGCTTCGACCGGATCTTCGACGGGCCGGGTGGAGAGAAGGACGGGGCGGGGGAGCCTCTGACGCCGTACATCGCCGCCTGGCACCAGGCGCCGTTCGGCGCGCTGGAGGAGTTCGACGGCGTCAACCGCGACGACTTCGCGCTCCACCTCGAGCTTTTCACCATTCGCCGCACTTCCGGCAAGCTGAAGTTCCTCGCGGGTTCCGAGTCCGGCATGAGTGTGTTCATCAACGACGTGCCGCCGGAGGCCGCGGCTCAGCGACTGCGAGAGGTAGCGAGTACATGAGTGGGAAGTACCTGGTCACCGGTGGCGCCGGATATGTCGGCGGTGTGGTCGCGCAGCACCTGATCGAAGCCGGCCACGAGGTCACCGTCCTCGACAACCTCTCGACCGGCTTCCGCGAGGGCGTCCCGGGCGGGGCCACCTTCATCGAGGGCGACATCCGCGACGCCGCCAAGTGGCTGGACGCGTCGTACGACGCCGTCCTGCACTTCGCCGCGTTCTCGCAGGTCGGCGAGTCCGTCGTGAAGCCCGAGAAGTACTGGGACAACAACGTCGGCGGCACGATGGCGCTGCTCGCGGCCATGCGCGAGGCGGGCGTGCGCAGGCTGGTCTTCTCGTCGACCGCCGCGACGTACGGCGAGCCGGAGACCACCCCCATCGTCGAGACCGCGCCGACCAGGCCCACCAACCCCTACGGCGCCTCCAAGCTCGCCGTCGACCACATGATCACCGGAGAGGCCGCGGCGCACGGGCTGGGCGCGGTGTCGCTGCGGTACTTCAACGTGGCGGGCGCCTACGGCGCGCAGGGCGAGCGGCACGACCCCGAGTCCCACCTGATCCCGCTGGTGCTCCAGGTCGCCCAGGGGCGCCGCGAGGCGATCTCCGTCTACGGCGACGACTACCCGACGCCGGACGGCACCTGCGTCCGCGACTACATCCACGTCGCGGATCTGGCCGACGCGCATCTGCTGGCGCTGAAGGCCGCCACCCCCGGTGAACACCTCATCTGCAACCTCGGCAACGGCAACGGGTTCTCGGTCCGCGAGGTCGTCGAGACCGTCCGCCGGGTGACCGGGCACCCGATCCCCGAGGTCATGGCGGAGCGCCGCGCCGGGGACCCGGCCGTACTGGTCGCCTCCGCGGCGACCGCGCGCGAGCGGCTCGGCTGGAACCCGTCCCGCGCGGACCTCGCCGGAATCGTCGCGGACGCGTGGGCGTTCGCGCAGAACAACGCAAGGGAGCAGTAGGTGGGGGTTCGCGAGGACTTCGAGGAACTGTACGGCGCCGCGCCCGAGGGCGTCTGGGCGGCGCCAGGCCGGGTCAACCTGATCGGCGAGTACACGGACTTCAACGAGGGGTTCGTGATGCCGCTCGCGCTGCCGCAGACGGCGGTCGCCGCGGTGTCGCGCCGCGCCGACGGGGTGCTGCGGCTGCACTCGGCCGACATCGAGGGACCGGTCGTCGAGCTGCGCGTCGACGAACTGACGCCGCTGACGAACACCAGCTGGGCCGCGTACCCGGCGGGTGTGGTGTGGGCGTTGCGCGAGGCCGGGCACGCGGTGACGGGTGCCGACGTCCATCTCGCCTCGACCGTGCCGACGGGGGCCGGGCTGTCCTCCTCGGCCGCCCTCGAGGTCGTGACGGCGCTGGCCCTCGACGAGCTGTACGGACTCGGGCTCACCCGGCCCGAACTGGCCCGCCTCGCGCAGCGCGCCGAGAACGACTTCGTCGGGGTGCCGTGCGGGATCATGGACCAGACGGCGTCGGCGTGCTGCACCGAGGGGCACGCGCTGCACCTGGACTGCCGGGACCTGTCGATCCGCCAGGTCCCCTTCGACCTCGCCTCCCAGGGCCTGGAACTGCTGGTCGTCGACACCCGGGTCAAGCACGCGCTGGGCGACGGGGCGTACGCCGAGCGGCGTGAAGGGTGCGAGGAGGGCGCGCGGCAGCTGGGGGTCTCCCATCTGCGGGACGTCGACCACGGGGAACTCGACGCGGCGCTCGCCCGGTTGTCCGACGAACGGGTGCGCCGGTACGTGCGCCATGTCGTCTCCGACGACCACCGGGTGGAGCGGGTCATCGCGCTGCTGGACGCCGGGGACGTCCGGGCCATCGGGCCGGTCCTCACGGACGGACACGCCTCGCTGCGGGACGATCTGCGGATCTCCTGCGAGGAGTTGGACCTGGTCGTCGCCACGGCGAACGCCGCGGGGGCGCTGGGGGCGCGGATGACGGGGGGCGGATTCGGGGGCTCGGCGATCGTGCTGGTCGAGTCGGCCGACGTGGACTCCGTCGGGAAGGCGGTGACGGAGGCGTTCGCGGCCGCCGGGTACACCGCGCCGCGGGTGTTCCCGGCGGTCCCTTCGGCGGGCGCACGACGGCTGCACTGACCCGCGGTTCTTCGCCCCCGCCGCCCCTGCCCGACCCGTCCTGTCCCTGGGGCTCCGCCCCGGACCCCGCCAGGGGCGCTGCGCCCCCTGGACGCCCGCCTCGCCCGAAGCTCGTCCTCGAACGCCGGACGGGCTGAAATGCCCGCCCTGGGCGTCAGCCCCTCAGGGCGGGCCCGCACCATCAGCCCGTCCGGCGTTCGAGGACGAGGCCGTTCAGGTCGAAGCGGGGGTCTGGGCGCGGCAGCCCCCAGGTACGGGACGGGTCGGGCGGGGGGCGGCGGCGGAAGACCTCCCGGGTCAGCCCAGGCGCTTGGTCAGCGTGTACTCCGTGGTCCCCGGCGGATAGTCCGGGACCACGCACACCACCTCGTAGCCCTGCTTCTTGTAGAACCCGGGCGCCTGGAAGTCCCACGTCTCCAGCCGGGCGGCGAGACAGCCGCGCTCCTCCCGCGCGAGACGCTCCCCCTCGGCGAGGAGACGGGAACCGAGACCGGAACCCCGGTGGACGCCGTCCACCCACAGGTATGTCACGTGCAGCCACGTCGTCCAGGTGTGCCCGACGAGCCCGCCCGCGAGCTCGCCGGCGGAGTCCATGGCCCAGACGTGGAGCGGAAGTTCCCGCTCGGCCGGGGTCCCGCGCAGTGCGCGCAGGACGGGAGACGCCGCCGTGTTGGTGTCGAGCAGCCGTTGGCGGAGCAGTTCACGTCGGTCTTTGTCGACTTCTGTCTCCATACGAAACATACGACTCACCCTAAACGCCCCGGCCAATCAGTTCTGCAAATTACCTTCCGCTCCCGGCCCCCGGCCGTACTCTGATGAACAGCACCGGTGGGGGCCGGTGCTGATCAGGGGGCGAGACAGTCGGGTACGACACCCGGAGTGGGGGTAGCACTTCCAGCACGGCGGCGGCCGTGCGGCTGCGGCGCCCCGTTCTCCGAGCCGGAGACCGGTTCGGGTTCTCTCCGGGTGTCGTACCTGCGCGGGTCGTCCCCCGACAATGGGGTATCCCCCGCTCCTCAGGAGCGTGGGGAAGGGGGTTTCTGTGGTTCGCATCCGAGTCCTGGTCGTCGACGACCACCGCATCTTCGCCGAGTCGCTCGCCGCGGCTCTGGCCGCCGAGCCCGATGTCGACGTGTCCGCAGCCGGCAGCGGTCCGGCCGCGTCGCGCTGTCTGGAACGGGCGGCGGCGGAGGGCCGCAGGTTCGACGTGCTGCTCGTGGACGCCGACCTCGGCGGAAACGTGCCGGGCGCCAGGCCCGCCGTCCCGGTGCAGGAGAGCAACGAGGACGGGCTGGTCGACGGCATCTCGCTGGTCGCGGGCGTCCGCGCGGGCCAGCCCGGCGTGCGCATCGTCGTACTCGCCGAGAAGGACGACCCGCGCCGGGCCGCGCTCGCCCTGCAGGCCGGTGCCTCGGGCTGGGTCGCCAAGGACTGCTCCCTGTCGCGCCTCCTCACCGTCATACGGGGTGTGCTGCGGGACGAGACGCATCTCCCGCCCGCCCTGCTCACGGGTGTGCTGCGGGAGTTGACGGCCGCGCGCAAGCACCGCACCGAGAGCGAGCGGCTGGTGGAGTCGCTGACGCCCCGGGAGCGGGAGGTGCTGCGGTGCATGGTCGCGGGACTCGGGCGAAAGGCCGTCGCGGAGCGGCTGTTCCTCTCGCCGCACACCGTCCGCACCCATATGCAGAACGTGCTCGGGAAGCTGGGCGTGCACTCGACGCTCGCCGCGGTCGCCCTCGCCCGGCGGGCCGGGGTCGGGCCTGTCGACCTAGCCGGGGATGTTGTCGAACGGGGCGGTCAACTGGCGTAGCAGCGAGGCGAGTTCGCCGCGCTGAGCCCTGCTGAGTTCCGCCAGGATCGCGCGCTCCTGGTCGAGGAGCCCGGCCAGTGCCTGGTCGGCGCGGTCGCGGCCCTCGTCGGTGAGGCGCACGAGGACACCGCGTCGGTCGCTCGGGTCCGGGAGGCGCTCCACCAGGCCCTTCTGCGTCAGCCGGTCGATGCGGTTGGTCATCGTGCCGGAGGTGACGAGGGTCTGTGTGAGCAGTTGGCCGGGGGAGAGCTGATACGGGGAGCCGGCGCGCCGCAGCGCGGTCAGGACGTCGAACTCCCAGGGCTCCAGGCTGTGCTCGGAGAACGCCAGCCGCCGGGCGCGGTCCAGATGCCGGGCCAGCCTGCTGACCCTGCTGAGTACCTCGAGCGGTTCCACGTCGAGGTCAGGGCGCTCGCGGCGCCACGCTCCGACCAGCCGATCGACCTCGTCCTCCATGACGATCAGTGTAGTGGTTGTGTCGACGTGAAGTCTCTTGATGTCGAGTCTCTTGACGTCGAGATACTTGGATGTGAGGGTGGAGCTCTGTCCGGACATGCTGTCCGTACGCGACTTCGAGGAGGCCCGCCCATGCCCGCCACCGCCCCCACCTGGGACCCGGGTCAGTACCTGCGTCACGCCGGCCACCGCGCACGACCCTTCGCCGACCTCCTGGCCCGGGTCCCGGAGCTGCCCCGTGCCCCGGCCCGCGTCGCCGACCTCGGCTGCGGCCCCGGGAACGTGACGGCGGTGCTGGCCGAACGCTGGCCCACCGCGCGGATCACCGGCCTGGACAGCTCCCCGGAGATGCTGGCGCGCGCCGAGGGGCTCGCGGGCCCCACCCCGGGCGGCGGCCGTCTCGACTTCGCCCTCGCGGACGCCAGGACCTGGACACCCGCGGAACCGTACGACCTGGTGATCAGCAACGCGACCCTGCAGTGGGTGCCCGGACACGTCACCCGCTTCCCCGACTGGGTGGCGGGCCTCGCCCCCGGCGGTACCTTCGCCTTCCAGGTCCCCGGCAACTTCGACGCCCCGAGCCACCGCCTGATGCGCGAACTCGCCCACTCCCCCCGCTGGAAGGACCGCCTGGCCGAGGCGCTGCGCCACGACGACGCCGTGCACACCCCGGCCGTCTACCTGGAGCAGCTCACCGCCCTCGGCTGTGCGGCCGACGTCTGGGAGACGACGTACCTGCACCTCCTCCAGGGCGAGGACCCGGTCCTCGACTGGGTGAAGGGAACCGGGCTGCGGCCGGTCCTCACCGAGCTGGGGGCGGACGCGGACGCCTTCGTCACCGAGTACCGGGACGCGCTGCGCGAGGCGTACCCGGCGACCCGGCACGGCACCGTCTTCCCCTTCCGCCGGATCTTCGCCGTCGCGCGGAAGGGGGCCTGAGGGTGCTCGCCGCCATCGACCACGTCCAGCTCGCCGCCCCGCCGGGGTCGGAGGACCTCCTGCGCCGCTACTACGTCGACGCCCTCGGGATGACCGAGATCCCCAAGCCGCCCGTCCTGGCCGCGCGCGGAGGCTGCTGGTTCCGGGCGGGGGCCGTACAACTGCACCTGGGGATCGAGGGCGCTTGTGGGGGCGGGGGGCCGGCGGGGTTCCGGCCCGCGAAGAAGGCGCATCCCGGACTGCGGGTCACGGACATCGATGCCTACGCCGCCCGGCTGGAGTCCCACGGGGCCGGGGTCACCTGGGACGACGAGCTGCCCGGTCACCGCCGCTTCTACTCCGAGGACCCCGTCGGCAACCGGCTGGAATTCCTGGAGCCGGTGGTCAGGGCGTACGGCCCGGGTTCATGACGAGGATGCGGACGACCTCGAATCCCGACCTCGCACTCAGCTCTTGCGGTGCCCTATCAGGCGGGGCTTCGGCTCCAGGCCGTCCAGGCCGTGCCAGGCCAGGTTCACCAGATGCGCGGCGACCTCGGCCTTGCGGGGCTTGCGGACGTCCAGCCACCACTGGCCGGTCAGCGCGACCATGCCGACCAGCGCCTGCGCGTAGAGCGGCGCGAGCTTCGAGTCGAAACCGCGGTTCTTGAACTCGCGGCCCAGGATGTCCTCCACCTGGGTGGCGATGTCGGAGATGAGCGAGGCGAAGGAGCCCGTGGACTGGGGGATGGGGGAGTCGCGGACCAGGATGCGGAAGCCGTCCGTGTACTCCTCGATGTAGTCCAGGAGGGCGAAGGCGGCCTGCTCGCACAGTTCCCGCGGGTGGCCCGCCGTCAGGGAGCCGGTGACCATGTCCAGCAGCCTGCGCATCTCACGGTCCACCACCACCGCGTACAGGCCCTCCTTGCCGCCGAAGTGCTCGTAGACCACCGGCTTGGAGACGCCCGCCTTGGCCGCGATCTCCTCCACCGACGTGCCCTCGAAACCCTTCGCGGCGAACAGGGTGCGGCCGATCTCCAGCAGCTGCTGACGGCGCTCGGCACCGGTCATTCGGGTGCGACGCGCACGCCGCGGCTTTTCGTTGCTGCCTGGGGTGCTGCTGGAGTCGGTCGCCACGCCGTCAATCATGCCGGGTCGGGGGCTTCCGTCTCGCGCCGGGAGGCGGACCCGTCGGTGTCGCGCTTGGAATCGATACGCGAGCGTGACGGCCAGCGCACGTCGTACGCCCACCCCAGTTGCTCGCACCAGCGGATGATCCGGGCCGAGGAGTCCAGCTGGCCGCGTTCCACCCCGTGCCGGGCCGAAGTCGGGTCGGCGTGGTGCAGGTTGTGCCAGGACTCGCCGCAGGACAGCACGGCCAGCCACCACACATTGCCCGAGCGGTCACGCGACTTGAACGGGCGCTTGCCCACCGCGTGGCAGATCGAGTTGATCGACCAGGTCACGTGGTGCAGCAGGGCCACCCGGACGAGTGAGCCCCAGAAGAAGCCGGTGAACGCGCCCCACCAGGACATCGTCGCGAGACCGCCGATCAGGGGCGGCAGCGCGAGCGAGAGCAGGGTCCAGTAGATGAACTGGCGCGAGATCGCACGAATCGCCGGGTCCTTGATCAGGTCGGGAGCGTACTTCTCCTGCGAGGTCCGTTCCTCATCGAACATCCAGCCGATATGCGCCCACCACAGGCCCTTCATCAGCGCCGGAACCGTCTCGCCGTACCGCCACGGCGAATGGGGGTCACCCTCGGCGTCGGAGAACTTGTGGTGCTTGCGGTGGTCGGCGACCCAGCGGACCACCGGGCCCTCGACCGCCATCGACCCCGCGATCGCGACCGCGATCCGCAGCGGGCGTTTCGCCTTGAAGGACCCATGCGTGAAATAGCGGTGATAGCCGATCGTCACACCGTGACAGCCGAGGTAGTAGAAGAAGACCAGCAGGCCGAGATCCAGCCAGCTCACTCCCCAGCCCCAGACCAGCGGTACCGCCGCGAGCAGCGCGAGGAACGGGACGATGATGAAGAGGAGGAGCGTGAGCTGTTCGAGTGACCCCTTCTTCTCTCCGCCCAGCGTGGCAGGAGGGAGCGAGGGGTCGTCGTTCGCCCCCGGGGCATCGTCGATCACATCGGAGCTCGTGCTCATGGGCGTCCCCTGTGGGATTCGAGGGTGGGGAAGAAAGTGGCCGGGTACGGCTCCAAGGGTTCTCCCGTTGTCTGACGGGAATCCCTACGCGTCCGTAACCTACGGCATCGTAAGTATGGCAGCGCGCTGCCGGGCGGCAACAGCCCGAGACCCTGCGCGTCCACCTGGACACCTATCCTTGGAGTCGGTCGGACAGCGCGGTCCGTTCTGTTTATTCCCGGATGCCACGTCCCTAAGCGGCAGCCGCCGCGCGGTCGTCACCCGGGTTCCCTCCCAGACGAGCTTCAGACGAGCTTCCACACTCTTCAGCCGAGCTTCCACACTGCAAGGAGCCGCACCTGTGAGCAGTGCCGACGACCAGACCACGACGACCAGCAGCGAGCTGCGCGCCGACATCCGGCGCCTGGGCGACCTGCTGGGGGAGACCCTCGTCCGCCAGGAGGGCCCCGAGCTCCTGGAACTGGTCGAGAAGGTCCGCCGCCTGACCCGCGAGGACGGCGAGGCCGCCGCCGAGCTGCTGCGCGGCACCGAGCTGGAGACCGCGGCCAAGCTGGTCCGCGCGTTCTCGACCTACTTCCATCTGGCGAACGTCACCGAGCAGGTGCACCGCGGCCGCGAGCTGCGCGCCAAGCGCGCCGCCGAGGGCGGACTGCTCTCCCGGACCGCCGACCGGCTCAAGGACGCCGACCCGGAGCACCTGCGCCAGACGGTCAAGAACCTCAACGTCCGCCCCGTCTTCACCGCCCACCCGACGGAGGCGGCCCGGCGCTCGGTCCTCAACAAGCTGCGCCGTATCGCCGCCCTGCTCGAGACCCCCGTCATCGAGGCCGACCGCCGCCGCTACGACACCCGGCTGGCGGAGAACATCGACCTGGTGTGGCAGACCGACGAGCTGCGCGTGGTCCGCCCCGAGCCCGCCGACGAGGCCCGCAACGCCATCTACTACCTGGACGAGCTGCACGCCGGCGCCGTCGGCGACGTACTGGAGGACCTCACCGCCGAACTGGAGCGCGTCGGTGTGAAGGTGCCCGACGAGACCCGGCCGCTGACCTTCGGCACCTGGATCGGCGGCGACCGCGACGGCAACCCGAACGTCACCCCCGACGTCACCTGGGACGTCCTGATCCTCCAGCACGAGCACGGCATCAACGACGCGCTGGAGATGATCGACGAACTGCGCGGCTTCCTGTCGAACTCGATCCGGTACACCGGTGCCACCGAGGAACTGCTCGACTCCCTCCGGGCCGACCTGGAGCGACTGCCGGAGATCAGCCCGCGCTACAAGCGGCTGAACGCCGAGGAGCCCTACCGGCTCAAGGCCACCTGCATCCGCCAGAAGCTGGAGAACACCAAGCAGCGCCTCGCCCGGAGCATCCCGCACGAGGCCGGCCGCGACTACCTCGGCACCGCCGAGCTGCTGCGCGACCTCACCCTCATCCAGAGCTCGCTGCGCGAGCACCGGGGCGCGCTGTTCGCCGACGGCCGGATGAACCGCACCATCCGCACGCTGGCCGCCTTCGGCCTCCAGCTCGCCACCATGGACGTACGCGAACACGCGGACGCCCACCACCACGCCCTCGGCCAGCTCTTCGACCGGCTCGGCGAGGAGTCCTGGCGCTACGCCGACATGCCCCGCGAGTACCGCGCCAAGCTCCTCGCCAAGGAACTGCGCTCCCGGCGCCCGCTGGCCCCGACCCCGGCACCGGTCGACGCCGCCGGCGAGAAGACCATCGGCGTCTTCCAGACGGTGAAGCGGGCCCTGGAGGTCTTCGGACCCGAGGTCATCGAGTCGTACATCATCTCGATGTGCCAGGGCGCCGACGACGTGTTCGCCGCCGCCGTCCTCGCCCGCGAGGCGGGTCTGCTCGACCTGCACGGCGGCTGGGCGAAGATCGGCATCGTGCCGCTCCTGGAGACCACCGACGAGCTGCGCGCAGCCGACGTGATCCTGGACGACATGCTCGCCGACCCCTCCTACCGGCGCCTGGTGGCGCTGCGCGGAGACGTCCAGGAGGTCATGCTCGGATACTCCGACTCGTCGAAGTTCGGCGGTATCACGACCTCCCAGTGGGAGATCCACCGCGCCCAGCGGCGGCTGCGCGACGTCGCCCACCGGTACGGCGTGCGTCTGCGCCTCTTCCACGGCCGCGGCGGCACCGTCGGCCGCGGCGGCGGCCCCTCCCACGACGCGATCCTCGCGCAGCCCTGGGGCACCCTGGAGGGCGAGATCAAGGTGACCGAGCAGGGCGAGGTCATCTCCGACAAGTACCTCGTGCCCTCGCTGGCCCGGGAGAACCTGGAACTGACGGTCGCCGCCACCCTCCAGGCATCCGCCCTGCACACCGCCCCGCGCCAGTCCGACGAGGCACTGGCCCGCTGGGACGCGGCCATGGACGTCGTCTCCGAGGCCGCGCACTCCGCCTACCGGCGGCTCGTCGAGGACCCGGACCTGCCGACGTACTTCCTCGCTTCCACGCCGGTCGACCAGCTCGCCGACCTGCACCTGGGCTCGCGGCCCTCCCGCCGCCCCGGCTCGGGCGTCTCGCTCGACGGACTGCGCGCCATCCCGTGGGTCTTCGGGTGGACCCAGTCGCGGCAGATCGTGCCGGGCTGGTTCGGTGTCGGCTCGGGTCTGAAGGCCCTGCGCGAGGCCGGCCTCGACACCGTGCTCGACGAGATGCACGAGCAGTGGCACTTCTTCCGCAACTTCCTCTCCAACGTCGAGATGACGCTCGCGAAGACGGACCTGCGGATCGCCCGGCACTACGTCGACAGCCTCGTCCCCGACGAGCTGAAGCACGTGTTCTCCACCATCGAGGCCGAGCACCGGCTCACCGTCGTCGAAGTGCTGCGTGTGACCGGTGGCGAGAAGCTGCTGGACACCAACCCCGTGCTCCAGCAGACCTTCTCGATCCGCGACGCCTACCTGGACCCGATCTCCTACCTCCAGGTCGCCCTGCTCAAGCGCCAGCGCGACGAGGCCGCGGCGGGCGCGGAACCCGACCCGCTGCTGTCGCGGGCCCTGCTGCTGACCGTCAACGGCGTGGCGGCCGGTCTGCGCAACACCGGCTGATCCCCGGACGGCCGACGGCGGTACCCCCGGTCCGGGGGTACCGCCGTCGGCGTCACAGGGCGAGGAACGTGGCCGTCAGCAGTGCGAGCCCCGCGCCCGCCATCACCCAGGCCGCCCGGGGGAGCCGCAGACCGCCCGCGACCACCACCGAGGCCAGCAGCAGCGCGCCGCCGAACGGGACCCACGCGTAGAGCAGTCCGGCCGGGCCGCTGCGCACCACGTCGGCGCTGCCGGGCTTCACCGTGACCGCGTACGTGCGGCCCTTGCGCACCGCGGCCGACTCCTCGATCGTGACGCGGGCCCGCGACCGGGAACCCGCCGAAACCGGCCGGTAGGGACCGGTGCAGCGTTCCGCCGAGCAGGCCGTCACGGTCATCGTCCCCTGCTCCCGGCCCTTGCCCAGCATCACGTGCTGAGCCGTGCCCCAGGAGCCGCGGACACCCGCGATCAGGATCAGTGCGGTGACCGCCCCCATCGCCGCGAGGCGCCCGAACCGCAGCGCCGTGTGCGCGTTCTTGCGGGGGCGCTTGCGCGAGGCGGCGGACATGGCGGCGATCCTTGGCCATGGCCGTGCGTTCGGTCAACTCGGCCGGGGGACAAGTCCGCAGTTGTACGAGTACGTCGATCAACTCCGGCCGCCGAGCGGGGAGCCGGCCGCCCCCGGCACCGCCGCTCAGGAGTTGTACGTGCCCTGCGCCCGCTCCAGCCCGTCGATGACGAGGCACTCCACCGCGTCGGAGGCCCGGTCCACGAAGTAGCCCAGCTCCTTGCGCTCGGCCGACGCGAAGTCCTTGAGCACGAAGTCGGCGACCTGCATCCGGCCCGGGGGCCGGCCGATACCGAAGCGCACCCGGTGGTAGTCGGGCCCCATCGCCTTCGTCATGGACTTCAGCCCGTTGTGCCCGTTGTCGCCGCCGCCCAGCTTCAGCCGCAGCACGCCGTAGTCGATGTCCAGCTCGTCATGGACCGCGACGACGTGGGCGAGCGGCACCTTGTAGAAGTCGCGCAGCGCGTTGACGGGGCCGCCGGACAGGTTCATGTACGACATCGGCTTGGCCAGGATCACCCGGCGGTTCGCCGGACCGGGCGGGCCGATACGGCCCTCGATCACCTGCGCCTGGGCCTTCCCCGCGCGCTTGAAGCTGCCGCCGATCCGCTCCGCCAGCAGGTCGGCGACCATGAAGCCCACGTTGTGCCGGTTCATGGCGTACTCGGGGCCGGGATTGCCGAGGCCCACGATCAGCCAGGGGGCGTTGGGGTCCGTCGTCACGTCGGTGTCTCCCATGGGTCCTTGATGCGCCTGCGTCCTTGACAACGCACCGACCGCCGCCCCGGAAGGGAGCGGCGGCCGGCGAATGAGATTCCGGGGGGAATCAGGCCTCGGTGGTCTCGGCCTCGGCGTCCGCCGGGGCCTCCTCCGCCTGGGCGGCGAGGACCTGGAGGACGACCGCGTCCTCGTCGATCGCCAGCGTGGTGCCCTTGGGGAGCGGGATGTCCTTGGCGAGGATGGAGGCGCCGGCCTCCAGGCCCTGGATGGAGACGGTGACCGACTCCGGGATGTGCGTGGCCTCGGCCTCGACGGTCAGCGTGCTGAGCACGTGCTCGAGCAGGTAGGCGCCCGGGGCCAGCTCGCCCTCGGTGTGGACGTAGACCTCGACGTTGACCTTCTCGCCGCGCTTCACGAGGAGCAGGTCGACGTGCTCGAGGTGGCCCTTGATGGCGTCACGCTGGACGGCCTTCGGGATCGCGAGCTCGGTCTTGCCCTCGATGTCCAGGGTGAGCAGGACGTTCGGGGTGCGCAGGGCGAGCTGCAGCTCGTGGCCCGGAAGCGCGATGTGGACGGGGTCGGTGCCGTGGCCGTAGACGACCGCGGGGACCTTGTTCTCGCGGCGGATGCGGCGGGCGGCGCCCTTGCCGAACTCGGTACGGGTGTCGGCGGCGAGCTTGACCTCGGACATGTTCACTCCTCGTAGTAAGGGACCCGAAGGGCCTGGGGATGAGTCACCCGGCCGAACATCGGCCTGCTACGAAGAGCGCGTCGATAACGGACCGCCACACAGAAGTGTGGCCTCCCTCGCCGAGCAACTTCGGCAGTCTACTCGGCGGGAAGGCCACACCCAAAAGGATCTCTACTGCTCCTCGAACAGACTCGTCACCGAGCCGTCCTCGAAGACCTCGCGCACCGCGTTGGCGATCGTCGGCGCGATGGAGAGCACCGTGATCTTGTCCAGTTCCAGTTCGCCCGGGGTCGGCAGGGTGTCCGTGAAGATGAACTCGCTCACCTTGGAGTTCTTCAGACGGTCGGCGGCCGGACCGGAGAGCACACCGTGCGTCGCCGTGACGATGACGTCCTCGGCGCCGTGCGCGAAGAGGGCGTCGGCGGCGGCGCAGATCGTGCCACCCGTGTCGATCATGTCGTCGACGAGGACGCAGACGCGGCCCTTCACGTCACCGACGACCTCGTGGACGGTGACCTGGTTGGCGACGTCCTTGTCGCGGCGCTTGTGCACGATCGCCAGCGGGGCGTCCAGGCGGTCGCACCAGCGGTCGGCGACGCGCACCCGGCCCGCGTCCGGGGAGACGACGGTCAGCTTCGCCCTGTCGACCTTGGCACCCACGTAGTCCGCCAGGATCGGCAGCGCGAAGAGGTGGTCGACCGGGCCGTCGAAGAAGCCCTGGATCTGGTCGGTGTGCAGGTCGACGGTGAGGATGCGGTCGGCGCCCGCCGTCTTCATCAGGTCCGCGATCAGACGTGCCGAGATCGGTTCACGTCCGCGGTGCTTCTTGTCCTGCCGGGCGTAACCGTAGAACGGCACGATGACCGTGATGCTCCGCGCGGACGCCCGCTTCAGGGCGTCGATCATGATCAGCTGCTCCATGATCCACTTGTTGATGGGAGCCGTGTGGCTCTGCATCAGGAAGCAGTCGGCGCCGCGGGCGGACTCCTGGTAGCGGATGTAGATCTCGCCGTTGGCGAAGTCGAAGGCCTTCGTCGGGACTACCCCGACACCCAGCTTGTGGGCGACCTCCTCAGCAAGCTCGGGGTGGGCGCGGCCGGAGAAGAACATCATCTTCTTCTTGCCGGTCGTCTTGATCCCGGTCACAGCACTGTCTCCTCAGAGGTGTCTCAGCTGGATGGTGAGAGGACATCTCCACTGGGCGCGGGAGTCCGTCTCAGCTGGGGGTGCGGGTGCACGGTGCGGGTGTGCACTTATCACGGTACGCCGTGTCAGACGCACCTGTTTCCGGTCAGGCTTCGCCTTCCGGCTCCCGGGAGGCCGCCTCGGCGGCCTTCGCGGCCGCGCTCCCGGGACGCTTGCGGGCCACCCAACCCTCGATATTCCGCTGCTGGCCACGGGCCACGGCGAGCGAACCGGGCGGTACGTCCTTGGTGATGACGGAGCCCGCCGCGGTGTACGCGCCGTCCCCCACCGTGACAGGAGCCACAAACATGTTGTCCGAACCGGTACGGCAGTGGGAGCCCACGGTGGTGTGGTGCTTGTCCTGCCCGTCGTAGTTCACGAAGACGCTGGCGGCACCGATGTTCGAGTGGTCGCCGATCGTCGCGTCGCCCACGTAGGAGAGGTGCGGGACCTTGGTGCCCTCGCCGATCGTGGCGTTCTTCGTCTCGACGTACGTGCCGACCTTGGCCTTGAGGCCGAGGCGGGTGCCGGGGCGCAGGTACGCGAACGGGCCGACGGTGGCCTCGGGGCCGACCTCGGCGCTGTCCGCGACCGTGGTGTCGACCCGTGCCCCCGCTCCCACGCCGGTGTCCTTCAGGCGGCAGTTGGGTCCGACCTCGGCGCCCTCGGCGAGGTGCGTGGTGCCCAGCAGCTGGGTGCCGGGGTGCACGATCGCGTCCTGCTCGAAGGTGACGGTGACGTCGACCCAGGTCGAGGCCGGGTCGATGACGGTGACGCCGGCGAGCATGGCCCGCTCCAGCAGCCGGTCGTTGAGGGTGCGGCGGGCCGCGGCCAGCTGGACGCGGTTGTTGATCCCGGCGATCTCCCGGTGGTCGGCGGCGACGCAGGCGCCGACCCGGTGCCCGGCCTCGCGCAGGATGCCCAGCACGTCGGTGAGGTACTCCTCGCCCTGGCTGTTGTCGGTCCGCACCTTGCCGAGCGCGTCCGCCAGCAGTTGCCCGTCGAAGGCGAACACCCCGGAGTTGATCTCCCGGATCGCCCGCTGCGACTCGGTGGCGTCCTTGTGCTCGACGATCGCGGTGACGGCGCCGCTGGCCCCGTCCCGGACGATACGGCCGTATCCGGTGGCGTCGGGGACCTCGGCGGTCAGCACGGTGACGGCGTTGCCGTCGGTGTCGTGGGCCGCGGCGAGCCGGCGCAGGGTCTCACCGCTGAGCAGCGGGGTGTCGCCGCAGACCACGACGACGGTTGCGTCGATGCCGCCGCCGAGCTCTTCGAGCGCCATGCGGACGGCGTGCCCGGTGCCGTTCTGCTCGGCCTGTACGGCGGTGCGGACCGCCGGGTCGGACGCGGCGAGGTGTGCGGTGACCTGCTCGCGGGCGTGGCCCACGACGACGACCAGGTTCTCCGGCTCCAACGCGCGGGCGGCCGCGAGGACATGGCCCACCAGGGAACGGCCGCACAGTTCGTGCAGGACCTTCGGTGTGGCCGACTTCATACGGGTGCCCTCACCCGCTGCGAGAACGACGACGGCTGCCGGGCGATTGGCGCTCACGGGAATGCCCTTCGGCTACGGATGACTGGGGGGTGGACAACCGCAGGATACCGGGGCGTATCAGGAGTGACATGAGAGCGGGCCCCGACG
The DNA here is from genome assembly GCF_042887295.1 of Streptomyces sp. NPDC057950. Taxonomy (NCBI): domain Bacteria; kingdom Bacillati; phylum Actinomycetota; class Actinomycetes; order Kitasatosporales; family Streptomycetaceae; genus Streptomyces; species Streptomyces sp. NPDC057950. The sequence continues at coordinate 230,702 of NZ_JBHVPP010000013.1, forward strand.
GAACTGTCAGGGCCCGAATCGGTCATGGCTCCCCCGCCAGGACTCGAACCCGGACAGATGGCACCAAAAGCCACAGTGCTGCCAATTACACCACGGGGGATCAAACTCGACTGAACCGGACATTTGGTCAGGCCGCCGAGTGGGCACCCAACACTATGCCGTACCGGGCGCCTTCGACGCGACGGTACTGATGCGCGCGGGCTTCCGGGGTCGAACAGTGAGCGATTCCGCAGTTCGAGGGATACCCACAGGTTTCGCGTCCGATCGACGGCGGGTCCCGGTGCCGGAGAGGAGGCGAAACTCACCGGAAAAGGGGCGGGGAGCAAACGTAGGCTGGAGGCATGACCACGACGGGGGAAGAGCACACCGAGGCCGGGACAGGGCCGTGGTGGTGGGTCAGGTGGCGCGGCGCCGCGCTCGACGCGGGCCTCGCGGCGATGTCGGCGGCCGAGTGCGCGACAGAGGGAATTCCGTTCGCACACGACGCGGGCCTGCCGGCGGCGGTGGGCGCGGTGTTCGGTCTGCTCGCCGGGTCCGTGCTGCTGCTGCGGCGGAAGTGGCCGATCGCCGTCGTGCTGGTGTCGATCGCGATCACGCCCGCGCAGATGGGCTTCGCGATGGGACTCGTCGGGCTGTACACGCTCGCCGCGTCCGAGCTGCCGCGCCGGATCATCGCGGCGCTCGCCGGAATGTCCTTCGCCGGCATGCTGATCGTCACGTTCGTCCGGGCCCATCAGGGCATGGTGCGCGGGGACGTGACCATGGGGGACTGGTTCGTCCCCTTCGTCTCCATCACGACAGCCATCGGCATGACCGCCCCGCCCGTCCTGCTCGGCCTGTACGTGGGGGCGCGGCGCCGGCTGATGGAGAGCCTGCGGGAGCGGGCCGACTCGCTGGAGCGGGAGTTGCAGCTGCTGGCCGAGCGGGCCGAGGAGCGGGCGGAGTGGGCGCGCAACGAGGAGCGGACGCGGATCGCGCGGGAGATGCACGACGTGGTCGCGCACCGGGTGTCCTTGATGGTGGTGCACGCGGCGGCCCTGCAGGCCGTGGCCCGCAAGGACCCCGAGAAGGCCGTGCGCAACGCGGCGCTGGTCGGCGACATGGGACGGCAGGCGCTGACCGAGCTGCGCGAGATGCTGGGCGTGCTGCGCACGGGGGACGGGCTGGCCTCTCGGCCCCAGCCGGTGCCGCTGGCCGCGGTGGGCATGGCGGCGGCCGCGGCGGCGTCGCGCGCGGCCGACGATCCGGGTGACGGTCCCAGCCTCGCGGAACTCGACGAGCTGGTCGGGCAGTCGGCGGCGGCCGGGATGGTGGTCGCCCTGTCGGTGGAGGGCGATACACGGCCGTACGCGCCGGAGATCGAACAGACCGCCTACCGGGTCGTCCAGGAGGCGCTGACCAACGTCCACAAGCACGCGGCCGGTGCGAAGACGTATGTGCGGCTCGCCCATCGGGTGTCCGAGATCGCCATGCAGGTCGAGAACGAGTGCCCGCCCGAGCCGGGGGCGGAGTCCGCGGTGCGGCTTCCCAGCGGGGGCAACGGGTTGCTCGGGATGAAGGAACGTGTTGCCGCTCTCGGGGGTGTGTTCGTCTCCGGGCCCACGGACGCGGGTGGCTTCCGGGTGTCGGCGGTACTCCCGGCCAAGGCCTGAACGCTTCCGCTGTCACCCCGGGTCCGCTCGGCCTGAAGGGCCTCGTCCTCGAACGCCGGACGGGGCACGCATGTCAGCCCGTCCGGCGTTCGAGGACGAGCCCTTCGGGCGAGCGGGGGTTTCCAGGGGGCGCGGCCCCTGGGGGGGGCCGGGGGCAAAGCCCCCAGGCGGAGGATGGGTCGGGTAGGGGGCGGCGGGGGCGAGGAAACCCCGTCAGCCGGCGGTCAGCCGGGCCGGCTCGATGCCGGAGACGAGGGTCGTCAGGGCCGCGTCGATGTCCGGCCCGAGATACCAGTCCCCGGTGTGATCGAGCGCGTAGACCCGCCCCTCGCTGTCGATGGCGAGCAGCGCCCGCGAGTCGGGCTCCTCGCCCAGCGGACACACCTCGGCATCCAGCGCCCGCCCGAGGTCAGCAAGGGTGCGGGCCATGTGCAGCCCGTGCAACGGGTCGAAGTGGAGCGCGGTCGGAGCGAGCTGACGACCGGGCCCGGACGGTACGACGCGCAGACCGCCGAACTCCGCCCACGCCTCCACCGCGGCCGGGAACACGGCGTGCCGGTGCCCGGCGGGCGACTCGTGCTCGCGCAGCGCGTCGGCCCAGTACTCGGCCTGCTTTATGTCCCAGCGTCCGGGCTGCCACCCCGCGGAGCGGAGCGCGGCGTCCACGGGGACGGAGAAGCGTGTGGTGGAGGTGCGGTCGGCGTGCATCTGCCCTTCGTTCGTCGAGCGACATGGGATCGGGGGACAAGAGAGTCGGGGGACGGGGGATCGGCGGCGCGGCGAGGCGGGAGGACAGGGGAAGAGGGGCGCCGTCCTGTGTACGGATACGGGTACGGGTGCGGGTGCGGATGGGTTCAGGCGTCGGCGGACGCCGTCGGATCGACGACGCGGACACCGAAGTGCTCGCTGAGCGCCGTACAGGCACGACAGGGCGCCGCGAAACTCCCGTGCAGCGGGTCGCCGTCCTCGCGGATGCGACGCGCGGTGAGCTTGGCCTGCTTGAGGGCCCTGCGCGCCTCGCCGTTGGTCATCGGCTTGCGCGCGGCCCGCTTGCTGCGTGCGGCGTCCAGGCCGGCGATGTGCCGGGAGATCAGGATCGCCTCGGCGCAGCGGCCGGTGAAGCGGTCGCGCTGCGCGCTGGTGAGGGTGTCGAGGAAGTCCTGGACCAACGGGTGCAGGGCGGGCGGCTGGTCGCCGCGGGCCGCGGTGCCGGTGAGGGTCGCGCCGCGCACCGAGAGGGCGGCGGCGACGGTCGGAAGTATGCCGTCCCGGCGGTGCAGGAGGGTGGGGGTGTGCGGTGCCTCGGAGCTGCTCCAGCCGACGCGCGGGTCCCCGGACGTGCCTGTGTGCGTCGCGTTCATGATCGCTCTTCCCTCCCGTGCATCCCCCGATGCGGCTACAGACTGCCAAACGGGCTGGCGGGTGGGGAAGCTGGGGCGCGCGACACGCCCGGTCTTCGCCGCACCGTCACGGCGAGGTGACGGCAGGTCACGGAACCAGAGGCCCGGTGACCGGTGTCCTCCAACCGCATAGGCTGTCGACATCCGCGATCCATACAGCTATTGAGAACGCCGCAGGGGGCAACAGCCATGACGACAGGTCGGCTCGGGCAGCAAGCCGCGCCGCCGAACGCGGCCTACGCCGGGCAGGTCGTGCACTTCCCGGATCCGGTCCGGGCCGCTCGCCACACCGGAGGTGTACGGGTCGACGCGCACGGCTATCCCGACTTCTCGGCGTACGCGCGTGCCGCCGCGGAGATCGCCGAACCCCCGGAGGGTTTCGGCGTCGACGAACTGCGGCTGACGGACTACGTGTCCGCGAACGCGGCGCTCGCCGCGACCGGACACGAACTGTGGGACACGATCCCGCCCGTGGCCACGCCGCACGGCTGGACGTGGCATCACGTGGCCGGTACCCGGCGACTGGAGCTCGTCCCCGTCGAGGTGAAGGCGCTGCTGCGGCACCACGGTGGCATCGCGACCACGACCGTCGACCACACCAAGCGCGGGACGCGGCCGTTGCAGGAGACGCGGCCCGCGCACTTCGGACTGCCGAAGTCCTCGGTCGCGGTGACGGAGCAGCAGGTGCTGGCGGTCGAGGAGGACCTCGGGTACCGGCTGCCGGGCGCCTACCGTTCCTTCCTGAAGGCGGCGGGCGGCTGCGCGCCGATGGGCGCCGTGCTCGACGCGGAACTCGGACTCCTGCTCGACCAGCCCTTCTTCACGGTGCGCGAAGAGGCCGCGGTAAACGACCTCGTCTACATCAACAAGTGCCTGCGCGATCATCTGACCAAGGACTACCTGTGCGTCGGGTTCGTGCAGGGCGGCCTGCTCGCCGTCAAGGTGAAGGGCGACGCGGTCGGCTCGGTCTGGTTCTGCGCCTACGACGACGCCCGCGACCAGGACGCGTGGCCGCCGCCCGAGCGGGTGCAGCGGCTGCTGCTGTCCTGCGGCGCCGACTTCGACCAGTTCCTGTCCCGGCTCGCGGGCAATCCGCCGGAGCTGGAGACGGTGGCGAACCTGATGGTGGACGGCGGCTTCGCGCACGCCGTTCCCGTCTCTTCCGTGTCTTCGGTGGGGGAGTGAACGTCCGATGGTGACCTTCGCGCAGGCGCAGGAGCGCGCGGAAGAGTGGATCAACGGCGATGTGCCCGGCTACCAGCACCGTGAGGTGCGGGTGCGGGAGTTCGAACTCGGCTTCGTCGTCTGGGCGGAGGACCGGGCCGACGGTCCGCGCTCGGACGGCGGCGCGCAGCGGCTCGTCATCGCGCGGGACAGCGGCGAGGCGACACTGTGGCCCGGACTCCCGGTCGGCGAGGTGATCCGCCGCTACGAGGAGGAGTACGGGGCACCGGACGGGACCCCGGAACCGGCGCCGGCGCCTTCGGCCCGTGTCGACCTCAACCAGACGTCGTTCCTGCTGAGTCCCCCGGAGTGGCTGCAGGAGGCCGCGGACAAGCTGGGGATCCCGGACCGGCGTCCGGGGGCGTCCGGAGGTTCCGGCTCCGACGGGGCGGGATCACGTCCGGCTGCCGCCGCCGCGGCATCGGGCCCGGGGCAGGGCCCGGCTTCCACGGGCGGTGGTCCGGCCGCTCCGACGCCGGGTGAGCCGCAGGACGCGGTGCCGCACGGAGGGCCCTTCGGAGCCGGACCGCGCACCGCACCCGGTCTTCCCGGTGTCTCTGGTGTCTCTGGTGTCTCCGGCGGAGCCACGCCGTGGCCCGCCGCCGCGGGTGACGAGCCCGACGCGGGTCCGCGGGACGCCGGGGGACCGCCGCGGGTGCCCGCGTCGGCGACACCGTGGGCGGGGACGGACACCAACGCCGACGCGGGCGAGGACCGTTCCGTACCGCTGCCGGCGACGGTGTTCGCACCGCCGCTGACCGATGTCGACGACACCGGCACGCCGCCGCCCGGGGCGATCGCGGACGCCAAGACGGCCCTGATCTCCGGCGGCAGCCAGCTTCCGCGCACGGCGGTCGCCCCCGCGCTCGACGACCCCGCGCCGGCCCCGCCGCCGTACGGCTACCCGCAGGGTCCGCCGGTGCCCGGCACACCCCCTCCGGGTGCGCCGGCCGCCTACGGGTTCCCGCAGGGGCCCGGTGGTGCCCCGCACACCCCGCCGCCTCCGCCGCCCGGCGCCTCCGCTCCCGGCGGTCCGCAGGGCGCGCCTCCCGCGGGCGCGCCCGGGTACGGCTACCCGCAGGGGCCCGGCGGCGCGCCGAACTCCCCGCAGCCGCCCGCCGGTCCGGGTGCTCCGGCGGCGCCTCCCCGGCCGCTGCCTCCGAACGCCGGTGACATCGCCGACGCCGCGACCAGCAAGGCACAGCCGCCGCGGGGCGCGCGGGGCGGTGGCCCGACCGCGCCGCCTCCGCCGAGCGCCCCGGGCGCGCCGGGCGCACGGCCGGGCAGCGCGCCCGCGCCGTCCGGACCCGGCGCCCCGGGCACCCCGGCGGGCGGGTACGTGCCCACCCAACTCGTCTCCCAGCTGGGTCCGGGCGGTCCCGGGGGCCCGGCGGCACCGGGAGTCCCCGGCCCGCCCGGAGCGCCTGCCGCGCCCGGCACTCCCGGTGCGCCCCGGTCGTCGGGTGCGCCCGGCGGTCCGCAGTCTCCGGGCGGTACCCCTCCGGGTGAGGTCCCGCATGTCGCGACGATGCTGGCGGGTCCGCCCGTCGGTGTCCCCGGCGCGCCCCAGCCCCCTGGTGCCCCCGGTGCTCCCGCGGCCCCGGGCGGTCAGCCCCCCGGCGTCCACCACGCCGCGACGATGCTGGCGGGCCCGCAGTCCGGCGGCCCCGGCGCACCGCCGCCCCCGCAGGCGCCCGGCGTGCCGCAGGGCGCACCGCAGCCGATGCCTGGTCAGCCGATGCCCGGTCAGCCGATGCCGGGTCAGCCCATGCCTGGTCAGCCCATGCCGGGTCAGCCGATGGGCGGCCCGGTCCCGGGTCAGCCGATGCCTCCCGGCCAACCCATGCCTCCCGGTCAGCAGCCGCCGGCGTACGGGTACCCGCCGACCGCTCAGCCGACCGTCGGCCCCGGTTACCAGGCCGTGCTGCGCTACCGCGCGCAGGACGGCTCGGAGCAGCAGCTGATCCGGCGTTCGGCTCCGGGCACCCCGCACCCGGAGTGGCAGATGCTGCACGAACTGCGGGCGATGAACGTGCCGCCGCAGCAAGTGCTGGAGCTGCACACCGAGTTGGAGTCCTGTGAGCTGCCGGGCGCGTACTGCGCGCGGATGATCCGGGAGACCTGGCCGCAGGCACGGATCACGAGCATCGCCCCGTACGGTACGGACCACGCGAGCCGTCAGCAGGGCATGCGCGAACTGCTCGCGCATCAGGGTGAGTTGCATCAGGTGGCGGACGGCCCGGCGCGACCGGCGCCGGTGCGGGCGCCGATCCCGCCGGTGCAGCCCGCGGCGCCGGTTCCGCCGGAGGCGATCGGGCACGAGCTGGCGGCGGCGTTCGGACCGGGCGTGTTCCGGTTCGACCAGGTCGCGGTCTCCCGTCAGGGCGTGCCGAACGTCGTGGCGCACACCCTGGTGGTGGCCGGACTCCCGGTCGACATGGGCCCGTTCTTCTGGGCGCAGGCGCAGCCGGGCCGTCCGGTGCCGACGCTCGCCGAGCTGGCACAGGAACGGGGGGTGCATCCGGCGCCGGACGCGGGTTCGTACCTGGTCATGGGCAGCGACTTCGGCAAGGCGATCTGTGTCCAGTACGGCACGGCGAACATCGTGGCCGTGCCGGTGGAGGCGGGTCCGGGCGGTGCCCCGGTGCCGCCGCAGTTCGTGAACACGGGTCTGCCCGAGTTCGCGCGCTGCCTGGCGCTGCTCGGCCGGATGTGGCGGCTGCGGTTCGGGCTCAACCAGGAGCAGGCCGGCCGCTGGACCGTCGACTTCCAGGCCCAGCTGGCCTCTCTCGATCCGGCGGCGCTCGGCTCGCCGGAGAGCTGGTGGTCGGTCCTGCTGGAACAGATGTGGGACGGCCTGCTGTGACCTCCCGCTGAGCGTCGCGGCCTCCGCGCGGAACACCACTCATGGGTTGGACCCGGTTCACATGACCGGGTCCAGCCCATTTTTTACTTCCCTCGACCGGAACGGGTGGGCGGAGTGTCGCGTTATGAACACTTACGCCTCATCCATCAGGATATGCGCCACATGATGTCGACGAATCATGTCGCAGGGCGCACATTCGGAGAGGGGTTCAGGGATGAGCAGCGCATCGGTGTCGCCGCACGGCTTCCCGGCTGTACGGGGGCGCGGTTACCGTCCCGAGCAGGTCGACACGTACGCCACCGCCCTCTCGCGGGACCGCGACGCCGCCTGGGAGCGGGCCGCCCGGCTGACCGTCCTGGCCAAGGAGATGGACGGGGACGCGCGGCGGCTGCGCGAGGCCGTGACACGGCTCGCCCCGCAGACGTACGAGACGCTCGGCGAACGCGCCCGCCGGCTCTTCGAACTCGGCGAGGAGGAGGCCACGGCCGTGCGCGAGAGCGCGCGCGGCGATGCCCGGCACGCCGTCGACGAGGCCGAGGCGGCGGGGCGGCGGGTCCGCGACGCCGCCCAGGAGCACGCCGACGGGGTGCGCGCCGAGGCCGAGGAACACGTCCGGCAGCGGCTGCTCGCCGCCCGCGCCGAGGCCGACGACGCACGGATCTCCGCCCGCCGGGAGATCAAGGAGAGCCGCGGGGAGGCGCTGGCCGCGCTGCGCGAGGTGCGCCGGCGTACGGAGGCGCTCCTCGTCGAGCACGAGAAGGAGCACGCCGGGCGCCGGGAGGAGGCCGAGCGCGTGGCCGCCGAGCGGGTGGCCGCGTTCGAGGCGCACCACGAACGGCGGGTGGCCCGCGCCGAGGCCGCCCTCGCCGAGGCCCGGAGCGCCTACGCCCTTGCCGAGGAGACGGCGCGGCACGGACAGGAGGACGCGGCGGCGCGGGCCGCCGAACTGATCGCCGAGGCGCGGGTGCGGGAGGAACGGATCGTCCGGGAGACCGAGCGGGTGCTGCGCGAGCACGGCGAGCGGTGGGACGACGTACGGGCGCACATGGACCACGTACGGTCGAGCCTCATGACCCTGACGGGCCGGGCCCCGGTGGAGTGACCACAACGGCCCCCACCCGTCGCCCCACGGTCCGCCGGTGACCGACGGAACGGGGGGACCGGCGGGAGGACCGCTGCAGGCCCCGGCTCAGCGCGTGCCGCGGGAACCCGTACGGCCCGGTGACCGCACCGCTCCCGCCAGGATCCAGCCCTCCACCGCCTCGTACTGCCGGCGCTGCTCCTCCGACTTCCGGCGGCCCGAGACCACGGTCCCCAGCCAGCCGTACGCGAAGCCCAGGGGGATCGACACCAGCCCGGTCGTGGTGAACGGGAACCAGTTGAAGTCGGCCTCGGGGAACGCGGAGGTGGGCGAGCCGGAGACCAGGTTGGTGCCGGTCATCAGGACGAGGACCGTCAGCGAGCCCCCGATGAGGGTGCACAGCAGGCCCGTTCGGGTGTAGCGGCGCCAGAACAGCCCGTAGACCAGCGCGGGCGCCAGCGCCGAGGCACCCAGGCAGAACGAGAGCGTGATCAGCGGTTGCAGGCTGCGGTGCTGGACGAGGGTGGCCAGCAGGATCGCCGTCGCGCCGACCGCGAGGGCCGACAGCCGGGCGAGGAGCATCTCGCGGCGGGGGGACAGCTCGTCGTCGTGGCGCCGCCCCCGGAAGAGCCGGGCGTGCGCGAACACGTCGTGCGCCAGGGAGTTGGCGCAGGCCAGGATCATTCCGGCGACCGAGGCGAGCACGGTCAGGAAGATCGCCGTGGTGACGGTGGTGAACAGGAGCGTCTCGGACGTCGAGACGTCCGGCCCGAACGCGGCGCGCGAGCCCAGCAGATACGCCGTGTTGCCCTGCGGGTCGGCGCGCGCGATCACCCCGCGTCCGATCAGTGCCGTGGCCCCGAAGCCGACGACCGTGATGACCAGCACGAAGAGGGCCACGCACGGTACCGCCCAGGACAGCGAGCGGCGTACCTGACGGGCGCTGCCGGCGGTGTACATGCGCATGGTGACGTGCGGGAGGCAGGCGCCGCCCAGGACGACCGTCAGCTCCGAACTGATCATGTCGAGGCGGGGGCTGGGGCCGCCGGCGAACTGCAGGCCGGAGTGGAGGAACGCGGTGCCGACACCGCTGTGGTCGGCGGCCGCCCGGGAGAGCGCGCCCGGGTCCCAGTCGAAGCGGTTCAGGATGAGGAGGGCGACCACGGTGCCCGAGCCGAGCAGCATCACGATCTTCAGGATCTGGATGAGGGCCGTGCCCTTCATGCCCCCGATCGCCGCGTAGCCGATCATCAGCGTGCCGAGCCCGACGATGCAGCCGGTCTTCAGCGAATCGCCGGAGAATCCGAGGATGAACGCCAGCAGGTCGCCGGTGCCGGCCAGTTGGACCAGCATCAGCGGCAGCAGGGCGACGATGGTCGCGGCGCACGCGGTGATCCGTACGGCACGGCCGGGCATCCGCCGCGCGAGCGCGTCGCCCATGGTGAACCGGCCCGCGTTGCGCAGCGGTTCGGCCAGCAGGAACATCAGCAGCATCAGGGAGAGCGCCGTGCTCAGCGCGAGCACGACCCCGTCGTACCCGGCGAGCGCGATGACCCCGCCCGTGCCGAGCACGGTCGCCGCCGAGATGTAGTCCCCGGCGATGGCGAGGCCGTTGCGCATCGGCGACAGCGACCCGTACCCCGTGTAGAACTCGTCGAGGTCGTCACGGTCCGGCCCGGTCATCACGCACAGCAGCAACGTGACCGTGGTGACCGCGGTGAACGCCACCAGTGACATGGCCTGCGCGGAACTGCTGAACCCGATTCCGCCCCTCTCGATCGCCCCGGTCACCGAGCCGCCTCCCGCTTCGCGTCCAGCTCGCTCTGCTTGCGGATCCGGTCCGCCACCGGGTCGACACCCCGGCGTGCCGTGTACTCGTACACGCCGATCGCCAGGCAGGTCACGGGCACCTGCAGCAGCCCGAGCAGCAGCCCGGTCGGCAGTCCGCCGGACACCGTGCTCGTCATCAGGCCCGGCGCGAACGCCGACAGGAGGAGGAAGAGGGTGAAGTACCCGAGCGCCGTGAGCGTGGCCACCCGCCGCTGCCGGCGATAGGCGCCGCGCAGCAGCCGGATGTCGCTGTGCTGCCCCAGCGCGTGATGCCGCGGCCGCCGCCTTCTCGGGGGCTCGGGAGGCTGCGGCTGCCAGGGGTAGGTGGCGTACGCGGGGGAGTGCGGGACGGGTTCGTCCTGGAACTCCGGACCGCCCTGGAACTCCGGGTACGGAGACGGGGACTGCTGCGGATACGAAGGCGGATACGAAGGCGGATACGAGGGCGGATACGGGGGCTGTCGGTGTGGTCGGTGCGGCGTCTGGTGCTCGGGGGACGAGAACGCGTCTGGCATCCCGGTTCTCCTTGCGTGGCTCGGGCCCGGTGCGGACCGCAGGGAGCAGGGGGTGGGCGAGGCACGTTACTCGCAGGTAGCCCCCGTGGGCGCGGGTTTCGCCGAACTGATCGGTCGGTATGCGCTTACTTCGCTGACCTGGGGTGTTGTCCAGGTACACCCCTGTGGCGGAAGTGTGAAGAGGTAGGAGAGTGGTGTCTGAGGTGGGGGGTGTTCGCAACCGTGTGCCTCACCCGCGTACCCCGCCGGCAGACTCCCTTCCCACCGGAACCCGCACCCGGCGGGAGCGGCGACGTCCTCAGTCCGCGGGGTTGTCGAGGACCGGGAAGCGCCGCGGTGCCACGAACAGCAGCACCAGGAAGGCGAGCACGGCGGCGCACGCGGCGCCGAGGTACACGGCGTGGACCGCGTCGGCGACAGCGTGCCGCAACCGCTCGCCCGGCGCGCCCGAGGCCAGCGCCCGCGTCACCGCGTCCAGGTCCCCGGCCCCGCCGAGCCGCGCGGCCAGCACCCCGTTGGCGATCGCCCCGAACAGGGTCGCGCCGACGGTCTGGCCGGTCTGACGGCAGAAGAGGACGGACGCGGTGGTCGTGCCGCGTTCGGCCCAGCCGACGGTCGACTGGACCCCGATGATCAGGGGGAGCTGGAAGAGTCCCAGGGCGCCTCCCAGCAGCAGCATCAGCAGGGCCGGCTGCCAGGGCGCGCCCGGGTAGGGGAGGAACGGGAAGGCCAGCAGGAGCAGGGCCGCCGCGCCGATGCCGGTCATCGCGGTGTTGCGGAAACCGATCCGCCGGTACACGTGCTGGCTGAGCGCCGCGGACACCGGCCAGCTCAACGTCCATACGGACAGCACGAATCCGGCGGTGACCGGGGCCAGCCCGAGGACCGCCTGCGCGTACGTGGGCAGGAACACCGTGGGGGCGACCATGAGCAGCCCGAGCGCGCCCAGCGCCAGGTTCACCGCGGCGATCGTGCGGCGCCGCCACACCCAGCCGGGGATGATCGGCTCGGCCGCCCGGTGCTCGATCACCACGACCGCCCCGATCAGCGCGAGCCCCGTACCGAACAGGCAGAGCGAGGGGGCCGACAGCCAGTCCCAGGCCACCCCGCCCTGCACCAGCGCGGTCAGCAGGACACCGCCGCAGGCGAAGACTGCGAGCGCGCCCGCCCAGTCGATGCGCGCACGGCCCCCGGACTCCCGTACCGGCTCGTGCAGATGACGGACGATCAGCCACAGCGCGAGCGCGCCGATCGGCAGGTTGATGAGGAAGATCCAGCGCCAGTCCGCGTACGCGGCGAGCACGCCGCCGAGACCCGGGCCCGCGACCGCCGAGGTCGCCCACACCGTGGAAAGCCTGGCCTGGATCTTCGGGCGCTCCTTGAGCGGGTAGAGGTCGGCGGCGAGCGTCTGCACCGTGCCCTGGAGCGCGCCGCCGCCCAGGCCCTGGACGACGCGGAAGACGATGAGCGCGGCCATGTTCCAGGCGGTGGCGCAGAGCAGGGAGCCGAGGAGGAAGGCGACGGCGCCCGTGATCAGCACCGGCTTGCGGCCGAAGGTGTCCGACAGCTTGCCGTACACCGGCAGCGTGACCGTCACCGCGAGCAGATAGCCGGAGAACAGCCAGGAGAAGACCGAGAAGCCGCCGAGGTCCCCGACGATCTGCGGTACGGCGGTCGACACCATGGTGGAGTCCAGCGCGGCGAGCGCCATGGAGAGCATGAGCGCCGCGACGACCGCGCCCCTGCGGCCGGAGGGAGCCCCCGGACGTACGGCCCCCGCGGTGCGTGTCTCGGTGTCCCCCTGGTCCACGGGATTCCTTTCCCCCTGCATCCATCCGCCTCGGGCCACCCTCTCACTCGACCCTCACGTCGCGGCAGGGTGGAAGCTGACGGCGCCCGAGGGCGGAGCCGACCCCGAGAAGGACTCCACCGGAGCGTGGACAGCCCCTAGGGGTACCTCCGTACTACGGCTCGGGGAGGGTTCGTACCGCCGGAGGAGGAGACGAGGCGGTGCGCGTCCTTAACCTGGCTTTACGCCGCTGACGAGCGGCCGGGACGCGGTCGGGCCGTACGGAGGTCGTACGGACCGCACTCCCGGGGGTGGGGTTTTCCCCAGCAAAAGACTGCGCTGGGCACCAGCGCGCCGCAGCACCCCCCGCCGCCAGACTTACCGACGTAGCCAAGAGCACCGCATCCGCCCAGGAACACCGCATCCGCGGACCGACCGGCTCACCCGCCGACCGATATAGGAGACTTACCGTGACATCGGCTGTAACCATTCCCAGGCACGGGGGCACTGGAGGGCGTACGGCCGTTGCCGCGCGAGCGCGGCAGGTCGTGAAGGCGTACGGGTCCGGAGAGACCCGTGTCGTCGCCCTGGACCACATCGACGTGGACATAGCGCGGGGGCGCTTCACCGCGATCATGGGCCCCTCGGGGTCCGGCAAGTCCACGCTGATGCACTGCCTCGCCGGGCTCGACACCGTGACGAGCGGACAGATCCACCTCGACGAGACCGAGATCACCGGCCTCAAGGACAAGAAGCTCACGCAACTGCGCCGGGACCGGATCGGCTTCATCTTCCAGGCGTTCAACCTGCTGCCGACGCTGAACGCGCTGGAGAACATCACGCTCCCGATGGACATCGCGGGCCGCAAGCCGGACAAGGCATGGCTGAGCCAGGTCGTCGAGACCGTCGGGCTCTCCGACCGCCTCAAGCACCGGCCGACCCAGCTCTCCGGCGGCCAGCAGCAGCGCGTCGCGGTGGCGAGGGCGCTCGCCGCCCGGCCCGAGATCATCTTCGGCGACGAACCGACCGGGAACCTCGACTCCCGGGCCGGCGCCGAGGTACTGGGCTTCCTGCGCCGCTCCGTGGACTCGCTCGGCCAGACCATCGTGATGGTCACGCACGACCCGGTGGCCGCGTCGTACGCGGACCGCGTCCTGTACCTCGCGGACGGCAGGATCGTCGACGAGATGCACCAGCCGACGGCCGACCAGGTGCTCGACCGCATGAAGGACTTCGACGCCCGGGGGCGTACGTCATGACCGTCCTGAAGACCTCGATGCGCAACTTCTTCGCGCACAAGGGGCGGATGGCCCTCTCCGCCGTCGCGGTCCTGCTGTCCGTCGCCTTCGTCTGCGGCACGCTGGTGTTCACCGACACCATGAACACGACGTTCGACAAGCTGTTCGCCGCGACCTCGTCCGACGTGACGGTGTCGCCGAAGGCCGCCAAGAGCGACGGCACCCCGCAGAACGGCAGGCCGGAGTCGCTGCCCGCCTCCGTGCTGACCCGGACCGAGAAGGCCGACGGCGTCAAGTACGCCGAAGGCGCGGTCAGTTCGATGAACGTGACCGTCGTCGACAGCGCCAACAAGAACATGGGCTCCAGCAACGGCGCCCCGACCATCGCGGGCAACTGGACGCGCAACGACCTGCGTTCGATGGAGATCACCACCGGTCGCGCCCCGCGCGGGCCGACCGAGGCGATGGTCGACGCCGACACCGTCAAGAAGCACCACCTCAAGCTCGGCGACGAACTGCGCACCATCGCCGTCACCGGTGACTTCAAGGCCCGGATCGTCGGGATCGCCACCTTCAAGGTGACCAACCCCGGTGCCGCCATCGTGTACTTCGACACCGCCACCGCCCAGCGCGAACTGCTCGGTGCCACCGGCCGGTTCACCCAGATAAACGTCTCCGCCGCGAACGGCGTCACCGACGCGCAGCTCAAGCGGAACGTCACCGCCACGCTCGGCGCCGACACCACAGCGAAGACGTCCTACAAGGTGCAGACGCAGAAGGAGACCGCGGACGAGAACCGCTCCGGTGTCGGCTCCTTCATGAACGTCATCAAGTACGCCATGCTCGGCTTCGCCGGCATCGCCTTCCTGGTCGGCATCTTCCTGATCATCAACACCTTCTCGATGCTGGTCGCCCAGCGCACCCGCGAGATCGGCCTGATGCGGGCGATCGGCTCCTCCCGCAAGCAGGTCAACCGTTCCGTGCTCATCGAGGCGACCCTGCTCGGTGTGTTCGGCTCCGTCCTCGGCGTCGGCGCGGGCGTCGGCCTCGCGGTCGGCCTGATGAAGCTCATGTCGGCGGCGGGCATGGACCTGTCGACCCGTGATCTGACCGTGAAGGCGACCACACCGGCCATCGGACTCCTCCTCGGTGTCGTCGTCACCGTCCTCGCCGCCTACCTGCCCGCCCGCCGGGCCGGCAAGGTCTCCCCGATGGCCGCGCTCCGCGACGCCGGGACCCCCGCGGACGGCAGGGCCGGTCTCGTCCGCGGCATCATCGGCCTGGTCCTCACCGGCGCCGGAGCCTTCGCGCTCTACACGGCGGCCGGCGCGGACAAGGCGAGCGACGGTTCGCTGGTGCTGGGCGCCGGTGTCGTCCTGACCCTGATCGGGTTCGTCATCATCGGCCCGCTGCTCGCCGGCGGTGTGGTCCGGGTCATCAGCGCGGTGCTGCTGCGCTTCTTCGGCCCGGTCGGCCGGATGGCGGAGCGCAACGCCCTGCGCAACCCGCGCCGTACCGGCGCCACCGGCGCGGCCCTCATGATCGGCCTCGCGCTGGTCGCCTGCCTCTCCGTGGTCGGCTCCTCCATGGTGGCCTCCGCGACCGACGAACTCGACAGGACCGTCGGGACCGACTTCATCATCCAGGGCAACCAGCGGGTCGTCCCGCAGGCGGCCAAGGCCATCGAGTCCACGCCCGGTCTGTCGCACGTCACGCACTACCGGGACATCGAGGCCGAGCTCATCGCCCCCGACGGGTCCTCGGACAGCGACGGTGTCACCGCCGCCGACCCCACCTACGCGCAGGACCTGCACCGCAAGACGACGGCCGGTGAACTGACCGCCGCCTACGGCAAGGACTCCATGTCCGTCGGCTCCGACTTCGCCACCGGGCACCACGTCAAGGTCGGGGACACCCTGACCGTCGCCTTCAAGGGCGGCAGCACGGCGAAGCTCAAGGTCGCCGCGATCACCGACGACGACGTGGCCATCGACCAGGGCGCGCGCTACCTCAGCACCGAGACCATGCGGAAGTACCTCCCGGCCGACCGGATCCCGCCGGACCAGATCATGTTCGCCACCGCCAAGGACGGCCAGGAGAAGACCGCGTACGCGGCCCTCAAGAAGTCGCTGGCCGGCTACCCGCAGTACGAGGTCCGTGACCAGACCGACTACAAGCAGGAACTGAAGGACCAGATCGGTCAGCTCCTGAACATGGTCTACGGCCTGCTCGCCCTCGCGATCGTCGTGGCGGTCCTCGGAGTGGTCAACACGCTGGCCCTGTCGGTGGTGGAGCGGACGCGCGAGATCGGCCTGATGCGGGCCATCGGTCTCTCCCGCCGCCAGCTGCGCCGCATGATCCGCCTGGAGTCGGTCGTCATCGCCCTCTTCGGAGCCCTGCTGGGCCTCGGCCTGGGCATGGCCTGGGGAGCGACGGCCCAGAAGCTGCTGGCCCTGGAGGGCCTGAAGGTTCTGGAGATCCCCTGGGGCACCATCATCGCGGTCTTCATCGGCTCGGCGTTCGTGGGCCTGTTCGCCGCCCTGATCCCGGCGTTCCGGGCGGGTCGGATGAACGTACTGAACGCGATCGCGACCGACTGACGACCGACCTCATGGCCGCCGCGCACGGGGGTCGCGGGGGAAGGGGCCCGGCCGGGGAGGTGATCACCTCCCCGGCCGGGCCCGTCGCGCTGCCGGGTGCCCGGCGTGGGCGTTGTCCACAGGCCCGGCGTGAGGGGGCGCGCCGTCGTAGGCTGGAGATCCCCGGCCCGGAGCGACGTGTCGGGCGGTTCGCGTTGCCCACTCTCCGGATGGAAGCCCTTCATGAGCCTGCACGGTCTGCTCGACGCCGTCGTCAAGGACGCCGCTCTCGCGGAAGCGGTGAAGGCCGCGACCGGCGAGGTCCGGATGCATGTCGACCTGGTGGGCCCGCCCGCCGCCCGCCCCTTCGCGGTGGCCGCGCTCGCCCGCGAGGCAGGCCGCACCGTACTGGCGGTCACGGCCACGGGACGGGAGGCCGAGGACCTGGCCGCGGCGCTGAGGTCGCTGCTGCCCGCCGACACGGTCGCGGAGTACCCCTCGTGGGAGACGCTTCCCCACGAGCGGCTCTCCCCCCGCTCCGACACCGTCGGCCGCCGCCTCGCCGTCCTGCGGCGCCTCGCCCACCCGCGCCCCGACGACCCCGAGACCGGCCCGGTCTCCGTCGTCGTCGCCCCCATCCGCTCCGTGCTCCAACCGCAGGTGAAGGGCCTCGGCGACCTGGAGCCCGTGGCACTGCGCACCGGCCAGAGCGCCGACCTCGGCGGCATCGTCGAAGCGCTCGCGGCAGCCGCGTACGCCCGGGTGGAACTGGTCGAGAAGCGTGGCGAGTTCGCGGTCCGCGGCGGCATCCTCGACGTCTTCCCGCCCACTGAGGAACACCCGCTCCGGGTGGAGTTCTGGGGTGACGACGTCGAGGAGATCCGTTACTTCAAGGTCGCCGACCAGCGCTCCCTGGAGGTCGCCGAGCACGGACTGTGGGCACCGCCGTGCCGCGAGCTGCTGCTCACCGACGACGTACGGCAGCGGGCCGCCCGGCTCGCCGAGGACCACCCCGAGCTGGGGGAACTGCTCGGCAAGATCGCCGAGGGCATCGCCGTGGAGGGCATGGAGTCACTGGCTCCGGTCCTGGTCGACGACATGGAGCTGCTGCTCGACGTGCTGCCCAAGGGCTCCATGGCCGTCGTGTGCGACCCGGAGCGGGTACGGACCAGGGCCGCGGACCTGGTGGCGACCTCGCAGGAGTTCCTGCAGGCGTCCTGGGCGGCGACCGCCGGCGGCGGCGAGGCCCCCATCGACGTGGACGCGGCCTCCCTGTGGTCCATCGCGGACGTCCGGGACCGGGCGCGCGAGCTGGACATGATGTGGTGGTCGGTGTCGCCGTTCGCGGCCGACGAGTCGTTCACCGAGGGCACCGGCGCGGGCGCCGCGGACACCCTCAAACTCGGTATGCACGCCCCCGAGACCTACCGCGGCGACACCGCCCGCGCGCTCGCCGACACCAAGGGCTGGCTCGCCGAGGGCTGGCGCACGGTGTACGTCACCGAGGCGCACGGCCCCGCCGCCCGTACCGTCGAGGTGCTCGGCGGCGAGGGCATCGCGGCCCGCCTCGAAACCGACCTGGCGGGCATCGCGCCGTCCGTCGTGCACGTCTCCTGCGGCTCGATCGACTACGGCTTCGTGGACCCCACGCTCAAGCTCGCCGTCCTCACGGAGACCGATCTCTCCGGCCAGAAGGCGGCCGGCAAGGACGGCGCGCGCATGCCCGCCCGTCGCCGCAAGACCATCGACCCGCTGACCCTCGAAGCCGGCGACTACATCGTGCACGAGCAGCACGGTGTCGGCCGGTACATCGAGATGGTCCAGCGGACCGTGCAGGGCGCGACCCGCGAGTACCTGGTCGTGGAGTACGCGCCGGCCAAGCGAGGCCAGCCCGGCGACCGCCTCTACATCCCGACCGACCAGCTGGAGCAGATCACCAAGTACGTCGGCGGCGAGGCGCCGACCATGCACCGCCTCGGCGGCGCCGACTGGACGAAGACCAAGGCCCGCGCCAAGAAGGCGGTCAAGGAGATCGCCGCGGACCTGATCAAGCTGTACAGCGCGCGCATGGCGGCCCCGGGACACGCCTTCGGCGCCGACACGCCCTGGCAGCGCGAGCTGGAGGACGCCTTCCCGTACGCGGAGACCCCCGACCAGCTCACGACCATCGCCGAGGTCAAGGAGGACATGGAGAAGACGGTCCCGATGGACCGCCTGATCTGCGGCGACGTGGGATACGGCAAGACGGAGATCGCCGTCCGCGCGGCGTTCAAGGCGGTGCAGGACGGCAAACAGGTCGCCGTGCTCGTACCGACGACGCTTCTCGTGCAGCAGCACTTCGGCACCTTCGGCGAGCGCTACTCCCAGTTCCCCGTCAACGTCCGGGCACTGTCGCGCTTCCAGACGGACACGGAGGCGAAGGCGGTCCTGGAGGGTCTGCGCGAGGGCTCGGTGGACGTCGTCATCGGCACCCACCGCCTGTTCTCCGCGGAGACGAAGTTCAAGGACCTGGGCCTGGTCATCGTCGACGAGGAGCAGCGCTTCGGCGTCGAGCACAAGGAGCAGCTGAAGAAGCTGCGCGCCAACGTCGACGTTCTGACGATGTCCGCGACCCCGATCCCGCGCACCCTGGAGATGGCGGTCACGGGCATCCGCGAGATGTCCACGATCACCACCCCGCCGGAGGAGCGGCACCCGGTGCTGACCTTCGTCGGCCCCTACGAGGAGAAGCAGATCGGCGCCGCCATCCGGCGCGAACTGCTCCGCGAGGGCCAGGTCTTCTACATCCACAACCGCGTCGAGTCCATCGACCGCGCGGCCGCCCGGCTGCGGGAGATCGTCCCCGAGGCACGCATCGCGACGGCCCACGGCCAGATGTCGGAACAGTCCCTGGAACAGGTCGTCGTCGACTTCTGGGAGAAGAGGTTCGACGTGCTCGTCTCGACGACGATCGTCGAGTCCGGCATCGACATCTCCAACGCCAACACACTGATCGTGGAGCGCGGCGACAACTTCGGCCTCTCGCAGCTGCACCAGCTGCGCGGACGCGTCGGGCGAGGCCGGGAGCGCGGCTACGCGTACTTCCTCTACCCGCCGGAGAAGCCCCTCACCGAGACGGCGCACGAGCGGCTCGCGACCATCGCCCAGCACACCGAGATGGGCGCGGGCATGTACGTGGCGATGAAGGACCTGGAGATCCGCGGCGCCGGAAACCTGCTCGGCGGCGAGCAGTCCGGGCACATCGCGGGCGTCGGCTTCGACCTGTACGTACGCATGGTCGGCGAGGCGGTCGCCGACTACCGCGCACAGCTGGAGGGCGGTGTGGAGGAGGAGCCGCCGCTGGAGGTCAAGATCGAGCTGCCGGTCGACGCGCACGTCCCGCACGACTACGCGCCGGGCGAGCGGCTGCGCCTGCAGGCCTACCGCGCCATCGCCTCCGCCAACACGGAGGAGGACGTGAAGTCCGTGCGGGAGGAACTCGTCGACCGTTACGGCAAGTTGCCCGAACCGGTGGAGAACCTGCTGCTGGTCGCCGGGCTGCGGATGCTCGCGCGGGCGTGCGGGGTCGGCGAGGTCGTGCTCCAGGGCAACAACATCCGCTTCGCACCGGCGGAGTTGCGGGAGTCGCAGGAGCTGCGCCTGCAACGGCTGTACCCGGGCACGGTCATCAAGCCGGCCGCCCACCAGCTGCTGGTTCCCCGCCCGAAGACCGCGAAGGTGGGCGGGAAGCCGCTGGTCGGGCGGGAGTTGCTGGGGTGGACCGGGGAATTCCTGGCGACGATCCTGGGGTCGTAGAGGCGGGTTCCGGACGGGGCGGGTTGTCGGCGCCGCGTAGGGGACCGGTGGCGGCCGGCCCCTCGTGGTGGGGCCGGTGCCCCGGGCTCATGCCGGTGCTGGCGTGAACAGCGTTCCCGCCAGGGCGCGGAAGACCTCCTCGGGGTGCTGGCCGCGGACCGGGCCGTCGAGGTTGTGGCCGAGGAGCAGGGTCGCGAAGCCGTGGGCCAGGGACCGGGCGGCGACCTGGGCGAGGCCGGGGTCGGCGTCCGGTGCCGGGTGGCGACGGCCCGGCGCGGGCTGCCGGCCGTCAGGGCGCGGGCGGTGGTCAGCTCGACGTCGTTCGCCCGCAGCAGTTCCGGTGGAACATCACCTGGAAGGGCGCGGGGTGCTCGCGCGCGAACCTCACGTAGCGGACGCCCGCCTCCCGTAGGTCCGTGGCCTCGGCGAGCGAGGCGGCCGGAAGTCCGTGGCCCTCGGCGGCGATCGCCGTGAGCAGGCCCGTGCGGTCCTTGAAGTGGTGGGCCGGTGCCGCGTGCGAGACGCCCGCCCGGCGGGCCAGGTCGCGCAGGCCGAGCGCGGACGGGCCCTCGGCGGCGATGACGTCCAGGGCGGCGCTCAGGATGGCGCGCCGCAGATCGCCGTGGTGTACGGGCGGGGGCGAGGGAGCGGGGCATGGACCGTGCGTGCCGCGCGATATTCGGCGACCGGACGCACGCCCCGAACTCGCGGCGCCCGCAGCCCTGGTGCGCCGCGTCACCGAGGCCGCGAACACCGCGGGGTGTCCCCTGGCCGTCGCCAACGCGGAGCTGCCGTGGCCGAAGGCCCCGCACCTCCAGTTCCGGCACGCGGTGACGCGGGGCGAAGAAGAAGCCGTCCGCGGGAGTTTCCCGTCGCGGACGGCCTCGGTGTCACGGTCGGTCGATGGGGGCAACGGCCCAGCGAGGGGCTACCGCTGGTCGGGTCGGTCAGGACGACCGGGACGGTCACTCTCCAGACCCGTCGCGCCTTCGATCCGCTGCTGGGCGTCGTCGACCTGGCCGGTGTACTTGTTGCCGGTCTTCTCGTTGACGTCCCGTTCCGCGGTGTCGGACATGTCCTTGCCCTTGGACTTGGCGTGGTCCTTGAACCTGTCGAAGATGCCCATCCAGGAACTCCCTCCGGAGGTGGGTCACCTCCGACGATACGCCCGGCGTGCGCCTATTGCCCGTTGGAGGTCGGTATGGCCGTGGCATACCGGCCGCTACCGTGGGCAGCAGGGGAGATGCGCCCGCACGGGGCGGATCCGGGGAGGCAAGGGGAGGGGCGTCGTGGTGCGTCTGAGGGGTGGAGCGGCCATGGCCGCGCCCGCGGTGTTCACCGTGGGTGCCGAAAGCGGCGGCGGGGCGGAGTTCTCCAGGCTCATCCAGGGGGCGGTGCGTCATGCCCGCTGAGCGGCACATGAGGTACAGCGGCGGAGGACGGCGCGTCCTCCTGGCGTCCGCGGCGGTGGTGGCCGCCGGGATCGTGGTCGCCGGCTGCAAGGACATCGCTCCGCCCGCGGAAGGCGGACCCTCCGGCTCGGCCGTCCCGACCGCCGGCAACAGCCGGGCTGTGAACCCGCTGGACAATCCGGACGGCACGAAGCCGGGGATGGCGGTGATCGCTTCCACCGCGGACAGGGCGAAGGCGCGATCGCTGATCGGGAAAGTGGCGACGAAGGGGCGCGGGCCGAAGACGGGTTACAAGAGGGACGAGTTCGGCTACGCCTGGATGGACTCGGCTCCAGGCGGCATCCCCTTCGCCCACAACGGCTGCGACTCGCGGAACGATCTCCTGAAACGCGATGGTGAGAAGGCCCGCTTCCGGGCCGGCTCCGACTGCATCGTCACCTCCATGACGCTGCACGACCCGTACACCGGGAAGACGATCGAGTGGGCCAAGTCCCGCGCGACGACGGTCCAGATCGACCACGTCATGCCGTTGTCCTACGACTGGCAGATGGGTGCCTCGCACTGGACGAAGGGCAAGCGGGAGGACATCGCCAACGACCCGCTCAACCTGATCCCGGTGGACGGGCCGACCAACGGCGCGAAGAGCGACTCGGGGCCCGCGACCTGGCTGCCCCCGAACAAACAGATCCGCTGCTCCTACGTGGTGCGCTTCGCCCAGGTGTCACTGAAGTACGACCTTCCGGTGACGGCCGCGGACAAGCGGATGATGCTGCAGCAGTGCGGCGGCTGAGCAGGACGGAGGCGGCCGTCGGCCGCGTGGTCGGGTGCCTGGGCGGCTCCGTCCTCCTGACGGTGAACCCTGAATTCGAGGCGGGGGCCCCGGGCGAGGGAGGGGAGTTCGGCGCTCGATCGGTTCGACGGCCGCCCCTCGTCGGAACGGGGGCCCGGGTGTCAGCGTGTGACGGGGAGAAGTGACACGAACTGGTGTCCGTCCGCGCGGTGCTGGACGGGGAAGGTCACCTTGAGGTCCTGTTCCTGTTCCACGACGGACAGTCGGGTTATCAGGGTGAGGCCGAAGAGGCCCTTCTTCGTCGCGCCGACGGAGACATAGGGGCGGGGGAGGTTCATCAGGAGCTTGCCGGGCTTTCCGCCGTTGTTCCCGTCGAAGAACAACAGGCGCTGATCGGTCAGGGCGATGTACAGCGGGCGCGGTCTGACCGTGGCGATCACCGTTCCGGCGCTGAGCACTCCGACCACCGCCGCGGTGAGTGCCTGCCTGCGCACGGACACCGTGCCGACCGCCGCCAGCGTGGCGAGTTCGACCCGTTCCCCCTGGAGCAGCAAGGGGCCGGTGGCCTCCAGCAGTTGACGCCTGCGGCGCGAGTTGAGGGACACGGGGGCTCCTTGGTATTCGGAAGAGAAAGGGAAATGGAAAGGCTGCGCAAAGAGAGCGCAATGGAAGAGCAAAAGAACGCACGGCGATGCCGACGGGCGAGTGAGCGAGTGCGTGGGGGCGCGTTGTCGAACGGGGGATGCATTCGAGCGCGGCACGGCAGATTTGCCAGGCGGAGTATATAGCCGCCCGGGAACGTGCGCAGCCCTCGGATACCCCCTCGGATACGCCCGGAACCGGTGAGGCAAGGGCAGTCGCGCGTGGCGAACCGTCACCCGCCGAAGTCCCGTGAACGCAGCGGAATTACCACTCCGGGTATCCACTTGCCCTGTTGTCACAGGGCTCGCTTAAGATCCGCGCCATGTCACCCGATGCACCGCCCCTCCCACCCCCCGACTTCGAGCCGGCCTCGGCCTTTCCCGAGGCCGGCTGGCTGCGGCAGGCCGTCGTCGCGCGGGACTGGGCCGGGATCAGGCAGTACGTGGACGGGCTCCCGCGGGGAATCGACCGGTCCTTCCTCGTCGGTGTGGTCGCCGGCGTCCCCGGGGTGGAGCACCCGCTGCGCGACATGGTCGCCGCCGCCCCCGACGACGTACTGGCCCTGACGCTGCTCGGGACGCGTGAAGTGAGGCTGGGCTGGGAGGTCCGGACCAGCGCGCGTGCCGAGGACGTCAGCCGCGAGCAGTTCGCGGGGCTCCACGCGCACCTGCGGCAGGCCGAGCAGCTGCTCATCCGGGCCACCGCCCTCGACCCGGCCGACGACGCGGCCTGGACCTCGCGGCTGACCACCGCCAGGGGGCTCCAGCTCGGGCAGAACGAGGCGCGGCGCCGCTACGACCGGCTGGCCGCCCACCATCCGCACCACCACGGCGGACAGACCGGGCTGCTCCAGCAGTTGTGCCCCAAGTGGAGCGGAAGCTGGGAGGCGGCGCACGGCTTCGCCCGCGAGTGCCTGCTGAACGCGCCCGAAGGGACGCTCAGCGGCGGTCTGGTGGCGGAGGTGCATCTGGAGCGCTGGCTCGACCTGCCCGCCGGGCAGGAGCGGACGGCGTATCTGCGCCAGGCCCACGTCCACTCCGAACTCGTGGAGGCCGCCGAACGGTCGGTGCTGCACCCGCACCACCGGCCGGTGTACGGCTGGGTCACCGTGCACGGCAACTTCGCGGCACTCTTCTCCCTGATCGGGGACTACGCCCGCGCCGCCGCGCACTTCCGCGCCTTGGGCAACCTGGCCTCCGAGTACCCCTGGAGCTACCTCGGCAAGCCCGCGGAAGCGTACGTCCGACACCGTTCCGCCGCGCTCGCGAAAGGCTGAGCAGATGAGCCAGGCCATCCATCCCACCGAGGTCGACGGCATACCGACCCTCTTCGCGTACGCCACCGGGCCGATGCGTGCCGGACTGGTCTTCCGGGTCGGTGTCGCCGACGAGACGCTCGCCCGGTCCGGTGTCACCCACCTCCTGGAGCACCTGGCCCTGCACCGCCAGGGACTGGCCGACTACCACTTCAACGGCGCGACCAAGGGCGCGTTCACCCACTTCCACGCGGAGGGCGCCGAGCACGAGATCGTCGCCTACCTGGAGGGTGTGTGCGCCTCCCTGACCGACCTGCCCATGGAGCGGCTGGAGACCGAGAAGGAGATCCTGCGCACCGAGGAGGCGCGCCGGGAGCCCGGTCAACTGCCGTTGTGGCGCTACGGAGCGCAGGGGTACGGGCTGCTCAGCTACCCGGAGTGGGGCGTACGGGATCTGCGGCCGGAAGACCTGCGGCACTGGGCGCAGACCTGGTTCACCCGGGACAACGCCGTGCTGTGGATCGCGGGGGAACGCCTGCCGGCCGGGCTCTCGCTCAAGCTGCCCGCCGGTCACCGCCGTCCGATGCCCGCCGTCACGTCGGCCCTGCCCACGGCACCCGCCTACTTCTCCGACGGCAAGGGCGGTGTCCTGCTGGACAGCGTGGTCGGCGACAGCACCGCCGCCCGGCTGTACGCGGGCGTACTGGAAAGGGAGTTGTCCCGGTCCCTGCGGCAGGAGGGCGGCTACTCCTACACGGCCGCCACCGACTACACGTCACGACGGGACGGCTTCGCGGTCGTCACCGCCTTCGCGGACGCGCTGCCCGCGAAGCAGGACGCGGTGCTCGGCGGCTTCGTGGACGTCCTCGCGGCACTCCAGGCGGGCCGGATCGCGCAGGGCGACCTGGACGCCGTACGGGCCCGCGCCGACGCGACGCTGACCGCGCACGACGCGGCGGTACGGCGGCTGCCCGGCGCGGCGGAGGACCTCCTCGCCCACCGGGCGCCGCGCGGGTTCGACGAACTGCGGTCCGAGCTGTGGGCGATCACCCCGCGGCACCTGTACGGAGTGGCGCTGGAGGCCGCCGGGACCGCCCTGTTGCAGGCGCCCGCGGGCCACAGCGCCGACTGGGCCGGGTACGCGCAGGCGCCGACCGGCTCGTCGTACGCCGTCACGGGGACCACGTTCGCCCCTCCGCGGAGAGGTGGTCCTTCGCTGATCGTCGGGAGCGAGGGCGTCAGCGTGACGGCGGGGGACCGGACGGCCACCGTGCTCTACCGCGCGTGCGCGGCGGTACTGAACTGGCCCGACGGCGGTCGCAGACTCATCGGCCACGACGGTCTGTCCGTGGACCTGGAGCCCGGCCTCAACGGCATCGACGCGCACACGATGGCGACCGTCGACGCCGCCGTTCACCCCAGCGCGGTGGTCCGGCTGCCGCCCCGGCAGCGGCAGGCACGACCGGATGCGGGCGGGGGCGAGGGGACCGGTTCACCGGCGAAGGCGGGGCCGGCCCGGCGTACCGGCGGCCAGACCGCGCTGCTCGTCGTCTTCGGTCTCCTCGCGGGACTGTGGTCCCTGCCGGCGCTCGCCTACACCGTCTTCGGCTTCTCGGACCCGGAGACCGGCATCGGTGAATGGGCGGTGATCGTCGTGTTCCTCTGGGGCGTCGGCGCACTGCTGGCCTGGCCCGCCGTACGGGTCCTGCGGGGCACCCGGCGCGGCTGAGGCGACGGGCCGACGGGCGGGCCCGACCGGCGGCCGGGCGACCGGCGCCGCTCGACCGCCGCCGCCCGCCCCGTGCCGGTCGTCTAGCGCAGGTACGGGTTGCCCTGCACCGGGCCGCCCTGCCCGTGGGCCTGCCCCTGCGCCGGGCCCTGTACGGGTCCTTGCGTCCGGCCAGGCACCGGACCCGGCATCTGGCCCGGCACCGGACCCCGGCCGACCGCGCCGTACTTCGGCTGCCGTTTGTCGAACACCGCGAACATCAGCATGCCCACCGCCATGCCGATGCTGACCAGTGCGACCACGCCGAGGATGGGATCACCCGAGTCGCTCTGGTCGGTGATCGCCCACGGCAGCGTCACCAGTTCGTACAGCAGGAACGAGGCGAAGGCACCCCAGTCCGAGCCCCGGCCGCGGCGGATCGCCACGTACAGGAACGGCACCCAGATCAGCAGACCCAGCGACCCCACGGCCAGCACCGACCACGCGATCCGCTGGATCCAGCCGGCCTCCAGGCGTTTGTCCAAGCTCACCGTCAAGCCCCCCGAGACTCCCCGGAGCCGCCCCAAGACACTCCGGGGACACCCTCCGAGCCGTCATGCTCCCATTCAGGGGGTCATGCGCGCTGGTGTTCGGCCCGCAGAGACGTCACGATCCGCGCGGCGAGCTTCCCGGCCGTGGCCGCCCCGTTGTCGTGCCCGTCGGTGGACAGGACGCTGACGACGTCGGTTCCGGAGCGCACGGCGAGCAGGGTCGTGCCGTTCTGCCAGGCGCTGTCGGTCAGGGTGAGGGTGTACGCGGTGTCGCCCAGGCCGGGGGTGGCCGCACCGGTGACCTTCACCTGGCTGTGGGTCTGCGTGTCGGTGAAGGTCGTGCAGGCGGTGGCGGTCTTCTCCAGGCCCTTCAGCACCTCGGCCGCGGTCGCGCCGC
The DNA here is from genome assembly GCF_042887295.1 of Streptomyces sp. NPDC057950. Lineage (NCBI taxonomy): Bacteria > Bacillati > Actinomycetota > Actinomycetes > Kitasatosporales > Streptomycetaceae > Streptomyces > Streptomyces sp. NPDC057950. Next base: position 257,426 of record NZ_JBHVPP010000013.1, read on the forward strand.
GGAAGGTGTCGATCTCCTGGGCGATGTCCTCGGACGTCGCCTTGCTGACGTAGTCGTTCTGCGCGAAGGACACCCCGGAGACGCCGGTGACGGCTATCCAGCTGGTGCCGCCGAGCAGGGAGCAGTCCGGCTTCGCCGCGGCGGACGCGGACGGCGCGGTGTACGTCGCCCCGGAGTCCCGTACGCCGTCGGGGTCGACCGCGAAACCGGAGGCGAAGAAGGACGCGGGCGCCAGCGCCTTCTTGAGCCGGGCCCCCGTCAGCAGACCGGCGTCGGGGTCCTTGGCCGCCTTCGTCGGGGCGGCGGAGGGGTGGTCGGAGGTTCCGGAGGAACAGGCGGCCAGGGCCAGCGGGAGCACCGCGACGGCGAGCAGCGTTCTGGCGGGACGGTACGGGGACGGTTGACGCATGGGGATCTCTGAATCCTCTGTGAAGTGGGGCGATGTGGCCGAGCGGACTGTAGGGGCGGGCGGGCCATGCACAAGTCATGGACAGGTCAGGTGCAGGTCATGCGCGGGTATGCATGTGCCCAAGATCCGCGGTGGGAGGGGGTGGTGGGCCCGGAGCGTCGTCCGCTCGGTGCTCTTTGCTGTGACTTGAGGGAATCTTGTGGTGATCGAGATCAGGGGTTTCCCAGTTGAAGGGGTGGCGTCGGTTAGGGTGCGATCCGCCCCGCGCGCCGGGGGCCGGACACCGTTCGCCGGTGTACCGGGGGATGGGCGCCGTCTCAGCGGCTTTCTTCGCTGTTCTCAACTGTTCGCAGATCGTGCGCGTTCACGCGTGGCGCGATCCGCGCGTGTCACGAATTGGGGTGGGGATGTCCAGCCATCGGATGTCCAAGAAGGGCCGTTACATCGCCTGGGCGACGGCGGGTGCCGCCGTGGTCGCGGGAGCCGGGATCGCGGCGCAGACGTCGATGGCGGCGACCACCTGGCCCGCCCAGAAGACCTTCACCGGCCGCGCGTTCGACACCTGCGCCGCGCCCTCCCTGACCGCGATGAAGGCATGGCACACCGGCTTCTACGGAGCGGCCGCCGTGTACATCGGCGGCAAGAACCGCGGCTGCAGCCAGCCCAACCTCACCGCGTCCTGGGTGAAGTCGGTCAGCACGCTGGGCTGGAAGCTCATCCCGCTGTACGTGGGCGCGCAGCCCTCCTGCCAGACGGGCTCCAACCCGGAGAAGCTCACCACCACCAACGCCGCCTCGCTCGGCGCCACCGACGGCGCGGACGCGGTGGCCAAGGCGTCCGCGCTGGGGATGAAGGCGGGCAGCCCGATCTACCTGGACATGGAGTCGTACGACATCACGAACAAGTCGTGCAACACCGCGACGCTGACGTACATACGGGCCTTCGACAAGACGCTCAACGCCAAGACGTACCGCGCGGGCTTCTACGGCTTCCGCAGCTCCAGCGCGAAGGCCATCGCCGACGCCACCGACCGTACGAACCTGCCCGGCAACCTCTGGTACGCCCTGTGGGACAAGCAGAACACCACGACGGCCGACTGGCCGTTCGCCGCCGACCGGTGGACCAACCACAGCCGCGCCCACCAGTACATGGTCAACAGCAAGGAAACGATCGGCGGTTACACCATCACGGTGGACCGGGACGCGTGGGACGCGCCGGTGGCCATCACCGGCTGAGCCCGCCGATGAGGACGAAGGAGTGGGGCATGAGGATCGCGCCGGTACGGGTACCGCGGCCGATTACCGTGCGGGCCGGGGCCGCGGCGGTTCCCGTCGTCAGTCCGGGACCGCCCTGCCCCGTTCCCTCCCTCGTGATCGCGCCACGCCGGGGCAGCCGCGCGGACCGGGGCGTCTCGCGGCTGCTGAACCGGCTGACCCCGCTGAGTTCGCTGACCTTGCTGTCCATGGGCGCCGCCTCGATACATGCCTGGAAGGTCCGGCCGCGTCGGCCGGCCCGTCCGTAGACACGCCATGACAGGCGGCGGACAGCGGCAGGCAGCGGCAGCGGGCACGACGCAGCGGCAGCAGGCACGACAGAGAGCACGAGACAACCAGTGGTCAAGCGGGGCAGGCGGGTACCGCAGGCGCGGCGCGTGAAGGCGGTGCGCGGCGCGACACCCTGGTCATGGCTCACCAGGGCCGCCCGGTCCGCGCGGCTGTGGCTGCAGGAGCTGGGCGGGCGCACCATCGCCCTGCTCGCGGGCGCCGTGGTCGTGGTGGCCGCCGTCGCCGTCACCGGGTACTTCCTCTCCCGTACCGAGACCACGCGGCGGCTCCCCGACACCACGGCCCGGTCCTACAAGGAAGTCGACGCCTGTCTGCTCACCGGCAAGGACGGGATCACGGACGGGACCGCGGCGGCCCAGGTCTGGGAGGGCATGAGGGACGCGTCCCTCGGAACCCAGGTGCGCGTCAGCCACGTACCGGTGACCGGAGAGCAGCCCGCGGCCGACACGCGGTCCTACCTCAGCGGCCTGCTCCAGCGCTCCTGCGACCTGGTGCTCGCGGCCGGCGGCCCCCAGATCGAGGCCGCCGAGCAGGCCGCACCCCTGCACCGCACGGTGGACTTCGTCCTCGTCGGCGACAGCGGCGGCGGCTCGGAGGACACCGGGAGTGCCCGGAACGCCGACAGCGGCGAGGACTCCGGCAACATCACCTTCGTGCGCCCCGGCGACGGACTGCGCGCCGAGGTCGCGGACGCGGTCGAGCGACAGGTCGCCGCGCGCGGTTGACGGCGTGGCGGGCCCGGGACGGGTGGCAGGTACCGCACGCGTGCGCGGTGGTACCCGAACTCTCCGCGAATCGTTGGTCGAATGGCTGGCCGAGAGCCGGGCCACTGCCTAACATCGATCATCGCAAGACTTTGTGCACCGTCGCACAATCTCCTCGGGAGGTTTCCTTGCACCGCCGCCGTCGCACCGCGTTCGTCCTCTCCGCAGCGATCGTCGCCGCGGCCCCCCTGCTCACCGCGTGCGGCAGCGAGGCGCATCCAGGCGCCGCGGCCGTCGTCGGCGGCCAGCGGATCACCGTCGCCCAACTGGAGGGCCGGGTGAACGAGGTGCGGTCGGCCCAGCGGGCCGTCACCAAGGACGAGGCCCAGTACGAGCAGGCCATCGCCAAGAGTGGCAGCCTCACCCGCGACACCCTGCACAGCATGGTCCTCGACCACGTCCTCGACCGGGCGGCGAAGGACGCGCACGTCAGCGTCACCCGCAAGGACGTCCAGCGGCTGCGGGGGTCCCTGGAACAGCAGGCGGGAGGCGCGCACGGACTGGAGACGGTCTGGCTGCAGCAGTACGGCGTGGCGCCCGCGCGCCTCGACGAGAACCTCCGTACGGAGATCGAGGCCCAGAAGGTCGCGTCCTCGCTCGGCGCCGACATGAACACCGCCGAGGGCAAGGCCACGTTCTGGAAGGCCATGTCCCAGGCGTCCAAGGAACTGCGCATCGACCTGAACCCGCGCTACGGAGCCTGGGACGTCGAGAAGAGCGGCCGCGTCGACGCGAAGACGCCGTGGCTGCGCGAGGTCACGCAGGCGGGAACCCCGCAGTCGGCGTAAGGACGGGGAACCCAGCGGCAAGGGCGGGACCGGGCAGTAGGGGGTCGGGCCCGACGGCAGGGGCGCAAACCCGGCCGGAAGGGCGGGACCCGGCAGTCGGCGCAAGAGGGCCGGGAACGGCCGTCGGCGGCACCGGGGTCACGACGCGCGAGGGGCGGGCGCGGAGCGACAAGCGGCTCGGAGAGGACGGTCCGGCACCCGGTCCCGTAGATCCTGTGGACAACTCCGGGGGTGTCGGCGGCGTGGGTTACGTTCGAGGGGTGAACGCAACCAGCTCCGACGCAGCCGCCCAGGCCGGCCCCGCCGCCCCCGGCCGTATCGTCCTGCTCACCACCAGCCACCGCGTCGCACCCGGACTGCTGTCCTGGCCCGCCTGGCAGGCGCTGCGCGGCGCCGACCAGGTGCTGTGCGCGGACGGCGCGCATCCGCAGCTGCCCTATCTGCGGGAGGCCGGCGTCGCCGTGGACGAGACCTCGCCCGCCGCGCAGGAGCTGGTGGACGCCTGTGCCGGCGGCCGCACGGTGGTGGTCGTGGCCACCGGCGAGGGCGAGCCGCGCCTCACCGACGGACTGGCCCGGCTGGCCGGCTCCGGCCGCGTCCACATGCCGGAGCTGGAGCTGCTCCCCGCCTCGTACGACCTGCCGGGCGCCCGTCTCCTCGACCTCGTCCAGGTCATGGACCGCATCCGCGTCGAGTGCCCCTGGTCGTCCCGCCAGACCCACGAGGGCCTGGCGAAGTACGGGATCGAGGAGGCGTACGAACTGGTCGAGGCGATCGAGGAGGGGGACCGGGACGAGCTCAGGGAGGAGCTCGGCGACGTCCTGCTCCAGGTGGTCTTCCACTCCAGGATCGCGGAGGAGGGCCGCCCGGAGGACGGTGCCGAGCCCTTCTCGATCGACGACGTGGCGGCCGGCATCGTCACCAAGCTGATCCACCGCCACCCGCACGTCTTCGGCGACGAGACGGCCACGACCCCCGAGGAGGTCAAGGAGCACTGGCTGCGCACGAAGGCCGAGGAGAAGCGCCGGACATCCGTCACGGAGGGAATACCGCTCGGCCAGCCCGGCCTGGCACTCGCGGCCAAGCTGGCCTCACGGGCCCGCACGGCGGGACTCGAGGTGGAACTGCCGCGCGGCGAGGGCGTCGGGTACGAACTGCTGGCCGTGGCCGCGCGGGCCGAGGCCGAGGGCGTGGACCCGGAGGCGGCGCTGCGCGCGGCGGCGCGGGCGTACCGGGACGCGATCCGCGCGCGGGAGGGTTCACCGGCGCTCGGCGGCTGAGGCCGGGGCGGCGCGCGGCCCCGGGTTCACGCGTCCGGTGCGCGAGCCGACGGACTGTGCCAGTTCGGCCGGGGCCGGTCGAGCAGCCACTCCGCCGCGCCCAGCGGCCGGCCGCGCGCCTCCGCGGTGGGCGGCAGGAGGTCGCGGAAGAGCCGGTCGGGCGGAGTGCCGAGCGTCGGAAGGGCCTCGCCGACCTCCTCGACGAGCTGGGGCGGACCGGTCAGATAGACGTCGTGGCGGGCCCAGCCGGCCCGGTTGCCCAGCGCGGTCAGCAGCCGCTCGGTCGCCTGGGTCCTGGGGCGGCCGGGCGCCGGGGTGATGAAGGTGACGCCCAGCCGGGGCAGCCGGGCCCGCAGATGTTCCACGGCCGACCGGTCGTAGAGGTACGAGGTGTCACGGGCGACGACGAACAGCCGGGCCTCGTGCGTGGCGTCGAGCTGCTGCAGCAGTGCCTTGACCGGCGCCCACCCGGTGCCGGCCGCGATGAAGGTCAGCGGCCGCTCCACCGGAGTCCGCAGGACCAGCCCGCCGCCGGGCGAGCCGAGCCGCAGGACGTCGCCCTCCCGGGTCCGCCGCACGAGGGCGGTGGAGAGCACTCCGTTCTCCACTCGGCTGACGTGCAGATCGAGGGTGAGATCGGCCCGGGGCGCGTTGCCGATGGAGTACGGCCGCCAGATGCCCGGCAGATGCGGGACGTTGACACTGACGTACTGGCCGGGAAGGTACCGCAGCCGCCGGTGCGGCCGCAGGGTCAGGACGACGAGGTCGTCGCCGTGTCGCGCCCGGGACACCACCTCGGCGTCCCACCAGGGCGGTTCGTCCGCGTGCTGCGCCTCCCAGGCGCCCTGCAGCATGACGTTCGTGATCGCCCCGTAGGCCTCGCCCCAGGCCTTCTCCGTCTCCGCGTTCCACACCGACCCCGCGACGACGGCGAACGCCGCGACGAGACTCGCCCCCACGGCCGCGTAGTGCTCCGGCTCGGCCAGGTACTTCCGGTGATCACGGCCCAGTTCCCGTAAGTACCCGGGCAGCGCCGGGTCCTCCAGCCGTTCCAGTACATACGTGAGCGCCGCGAACAACCGGTCCCGCTGCCTCTCCATGTCCTCCGGGTGGTCCAGCGGGAAGAGCCCGCGCAGGTCCGGGTTGTGCCGGAAGAGATGCGAGTAGAAGTACTTGACCGCGAACTCGGCCCGTCTCTCGACGACCGCGAAGCTGGATCTGAGTATTTCGGGGTCCACGGCGCGAATGTAGAGAGTCGTCGAGCCGCGGAGTCAAACGGCAGGTGATTTACGGACAGTCCGGGGTGAAGTCCGCGCGGCGGCCGCGCCGGGGCGGAGTCCGGGCCGGCGCGCCCTGCGGACGCCGGTGGTCCGGCCGCCGGATACCGTCGGGGAGTGACCGACCAGCCCCCGCCGCCCAGCCCCGCCCCCGAACTCTTCACCTGGGAGTTCGCCACCGATCCCTACCCGGCGTACGCCTGGCTGCGGGAGCACGCGCCCGTGCACCGGACGAAGCTGCCCAGCGGGGTGGATGCCTGGCTGGTCACCCGGTACGCGGACGCGAAGCAGGCGCTCGCGGACGGACGGCTCAGCAAGAACCCGGCCCACCACGACGAACCCGCGCACGCGAAGGGCAAGACGGGCATCCCGGGCGAACGCAAGGCCGAGCTGATGACCCATCTGCTCAACATCGACCCGCCGGACCACACCCGGCTGCGACGGCTCGTCAGCAAGGCGTTCACCCCGCGGCGCGTCGCCGAGTTCGCGCCGCGTGTGCGGGAGCTCACCGACCACCTCATCGACCAGTTCCAGGAGAGGGGCTCCGCCGACCTGATCCACGAGTTCGCGTTCCCGCTCCCCATCTACGCCATCTGCGACCTGCTGGGCGTGCCCCGCGAGGACCAGGACGACTTCCGGGACTGGGCGGGGATGATGATCCGGCACGGCGGCGGCCCGAGGGGCGGGGTCGGACGGTCCGTCAAGAAGATGCGCGGGTACCTGGGCGAGCTCATCCACAAGAAGCGTGAGGCCCTTCCCGACGTGGCCGCGCCCGGCGAGGACCTCATCTCGGGTCTCATCCGCGCCTCCGACCACGGCGAGCACCTGACCGAGAACGAGGCCGCCGCCATGGCCTTCATCCTGCTCTTCGCCGGGTTCGAGACGACGGTGAACCTGATCGGCAACGGCATGTACGCGCTCCTCACGCATCCCGGGCAGCGGGAGCGGCTGCAGACCTCCCTCGCCGCCGGGGAGAGGGCCCTGCTGGAGACGGGCGTCGAGGAACTCCTGCGCTACGACGGCCCGGTGGAACTGGCCACGTGGCGGTTCGCGACCGAGGCGGTCCACATCGGCGGACAGGACATCACGCCCGGCGACCCCGTGCTCGTCGTCCTCGCGGCCGCGGACCGTGACCCCGCCCGGTTCACACAGCCCGACACGCTCGATCTCTCCCGCCGTGACAACCAGCACCTCGGCTACGGCCACGGCATCCACTACTGCCTCGGCGCGCCACTCGCCCGGCTGGAGGGACAGACCGCGCTGGCCACCCTCCTCACCCGGCTGCCGGACCTCCGACTAGCGGGCGATCCGGCTGATTTGCGATGGCGCGGCGGACTCATCATGCGCGGATTGCGGACGCTCCCGGTGGAGTTCACCGCCGGTCGGCAGTGATGCGGCAGTCGTACGGTGTCGGCGGGGCGGCCGTCGCGGGGGTGCCGGAGCGGTGGCCGCGAAGTATGAAGGTCCGGCCGTGAAAAGGTGATGGTCTCTCAACTCTGTGATCTTCACGTGATCTGCGCTGCATCTGCTTGTGACAAGTGATCGGGTGCGGCTACGTTCACCCATCAACGCGGCTCATCAGCCGCGCAGTCACCCGCTGTCACGTGAAAGGCTCTCGCATGCTCTCCGGGAACGGCCGCCATCGTCGCCCCCGTCAGGTTCCGGCCCTCATCGTCGCGGCAGGGGTGACCGGATCGGCGATCGCCATCCCGCTGCTCGGTGCCGCAAGCGCGAACGCGGCCGACGGCACCACGTGGGACCGGGTCGCCGAATGCGAGAGCGGCGGCCAGTGGAGCGCCGACGACGGCAACGGGTACTACGGCGGACTGCAGTTGACCCAGGAGAACTGGCAGCGGTACGGCGGCCGCAGGTACGCGCCGAGCGCCGACGAGGCCAGCCGGTCGCAGCAGATGGCCGTCGCCGAGAAGGTCCTGGCCGACCAGGGGCTCGCCGCCTGGCCGACCTGCGGGCCGCTCTCCGGGCTCAGTGCGAACTCGGGCGAGGTCTCGGTCGACACGGGCGTGGCAGGGGATTCGTCCAGTTCATCTGGTTCATCCGATTCATCCACTTCGTCCGATGGGTCCTCCCTGTCGGACTCGCTGGGGATCGGTGTCTCCCCGTCCGGCTCCTCCCGGTCCGACTCGTCCTCGGACGGGACCGGGAACAGGGCGAAGTCGGACACCTCCTCGGACGAGGAGTCCGGCAGCGCCCGGGAGACGGACAGTGAGGGCACGCGGACGGCGAAGGGTGGCGAATCGGGCAACTCGGGCCAGGGTGGCGACGCTTCGGCGGCACCCGAGGGCGCGACCGCCGGCGCCGGACGTCACCGCGGCGGCACCGTCGCCGAGAACTCCACCGACGGCGCCGTGGACGGCCGTGGTGACGACTCCTCCGGCCGGCACGCCTCGCGCGACTCCGGCGCCTCCCGCGACGTCGTCGACGGCTCGTACGTCGTCCGCACCGGGGACAGCCTCTCGGCGATCGCCGACGCCCTTGGCCTCGAAGGCGGATGGGCCGGGCTCTACGCCGAGAACGAGAAGACGGTCGGTGTCGACCCGGACCTCATCCTCCCCGGTCAGAGCCTTGCAGTTGATGCCGAATCGGGCGAAAAGTAGCGGGAGTTCACGTCATGGTTCGCCGTGTAATGTCCGGTTTGGCGCAAGTGAGAGATGGATCTCAAAGGCCCTGATCGTCTTTGAAATTCGGTCGATCGGCTGCTTACGGTCATCACCGCTCGCCACAGCGGGCCCCGACGGTCGCAACGCCGAATCCTGCCAGCGGCCGTACGGGAACAGTCGACGCGTCAAGCGCCGTAGGCAGGAGCGGGGGACCCAAGGTAAGCGCCGCGCCCGGTAGTTGACCGGGAGCGGCTTGGGGTGAAGACGTGCGCTGACGGCGCACGGCCGGGCACTCACCCGCCCGAACCCGACAGCTCACCTCGCAGGCGTCGGTGAGGGGATCACTCGATGCTGTTTTCCAGCAAGGGCAAGCACCGCCGTCCGTCCAAGGCCACCCGTGTCGCCACGCTCGCCGGTGTCACCGGCGTCGCCATCGCCGCTCCGCTGATGGCGACCGGCAGCGCCTCCGCCGCCACCGCCTCCGAGTGGGACTCGGTCGCCCAGTGCGAGTCCGGTGGCAACTGGGCGATCAACACCGGCAACGGCTACTACGGCGGCCTCCAGTTCTCGGCCTCCACCTGGGCCGCGTACGGCGGCACCGCCTACGCCTCCACCGCCGACAAGGCCTCCAAGTCCCAGCAGATCACCATCGGCGAGAAGGTCCTCGCCGCGCAGGGCAAGGGTGCCTGGCCCACCTGCGGCACGGGCCTGTCCGGCGCCGCCTACACCGGTGGTGCGGCCGCCCCGGCCAAGCCTGCCGCCCCGGCCAAGCCGTCCACCTCCACCGACACCCACTCGTCGGACACCGCCGCCTCCCGTTCCTCCGAGCGTCCGGCGGCGAAGAAGACCGTCTCCACCCCGACCGGCAAGAAGGTCAAGAAGGGTGACGGCGAGTACAAGGTCGTCAAGGGCGACACCCTCAGCTCGATCGCCGAGAAGAAGAAGGTCAAGGGCGGCTGGCAGCACCTGTTCAAGCTGAACAAGGACATCGTCGACGACGCGGACTTCATCTACCCGGGTCAGCAGCTCCACCTCGGCTGAGGCGAACCGTCCTCCCGGACGACGGGCCGTTCGTAGGACGGGTCTCCACACGGAGACCCGAAGAGGGTCCACCCCCGTCCCCACGGGCTCCCCGCTCCGGTGCGTCTTCCCCCGTACGCACCGGAGCGGGGCTTTTTGTTTCAGAGGGGAACAATATGTACCCTCAGTTCTGCTCAAGGGGTGGTCGAGCGGCTGGCCGATCGCCCCGGGCCGGTTAGGCTCATCCCGCGGAGCCGAACGCGGCACCGTGCAGTGCGGGCCCCGCGGGCCCGCGTACCCGCGTCACATCCCAGAAGGAGATGCTCGTGCCGTCCATCGACGTCGTCGTAGCCCGGGAAATCCTGGACTCCCGAGGCAACCCCACGGTCGAGGTCGAGGTCGGCCTCGACGACGGCAGCACGGGTCGTGCCGCCGTCCCGTCCGGCGCCTCCACGGGCGCCTTCGAGGCCATCGAGCTCCGTGACGGTGACCCCAACCGTTACCAGGGCAAGGGTGTCGAGAAGGCCGTCCTCGCCGTCATCGAGCAGATCGGCCCGGAGCTCGTCGGCTACGACGCCACCGAGCAGCGCCTGATCGACCAGGCCATGTTCGACCTGGACGCCACCGACAACAAGGGTTCGCTGGGCGCCAACGCCATCCTCGGCGTCTCGCTGGCCGTCGCGCACGCCGCCTCCGAGGCGTCCGACCTCCCGCTCTTCCGCTACCTGGGCGGCCCGAACGCGCACCTGCTGCCCGTTCCGATGATGAACATCCTGAACGGCGGCTCGCACGCCGACTCGAACGTGGACATCCAGGAGTTCATGATCGCCCCCATCGGCGCGGAGTCCTTCTCCGAGGCGCTGCGCTGGGGCGCCGAGGTCTACCACACCCTCAAGTCCGTCCTGAAGTCCAAGGGCCTGTCCACCGGCCTCGGTGACGAGGGCGGCTTCGCCCCGAACCTGGAGTCGAACCGCGCCGCGCTCGACCTCATCCTCGAGGCCATCAAGCAGGCCGGTTACGTCCCCGGTGAGCAGATCGCGCTCGCCCTCGACGTCGCCGCGTCCGAGTTCTACAAGGACGGCAAGTACGAGTTCGAGGGCAAGTCCCGCTCGGCCGCCGAGATGACCGAGTACTACGAGGAGCTCGTCTCCGCGTACCCGCTGGTCTCCATCGAGGACCCGCTGTACGAGGACGACTGGGCCGGCTGGAAGGTCATCACCGACAAGCTGGGCGACAAGGTCCAGATCGTCGGCGACGACCTCTTCGTCACCAACCCCGAGCGCCTCGCCCGTGGCATCGAGGAGGGCTCCGCGAACGCCCTGCTCGTCAAGGTGAACCAGATCGGCTCGCTGACCGAGACGCTGGACGCCGTCGAGATGGCCCAGCGCAACGGCTTCAAGTGCATGATGTCCCACCGCTCCGGTGAGACCGAGGACGTCACCATCGCCGACCTGGCCGTCGCGGTGAACTGCGGTCAGATCAAGACCGGCGCCCCGGCCCGCTCGGACCGTGTCGCCAAGTACAACCAGCTGCTGCGCATCGAGGAGATCCTCGACGACGCCGCGGTGTACGCGGGCCGCTCGGCCTTCCCGCGCTTCAAGGGCTGACCCCGGCAGGGTTAAGGCTTAGCCAGTCGCACGTACGTCCCCGTACCCGGTCCCGTACCGTGTGCGGGGACGTCCGCACGTGTGAAGGGGAGGCGGGGACATGGCCGTGAAGGACCGGGACCGGTTCTCCACCGCGACCCGGCTGCGGCTGCTCGGCGAGCAGACGGCGGCCCGGGTCTACCGCTCCCAGACCAAGCGTCAGGCCCGGCGCTCGCGGTTGACGGGCCGGGCCGCGCTGCTGGCGCTCGTCGTCTGCTCCCTGATCGTGGCCCTCGCCTACCCCATAAGGCAGTACGTGTCCCAGCGCGCTGAGATCGCCGATCTGCAGCGGCAGCAGGAGCGGGCCCGCGCCCGGGTCGAGCAGCTCCGCGACCTGAAGGCGCGCTGGCAGGACGACGCGTACGCGGAGCAGCGGATCCGGGAACGGCTGCACTATGTGATGCCGGGTGAGACCGGGTACGTCGTGATCGACCCGGACGCGGTGAAGCAGTCGCGGACGGACCGGGGGGCGGACGCCCGCCCCTGGTACGCCAACGTCTGGGACGGCGTCGACAAGTCCGACCGCTCCGACCGGTGAGCGACACGGACCGGTGAAACGACAGAGAAAGTGACTTGAGCACAGGCATGGAAACGCCCCCGCCGCCCACCCCGCGGACCGAGCCGACCGACGCGGACGTCGCGGCCTTCAAGCAGCAGCTCGGCCGTCCGCCGCGCGGGCTGCGCGCGATCGCGCACCGCTGCCCCTGCGGCGAGCCGGACGTGGTGGAGACGGCGCCCCGGCTTCCCGACGGGACGCCGTTCCCGACGACGTACTACCTGACGTGTCCGCGCGCGGCCTCCGCGATCGGCACGCTGGAGGCCAACGGCGTCATGAAGGAGATGACGGACCGTCTGGCCACCGACCCCGAGCTGGCCGCCGCGTACCGGGCCGCCCACGAGGACTACATCGCGCGCCGCGACGCCATCGAGGTGCTCGCCGGGTTCCCGAGCGCGGGGGGCATGCCGGACCGGGTGAAGTGCCTGCACGTCCTGGTGGCGCACTCCCTGGCGGCGGGCCCCGGGGTGAACCCGCTGGGGGACGAGGCGATCGCGATGCTGCCCGAGTGGTGGCGCAAGGGGCCGTGTGTGGACCTTTCCGTGGCCGAGGGCACCTCCACGGAGGGATGAGGTCCGATCGGCCTCGAGGGCCTTGTCCTCGAGGCCGGACGGGCTGCCGGTGCGGTCCTGGGCTGCGGATTCTCAGCCCGTGCGGCGATCGAGGACGAGCCCTTCGGACGAAGCGGGGGTCCAGGGGGCGGCAGCCTCTTGACCGGGTCCGGGGCGGAGCCCCAGGGACAGGACCGGGGGTCCCCCTGCTCGAGCGAAGCCGAGAGCCCGGGGGAGGGTAGGGGCGGCGGGGGCGAAATAGGCTGGGGCGGCTGCACGCCGGAATCGGAAACCACCACAGGAGACCACAGCTCATGACCAGGGTCGCCGCCATCGACTGCGGTACGAACTCCATCCGTCTCCTCGTCGCCGACGCGAACCCGGCGACAGGCGAACTCGTCGACCTGGACCGGCGTATGACGATCGTCCGGCTCGGCCAGGGAGTCGACCGCACCGGCCGCCTCGCCCCCGAAGCCCTGGACCGGACCTTCGCGGCCTGCCGCGAGTACGCGGCGGTCGTCAAGGAGCACGGCGCGGAGCGCCTCCGCTTCGTCGCGACCTCCGCCTCCCGCGACGCCGAGAACAGGGACGAGTTCGTACGCGGTGTCCTCGACATCCTGGGCGTCGAGCCCGAGGTGATCACCGGCGACCAGGAGGCCGAGTTCTCCTTCACGGGAGCGACCAGGGAACTCGCGGGCCGGGACGACCTCGCCAAGCCGTACCTGGTCGTGGACATCGGCGGCGGTTCCACCGAGTTCGTCGTCGGCGACGACCACGTACAGGCCGCCCGATCCGTGGACATCGGCTGTGTGCGGATGACGGAGCGCCATCTGGTGCACGCCGGAGTGGTGAGCGACCCCCCGGAGCCCGCGCAGACCGACGCGATCCGCGCCGACATCGAAGCCGCGCTGGACCTGGCGGCCCGGACGGTCCCGCTGGGCGAGGCCCGCACCCTGGTCGGCCTCGCCGGTTCGGTCACCACGGTCGCGGCCATCGCGCTGGACCTCCCCGCGTACGACTCGGCCGCCATCCACCACTCCCGCATCCCGCGGGAGAAGGTCCGCGAGATCACCGAGCGGCTCCTGCGCTCCACCCACGCCGAACGGGCCGCGATCCCCTCCATGCACCCCGGGCGTGTCGACGTCATCGCCGCCGGCGCCCTCGTCCTGCTGGCGGTCATGGAGCGGATCGGCGCGGAGGAGGTCGTCGTCAGCGAGCACGACATCCTCGACGGCATCGCGTGGTCCGTCGCCTGAGCCCCGGCCAGGGCCCCCGGAGCGCTTGCTACCCGCCGGTAGCCTCCACTGAGCAGGTCGGATAACGTATGAGCGCGGACAGGGGGCCATCCGGGCCCTCTCTGCGACACGCCGCCGGAAAACTTCGTGAAGTTCTTCACAAGGAATTCGGCCCTGATGGGCGACGACTGGGCCACTCGGGTGCCGCGGGGGTGCTCGCCGGTCTCGGGGCGATGCTCACCGGAGCATTCCGGGAGTGTTTCCGGCGGGTGAAGTCGAAGGGTGGTTCGGTGCACTCGAACGCCCGGAGTGGCAGCTCACGGGCTCTTGACAACGGTCCGGCCCGAACACTGGTTCCCTCGCGCCGACATGACCTGGGTCACGTGAGCCGCGCAGTGTAGCAGAGGGGGCACCCAAGCTTGTGAAGGGGCGCACGAGCGACCCCCAAGGGGCGGGTGGATACTCGATGGCATGAGCACCACGGAGCGTCCCAGGATCCTCGTAGTAGGCGGTGGGTACGTAGGCCTGTACGCAGCTCGGCGCATTCTCAAGAAGATGCGCTACGGAGAGGCGACCGTCACGGTCGTCGACCCCCGGTCGTACATGACCTACCAGCCCTTCCTCCCCGAAGCCGCCGCCGGCAGCATCTCGCCGCGGCATGTCGTCGTCCCACTGCGACGCGTGCTGCCCAAGGCGGAGGTTCTGACCGGTCGGGTCACCACCATCGACCAGGACCGCAAGGTGGCCACGATCGCCCCCCTCGTGGGTGAGGCGTACGAGCTGCCTTTCGACTACCTCGTCATCGCGATGGGCGCGGTCTCCCGCACCTTCCCGATTCCCGGCCTTGCCGAACAGGGCATCGGCATGAAGGGCATCGAGGAGGCCATCGGCCTGCGCAACCACGTTCTCGAGCAGTTGGACAAGGCCGACTCGACCACGGACGAGGACGTCCGCCGCAAGGCGCTGACCTTCGTCTTCGTCGGCGGTGGCTTCGCGGGTGCGGAGACCATCGGCGAGGTCGAGGACATGGCCCGCGACGCGTCGAAGTACTACGGCAACGTGTCCCGTGAGGACATGCGCTTCGTCCTCGTCGACGCCGCGGACAAGATCCTTCCCGAGGTCGGCCCCAAGCTCGGCCAGTACGGCAAGGAGCACCTGGAGTCGCGCGGGGTCGAGATCTACCTCTCCACCTCCATGGACTCCTGCGTCGACGGTCACGTCGTGCTGAAGAACGGCCTCGAGGTCGACTCCGACACGATCGTGTGGACGGCGGGCGTCAAGCCCAACCCGGTCCTCTCCCGCTTCGGTCTGCCGCTCGGCCCGCGTGGCCACGTGGACACCCGGACCACGCTGCAGGTGCAGGGCACGGACTACATCTGGGCCGCGGGCGACAACGCCCAGGTGCCGGACCTCGCCGCCCGCAAGGCCGGCGTGGAGAACGCCTGGTGCCCGCCGAACGCGCAGCACGCGCTTCGTCAGGCCAAGCTGCTCGGCGACAACGTGATCTCCGGTATGCGGGGCTTCCCGCAGAAGGACTACAGCCACTCCAACAAGGGTGCTGTCGCGGGTCTCGGCCTGCACAAGGGCGTCGCGATGATCGTCATGGGCAAGACGAAGATCAAGCTCAAGGGCCGCCTGGCGTGGTACATGCACCGTGGCTACCACGGTCTCGCCATGCCGACGTGGAACCGGAAGATCCGTGTCTTCGCGGACTGGACGCTCGCGATGTTCCTGAAGCGTGAGGTCGTCTCGCTCGGGGCCATGGAGACTCCGCGTGAGGAGTTCTACGAGGCGGCGAAGCCGGCGCCGGCCGCTGCCGCGGCGGCTCCTGCGGCCGCCAAGACCGAGGAGCGGGCCAAGGCCTCCTGACCCTCCGTCGGTCACTGTCTCAGACTGTTCAGCCCGAAGGGGCCTTCCGCCATCCGTGGTGCGGGAGGCCCCTTCGGCGTGCGCCGCAGGGGCCGGGGGCTGGAGGTGCGGGCCCGCGTCTTCAGCCCGTCCCGCGTTCGAGGACGAGCCCTTCGGGTGATGCGGGGG
Source organism: Streptomyces sp. NPDC057950 (assembly GCF_042887295.1). NCBI lineage: Bacteria > Bacillati > Actinomycetota > Actinomycetes > Kitasatosporales > Streptomycetaceae > Streptomyces > Streptomyces sp. NPDC057950. Next base: position 273,172 of record NZ_JBHVPP010000013.1, read on the forward strand.
TCCAGGGGGCGCGGCCTCCCTGGCGGGGTAGGGGGCGGAGCCCCGGGTACGGGACGGTACGGGCAGGGGCGGAAAGCGTGGCGGCTACAGCTATTTTGCTCAGCTGTAACGCGGAAGGGGGACTGCGCAGGAGGCCGGTTGGTGTTTACGTGGTGTTGGAGCGTTCGGGAGTGTCGTCTCGGAGGTGTACGCCATGCAGGACGCCGCGCCGCGGCTGAAGAGCCTTGTCGAGCAGTTGCTGGGGTCCCCGTTGCCGGTGCGTATTCGCGCCTGGGACGGTTCGGAGGCGGGCCCGCCCGACGCCCCCGCTCTCGTGGTGCGCAACCGGCGCGCCCTGCGCCGGCTGCTGTGGAAACCCGGCGAGGTCGGGCTCGCCCGCGCCTGGGTCTCCGGCGACCTCGGCGTGGAGGGCGACCTCTACACCGCCCTGGACCGGGTGTCGGGGCTGATCTGGGACCGGGGCGAGGACGCACGGAGCCTCGCGGAGTCCCTGCGCGACCCCGAGGTCCGCGCCGCCGTGCGGGGACTGGTGCGGATGGCCGGGTCCCCGCTGCCGCCCGCCCCGCCCCGCGAGGAGGTGCGCAGACGCCGTCACCTGCACACCAAACGCAGCGACCGGCGCGCGATCAGCCACCACTACGACGTGGGGAACGACTTCTACGAGATCGTCCTCGGCCCCTCCATGGTCTACTCGTGCGCCTACTGGGAGGACGGCGGCACCCTGGAGGGCGCGCAGCGCGACAAACTCGAACTCATCGCGCGCAAGCTCGCCCTGAGGCCGGGGCAGCGGCTCCTCGACGTCGGCTGCGGCTGGGGCTCGATGGCCATTCACGCCGCCCGCGAGCACGGCGCGCGTGTCGTCGGTGTGACGCTCTCGCAGGAGCAGGCCGCGTACGCCCGTAAGCGGGTCGCGGACGAGGGTCTGACCGACCGGGTGGAGATCCGGGTCCAGGACTACCGGGACGTCGCCGACGGACCGTACGACGCGATCTCCTCCATCGGTATGGCCGAACACGTGGGCGCCGAGCGTTACTTGGAGTACGCGGAGGTGCTGTACCGGCTCCTCGCGCCGGGCGGGCGGCTGCTCAACCACCAGATCGGGCGGCGGCCGCAGCGCGACGAATCGACGTACTCGGTCGACGAGTTCATCGACGCGTACGTCTTCCCGGACGGCGAACTGGCCCCGGTGGGCACGACCGTGACGCAGCTGGAGCGGGCCGGTTTCGAGGTCCGTGACGTCGAGTCGATCCGCGAGCACTACGCCCTCACGCTGCGCCACTGGGTCGCCAACCTGGAGGCGCAGTGGCCCCGGGCGGTGCAGCTCACCAGCCCCGGCCGGGCCCGTGTCTGGCGTCTCTACATGGCGGCCTCCGCGCTCGCCTTCGAGCGCAACCGCATCGGCGTCAACCAGGTGCTGGCGGTCAGGACACCGGAGCCCTCCGGTGCTTCCGGGCTGCCGCTGCGGGCGAGAACCTGGCACCCCGTCGTCCCGTAGGCCCGCGGCCGGTCCCCGGGCCGGTCCCTGGGCACTGGCGGCGGTACGCGGAAGGGCCCCGTTCCTGCTCGGAACGGGGCCCTTCCGCGTAC
>NZ_JBHVPP010000014.1:0-268987 GCF_042887295.1 Streptomyces sp. NPDC057950
TGGACATCGGCGAGTTCCGGATTGCGGTCGTATCCGATGACGGTGTGGCCTGCGCGGCGGATCCGCTCGCGCATGTTGCCGCCCATCTTGCCGAGGCCGACGAGACCGAGCTCCATCAGTTGTTCCTTAGGTTTGCGACGTGGCGTGAGGGCACTTTCGTACCTGTGTCTGAGCCTAAACCCGGACGCTCACGCACACCTGTGGGCATAGCCGCTCAGGCGTTACGCCCCACCTGCGGATTCGCCCGCCGACCGGCTCGGACCGGCGGGCCCAGGGCCTCAGCCGGACAGGCGCACCGGCATGATCAGGTACTTGTATGCCTCGTCCGCCTCGGCGTCCACGGCGGGCTTGCCGCTGAGCAGCGCGGGCTTCGTGGACGTCGTGAACGACAGCTGCGCGACCGGGGAGTCGATGGCGCTCAGACCGTCGAGCAGGAACGTCGGGTTGAAGGCGATCGAGACGTCGTCGCCCTCGAGCTGCGCGTCGACCCTTTCCACAGCCTGTGCGTCGTCGCTGGAGCCGGCTTCCAGGATCAGCACACCCTGCTCGAAGCTCAGCCGCACCGGGGTGTTGCGCTCGGCGACCAGGGCCACACGCTTGACGGCCTCCACGAAGGGGGCGGTCTCGATGACGGCGATGGAGTTGAACTCCGTCGGGAACAGCGAGCGGTACTTCGGGAGGTCGCCCTCGAGCAGCCGGGTGGTCGTGCGCCGCCCGGCGCCCTCGAACCCGATCAGGCCCTCGCCCGCGCCGGAGCCGGACAGCGCCAGGATCACGCTGTCGCCGCTCGTGAGGGCCTTGGCGGTGTCCAGGAGCGTCTTGGCGGGCACCAGGGCGACCGCGGACGCCTCCGGGTTCTCCGGCTTCCACAGGAACTCGCGGACCGCGAAGCGGTAGCGGTCGGTGGAGGCCAGCGTGACCGTGTCGCCCTCGATCTCGATGCGCACACCGGTGAGGACGGGGAGCGTGTCGTCGCGCCCGGCGGCGATGGCCACCTGCGCGGCGGCCGACGCGAAGACCTCGCCCGGGACGGTGCCGGTCGCCGACGGCATCTGCGGCAGGGCCGGGTACTCCTCCACAGGCAGGGTGTGGAGGGTGAACCGGGAGGAGCCGCAGACCACGGTCGCCCGTACACCGTCTGTGGAGATCTCCACCGGCCGGTTGGGGAGAGCGCGGCAGATGTCCGCGAGCAGGCGGCCGGAGACCAGGACCGTGCCCTCCTCCTCGACCTCCGCGTCGACGGAGACACGCGCCGAGACCTCGTAGTCGAAGCTGGAGAGGCTCAGGGCGCCCTCCTCGGCCTTCAGAAGGAGGCCGGCGAGCACAGGCGCCGGCGGACGGGCCGGGAGGCTGCGAGCCGCCCAGGCCACTGCCTCCGCGAGTACGTCGCGTTCCACCCGGATCTTCACCGTTGCCGCCTCCGTCTGTTGCCGGCGCTCTCGCCCTGCTGGCCTTCGTCGTCTCACTCGGTGTCGCTCGGACCGCCGAGGGGAAGGACACCGGGGAACAGTCTGACGCACCGCACTGACAGTCGGTGCCCCTCGGGGTCAAGTCGTACCGAGCGGCAGTGGAGGCTCCGGGAGCGAGTTGTGCACAGCCCCCACTTCGAAACGGTTCTCAGGCTCTCTCTAGTTGGTCTTAGTAGTAGGCCCTGTGGAAACCGTGGATAACCCTGTTTTCGCAGGTCAGAGTGGATTTTTTGTCCACCGACCCTGTGGGTGGAGGCGGTGGAAAACCGGGGGCGTCTGTGGATGGCGAAAAGTTCTGCACACACGATGCACAGCCTCGGGCCACTTCTCCCCAGCGCCGTCCCCAGCTTTACCCACGTTCCCCACAGGCCAACCCGGCACCTCGATGTGACGCCTTTCACTCGACACGGTGAGAGGGCGCGTCTTGTTGCCGAACAGTGGACAGAGGTGTGGAGAAGCTGGGATTCACTGGGGACAAGAGGCGCCGGCCTGTGGGTTGCCGGTGGACAACTCCACGCACACCCTGTGGATCATTCCTTTGTCCACAGTCTGTGGAGAGCGTTCATCCACGAATCCACAGGGGGCTGACCTGGCCCGATGGTCCTACGACCGCACCCCCTGTGGACACGATCGGGACAACTTCGCGGTCCCCAGGGTGTGGACGTCAGAAAGTCACCGAATCTGTGGAGGGTGGCCGTAACCCCGCGCGTATTCGAACAGACGGTGCCGAGGGCATGACCTCTGAACGACGCGGGACGGCCTCCGAAAGCGGACGAGGAGTGCCTCGGCGGGTGCCGGAACGGCGTTCCGGACGGTGCCGGGCGGCGCTCCCGGGGGCGTGGGGCGAAGCCGGAACGCGCGTGGGGTGGGGCCGGAACGTGCGTGGGGCGGGGCCGGCGCGGGCCTCGGAACCCCTTGAGGGATCACCGCCAAGGCCCTCACGAGCTCGGCAGGCCGAGGGGACGCGGGGCGGACGCGCGGGGAGTTGGCAGGCCGGGGAGACGTGGGAGCAGGGCATCGGGGCCGCCCGCGGGGACGGCGGGAGCGGCGTCGGGATGCCGGGGACGTCGGGATGTCGGGGACGTCGGGATGTCGGGGACGTCGGGATGCCCGGGACGTCGGGGGAAACGGAAGGCGCCCGCGGGAGAGTGTCCCGGGGGCGCCCTGTCCGGCGTAGGGCCGCGTCAGCCGTTCTTGATGCGGTTGGTGAGCTCGGTGACCTGGTTGTAGATCGAGCGGCGCTCGGCCATCAGCGCGCGGATCTTGCGGTCGGCGTGCATGACCGTCGTGTGGTCGCGGCCGCCGAACTGGGCACCGATCTTCGGCAGTGACAGGTCGGTCAGTTCACGGCACAGGTACATGGCGATCTGGCGCGCCGTGACCAGGACGCGGCTGCGCGAGGACCCGCACAGGTCGTCCACCGTCAGGCCGAAGTAGTCGGCGGTGGCCGCCATGATCGCGGTCGCGGTGATCTCCGGAGCCGAGTCCTCGCCGCCCGGGATGAGGTCCTTCAGGACGATCTCCGTCAGACCGAGGTCCACCGGCTGCCGGTTGAGCGACGCGAACGCCGTCACCCGGATCAGCGCGCCCTCCAGCTCGCGGATGTTGCGCGAGATCCGCGACGCGATGAACTCCAGGACCTCCGGCGGGGCGTTGAGCTGCTCCTGCACCGCCTTCTTGCGGAGGATCGCGATACGCGTCTCCAGCTCGGGCGGCTGGACGTCCGTGATCAGCCCCCACTCGAAACGGTTCCGCAGCCGGTCCTCCAGCGTCACCAGCTGCTTGGGCGGCCGGTCGCTGGAGAGCACGATCTGCTTGTTGGCGTTGTGGAGCGTGTTGAAGGTGTGGAAGAACTCCTCCTGCGTCGACTCCTTGTCCGCCAGGAACTGGATGTCGTCGACCAGCAGGATGTCCATCTCGCGGTAGCGCTTGCGGAAGCTGTCGCCCTTGCCGTCGCGGATGGAGTTGATGAACTCGTTGGTGAACTCCTCGGAGCTCACGTACCGCACGCGGGTGCCCGGGTAGAGGCTGCGGGCGTAGTGCCCGATCGCGTGCAGCAGGTGCGTCTTGCCGAGACCCGACTCCCCGTAGATGAAGAGGGGGTTGTACGCCTTCGCCGGCGCCTCGGCGACGGCGACCGCGGCGGCGTGCGCGAAGCGGTTCGAGGCGCCGATGACGAAGGTGTCGAAGAGGTACTTCGGATTCAGGCGCGCGGTGGGCTCACCGGGACCGGAGGCCGGCGCGGGCTTGGCGGCCAGCGGACCCGGGGCACCGCTGGAACTCGGCAGCGACGGGCCGCCGCGGTGCAGGGGGCCGCCGCCCGAGGACGGGTCCTGGAGGTCACGGCGGTCGGGACGCTGGTCGTAGTCGGGGCGCGGCTGGTCATAGTCCTGGCGCTGCTGCTCGTAGGGCGGGCGCTCCAGCGACTGCGGTCGGTAGTCCTGCGACGGCGAGGCGTACGGGTCGCGCTCCGGGAAGCCGAGGCGCTGCTGCTGCCAGCCGTAGTCGTCCTGGCTGTGCCGGGGCCAGGCACCGGGCTCCGGACGCTGGTAGTCCGGGTACGCGGGGCGGGCGGTCGGCAGCTGGTCGGAGCGGCCGGGCGGCAACTGATCGCCGGGCCCGCCGGGCAGCTGGTCGGCACGGCCTCCCCGGTGATCGCCCCGGTGGTCACCGCGGTGATCTTCACGCCGTTCGTCACGGCGGTCGTCGGCGCGGTGGCGACCGTACCCCTCGTACCCTTCGCGGCGCGGCGCGTCGTAGGTGTTGCGGTCCTCACGGCCCGAGTCGTAGCCGTTGCGGTCGTCACGCCCCTGAGCGTCGTAACCAGTGCGCTCGTCGCGGCCCTGGCCGCCGTAGGAGTTGCGGTCGTCGACGCTCTGGCCGTCGTACGGGTCACGGCCCTGGCCCGCGGCCGAGGAGGGGTCGAGCTCGTCGTACCGGGGCTGGACGGGAGGCGGCGGGGGCTCGCCCGCCGAGTCGTCGACGGTGATCGCGATGCGGATCGGACGCCCGCACTCACGGCTCAGCGTCTCGCTGACGATCGGCGCGAGGCGCCCTTCCAGTACGCCCTTCGCGAACTCGTTCGGGACGGCGAGCAGGGCGGTGTCCGCGACCAGGGCCAGGGGCTGGCAACGTTTGATCCAGTGCTCGTCCTTCACCTCGACACCCTGCCCGCGGCCCTCACCGAGGAGTTGTTCCAGTACGCGTGGCCACACTGCGGCAAGATCGGCAGGTACGTCAGCCACAGGGCACGCTCTCTCACGGGTCCCACGAACGTGTGGTTCTGGGAACAGGTTGGGAAGTCAGTCGGGTGGGACGGGGAACAAAACCGCTGGGGCGGGGGGAAGGGAACGAATCGGAGTTCAGCCACGGTAGTCAGGGCGACCGCTGTGGTTCAAGTTGTTGTCCCCAGCCTGTGGACAGTGTCTCTCGCCGGGTGCTGGTTTGACCGAATGGCGCAGCCGCGCGTACCGTAACCAGGTCGAGTTGTCGATGGCTGCTGCCGCCTGCCTCCGATGGGCACAGATCGCGAAAAGTGATCGGGAAGCGGTGCACTCGGGCGTAATGCGAGCTACTCGTGGGCGCACGGTGACAGCCAGGACGGCACCCCGCCATCACCGATTCTTTCTGGAGCCCCCGAGTGAGCAAGCGCACCTTCCAGCCGAACAACCGTCGTCGCGCCAAGACCCACGGCTTCCGCCTGCGGATGCGCACCCGTGCCGGCCGCGCGATTCTCGCGAACCGCCGTGGCAAGGGTCGCGCGAGCCTGTCCGCCTGATCATTTACAGGTCATGACGTGCTGCCTTCCGAGCATCGGCTGAGGCGGCGCGAGGACTTCGCGACCGCGGTACGCCGAGGACGCCGGGCCGGACGCCCGCTCCTCGTCGTCCACCTTCGTAGCGGTGCAACGGACCCGCACGCGCCTGGGGAGAGCGCTCCCCCGACGCGTGCGGGTTTCGTCGTGAGCAAAGCCGTGGGTGGAGCCGTCATACGCAACGCGGTGAAGCGCAGGCTTCGCCATCTGATGCGTGACCGGGTCGGCCTGCTGGCCCCCGGTAGCCTGGTAGTCGTACGAGCGCTGCCCGGTGCGGGCGACGCCGACCATGAACAGCTGGCCCAAGACCTGGATGCCGCTCTTCAGCGGCTGCTGGGAGGGGGCGCGCGATGAAGTACCCGCTGCTGGCTCTCATCAAGCTGTACCAGTGGACGATCAGCCCGCTGCTGGGGCCGGTGTGCAAGTACTACCCGTCGTGCTCCCACTACGGCTACCAGGCCATCGACCGCCACGGCGCGATCAAGGGAACGGCACTCACCGCCTGGCGCATCCTCCGGTGCAATCCGTGGTCGCTGGGCGGTGTGGACCATGTTCCGCCGCGCAAGCGTCCGCGATGGCACGAGATGGTGCGCGACGCCTGGCGCGCACGCAAGGGCGGAACCTCCGCCGCCGAACCGGCCACCGGGGAGACCACTGCCCCGGGCCCGGCCGCCGAGACTCCGTCCCATGCTCAAGGAGCCTGATTAGTGGACACGATTGCCGGTTTTTTCAGCTTCATCACGACACCCGTTTCCTGGGTCATCGTCCAGTTCCACTCCGTGTACGGGAAGATCTTCGGTCCCGATACGGGCTGGGCCTGGGGCCTGTCGATCGTGTCCTTGGTGATCCTGATCCGTATCTGCCTGATCCCGCTCTTCGTGAAGCAGATCAAGGCCACTCGGGCCATGCAGACCCTGCAGCCCGAGATGAAGAAGATCCAGGAGCGCTACAAGAACGACAAGCAGCGCCAGTCCGAAGAGATGATGAAGCTGTACAAGGAGTCGGGCACCAACCCGCTCTCCTCGTGCCTTCCCATCCTGGCGCAGTCCCCGTTCTTCTTCGCTCTGTACCACGTGCTCAACGGCATCGCGACGGGCAAGACGATCGGCGTCATCGACGATCGGCTGCTCGCCAGCGCCCGTAACGCGCACATCTTCGGTGCCCCGCTCGCCGCGAAGTTCACCGACAGCGCCGACAAGGTCGCCCAGCTCGGCGCTCAGATCACGGACGTCCGTGTCGTCACCGCGATCATGATCGTGCTGATGTCGGGATCGCAGTTCTACACCCAGCGTCAGCTGATGACGAAGAACGTCGACACCACGGTGAAGACGCCCTTCATGCAGCAGCAGAAGATGCTGATGTACGTCTTCCCGGTCATGTTCGCCGTCTTCGGCATCAACTTCCCGGTGGGTGTCCTTGTCTACTGGCTCACCACCAACGTGTGGACCATGGGCCAGCAGATGTACGTCATCCGCAACAACCCGACTCCGGGCAGCAAGGCCCAGGCCGCTTACCTGGAGCGCCTGCAGAAGCACGTCACGCACCACGGCAAGACCCGCAACCGGCGCGAGAAGACCATCATCAAGACGATCGTCGGCAAGGGCCGCGACCGCAACGAGTTCGAGCGCAAGTTCATCAACGGTCTGACCAAGGCGGGCCTCGTCGCCCAGCCCGACGGCCTCGTGGTGAAGGGCGAGAACGCGACGGTCGTCGAGACCGAGGACGGCACCACGATCACCACCGGCGGCGCTCCCAAGCGCCAGCAGCCGAAGCGCCAGTCCAAGTCCCAGCGCCAGTCGGGCACGACGACCAGTACGGCGAAGACGGTGGACGAGTCCGAGCCGAAGACCTCGCTGATCAAGTCCGACGAGCCGCAGGACGCCAGCACCGCCCCCAAGCCGGCAGGCGGCGGCAGCAAGCCGGGCGCCGGTACCCGCAGCAAAGCCCAGTCCGGACAGCGCAAGGGCCCGCAGCGGCCCAAGTCCCCGTCCAAGAAGTAAGAAGGAGTCCATCCCGTGACGGAAGGCACCACCTCCGCCGCCGCCGAGGGCGACACCCTGACCCGCCTGGAGCAGGAAGGCGAGATCGCGGCGGACTACCTCGAGGGTCTGCTGGACATCGCCGACCTCGACGGCGACATCGACATGGACGTCGAAGCCGATCGCGCCGCTGTCTCGATCATCAGCGACGTCGCCGGCCGTGATCTGCAGAAGCTCGTCGGCCGTGACGGCGAGGTGCTCGAGGCCCTCCAGGAGCTCACGCGCCTGGCCGTCCACCGGGAGACCGGGGACCGCAGCCGGCTGATGCTGGACATCGCGGGCTACCGGGCCAAGAAGCGCGAGGAGCTCTCCGAGCTCGGCGCCAAGGCCGCGGCCGAGGTCAAGAGCTCCGGCGAGCCGGTGAAGATGAAGGCGATGACACCCTTCGAGCGCAAGGTGGTCCACGACGCGGTGAAGGCCGCGGGGCTGCGCAGCGAGTCCGAGGGCGAGGAGCCGGAGCGCTTCGTCGTCGTACTCCCCGCCTGATCGGTACGTATGTTCCTCCGGCCCCGTCTGTTGAGCAGGCGGGGCCGAACTTTGTCAGCCTGATAGTCCTGGTGGTCAGCGCTCAGTGCGCTTATGCGGTACGGAAGGACGGTCCCCCGTGACGGAGGCAGCGGAGCTTCCTCCCGCGCCCGAGCAGGCGCGCGAGGTATTCGGCGATCGCTTCGCGGACGCGGTCCGGTACGCGGAGCTCCTGGCGGAGGCCGGAGTGGAGCGAGGGCTGATCGGCCCGCGCGAAGTGCCCCGCCTGTGGGAGCGGCACCTGCTGAACTGCGCGGTGCTCTCGGAGGTCGTACCCGAGGGCGTGACGGTGTGCGATGTCGGCTCGGGCGCCGGGCTCCCCGGCATTCCGCTGGCGCTCGTCCGTGAGGACATCAAGATCACGCTCCTTGAGCCGCTGCTGCGGCGCACGAACTTCCTCACCGAGGTCGTGGAGCTCCTCGGACTCGACCATGTGACGGTTGTCCGTGGCCGTGCGGAGGAGGTCATGGGCAAGCTTCCCCCCGTCCACGTGGTGACGGCGCGGGCCGTGGCGCCTCTGGACCGTCTGGCCACGTGGGGGATCCCCCTGCTGCGCCCGTACGGCGAGATGCTCGCGCTGAAGGGGGATACGGCGGAGGAGGAGCTGAAGAGCGCCACAACGGCTCTCAGCAAGCTGGGTGCGGTGAAGACCTCCGTCCTTCACGTCGGCGAGGGAGTGGTCGATCCCCTCTCCACCGTTGTGCGCGTCGAGGTCGGGGAGAGCCCGGGTGGTGTGCGCTTCGCGGCCAAGCGGGCCAAGGCGGCGCGGACGGGGCGAACGCGGCGCCGCCGCTGATCCCGTGAGACTGGTCGACCTGGACTCCCGGCTCCGCACGACGGAGCCGGGAGTTTTTGTCACTGCGGCTGATCCGTCCTGACCACGAGTCGTACTCCACACAAGCTGCCCCACCATGTCGCTCGGAGTGTCGCGCCTTCGTGGCCGTGGCGGCCTTGCATCGTGTTTCACGTGAAACGTCGCTCACTGTTGCACGGCATCATCAGTCGCGGCCGAGCCGCGGCCGAACCCCGCGACCGGCAGCCTCTCGGTTCACTCCGAGAGGGGGTGGAGGTGTCCACAGAGGTGGATTTCTCCACAGAAGCACGGGCCTCGCTGGTTCACGACCCCGAAGGCATGGGAGGCTCTGTTCATTGCGAGCCTGAAGTCGAGGAGAGTGAATCCTTGCGGTCCGACGCCAACATCGCGGGACCGATGACCGATCCGGTCCCCGGTCCCCGTACCGAGTCGATGGGAGCGGATGTTTCACGTGAAACACCGCCTCCGATGGACGACACTCCCATCGGTCGTGCTGCCCAATTGGCGGTGGAGGCGCTAGGTCGCGCCGGCGAGGGCCTGCCCCGGCCTGAGCAAACCCGCGTCATGGTGGTCGCCAACCAGAAGGGCGGGGTCGGTAAGACCACGACCACGGTCAATCTTGCCGCCTCGCTGGCCCTGCATGGCAGTCGTGTCCTCGTGATCGACCTCGACCCGCAGGGCAACGCCTCCACCGCGCTGGGTATCGATCACCACGCTGAGGTTCCTTCCATCTATGACGTGCTGATCGACAGCAGACCGCTCTCCGAGGTCGTCCAGCCGGTCCCCGATGTGGAGGGACTCTTCTGCGCGCCTGCCACGATCGATCTCGCCGGTGCGGAGATCGAGCTGGTGTCCCTGGTCGCGCGGGAGAGCCGACTGGAACGAGCGATCCAGGCATACGAGCAGCCGCTGGACTACATCCTCATCGACTGCCCGCCGTCGCTCGGTCTCCTGACGGTCAACGCGTTGGTCGCGGGTGCGGAGGTCCTCATCCCCATCCAGTGCGAGTACTACGCGCTGGAAGGGCTGGGACAGCTCCTGCGCAACGTCGATCTGGTACGGGGGCATCTCAACCCCGACCTTCATGTCTCGACGATCCTGCTCACCATGTACGACGGCCGGACCCGCCTGGCGTCCCAGGTCGCGGACGAGGTGCGCAGCCACTTCGGCGAGGAGGTGCTGCGGACGAGCATTCCTCGCTCGGTCCGTATCTCCGAGGCCCCCAGTTACGGGCAGACGGTGCTGACCTACGATCCAGGGTCGAGCGGTGCCCTCTCGTATCTTGAGGCCGCACGAGAAATCGCTCTCCGAGGAGTCGGTGTGGCGTACGACGCGCAGAACGCCCATGTGGGCGCACAGAACAGTCAGAACATTGTGGAGGGGATCCAGTGAGCGAGCGACGACGAGGGCTGGGGCGAGGCCTCGGCGCACTGATTCCCGCGGCCCCGACAGGGGAGAAGACGGTCCCCTCGCCGGGAGGTGGACTCTCCACCTCACCGACCGGCGGGCCCGTGCTCACCGCGGAACGGGGAGTGGCGGCGGCGAAGGTGACCACGCTGCCGCCCGTGTCACAGGAAGCTGAGGAGTTCGCGGCGAGCGGAGGCCCGGAGACGCCGGCCGCGCCGGTCGGTGCGCACTTCGCGGAGCTGCCGCTCGACTTCATCACTCCCAACCCGCGTCAGCCCCGTGAGGTCTTCGACGAGGACGCTCTGTCCGAGCTCGTCACCTCCATCAAGGAAGTCGGGCTCCTCCAGCCCGTCGTCGTGCGTCAGGTGGGGCCGACGCGCTACGAGCTCATCATGGGTGAGCGGCGCTTCCGGGCCTGCCGTGAAGCCGGGCTGGACGCCATTCCGGCGATCGTGCGCGCCACCGAGGACGAGAAGCTCCTCCTGGACGCCCTGCTGGAGAACCTGCACCGCGCTCAGCTGAACCCGCTGGAAGAGGCGGCGGCCTACGACCAGCTGCTCCAGGACTTCAACTGCACGCACGATCAGCTGGCGGACCGTATCGGACGCTCGCGCCCCCAGGTCTCCAACACCCTGCGTCTGCTGAAGCTCTCGCCGGCGGTCCAGCGTCGTGTCGCCGCCGGAGTTCTCTCCGCGGGTCACGCACGGGCCCTGCTCTCCGTGGCTGACTCGGAGGAGCAGGACCGGCTGGCCCACCGCATCGTGGCCGAAGGGCTGTCGGTGCGGGCCGTCGAGGAGATCGTCACCCTGATGGGATCCCGTCCGCAGACCGCTCCACGCTCCAAGGGGCCCCGGGCCGGTGCTCGGCTCTCCCCGGCGCTCAGCGATCTTGCCACGCGTCTCTCGGACCGCTTCGAGACACGGGTGAAGGTCGACCTGGGACAGAAGAAGGGGAAGATCACCGTCGAGTTCGCCTCGATGGACGATCTTGAGCGGATCCTCGGCTCACTGGCCCCGGGCGAGGGGCCCGTCCTGCAGAGGAGCCTCCTGGACGGCGACTCTGAGGACACGGAGGACACGGAGGACTGAGCGTCCTGGTCGGAGATCTCGGATCCACCGACCGCAAGAGCGGGTCATGTCCGGTGTGTACCGGAACACGGCCCGCTCTTTGCTTTCTGACGGTATCGATGGAATCGCATCGTGGATACGATGCGATCGGGTACGACGCATTCACCTGGGGCACCTTCATCGGGGAGGCGGGGGCCATGCACAGCGTGAGCCGTACCGGACTGGTGACCGCGGGTCTGGGCCTGGGGGCGGTCGGCGGGTTCGTCGGTAGCCTGCTCAGGGAGCGAAGCGCTCTGACTGCCGCCCGCGGCGCCGCGGGCGAAGGAAGCGAGGAACATCCTTCATGGGGCGTCGGCTCGTACCGCTCACGCTGGACAACCTTCCAGATCTTCCCCAGCGCTGTCGGGCGTGCGTCTTCTGGGAGCTGGACCCAGTCAGTGGGGAAGCCGCGCTGAAGGCGGGGACGTCCGAGCTGGAGAAGGAGTCGTGGATCTCCGCCGTCCTGCTGGAATGGGGATCCTGCGGCCGCGTGGTCTATGTGGACGACGTGCCGGTCGGCTTCGTGCTGTACGCGCCCCCGGCGTATGTCCCCCGCGCCACCGCGTTCCCCACCAGTCCGGTCTCACCGGACGCCGTCCAGCTGATGACCGCTTTCATCCTGCCCGGCTACCAGGGCCAGGGACTGGGCCGGGTGATGGTCCAGACGGTCGCCAAGGATCTGCTGCGCCGGGGCTTCAAGGCGATCGAGGCTTTCGGGGACGCACGTTGGAGGGAACCGGCCTGTCTACTGCCGGCAGACCATCTCCTGGCGGTGGGCTTCAAGACCGTGCGGCCCCACCCCGCCTATCCACGTCTGAGGCTGGAGCTGCGAACGACGCTCTCCTGGAAGGAAGACGTGGAGATGGCGTTGGACCGTCTCCTCGGGGTGGTCCAGAAGGAACCGGCGCTTCGCCCGCTGTAGCCAGTGGCGCGGCCCGTGGTCGGGTGGTCGGGGCTCTGTACCTGCGATCGGTGCCTGAGACGACAAAGCGAATGGGCCAGCCCGGAAGGCTGGCCCATTCGTGTTTCACGTGAAACACGCGCCGCTTGGGTGCGGTTCTCACCTACTGCCTACTGCCTACTCGGCGATGAAGTCCTCGAGGTCCCGCACGAGCGCGGCCTTCGGCTTGGCACCGACGATGGTCTTCGCGACCTCGCCACCCTGGTAGACGTTCAGGGTCGGGATGGACATGACGCCGTACTTGGCGGCCGTACCCGGGTTCTCGTCGATGTTGAGCTTGACGATCTCGATCTTGTCGCCGTACTCGGCCGCGATCGCCTCGAGGGACGGCGCGATCTGGCGGCACGGACCGCACCAGGCGGCCCAGAAGTCCACCAGGACGGGCTTGTCGCTCTTGAGGACGTCCTGTTCGAAGGAATCGTCGGTCACGTTCTTGAGGGTGCCGGCCACGGCGGGCTCCTTAGCTGGTTGGTGCGGTGGGGCGGACGGAGGTCAGACGGTGGCAGCCGCGGCGGTCTCGCTGTCCGAGAGGGCGGCGAGGTAGCGCTCGGCGTCGAGGGCGGCGGAACAGCCGGTGCCGGCCGCGGTGATGGCCTGGCGGTAGGTGTGGTCGACGACGTCACCGGCGCCGAAGACACCGGTCAGGTTCGTGCGGGTCGAGGGCGCCTCGACCTTGAGGTAGCCCTCGTCGTCCAGGTTGAGCTGGCCCTTGAAGAGCTCGGTGCGCGGGTCGTGGCCGATGGCGATGAACAGACCGGTCACCGCCAGGTCGGAGATCTCGCCCGTCTTCAGGTTCCGCAGCTTCAGGCCGGAGAGCTTGGGGTCACCCTCGATCTCGGCGACTTCGCTGTCCCAGACGAACTTGATCTTCGGGTCGGCGAAGGCCCGCTCCTGCATGGCCTTGGAGGCACGCAGGCTGTCACGGCGGTGGACGATCGTCACGGACTTGGCGAAACGCGAGAGGAAGGTGGCCTCCTCCATCGCGGTGTCACCGCCGCCGATCACGGCGATGTCCTGGTCCTTGAAGAAGAAGCCGTCACAGGTGGCACACCAGGAGACGCCGCGTCCGGAGAGGGCGTCCTCCCTGGGCAGGCCCAGCTTGCGGTGCTGCGAGCCCGTGGTGACGATGACGGCCTTGGCGCGGTGCACGGTCCCGGCGGTGTCCGTGACGGTCTTGATCTCGCCCGACAGGTCGACGGCGACGATGTCGTCCGGCACCAGCTCAGCACCGAAGCGCTCGGCCTGGGCGCGCATGTTGTCCATGAGCTCAGGGCCCATGATGCCGTCCTGGAAGCCGGGGAAGTTCTCCACCTCGGTGGTGTTCATCAGCGCGCCACCCGCGGTGACGGCGCCCTCGAAGACCAGCGGCTTCAGCGACGCGCGCGCGGTGTAGAGCGCTGCCGTGTAGCCGGCAGGCCCGGACCCGATGATGATCACGTTACGGACGTCGCTCACGGCTTCATTCCTCGTTTCTGGAGAACTGCTGCGTACTGCCGGTGGGAGCCTCTCTCAGAACTCTCACCCCACCCAACGGATCCTAAGGGGCGTGCATTCCCGCTGTGTCCGGGCACACGGAGATGGGACGCGGCACAGAGATCCCATGGGGTTCCTGGGGAAAGGGGGACTCTGAGGGGACGCTTTCAGGAGCGGGTGTACGAGTGGGTCAGCAGGAGCTTGCCGGGGGATGTTCCCCCGGGTTTCTCGCAGGCCGCGTCGACGAGGTACGCCGTGACCTTCGCGCTGTCGGAGGTGTCCGGCAGCACGACGAGATAGACACTCGTTCCGTTGTACGTGCCTTTTTCCGCGGCGAGAACGGTCCCGGTGCTTCCGGTCCCCTGTTGGATGCAGTCGGGGATCTGCACAGCGGGCGTGATCAAGGTGTCCACTCCGCCGGAGCCGCCGTCCGCGCCGTTGGACTCGACTCCCCACGGATGCTTCGAACCGCCGGAGCGGTCCCGGCCGTTCTTGTTCTTCGCGAGAAGGTCGGTGACCTGGGTCTGCAGCGTTCCTTCGGAGTAGGAGTTCTTCGACCCCTGCTGCGTTGCCGTCTGAGGGCTCTTGCCGGTGCCGTCATCGCCCAGCGTCTGAAAGAGGATCGCGCCCAGCCCCAGGGCGGCGGCGGTGAACGCTGTGCCGAGGAGGGCCACCTTGCGGCGTCCTGGACGGCCCCGATGCGAACGGCCCGGTCCGGTGGCCGCGTGGGAGTGCCCCGAGGGGCGTTTCGCGGAAGGAGCGGAGCCGGGGGCGGACTGCGTACCGGAGACGCTCGTGGCCGATGTTTCACGTGAAACAGCGACGCTCTGATCGTCGTCATCGAGCGTGTGGCCCGGTGCCGCGGTACTGAGCAGTGCCTCCGCGGCCAGTGCGGCATCGATCCGGCCGGCTACCTCGTCGGGCATGCGCGTCGGCCCCGGCAGGGTGCCGAGCAGCCCACGGATCTCCTCCAGGGAGTCGTACACGTCGGCGCAGAGCGCACAGTCGTCCAGATGCCGTCGAACGTCCGCGGTGCGGGAGAGCGGGAGCAGACCTTCGGTGAGGTCGGAGATCTCCGCGACATCCGGGTGCCCGGCCGTATCCGTCGTGGATGTCACGCTCGCCCACCTCCGCCCTTCACAGCAGCTGAATCGCTTGGCCCTGCGTCACGGGGACCCGCGTCGTGCGGTCCCGCTGCCGGTGGGACGGATGCCCCCTGCGTCCGGTTCCTTCCACCCTCCGATTTGTTGCTGCCCGTGCTGCTTCTGTCCTCCGACCGGAGGTGGGTGAGCAGCGGAAGCAGTCTGGCTCTGCCCCGGGCGCAGCGGCTCTTCACCGTGCCGACGGGTACGTCGAGGAGGGTGGCCGCCTCTGCGACGGGGTAGCCCTGCATGTCCACGAGGACGAGGGCGGCGCGCTGGTCGGCCGGGAGGGTGCTCAGGGCCGTCACCAGTTCGCGGTGAAGGTCGTTGCGCTCCGCGGGAGCGGAGGCTGACTCGTGGGGCTCTAGGAGCTGTTCCAGGCGTTCGGTGTCATCGACGGGGGAGGTCTTCCTGGAAGCGGCCTTGCGGGCACGGTCCAGGCAGGCGTTCACGGTGATGCGGTGCAGCCAGGTCGTGACGGCCGACTGGCCACGGAAGGTATGGGCGGCCCGATAGGCGGAGACCAGTGCGTCCTGGACGGCGTCAGCGGCCTCCTCGCGGTCTCCCAGCGTGCGCAGGGCCACCGCCCAGAGCCGATCACGGTGACGCCGTACGAGCTCACCGAAGGCCTCCGGATCGCCGTCGACGTGACGGGCGAGGAGGTCCTGATCGCTTGCATCGGCGTATGCGGCCTCATCGGCCATCGGACCCCCTCCCCCTGTTTTTACGCGAGCGTCAGCCGGTGAACTTCACGTCAGTGATGGCCTGCTTGTAGCCGGCGTTGCTGTACTGGTCACCGGACGCGTAGGGCATCGCCGTGATCCAGAGCAGTACGTACCGACTCTTCACCTTCTTGCTGACCGTGATCTTCGCGGTCGTGCCGCTTGTGGTGATGGACCCGATCCTCGTCATCGAATCCACGGGCGTCGAAGAACTCGTCGAGTCGGTTGCGTACAGGCCGATCGTGGTGTGGTCACCGGGGTACCGGAGCCCTATGGAAGCCGCCGTGACGGTCTGCTGCGAGCCGAGGTCGTAGACGACGCCGACACCCGGCTTGAAGGCCGGATTCATGTCGGGACCGTCCACGAAGCTCTTGCTCCGCCAGTACGTCGAGCTGTCCCCGTCGTACGTCTTGTCGACGTCCCTGGCAGCCTGGGGGGAGCCCTTGGCGACGTACTCCTGCGCACCCTTGATGCCGATCGGCTTGACCGGCTTGGTCTTCTCGCTGTTCTTGTCGTTGCCGTCCGTCGTGCGCGTCGGCTGGGTGTCGTCTGACTTGGCGCGGTCCATCAGGGCGTCCGCGAGCTGCCAGCTGCCGAGGCCCAGGGCGGCGATGAGGAGCGCCGACACCGTCCACTTGAGGGCCTTGCCGGTGCGGCTCTGCAGCGGGGGCGGGGGGGCCGGCACCGGCTGCGTGGCGTGCGGCACAGGGCGGCCGTAGCTGCCCTGCTGGTACGAGGTGCGCTGGTACTCCGGCGGAGCGGTGAACGCGGGCTCCGGCGGCCGGATGCGGGGCATCTCGGCGATCGCCTTGACCAGTTCCTCCGGCGTCGTGCACGGCGACTCGTGTCGAGAGGCGGTCGCGCCGTCGTTGGCGAGCGCGCGCATGGCGAGCTCGGACAGGCCACGGTGGACGCCGGCCCGCACCTGGTCCGGTGCGATCAGGCCGACTCCCTTGGGCAGCCCCGACAGGCCGTACGCGTCGTTCTCGTACGGCCACCGCTGAGTGAGTGCGGCGTACAGGAGTGCGCCGATCGCCTCGGTGTCCGTGCGCTGGGGGGTGTTGGAGCTGATGCCGCGCAGCGCGGCGTTCACCGCGAGCCCACGGATGCGCCACTGGCCGCTCGACGTGCGCAGCACGGCGCTCGGGGTCAGCCGCAAATGCGCGAGGCCCTCACGGTGTGCGGCAGCCATGGCCTGGGAGACCTGCGTGACCATCTGGTAGGCATCGTGGACCTCCAGCGGGCCCGCGGCCAGGAGCGCCGTCAGCTCCGTGGCGTCCGGCAGCCATTCGTGGACCACATAGACGAGGTCGTTCTCCTCGACCGCGTCCAGGACCTGGACGAAGCGGGGGTCGCCCAGCAGGGCGGAGGATCGGGCCGCCGCCAGTACCGAGCGGGCCCGCGGATGGTCGGCGGGCAGCAGATGCACGCCGACGGCCCGGCGCAGCTTCTCGTCCACCGCGCGCCAACTGCTGAAGCCGTCCAGACGGGTGACGCACTCCTCGAGGCGATACCTCCTGGCCAGCTTGTGGCCGCTGTGCAGTTCTGGCGGTGAGACCTTCCCGGGACTCTCGGTCCCGCCGCTCCCCTGTGCCTCGTCGCTGTCCGTCTCCCGCTCCCGGTTCTGGGCCACCCCGTCGGACGTGGACTGGCCCGCCTTGGCGGTCAGCGGCTCATCGCCACTGTTGTCTGCCACGTCGACGGCAGCCGTGCTCCGTTCCGCCACCGTCGTACCCGCCTCCCCATCCATTGCGCGCTGTCCGACGCAGAAACCAATTGTGCCCACAGTCCGGCGCTATGCACGACACACGGCGACGGACGATGGTTGTGCTCGTACCCCCGCCTCAGCGCCCCAGGCGCCCGCGGACCATTCCGACCATTGAGTTGAGTTCTTCGATGCGCATCTTCCGCGCGGCGACGTAGAAGACGCCGAACAGCACGATGCTGCCGCCGAGCAGGGCGGCGAACGAGCCGCCGACCCCCTGTCCCAGCGTCTGTGCGATCCCGTAGCAGGCGGCGCCGCTCAGCAGCGCCGCCGGAACGGCGGCGATACCGAGCCTGGCGTAGGTGCGCAGGACTCGGGCCCCGTCAAGGTCGCCGCCGAGCCTCTTGCGCAGCCTGTTCCAGGCGACCCCGACGCCGATCGCGTAGGCGAGGCCGTAGGAGGCGGCCATGCCGACGACGGCCCAGCGGGCGGGGAGTACGAAGTAGCACACGGCCGAGGCCACGGCGTTGAAGACCGCCACGATGACCGTGTTGTAGAAGGGGGTCCGGGTGTCCTCGTACGCGTAGAAGGCGCGGAGCACGACGTACTGCACGGAGAACGGGATGAGACCGAGGCCGAAGGCCATCAGCATGTAGCCCATGTTGGTGGCCGGCGCGATGCCCGAGGACCCGAAGATCAGGGTGCACATCGGAATGCCGAGGGAGAGGAAGCCGAAGGCGATCGGCACGATCGCGACGGCCGTCGTCCGCAGCCCCTGGGAGATGTCGTCGCGCACCGCGCCGCTGTCCCCCTCGTGAGCCGACCGGGAGATACGCGGCAGCAGGGCGGCCATCAGGGAGACCGTGATGATCGCCTGCGGCAGACCCCAGATCAGCTGGGCGTTGGCGTAGGCGGCGAAGCCGGTTCCCTTGACGGAGTGCTGGCCCGCGGCGGTGGACAGCTGGGTGACGACCATCGCACCCGCCTGGTTGGCGAGGACGAAGAGCACGGTCCACTTGGCGAGCATCGCGGCCTTGCCGAGGCCGTGACCCTTCCAGTCGAAACGCAGCCGCAGTCTGAAGCCGGTCTCCCGCAGATACGGGATCATCGCCAGGGACTGGACGACGAGACCGAGGAGCACGCCGACGCCGAGGAGCCGCTGGCCCTCCGGCGGGATGTTCTCGACGGACATGTCCGAGTGCGCGGCGGTGCCGTACACCCAGATGAACATGCCGAGCGTCACGATGATGACGATGTTGTTCAGGACCGGGGTCCACATCATCGCGCCGAACTTGCCCCGGGCGTTGAGAACCTGCCCCATCACCACGTGGATGCCCATGAAGAAGATCGAGGGCAGGAAGTAGCGGGTGAAGGTGACGGCCACCTCGTTGGCGGCGGGGTTGGTGGCCACGGGGTTCGACAGCATGCGGACCAGAAGGGGAGCGGCCAGCATCGCGAGCGCGGTCAGCAGGCCGAGCGCCACCATGACCAGGGTCAGCAGGCGGTTGGCGAAGGCCTCGCCACCGTCGTCGTCGTCCTTCATCGCCCGCACGAGCTGCGGCACGAAGACGGAGTTGAGACCACCGCCCACGGTCAGGATGTAGATCATCGTGGGGAGCTGGTACGCGACCTGGAAGGAGTCGCCCAGGAAACCGAGCCCCAGCGCGGAGACGATCAGCGCGGAGCGGATGAAGCCGGTGAGCCGGGACACCAGGGTGCCGGCCGCCATGACGGCGCTCGACTTCAGCAGACCCGACGCACGACCGCCCTTCTTCGGGGCGGCCGCGGCGGTGGGCGGCGCCGTGGGGGTGAGCTGCATCGTCTGCTCGGACAGCGGGCCGGGAGGCTGAGCCGCCGGGCCCCGGCGCACGGACGGTGCCTGTGCCTGTGCCGGGGCGGCCGTGGCCTCCATGGACGGCCGGACGCCGCCCTGCCGCTGGTCACGGAAGAGGTGGGCGAACGCATCGGTCTCGGGCTGCTGCTCGGCGGCCTGCGTGACGAGATCGTCGACGCCGACGAACTGGGTCGTGCGCGCGTCCTCGCCGTACGGCAGGTGGCGGCTGGGACCCGCCGGCTCCGGCGGAGGCGTCTGGGCCCACACACGAGGGTCGGGGGCGTGCTGCGCGGTGGGCGGCTGGGCGTAGAGCGGCTGCTGCGGGTACTGCGGTCCCCCGGGCGGCGGGGGGTGCGCCGCACGGTCGTAGAGCGCCTCGGTCACCGGATCCTGGGCGGCGAGATCCTGCGCCCGGTAGGGGTCCTGGTCGTAGGCGTCCTGGAAGTACATGTCCGGGTAGTGCCCCGGAGGCACCTGGCCGGGCTCGGCCGGAGGCCCCTCCGGGTAGCCCTCGGGGTAGCCGGAGTTCCCCGCGCCCTGCTCGGGGCGGCCCTCGGGGTAGCCCGAGCTGCCCGCGCCCTGACCGCGGTCACCGTCGTACGGCGCGTTCATGGTTACCCCACCTCATCGTCCCCGGGCCCACCGGCCACGACATCGCTCAACGGTCCACTCTCTCACCCGTGCCGGACGGGTCGGTGCTTTCCGGTGCGGTGTCCGGTGCGGGGTCACTCGGCTGCTCGGGGGCGTCCGCCCCGGGCTCCGTCGTGGAATCCCCGTCGGGACCGTCCTTGGAGCGCTCGGTGTCCTCAACAGTGTCTACGGCGCCTGCGGCGTCCTTGTTCACGCCGTTCACGCCGTTCACCCCGTGCACGCCCGTAGCCTCGCCGTCGGTTCCGTCCTCGGCGTCCGGGGCGTTCTCCCGTGCCTCCTCGGCCTGCCGGGCCGCCGCGCGCTTGCGCTGCGTGTACATCCGGAATCCGGCGAGCACGAGGAGCAGCACGCCACCACCGATGACCAGCATGACGGTGGGGGTGATCTCGGTGACCTTCACCTCGAACGGCACGGCGGGACCGTACGCCTGGCCGTCCTCGGTGAACAGCTGGGCGGTCACTGTCACCGGGCCGTTGGCCTTCGAGGAGGTCGTGAACTTCACCGACTGGCTGTGCTCGCCCGCGACCTGGATCGGCTGCTCGTG
This sequence comes from Streptomyces sp. NPDC057950, assembly GCF_042887295.1. Taxonomy (NCBI): domain Bacteria; kingdom Bacillati; phylum Actinomycetota; class Actinomycetes; order Kitasatosporales; family Streptomycetaceae; genus Streptomyces; species Streptomyces sp. NPDC057950. The sequence continues at coordinate 20,207 of NZ_JBHVPP010000014.1, forward strand.
GTACGCGGCGTTACCGATCTTGAGGCGGGTGGGCTGCTTCGACGTGAGGCGCAGTACCAGGTGGTGGACGCCCTGCACGAGGTTGTTCTGCACCGTCACCGGGATCGTGGCACTGCGGCCCGACAGCTTCGCGTCGGACTTGTCGATCAGCTTGACGAGACCGGTGAGGTTGTTGAGGTACGTGTCCACCCCGTCGCGGAAGGTCTCCCCCTGAGCGGCGCGGCCGCGCCAGGACGTCGACATCCCCCGGTCTATGGCCCGCCCGAAGGGAGTCACCACGCGGGACTTGTCGGTGAGGATGACCTTGAACCTGTCGAGGGTGTGCTGCGTGGCCTGGATCGTCTCGAAGTCCGACCGCGTCAGCTCCTGATTCTTCAGGGAGAGCGGGTACGAGGACACGGGGCGGATGGTTGTCGTGGCGTCCGGATCCGGTTTGGCCTTGGCGGCCGCGGACAGGCCCTCGGCGTCGGACCAGTTTCCGTTCTGGAGCGCCTTCACGGCCGTCGCCATCGCCTGCGCCTGGCTCACCGACGGCATGCGCTGCGGGGCGACGACGATGTTGCGCTGGTGATTCGGCTCCTGGAGGTTGAGCGCGAGGGCCTGTGCCAGGAATTCCTGCACGGCCAGCGTGGAGCTGTCGGCCTTCGTCATGTCGCCCTGGAACTCCGTCGACAGCCGGTAGTCCGAGACCACCGCCGTCGTGCCGCCACCGATGGGGCGGGCGGCACTGGGGGTGTACGTCAGATCGCCGGTCTCACGGAGGCTGTCGCTACGGGCGATCACCTTGTGTGCGCCCGCGGAGGTCGCGACCTTGACGATCGACGGGTCGACGGCGCCGTTCACGGGCCACGCGAAGTCCGTCTCCGGCTTCACGTGGATGATCGTGTCCACGGTGTCGGAGGCCACGTCGGTGGCGTCCTTGAGGTGGTTCAGGGAGTCGGCGACGTCCTTGCCCCGGTGCGCCAGCGACGCGAGGTCGGGGTCGGCGAAGGGGAGTGCCACGACTTCCTTGTCGGAGACCGTCTTCTCGAGCTTGTCGAGCCACTCCTTGGCGACGGCCTGATTCTTGCCGGCCGTCGTGGTGTCGCCGTCCTGGATCCGGTAGTTGCCCGTCATGGCGTCGACCGAGGCCAGCAGGTCCGGGTCGAGGACCCAGGTGACGTCGAGATCGCCGCCCAGCGTCAGCAGCTGGTCGAGGCGGCCACCGGGGGCGATCTCCTCGGCCAGCTCGTCGTTCTGGAAGACGGGGGTCTGCTGGGCGTCCGAGCCGGTCTCCGCGCTGAGGTGGACCGTCGAGATCAGCGGCCAGAGATACGCCGTCTTCGTCCGGGTGCCCGCGGCCTCGGGCTGCCAGGGCAGGAACGTCCGCTCGATCCCCAGCACGTGCTCCCACGGTTCCGCGGAGGTCTGACCCGAGAGGGAGACGCCCAGCTGGTACACCCCGTCGGATCCGAGGTCGAGCTCCTTGACAGGCACCGAGACACTGAATCGCTGCGAGACGCCGGCGGGGAGCGAGGAGAACTTCTGGACGTACTTGCCACCGACCTCCAGGGGGTCGAGCCCCGGCTGGAACCCGGTGCGCTCGGCGGCGTCGTCGATGGCCACCCGACCATCGAGGGAGGGGCCCACCCGCAGCCCCACGTGGGCGTCGGTGACCGTCTGCTTGCCCTTGTTGGTGATCGAGCCGGAGACGGTGACCGTGTCGCCGTCCGTGGGGGCGCTGGGGCTCAGGGAGTCCAGGGAGACGTCGACCGTCCGGGACCCGCTCGCGGCGGCCGCAGAGGCCGTTTCCGCGGCGTGCGCGGCCGGAGAGGCGGACAGCTGGAGCAGTCCGGCCAGGAGGGGCGCCCCGGCCAGCAGTGCGCCGGTGCGCCGCAACCACCGGTGGGCAGGTGAGGGACTCGTCCCTTGGAAGTCTGCCGCCTCGGCCACGCGCTCGCCCGTCCCTCGTCGTCGTCAGTGGTCGTCGGAATGTGCGTCCACGCATGGTAACGATGCGCGCTGAGGGGAAGTGCCGCGGAGTGCTCCACAAGATCGGCAGACTGGGTCGACTGTCCCGTATGTGCGTGTATTGAGGGCCGTGTAAAAGGGGAGAAGGCCTGTGCACGTTTTATGGAGGCGCCCCGGGGTGCCCCGGCCACGTACCCTTTTCTGTTGTGCCGAACGCCAACGAAGACAACCCCAGTGCCCTGAGCCAGGTGCAGCACCGCGCGGTGAGTGAACTGCTGCGGGTGTCCCCTGTCGCCGACGACCTCGCTCTCCGATTCCAGGAGGCGGGGTTCTCCCTCGCCCTCGTCGGCGGCTCGGTCCGGGACGCGCTCCTCGGCCGGCTCGGCAACGACCTGGACTTCACCACGGATGCCCGGCCCGAGGACGTACTGAAGATCGTGCGTCCCTGGGCGGACGCCGTCTGGGAGGTCGGGATCGCCTTCGGCACCGTCGGCGCGCAGAAGGACGCCCTCGTGGACGGCGTACAGCAGTCCTTCCAGATCGAGATCACGACATACCGGTCCGAGGCGTACGACCGGACGTCCCGCAAACCCGAGGTGTCCTACGGCGACTCGATCGAGGAAGACCTCGTGCGCCGCGACTTCACCGTGAACGCGATGGCTGTCGCGCTGCCGGAGAAGAAGTTCATCGACCCGCACGGCGGCCGGGAGGATCTGGCCGCCCGGGTGCTGCGCACCCCGGGAACGCCCGAGCAGTCCTTCTCCGACGATCCGCTGCGGATGATGCGGGCCGCCCGGTTCGCGGCTCAGCTCGACTTCGAGGTGGCCCCGGACGTCGTCGCGGCGATGACGGACATGGCAGGACGTATCGAGATCGTCTCGGCGGAACGGGTACGGGACGAGCTCAACAAGCTCGTTCTCTCCGCGCACCCGCGCAAGGGCCTGACGCTGCTCGTCGACACCGGTCTCTCGGCCCATGTGCTGCCCGAGCTGCCGGCCCTGCGGCTGGAGCGTGATGAACACCACCGGCACAAGGATGTCTACGATCACACCCTGATCGTCCTGGAACAGGCCATGGCGCTGGAGGAGAACGGCCCCGACCTGACCCTGAGGCTGGCCGCACTGCTGCATGACATCGGCAAGCCGAGGACGCGGCGTTTCGAGAACGACGGACGGGTCTCCTTCCACCACCACGAGATGGTCGGCGCGAAGATGACCAAGAAGCGGATGTCGGAGCTCAAGTACTCGAACGAGCTCGTGAAGGACGTGTCCCGGCTGGTCGAACTTCATCTTCGGTTCCACGGGTACGGCACCGGCGAGTGGACCGATTCCGCGGTACGGCGCTATGTACGGGACGCGGGACCGCTCCTCGACCGCCTGCACAAGCTGACCCGCTCCGACTGCACCACCCGTAACAAGCGCAAGGCGACCGCGCTCTCGCACGCGTACGACGGCCTGGAGGAGCGCATCGCCCAGCTCCAGGAGCAGGAGGAGCTCGACGCGATCCGGCCCGACCTCGACGGCAACCAGATCATGGAGATCCTGGGCATCGGACCGGGTCCGGCGATCGGCCAGGCGTACAAGTTCCTGCTGGAGCTGCGGCTGGAGAACGGCCCGACGGAACACGATGCCGCAGTGACCGCGCTCAAGGAGTGGTGGGCCGAGCAAGGCTGAGGGTCATGCGTGTAGGTCATGTTTCACGTGAAACATGACCTACACGCATGCGACGGAGAGCGGCGAGGGGTGGTGTTTCACGTGAAACACCACCCCTCGCCGCGTGTAAACGGTGCCGTTACTTGTTCTCCTTCAGGCACAGCACCACGTCGTGGCCGCCACCCGACTGAATGTAGGAGATCGTCGCGTCGGCGACGTCCTTGCACTTGGTGTCGTCGCTGGTGTTGTCGAACTTCGCGACGACCTTGAACTGCGCGTCACCCGAGGAACAGTCGACCTTCTTGAGGTCGGCCTTGGAGTCCGTGCCGTCGTTGTGCATGCAGTTGCCGACGGACGCGGTTTCCGCGTCGCTCTGGCCGAGGTACCACTTCACCCCGTACAGGCCCAGGGCGACGACTATCAGGACGACGATCCGCAGGGCCTTCTTGCCGACACGCTTGGCCGGGGCCGGGGCCGGGGCCGGCGGAGGCACCGGGGCGCCCTGGTTGGGGAACGGCGCGTAGGGCTGCTGCGGCGGAACCCCCGGCTGTGCGGGCTGCTGCCCCATCGGAGCGGTGGGCTGCTGGGCGTACGGGTTCTGGCCGTGGGGCGGCGGAGTAGCCATTGGGGTCCCCCCTGGGACGTAGGCGCGTGGCGCGAGATAAGACGCACGTAAGTTATCCGGAGCCTGTGACAACGCAGTAGTCGGGAGGGGCTCTGTGTCATTGATGTGACACTGGCCGGCGCTCAAAACGGGCCAGAGAAACAGCAATCGCCGCGTAGACCAGGGCAACGGTGGCCACGAGCGGAACCGAGCGTCCGTCAGGAGGCAGTATCAGGGCGGCCACCGCGGCCGCGCCGACGAAGGCGACGTTGAACAGGACGTCGTAGACGGAGAAGATCCGGCCGCGGTAGCCGTCGTCGACCGAGGACTGCACCACGGTGTCGGTGGCGATCTTCGCGCCTTGTGTGGTCAGGCCCAGGACGAAGGCGGCGGCCAGCACGGGGGGCGGGGTGAAGGACAGACCGAGAGCGGGCTCCAGGACCGCGGCCGTGCCGGCGCACATGACGATCCAGCCCCCGGGGCCCAGTCGCCCCACCGCCCAGGGCGTCACCACGGCCGCGGCGAAGAAGCCGGCCCCCGATATGCCCACGGCCAGCCCCAGCAGGGCGAGCCCGTCGTCCGAGCCGGACGACCAGGCATACCGGCAGAGCATCAACATCATGACCGTCAGGGCGCCGTAGCAGAAGCGCATCAACGTCATGGCCAGGAGCGCACAGGCGGCTTCTCGTCGCGCGGGCCCGGCGAGATGGCGCACGCCCGCCACCAGTCCGCGCGCGGTACCGGCGAGCGCCGTGCGCAGGCTCGGCCGCACCCACCGCTGCTCCGGGCCGAGCAGTTCCGGGGAGATGCGCAGGGAGGCGAGCGCCGCGGCCAGGTAGAGGGCCGCCCCGACGAGCACGACCGCCGCGTCCGAGTCCGAGGCGACCAGCCGCACGACGAAGGCGAGGCCACCGCCCGCGGTCGCGGCGAGTGTCCCGGCGGTGGGCGAGAGGGAGTTGGCGATCACCAGCCGGTCGGAGTCGACGACGCGGGGCAGGGCGGCCGAGAGCCCCGCGAGGACGAAGCGGTTGACCGCGGTGACGCACAGCGCGGAGGCGTAGAAGAGCCAGGAGGGGACGTGGCTCAGCATCAGAACGGCCGTCACACACGCCAGCGCGGCTCGCAGCAGATTGCCGTACAGGAAGACCTGGCGGCGGCGCCAGCGGTCCAACAGGACGCCCGCGAAGGGGCCGATGAGGGAGTACGGGAGGAGCAGGACGGCCATGGCCGAGGCGATCGAGGCAGCCGAGGTCTGTTTCTCCGGGGAGAAGACGACGTAGGTGGCGAGCGCGATCTGGAAGACCCCGTCGGCGCCCTGGGACAGCAGGCGGATTCCGAGCAGACGTCTGAAGTTCTCGAGGCGCAGGAGGACGCGCAGGTCACGCACGACGGCCATGGGGCACAGCCTCACATACGAGGAAGGTCCCCGGGTGAGTGACCCGGGGACCCTCGACGGGCAGGAGCGAAGAGCCCCTCGACGCTGCGCGCGCGGCGTCCCGTCGGCCCGCGGTGCCTTGTCGTACGGGCACTGCGGACCGTGTCGGCCGGCGTTCGGCGCCTGTCTTTCTAGCGCTCGACCTCGCCCTGGATGAACTTCTCGACGTTGGCGAAGGCCTCGTCGTCGAAGTACTGGACCGGCGGGGACTTCATGAAGTAGGACGACGCCGACAGGATCGGGCCGCCGATGCCGCGGTCCTTGGCGATCTTCGCGGCGCGCAGGGCGTCGATGATGACACCCGCCGAGTTCGGGGAGTCCCAGACCTCGAGCTTGTACTCCAGGTTCAGCGGAACGTCACCGAAGGCACGGCCCTCGAGACGGACGTACGCCCACTTGCGGTCGTCGAGCCAGGCCACGTAGTCCGAGGGACCGATGTGGACGTTCTTCTCGCCCAGGTCGCGGTCGGGGATCTGCGAGGTGACGGCCTGCGTCTTCGAGATCTTCTTGGACTCGAGGCGGTCGCGCTCCAGCATGTTCTTGAAGTCCATGTTGCCGCCGACGTTGAGCTGCATGGTGCGCTCAAGACGGACACCGCGGTCCTCGAACAGCTTCGCCATCACACGGTGCGTGATGGTCGCGCCGACCTGCGACTTGATGTCGTCGCCGACGATCGGGACACCGGCCTCGGTGAACTTGTCCGCCCACTCCTTGGTGCCGGCGATGAAGACCGGGAGGGCGTTGACGAAGGCGACCTTGGCGTCGATGGCGCACTGGGCGTAGAACTTCGCCGCGGCCTCGGAACCGACGGGCAGGTAGCAGATGAGGACGTCGACCTGCTTGTCCTTGAGGACCTGGACGATGTCGACCGGCGCCTCGGCGGACTCCTCGATGGTCATGCGGTAGTACTTACCGAGACCGTCCAGGGTGTGACCGCGCTGGACCGTGACGCCCTTGTTCGGGACGTCGCAGATCTTGATGGTGTTGTTCTCGCTGGCACCGATGGCGTCGGAGAGGTCGAGGCCGACCTTCTTCGCGTCGACGTCGAACGCGGCGACGAACTCGACGTCACCGACGTGGTAGTCGCCGAACTTGACGTGCATCAGGCCGGGGACCTTGGTCGCCGGGTCGGCGTCCTTGTAGTACTCGACGCCCTGAACCAGCGAGGCGGCGCAGTTGCCCACGCCGACGATGGCTACGCGAACCGAACCCATTCCGGTTGCTCCCTGTGTGTACGAGGTGAAGCCCCGACTGGACCTCACGTGGTGGTGTCGTCGGACGGATCCGGTCGGGAGTCATCCCGGTGCCGGGGCAGGCCGCCCGTCTCTCCAGATGTGCTGTGCTGCGGAGCGGGACCGTCGGAGGCACCTCGGGAGGTGTCTTCGGTGGCGGGACCCTTGACGTCCCGGCCCGCCCGCTCGCTTTCGATGAGCTCGTTCAGCCAGCGCACTTCGCGCTCCACGGACTCCATTCCGTGGCGCTGGAGCTCAAGGGTGTAGTCGTCGAGGCGCTCCCGGGTGCGTGCCAGAGAGGCGCGCATCTTCTCCAGGCGCTCCTCGAGCCGGCTGCGGCGGCCCTCCAGTACGCGCATGCGTACGTCGCGTGACGTCTGCCCGAAGAAGGCGAAACGAGCGGCGAAGTGTTCGTCCTCGTACGCGTCGGGACCCGTCTGCGAGAGCAGCTCCTCGAAGTGTTCCTTACCTTCGGCCGTCAACCGGTAGACGATCTTGGCGCGACGCCCTGCGAGAGGGACGGCCAGGGCGTCCTCCGGGGTGTTCCCCGATTCCTCGATCAACCAGCCGTTGGCGACCAGCGTCTTGAGGCAGGGGTAGAGCGTCCCGTAGCTGAACGCCCGGAACACACCGAGTGACGTATTGAGTCGTTTGCGCAGCTCATAGCCGTGCATCGGGGACTCGCGGAGCAGACCGAGAACGGCGAACTCGAGGATCCCGGAGCGCCGGCTCATGTCGCCTCCTGTCTGTCGCGGCCTCCTCGGCACGTTCTTTATGCCGAGCTGATGTATCGACTCGATACATCAGCACGATAGAACGGCCATCCGTCTGCGACAAGAGGGGCCACGGTGAACGGCGTCACATCACCGATTCATACGAAGCAAGTTGCCTGATTTGAGGTGAACTTCGGAGCTAGGTGGGTTTTGACGGTGCGTAGTCTGTGCGCCATGCAAAACCACCGGGAACCGAGTGACGCCTGAGGACGTCTTCGTCCTCGGTGCAGTACGGGTGAATGTGTGATCGACCGCATCCGTACTTCGGGGGGACCGGAAACCAGCCGCCGTTTCCAGGCGCGCAAGGGTGCGCCTGCCCTAGGAGTAGTCGTTCGATGAGCGAGCACCGTCGCAAACCGCCGCAGCAGCAGGGCGGCGGACGTGCCGCGGCCCGGCGCGGCCAGCCCGGCCCGTCCGCCGACCGCCGCGCGACACCGCGAGGCGCCACCGGGTCACCTTCCGACTCCTATGAGTCACCCTCCGGCTCCGGTGGGTCAGGGGGTGAGGAGGAGCGCCCGTACAGTGGCCGCGCCGAGGCCCGGCGCGCGGCACAGAGAAGCAGTGGCGGCGGACGCCGCAGAGGCACGGAAGCAGCCGGATCCGGCGGCCGCCGCGGTGGTCCCGGCGGCCCGAACGGGCCAGGCCGTGGCCGTCCCTCGGGACCCGTCAAGAAACGCTTCATCGACTACCCGCGCGCGGGCCGGTCGGGGGGTGCCCGGTGGGTGCCGTCCTGGAAGCTGGTGACGGGCACGTTCCTCGGCTTCCTCGGCGGACTGATGGTGGCCGCGGGGATCGGGTACGCCATGGTCGGCATCCCGAGCGTGAATGACACGGCCCTGGCCCAGAACAACGTCTTCTACTGGGCCGACGGCACACAGATGGCAGCCACCGGCGGCCAGACGAACCGCCAGATCGTGGGGCCGGAGGAGATCCCGAGCGCCATGAAGAACGCGGTGGTCTCGGCCGAGAACGCGTCCTTCTACCAGGACAAGGGTGTCGACCCGACGGGTATCGCCCGAGCCTTCGTCAACATGGCGCGGGGCGGTGAGACACAGGGTGGTTCGACCATCACCCAGCAGTACGTGAAGAACACCTACCTGAGCCAGGACCAGACCGTCTCCCGCAAGTTCAAAGAGCTGTTCATCTCCATCAAGGTGAACTCGAAGCTGAGCAAGGACCAGATCCTCGCCGGCTACCTCAACACCGCCTACTACGGGCGCAACGCCTACGGCATCCAGGCCGCGGCCCAGGCCTACTTCGGCCGGGACGCCCGCAAGCTCACCGCCGGACAGTGCGTCTTCCTCGCGTCCGTCCTCAAGGGACCGAACCTGTACAACCCCGACGGCGGTGTCGGCGCGCTGGCCACGCAGGACGCCAACACCAAGCGGGTCAAGGAACGGTGGACGTGGATCCTGGACCGTGAGGTCAAGGTCGGGAAGATGACCCAGACCGATCGGGACAAGGTCACCAAGTTCCCCGACATCAAGAAGCAGACCTCGTCCCTGTCCGGACAGACCGGTTACCTCGTCGACATCGCGAAGGAATTCGTCGCGAAGAAGATCGGCACCACTCCGGAGCAACTGGAGCAGGGCGGCTACCGGATCTACACGACCTTCGACAAGACGAAGGTCACCCAGCTGGAGAAGGCCGTCGAGGCGACGAAGAAGAGCTTCCTCAACGCCAAGAAGCGCCCCAAGACCGACAAGAACGTGCAGTTCGGCGCGGCGTCGGTCGACCCGAACAGCGGCGCGATCGTGGCGATCTACGGCGGCGACGGCTACGACAAGGGCCACTACTCCAACAACGCCAACACGACGGGTGTGCCGGTCGGCTCGACCTGGAAGCCCATCGTGCTGGCCTCCGCGATGAAGTACGGAACGTACAAGACCGAGGGGCAGCCGCTCTCGCCGATGAGCCGGTACAACGGCGACGACCTTCTGGTGATCAAGGACCAGAACGGCGACCCGATCATGGGTAACAACGGGAAGCCGTTCCGCCAGAAGAACGAGGGCACCAAGGCCTGGGGCATGGTGTCGCTCAAGAAGGCCATGGAGCAGTCCATCAACTCGCCGTTCGCCCAGCTGGGCGTCGACGTGGGCCTCTCCAAGACCCGGAAGGTCGCGGAGTCCATCGGCATCCTGCCGGACTCGTTCGACAAGGGGAATCTGAACAACGTCTCCTTCTCGCTCGGTACCTCCACCCCCAGCGCCATCCGCATGGCCGACGCGTACAGCACCTTCGCCGCTTCGGGGACGCACTACGACCCGTACTCGGTCACCAAGGTGGTCAGGGACAGCAAGACGTTCCCGCAGTTCAAGCCACCGGCGAAGCTGGAGGCGCTGGACGCGAACGTCGCCAACAACGTGACGGACGTCCTGAGGAACGTCGTCCAGAACGGAACCGGCCAGAAGGTCAAGGACATGGGATTCCCCGTGGCCGGTAAGACGGGTACGACCGACGAGAACAAGTCGGCGTGGTTCGTGGGCTACACCCGGGAGCTGACCACGTCCGTCACCCTGTTCAGGACCGAGCCGGACAAGGGCAAGCTGCTCTCGATGAACGGCACCGGCGGTGTGCCCTCCGTCCACGGTGGTGACATCCCGGCCCAGGTCTGGCGGGACTACATGGCCGAGGCACTGAAGAACTCCAAGCACGAGGACTTCCCGCCGGCCGAGAAGCTCGGTGAGATCCTCAACGCGAGCCCGACCCCGAGTGCCACCCCGTCGGCCACCTCGACGCCGTCGTCGACCCCGACGCCGAGCGACACCCCCAGCCCGACGATCAGCAACTCTCCCTCCCCCACGACGAGCGAGACCTGCGGCAAGTTCGACTGGACCTGCGGTAACAACGGCGGGACGGACGCGGGTGGCACCGGCAACGGCGGGACGGACGGAGGCGTCACCAACAGTCCCACGGCCACCAATACCGCCGGCAACGGCGGAGGCAACGGCAATGGCAACGGCGGTGGCTTCATCCGAGGCCAGACCGGCTGAGTGAGGGACAACCGGGCCGAGCGACAGACGCGAGCCTGACGAAAGAGGGCCGACGGCACATGCCGTCGGCCCTCTTTCGTGTGGCGGCACCCTATGTGTCGTTGATCACAAGCGGGCGGGAGGGGAAGCGGCATCCGTCGTCGGCCACCGCGCTCTCAGGTCCGTACGGCAGGATGTGCGCCATGCCCAGTGCAGAGACGACGCGAGCGAGCGTGCGCGAGCCGGAGCCGGTGCGGCCGACCAAGGAGGACGAGGTCGCCGCGGCCGGCAGCGAGCTGATCGGCGGCCCCATCGGACGAAGGGCCCTGCTGGGGACGTCCTGGTGGACGCCCGTACGGGTCGTCGCGCTCGTCGCGATCGCCATGTTCGCCCTCGGCATGGTCCAGAAGCTGCCCTGCTACGACGGCGGCTGGTTCTTCGGGGCCAGCACCCAGTACACGCACGCGTGCTACTCGGACATCCCGCACCTCTACCAGGGACGCGGTTTCGCCGACGGTCTGGTGCCGTACTTCGACAAGCTCCCCGGCGACATGGACTACCTCGAGTACCCCGTGCTCACCGGTGTGTTCATGGAGGTCGCGGCCTGGCTCACGCCGGGCGGCGGCAGCATCCAGGACCAGGAGCAGATCTACTGGATGGTCAACGCCGGGATGCTCATGGTGTGCGCGGCGGTCATCGCCGTGAGCACCGCGCGCACCCACCGCAGGCGCCCCTGGGACGGCCTCCTGGTGGCCCTGGCGCCCGCCTTCGCGCTCACGGCCACCATCAACTGGGATCTCCTCGCCGTGGCCCTGCTGGCCGCCGCGATGCTCATGTGGTCACGGGGCCGTGCCCTCGCCTTCGGCATCCTGATCGGACTCGCCACCGCCGCCAAGTTCTACCCGTTCCTGGTGATGGGTCCGCTGCTCGTGCTGTGCTGGCGGGCCGGCAAGTGGCGCGAGTTCGGGGTCGCGCTGATGGGCGCGGTGGGCGCCTGGCTGGTCGTGAACCTTCCGGTCATGTACCTCGCCCCGGAGGGCTGGGCGAAGTTCTACAGCTTCAGCCACGACCGGGGGGTCGACTTCGGTTCGGTCTTCCTGTTCCTCTCGACCTGGTTCAAGATCACGATCACCGCCGACACGGCGAACGCCTGGGCGCTGGTCCTGATGGTGCTCGTCTGCGTGGGCATGGCCGCGCTCGCCCTCACCGCCCCGCGCCGCCCCCGCCTCGCCCAGCTCGCGTTCCTGATCGTCGCGGCGTTCGTCCTCACCAACAAGGTCTACTCGCCCCAGTACGTACTGTGGCTGGTCCCCCTCGCCGCGCTGGCCCGGCCGCGCTGGCGGGACTTCCTGATCTGGCAGGCGTGCGAGGTCGCGTACTTCCTGGGGATCTGGATGTACCTCGCGTACACGACCAGCGGGGAGGCCCACAAGGGCCTCTCCTCGCAGGGCTACCAGGTCGCCATCGCCGTCCACCTCCTGGGCACGCTGTACCTGTGCGCCGTGGTGGTCCGCGACATCTTCATGCCGGAGCGGGACATGGTCCGCAAGGCGGGCGACGACGACCCCTCGGGCGGAGTCCTCGACGGGGCGGAGGACGCCTTCGTCCTCGGGACCGCGGCCCATCCGCCCCGGCACGCGGCGCACTTCGACGGGCCGCCCGTGCAATGGGGCAACGGAGGCGCGGCCGTGGAGGACCGTTCGCCCTGAGCGAACAGCACGCCCCGGGGGCATGCGAAAAGGCCGTACACGGTGATCGTGTACGGCCTTTCGGTTGCTCACGGCCCCCGGCACCCCGGCCCCCTGGCCCCGCGCGCTCCGGTGAGGGAGGGCGGCGGCCCGGCGTCAGCGCTCGACTACGCGGTCGAACTGCGTGGTCGTGTGCCGCAGGTGGGCCACCAGCTCGTCGCCCACCCTCGGCTCCGTGGCGTCGGAGGGCACGAAGAGGATCGAGACCTGCATGTGCGGGGGCTCGGCGAACCAACGCTGCTTGCCCGCCCAGACGAACGGGGAGAGGTTCCGGTTGACCGTCGCCAGGCCGGCCCTGGCGACGCCCTTGGCGCGCGGCATGACGCCGTGCAGCGCCTTCGGAGCCTCCAGGCCCACCCCGTGCGACGTACCGCCCGCCACGACGACGAGCCAGCCGTCCGAGGCCGCCTTCTGCTGCCGGTAGCCGAAACGGTCGCCCTTGGCCACGGGCGTGACGTCCAGGACGGCCCCGCGGTACTCGGTCGCCTCGTGGTCGCCCAGCCACAGCCGCGTGCCGATACGCGCGCGGAACCGGGTCTGCGGGAACTGCTGCTGCAGCCGCGCGAGTTCCTGGGCCTTCAGATGGCTGACGAACATCGTGTGCAGCGGCAGGCGGGCCGCACGCAGGCGGTCCATCCAGCCGATGACCTCCTCGACGGCGTCCGAGCCGTCGGTACGGTCCAGCGGCAGGTGGATGGCGAAGCCCTCCAGCCGCACGTTCTCGATGGCGGAGTGCAGATGCGGCAGATCCTGCTCGCTGACACCGTGCCGCTTCATCGAGGACATCACCTCGATGACGACACGGGCGCCCACGAGGCCGTACACGCCGTCGATGGACGACACCGAGCGGATGACACGGTCGGGCAGCGGTACGGGCTCCTCGCCCCGCCTGAACGGCGTCAGGACCAGCAGATCGCCGCCGAACCAGTCCTTGATCCGGGCGGCCTCGTACGTGGTGCCGACGGCGAGGATGTCGGAGCCGAGGCGGGTGGCCTCGTCCGCGAGCCGTTCGTGGCCGAAGCCGTAGCCGTTGCCCTTGCAGACGGGGACGAGCCCCGGGAACTGCTCGGACACCTGCTTGTGGTGTGCCCGCCAGCGCGCGGTGTCGACGTAGAGCGTGAGCGCCATGGCCGGTCCCGGAACCTTTCTCGTGGCTGCGGTGTATCAGAGGTATGGAAGGAAAGTGTGGCTGATGCGCCGGACCGACGGAGCGACACCGGGCCGGATCAGCGGCTCGGCATGCTGTTCGGGCCGGCTCGGCGGCGTGCCCCTCAGCGGCGGGACATGTAGATGTCGAGCGCCTTGTGCAGCAGCTTGTTGAGCGGGAAGTCCCACTCTCCGAGGTACTCGGCCGCCTGGCCGCCGGTGCCCACCTTGAACTGGATCAGACCGAAGAGGTGGTCGGTCTCGTCCAGCGAGTCGGAGATGCCGCGCAGGTCGTACACCGTCGCGCCCAGGGCGTACGAGTCACGCAGCATCCGCCACTGCATCGCGTTCGAGGGACGGAACTCACGGCCGATGTTGTCCGAGGCGCCGTACGAGTACCAGACGTGACCGCCGACCACCAGCATCGTCGCCGCCGACAGGTTCACGCCGTCGCGCCGGGCGAAGTAGAGCCGCATCCGGTTGGGGTCCTCGGTGTTGAGGGCCGTCCACATGCGCTGGAAGTACGACAGCGGTCGAGGCCGGAAGTGGTCGCGGATCGCCGTGATCTCGTACAGCCGCTGCCACTCCTCGAGGTCGTGGTAGCCGCCCTGTACGACCTCGACGCCCTCCTTCTCGGCCTTCTTGATGTTGCGGCGCCACAGCTGGTTGAAGTTCTTGTGGACCTCTTCGAGGGAGCGGTTGGCCAGCGGCACCTGGAAGACGTAGCGGGGCTGTACGTCGCCGAAGCCCGCGCCGCCGTCCTCGCCCTGCTGCCAGCCCATGCGGCGCAGCTTGTCGGCCACCTCGAAGGCGCGCGGCTCGATGAAGTCGGCCTCGATGTCGCGCAGACGCTTCACGTCCGGGTTCTGGATGCCGCCCTTGATGGAGGTGGCCTCCCAGCGCCGGATGATCACCGGCGGACCCATCTTCACGGAGAAGGCGCCCTGCTGCTTGAGGTGCGCGAGCATCGGCTGCAGCCACTCGTCGAGATTCGGCGCGTACCAGTTGATGACCGGACCCTCGGGCAGATAGGCGAGGTAGCGCTTGATCTTGGGCAGCTGGCGGTACAGCACCAGCCCGGCGCCCACCATCTGGCCGCTCCTGCCGTCGAACCAGCCCAGGCTCTCCGAGCGCCATTCGGCCTTCACGTCGGCCCAGGCCGGGACCTGCATGTGGCTGGCCGAGGGCAGGCTCTGGATGTATGCCAGATGCTGCTCTCGGCTGATGGTCCTCAGGGTCAGGCTCATTCGGGGCGCTCCTCGGGCTGGTGTGTCCCCATGGGTACAGGGGCTCCGGCTCTCGCGCCGAAGCCTACTGCGCCCTGCGAGCGCCCCGTCTGGCCGTATGGAACCTGCGTCCTGACCGGTGCCCGGTCGGGACGATATGGGGTGTTGTGTCACCTGTCGGGGACCGTGCCGGCGGCCGCGGAGCGGGTCCGGGCCGCCCGGCCGCTGCGCCCCTCAGCCGATGATGCCGCCGAAGAGGCCGCCGTGTGCCATGCCGAGGAAGAAGCCGACCGCGGAGGCGCCGAGCCCCAGGATCAACCCGAAGCGCTGCCTGGTCGTCTCCGAGATGAACTGCCCGCTCGCACCGGTGAAGATGCCGATCAGTCCCGTCCAGGAGCTGATCAGGTGCAGGCTGTCGAACTGTGCCGTGATGAACGCCGTCACTCCGAGCACCAGGGTCACGGCGAGCAGGGTGTCCTGGAGCGGATGGGGCTTGTGGTCGGTGGCGAGCAGGGATCCGGCGGTGTTGGTTCGCACTGTCTGTGCCATAGGGCACCTCCTGCGGAAGGCGGCGCATCGTAGCGCCATACACACCCGATGTGTACAGATTGACGGTGACCCCGGCCGGATTTCAACCCGAAGCAGGTATGCAGGTACTCTGTACCCTCTGCACCGGTGTCTGCCCAGGCCGCGGCCAGGTCACGACAAGGACTCCCTTCGATCCGCCGAGCACTCGGTACATCGAACGGAGCCCGATTGTCAGTGGCGGCCGATACCGTTGCGTACGCATCACAACCCTCCTGCCACGGAACGACCGTGGCCGTTGAGTCCAAAGGAGGTGGGTTCCACATGCGTCACTACGAAGTGATGGTCATCCTCGACCCCGATCTGGAGGAGCGCGCTGTCGCCCCCCTGATCGAGAACTTCCTCTCCGTCGTCCGTGAGGGCAACGGAAAGGTCGAGAAGGTCGACACCTGGGGCCGTCGTCGTCTCTCGTACGAGATCAAGAAGAAGCCCGAGGGCATCTACTCGGTCATCGACCTGCAGGCCGAGCCTGCGGTCGTCAAGGAGCTCGACCGCCAGATGAACCTGAACGAGTCGGTCCTCCGGACCAAGGTCCTCCGTCCCGAGACCCACTGAGCTCTCCAGCTCAGCTGATCTCGGGCATCGAGTAGCAGCACCAGCAGCCAGCAGCAAACCCGCCGAGAGGTTCCCCCATGGCAGGCGAGACCGTCATCACGGTCGTCGGCAATCTTGTAGACGACCCCGAGCTGCGCTTCACCCCTTCCGGTGCGGCGGTCGCGAAGTTCCGTGTCGCGTCCACCCCCCGCACCTTCGACCGTCAGACCAATGAGTGGAAGGACGGCGAGAGCCTGTTCCTGACCTGCTCGGTCTGGCGTCAGGCGGCGGAGAACGTCGCCGAGTCGCTCCAGCGAGGCATGCGCGTCATCGTGCAGGGCCGGCTGAAGCAGCGGTCCTACGAGGACCGTGAGGGCGTCAAGCGCACGGTCTACGAACTGGACGTGGAGGAAGTCGGCGCCAGCCTGAAGAACGCCACGGCCAAGGTCACCAAGACCACCGGCCGCGGCGGTCAGGGTGGTTACGGCGGCGGTGGCGGCGGCCAGCAGGGCGGCGGCTGGGGCGGAGGCTCCGGCGGCGGCCAGCAGGGCGGCGGCGGTGCCCCCGCGGACGACCCCTGGGCCACCGGCACTCCCGCCGGTGGTGGCAACCAGGGCGGCGGTGGCGGCTGGGGCGGAAGCTCCGGCGGTTCCGGCGGTTCCGGCGGTTCTGGCGGCGGCTACTCGGACGAGCCCCCCTTCTAGGCCTTCCGGCCGAGGGTGGGTCGTACCCCCACTTCTTGATCACACAGGAGAAACACCATGGCGAAGCCGCCTGTGCGCAAGCCTAAGAAGAAGGTCTGCGCTTTCTGCAAGGACAAGGTCACGTACGTGGACTACAAGGACACGAACATGCTGCGGAAGTTCATTTCCGACCGCGGCAAGATCCGTGCCCGCCGCGTGACCGGCAACTGCACGCAGCACCAGCGTGACGTCGCCACGGCCGTGAAGAACAGCCGTGAGATGGCGCTGCTGCCCTACACCTCCACTGCGCGATAAGGGAAGGGTGACCGAGACATGAAGATCATCCTCACCCACGAGGTCTCCGGCCTCGGTGCCGCGGGCGACGTCGTCGACGTCAAGGACGGCTACGCTCGCAACTACCTGATCCCGCGGAACTTTGCGATCCGCTGGACCAAGGGCGGCGAGAAGGACGTCGAGCAGATCCGTCGTGCTCGCAAGATCCACGAGATCGCGACCATCGAGCAGGCCAACGAGATCAAGGCCCGCCTCGAGGGCGTCAGGGTCCGCCTGGCCGTTCGCTCCGGCGACGCCGGTCGTCTCTTCGGCTCCGTCACCCCGGCCGACATCGCTTCGGCGATCAAGGCTTCCGGTGGCCCCGAGGTCGACAAGCGCCGCATCGAGCTGGGCTCGCCCATCAAGACCCTGGGCGCCCACGAGACGTCCGTGCGTCTGCACCCCGAAGTTGCCGCCAAGGTCAACATCGAGGTCGTCGCTGCCTGAGTGCAGCGCTCGGCATAGCCGAGAGAAGGGCCGTACCTCCTGGGGTACGGCCCTTCTTCGTTTCACGTGAAACGAGAGACTTCCCCGGAATCAGGGGTTTCACGTGAAACGCAGGTTTCGTGTGCCGCCCGTTTCACGTGAAACGGGCGACGGGCCGGACGGGTTCACGCATGTGTGCGTCGGTGTGGTCGCTCGCTCGATCAGCGTGTGGCGCCCGTGACGATCCAGAGTCCCGAACGGGAACGAAGCCAGAGGGTCAGCATTCTCAGCGCCATCATCAACGTCATCGCCCCCCACAGTGCCGTGAGCCCACCGCCGAACGCGGGCACCAGCAGTGCGACGGGTGCGAAGACAGCGAGGGTCAACAGCATGGCCCACGCCAGATACCGTCCGTCCCCCGCGCCCATGAGGACTCCGTCCAGGACGAAGACGATTCCGCTGATGGGTTGGGAGACGGCCACCAGAATCAGTGCGGGAAGCGCGGTGTGCTGGACGGCCGGATCGCCGGTGAACAACGGGAGGAACAGCGGCCGGGCGACGAAGACCAGCAGGCCGAGGACGACGCCCGAGGCGATGCCCCACTGGACCATGCGTCGGCACGCCTCGCGGGCACCCTCAGCGTCGTTCGCGCCGAGGTAGCGTCCGATGATGGCCTGCCCGGCGATGGCGATCGCGTCGAGCGCGAAGGCGAGCAGACTCCACAGGCTCATGATGATCTGGTGGGCGGCGATGTCCGCGTCCCCGAGACGGGCCGCTACGGCAGTGGCGATCATGAGGATCGCCCGTAGTGACAGTGTCCGCACCAGCAGGGGGGCGCCGGCCTGGGCGCAGGCCCGGATACCGGCGGCGTCCGGTCGTAGCGAGGCCCCGTGCCGCCGGGCTCCGCGTACGACCACGAACAGATAGGCCGCGGCCATGCCGAACTGGGCGATGACGGTTCCCCAGGCTGAGCCAGCGATACCCAGTCCGGCGCCGTAGACGAGCCCGGCGTTGAGCGCGGCGTTGGCCACGAAGCCGGCGACGGCGACATAGAGGGGAGTCCTCGTGTCCTGCAGACCTCGCAGGACACCGGTGGATGCGAGGACGATGAGCATCGCGGGGATGCCGAGGGAGGAGATGCGCAGATACGTCGTCGCGTAGGGGGCGGCCGTCGGGGAGGCGCCGAAGAGCCCCACCAAGGCGGGGGCCGTGGGCAGGACGGTGACGATGACGACGGTGCCGAGCAGCAGCGCGAGCCAGATGCCGTCCATGCCCTGGCGGATCGCGGCTCGCAGATCACCCGCGCCGACCCGGCGGGCAACGGCGGCGGTGGTGGCGTAGGCGAGGAAGACGAAGACGCTGACGGCCGTCACGAGGAGGGCCGAGGCGATACCGAGGCCGGCCAGTTGCGCGGTGCCGAGATGGCCGACGATGGCGCTGTCCGCCAACACGAAAAGAGGCTCGGCGACGAGTGCGCCGAAGGCCGGGACGGCCAGCGCGACGATCTCTCGGTCGTGCCGGCGTCGGGCGGCCTTGGGCGCCGGGGGAGCCTGTGTCATGGGCACCAATCTAATCTTCCACAGGTAAGAGATGCAAAGTATTCGTGACCCTTACTGACCAGGCCGCCGGGCGTGTCGGCGCGCACCGTTTGAAGGGATCTTGGTCCGGCCGGGAAAGTTTTTCTTCTGCACAGCCGGTGGACGGTGAAAGGCCAGGTCAGAAGTGTTGATGAGTCCTCGCTGAGGGCTTGTTCACAGGGCTGTCCACCGGGTCGTGCACAGGTTTTGTGGGGTTCTCCACAGCATCTGGGCCGTCGTCCACATGGCCTGTGGATAACCAGATTGGCTGACGGTGCCCGCGGGCCTAACGTGGTGCGGCGCCCGCTCTCTCCACCGCCCTCGGAAACCTCGCAAAACCGACGCGTCAGAACCGGAGTTGGGCTCCTTATTTGTCAGTGCCGTGCCGTAGAAATATTGGGCACGGCTAGGTCCGCTCGGCGGACGGGAGGAGGTGGCTCGGTGAGTATTTCCGAGCCCTTGGACGACCCGTGGGCCGACAGCGGTCCCAGTGATCGTCTGCCCGCTTCCCGTCAGCGCCGCGACACCGGGCGATCCCGTGACGAGCAGCACGACCGGGACCGGGACAGCGGCGCGTGGGAAGGCGGAGGTTCGTCCTTCGAGCGCGTGCCCCCCCAGGACCTGGACGCCGAACAGTCCGTCCTCGGTGGCATGCTCCTGTCCAAGGACGCGATCGCCGACGTCGTCGAGGTGCTCAAGGGCCACGACTTCTACCGGCCCGCGCACGAGACGGTCTACACGGCGATCCTCGACCTGTACGCCAAGGGCGAGCCGGCCGACCCGATCACCGTCGCGGCCGAGCTCACCAGGCGGGGCGAGATCACCAAGGTCGGCGGCGCGTCGTACCTCCACACCCTCGTCCAGACGGTCCCGACCGCGGCCAACGCGGAGTACTACGCGGAGATCGTCCACGAGCGCGCGGTGCTGCGCCGTCTGGTCGAGGCCGGCACGCGCATCACACAGATGGGATACGCGGCCGACGGTGACGTCGACGAGATCGTCAACAGCGCCCAGGCCGAGATCTACGCGGTCACCGAGCAGCGCACCACCGAGGACTACCTGCCGCTCGGCGACATCATGGAGGGCGCCCTCGACGAGATCGAGGCGATCGGTTCGCGGTCGGGGGAGATGACCGGTGTACCGACCGGCTTCACGGACCTCGACTCGCTCACCAACGGGCTGCATCCAGGCCAGATGATCATCATCGCGGCCCGTCCCGCCATGGGTAAGTCCACGCTCGCACTGGACTTCGCACGGGCCTGCTCCATCAAGCACAACATGCCCAGCGTGATCTTCTCCCTCGAGATGGGGCGCAACGAGATCGCGATGCGTCTGCTCTCCGCCGAGGCGCGCGTGGCACTGCACCACATGCGGTCCGGCACGATGACCGACGAGGACTGGACCCGGCTCGCGCGCCGCATGCCGGACGTCTCGGCAGCGCCGCTCTACATCGACGACTCTCCGAACCTGTCGATGATGGAGATCCGCGCCAAGTGCCGCCGCCTCAAGCAGCGCAGCGACCTGAAGCTCGTCGTGATCGACTATCTGCAGCTGATGCAGTCGGGCGGCAAACGGTCCGAGAGCCGGCAACAGGAGGTCTCCGACATGTCGCGAAACCTGAAGCTGCTGGCCAAGGAGCTGGAGCTGCCGGTGATCGCGCTGTCGCAGCTCAACCGTGGTCCCGAACAGCGCACGGACAAGAAGCCCATGGTCTCCGACCTGCGTGAATCCGGCTCGATCGAGCAGGACGCGGACATGGTGATCCTGCTGCACCGCGAGGACGCGTACGAGAAGGAGTCACCACGGGCGGGCGAGGCGGACATCATCGTCGGCAAGCACCGTAACGGCCCGACGGCCACGATCACGGTGGCGTTCCAGGGCCACTACTCCCGCTTCGTGGACATGGCACAGACCTGATCCGGGGCGGCTCCGCAGGCTCTCAAAGGCCGTGGCGGAATCTCACGGCAACTGGCAGACGGATGGCAGAAATGCCACTGCCATGAGACGAGCGCGTGGCTGCTGCTGCTCAGCGCCTCCTCTCGTACCTGGTCAGGATCACGCCGCCGGGAAGCGTCCGCGTCTCCACCAGGTTCAGGTTCACCCAGCTGTCCAGCGCGGTGAAGAACGGCGTGCCGCCGCCCACCAGGACCGGCGCGGTGGCCAGCACGTACTCGTCGATCAGCCCGGCCCGCATGGCCGCCCCGGCGAGCGTCGCGCCGCCGATGTCCATCGGGCCGCCGTCCTCGGCCTTGAGCCGGGTGATCTCGGCGACCGCGTCGCCGGTGACCAGGCGGGTGTTCCAGTCGACCTTGTCGATCGTCGAGGAGAACACCACCTTCGACATGTCCCGCCAACGGCGCGCGAACTCGGCCTCCGCCGGGGTGGCGTCGGGCTGCTGGTCGCCGGTGGGCCAGTAGGAGCTCATCGTGTGCCACAGCTTGCGCCCGTACAGCGACAGGTCGGTCGCCAGCAACTGGTCGGACCAGAACTGGAACAGCTCGTCGCTCGGCACACTCCAGCCGATGTCGTCGCCGGGCGCGGCGATGTAGCCGTCCAGGGTCAGGTTCATGCCGTAGATCAGTTTCCGCATGGCGCGGGCCCTCCGTGAGTAGGTCTCACGCGTACAGACCGGCGCGGCACGGGAAACTCATCGGTGCGCGATCTGAACTCGCATCTGGCTCTCGTTCTCGGTGGCTCGGCCGTGGACTCGTCGTTCCGCCGAGGAAATGGACTCGACGTGTGGCGGCGGTCCGGGTGGACTGGGGGTATGACAACACCTCAGGAAGAGCTGCTTCCCGCCACACGCCGGGCTCTGTCGCACCGGATCGCAGCCGCTCAGGCCGACGGACGGGCACCGTCGCTGGTCGCCGCGGTGGTCCGGGGTGGGCAGACGGTGTGGCACGGATCGCGGACCTCGGTGGACGGGCACGGACCGGACGAGAACGTGCAGTACCGGATCGGCTCGATCACCAAGACCTTCACCGCCGTGCTGGTGCTGCGGCTGCGCGACGAAGGGCTGCTGGATCTGGGCGACCCACTGGAGAAGCATCTGCCGGGAACGGGCGCGGGGGAGGCGACCATCGCCCAACTCCTCTCGCACACCGCCGGCCTGGCGGCCGAGACACCGGGCCCCTGGTGGGAACGTAGCCCCGCGTCGTTGCGGCCCGAGCTGGCCGATGTCCTCGGCGAGCAGCCTTTTCTTCACCCGGTCGGGCGGCTTCATCACTACTCGAACCCGGGCTACACCCTGCTCGGTGCTCTGGTCGAGGAGGTGCGCGGGGCTCCGTGGGAGGAGGTCCTGCGACGCGAGGTACTCGAACCCCTGGGCCTGCACCGCACGAGTGGGCTCCCGCAGGCCCCTCACGCGGGCGGCTGGGCCGTGCACCCGTGGGCGGACGTCATGATGCCGGAGCCCGCGGAGGACCTCGGCCGGATGGCCCCCGCCGGGCAACTGTGGTCCACCACGGGCGACCTGGCGCGCTTCGCGGTCTTCCTGGTGGAGGGGGACGACCGGGTGCTCAGCGCGGAGTCCCTCCGGGAGATGCGGACGCCCGCGGCTCCTCTGGACGCCGAGGAGCTGGCGTCGGGCGACGCCTACGGCCTGGGACTGCAGGTGCTGCGCCGTTCGGGCCGGATTCTCGCGGGCCACTCGGGGTCCCTGCCCGGCTTCATGGCAGCCCTCGTCATCGGCGTACGGGACGACGTGTCGGCCGTGGTCCTGACCAACTGCACCTCCGGCCCGCAACCGTTGTCGGTGGCAGCCGATCTCGTACGCATCGTCGCCGAGGCCGAGCCGCGGATCCCCGAACCATGGCGTCCGGCCCCTGGGATCGAGCCGTCCGTACTGGAGTTGGCGGGACCCTGGTACTGGGGTACTCAGGGGTGTGCGCTGCGCCTCACCGCCCACGGCATGGTCGAGCTGGGCCCGATGGCGGGTGCCGGCCGCCGTTCACGTTTCAGGCCGAACGACGACGGGACCTGGACGGGACTGGACGGCTACTACACGGGGGAGCTGCTGCGGGCCGTACGGCGCCCCGACGGGTCCCTGAGCCACCTGGACCTCGGGTCGTTCGTCTTCACGCGTCAGCCGTACGACCAGAGCGCTCCTGTGCCCGGTGGGGTGGACCCCGAGGGCTGGCGCGGCATCGCATAGGCGTCGATGCGGGGAGAGGCGTCCTGTTTCACGTGAAACAGGACGCCTTGGCGTGGATGGGGTTCATCGCACTGTTGCGGTCGGGTGCGCTCAGAGCGCCAGTTTGAAACCCACGTGCGAGGCGGTGAAGCCGAGCCGCTCATAGAAGCGGTGGGCGTCCGTGCGACTCGCGTCGGAGGTCAGCTCGACCAGCCGGCAGCCCTGGCGCCGGGATTCATCGACCGCCCACTCGATGATCCGGGTGCCGAGGCCGCTGCCGCGCTCGTCGGTACGCACCCGGACCCCTTCGATGAGAGCGCGGGTCGAGCCTCTGCGGGACAGTCCGGGAATGACGGTGAGTTGCAGAGTGCCGACGACCTGCCCGGCGCGAACGGCGACGACCAGGTGCTGGTTGGGGTCCCCGCTGAGCCGTTCGAGCGCGGCCAGATAGGGAGTCAGATCGTCCGGCGACTCCCGCTGGGCACCGAGCGCATCGTCGGCGAGCATCGCGACGATGGCGGGAACGTCATCCGCGACGGCCGGTCGGATCTCAAGATCTCCCATGGCCGCAGCCTATACAGCGGTGGAAACCCGTCTGTGCAGGGCCTATGCGGGTACGCTCGCCGACTCCACGACACGGACCAGGGGTGCCAGCGCCGGGTTCTCGGCCGCTTCGTCGAGTGCCTCGCGCAGGGCGGCGTCATTGGTGGGCCGTGCCTCGTCGAGCAGTGCGAGGCCCGCCTCGCTGACGTTCGTGTAGATGCCGCGGCGGTCGGTAGGGCAGAGGTAGCGGGACAGCAGCCCGCGGTCCTCGAGCCGGGTGACCAGTCGGGTGGTGGCGCTCTGGCTGAGCACGACCGCGTCCGCGACCTGCTTCATCTGCAGATGACCGCCCTCGCCGTCGTGCTGTCGGCTGAGCACATCGAGCAGGGAGTACTCCCGCACGCTCAGGTCGTGCCCGGCCTGCAGGGCGCGTTCGATGTGGGCCTCGATCCTCCCGTGCAGCAGGGAGAGGGCGCACCACCCTTGTGCGAGGGCAGTGAGCGCGGGGTCCGTGGCAGTCATGGCGTGTTCCTCCGTCCCGGAGTGGCTGACACCAGGGTAGGGCACAGGCGCAATAGACCGCTCTTGCGTTTAACCCGCGCCTGCAACTATTGTGAACGCAAGCAAAGCGCTCCTGCAATCTTTTGGGAAGGTGTATCCCACCATGCCTCTCGCGCTTCTGGCCCTCGCGATCGGGGCCTTCGGAATCGGAACCACCGAGTTCGTGATCATGGGTGTGCTGCCTGAGGTCGCCGGCGATTTCGGTGTCTCCATCCCCACGGCCGGGCTCCTGGTGACCGGTTACGCCCTGGGCGTCGTGATCGGCGCCCCGATCATGACCGCGCTCGGCACGAAGGTGTCCCGCAAGCGGATGCTGATGCTGCTGATGGGGCTCTTCGTCCTCGGCAACCTGCTCTCCGCCGTGGCGCCGGTCTTCGGACTGATGCTGGTGGGCCGGATCGTGGCATCGCTCGCCCATGGCGCGTTCTTCGGCATCGGATCGGTCGTCGCCGCCGAGCTGGTCGCGCCCGAGAAGAAGGCGGGCGCGATCGCCATGATGTTCAGCGGACTCACCATCGCCAACGTGGTGGGTGTCCCCCTGGGCACGCTGGTCGGTCAGTCCGCGGGCTGGCGGGTCACCTTCGCGGGTGTGGCCGCCCTCGGCGTGATCGGTCTGCTGGGCGTCGCCAAGCTGGTCCCCGAGATGCCGAAGCCCGAAGGCGTCCACCTCCGCCATGAACTCGCCGCCTTCAAGAACGTCCAGGTCCTGCTGGCCATGGCGATGACCGTGCTCGGCTTCGGCGGCGTCTTCGCGGCCATCACCTACATCGCGCCGATGATGACCCACGTGACCGGCTTCGCCGACAGTTCCGTCACCTGGCTGCTGGTCCTCTTCGGCCTCGGCATGGTCGGCGGGAACCTCATCGGCGGCAGGTTCGCCGACCGGGCGCTGATGCCGATGCTGTACACGTCCCTGGGTGGCCTGGCCGTCGTCCTCGCACTGTTCACCGTGACGGCGCACAACAAGATCCTCGCGGCGGTCACGATCGCCCTGATCGGCGCGCTGGGGTTCGCGACCGTGCCACCGCTCCAGAAGCGCGTCCTCGACCAGGCCCACGGCGCCCCCACCCTGGCCTCGGCCGTGAACATCGGCGCGTTCAACCTCGGCAACGCCCTCTCGGCCTGGCTCGGCGGAATCGTCATCGCAGGGGGCCTGGGCTACACGGCACCCAACTGGGTCGGTGCCGCCCTGGCCGCAGGGGCACTGGTCCTCGCCGTCTTCTCGGCCGCTCTGGAGCGCCGGACCGATGCCCCGGGGGCCGTCGTCACCGAAGGCGTGTCCGCCGAGCAGCGGACCGCTGTCCACCACTGAGCCCACCGGCTCGCCCACTCATCTGCCCGACCGTCAGACGCCCCCCTCGCGACGACCGACCCGGTCCCCCATGGCCGGCCCCGGCCGAGTACAGGCCCCACAAGGAGAACACCCTTCATGAGCACCACTGCCACCGCTGTCACCCCGCTGAGCACCGAGGACGCCGAGGTTCTCCTCTCCGCGGCCCGCCAGGCGGCCGAGGCATCCGGAGTCGCGGTCAGCGTCACCGTCCTCGACGCGGGCGGTCATCTGCTCGCCTTCCGGCGAGACGACCGGGCTGTCCTGATCTCCGGCGAGACCAGCACCCGCAAGGCATACACCGCCCTCCAGCTGGACTCCGCCACCGCCGACCTCGTCGACGCGGTCCAGCCCGGCGCCCCCTTCCACACGCTGCCCACCGCGCTCGACCGCCCGTTGCTGTTCATCGCGGGCGGTGTGCCGGTCCACCGTGGCGGCCGTCTGATCGGCGCCGTCGGTGTCGGCGGTGGAGCGCCGGAGCAGGACCACTCCTTCGCCGTCGCCGCCGTGGACACCCTCGTCTGATCGGGCCCCTCCGCCGAAGTGCCGTCCCAGCAGATGCCGGGACGGCACTTTCGTGCTGGGGAGGCCTCACCGGGTCAGCCGGCCCTCAGCCCGCCGCCACCGTCAGCGGGGCGAAGCGCCGCGTCCAGTCGCCGGGCAGCTCCGAGATCCCGTACGCCATCACGGCATTGAACCCGACGGATTCCAGGCCGCACTCCTTCACCCAGGACAGCAGCTCCTGGTGCCGTACGTCGATGTCCGTGCGCAGTGGACGGTCGGTGCGGGCGGCCAGCGAGCTGACGAGTGCCTTCGCGGTCTCCGTGTCGCGGGCGATCAGGGGACCTACGACATGGGTGTCCATGTTGGGCCAGGCAGCCGCGTAGCCGATGATCCGGCCGTTCTCCTCGGCCACGCGCAGCTGGTCGGAGAAGGCGGGCAGCCGCGTGATCACATGCGTGCGGTCGAGGCCGAAGATCTCCGAGTCGAGCCGGAGGATCCCGGGGAGATCCTCGGCGCCGGCCGGCCGTGTGGAGATCTCCGGTTCCGGCCCGCGGGGGACGAAGTGTCCACTGACCATCTCGGTGTGACCCGTGACCTTGAAGCCGAGTTCCTCGTAGAGCGGCCGCC
Organism: Streptomyces sp. NPDC057950; assembly: GCF_042887295.1. Taxonomy (NCBI): domain Bacteria; kingdom Bacillati; phylum Actinomycetota; class Actinomycetes; order Kitasatosporales; family Streptomycetaceae; genus Streptomyces; species Streptomyces sp. NPDC057950. Next base: position 46,780 of record NZ_JBHVPP010000014.1, read on the forward strand.
CATAAGGGGTCGCGTGCAGGGTCAGTGGGGTGAGGCCCTTCTCGGCCACCACATGCCGCATCAGCCGCCGGCCGACGCCTTGGCGGGCGTACCGCTTTGCCACCAGCACCATGCCGATCGCCGCGAGTTCGGGCCGGCTTGGCGTTCCGTACTCGGTCACGACGCACGCGGTGACGAGGCCGCCGTCCGGGGCGTCGATGCCGTATCCCTTCCCCGCTGTCAGAAGCAGACCCCATTTGTGTTCTTCGCGGGCCCACCCCCGGTCCTCGGACAGGTCGGCGCACGCGGTGAGATCGCGGAGCGTCAGACGACGGATGGGCAGAGCAAGGAGAGAAGGTGTCGACACGCAGGTCAGGCTGTCCGACACATACCCCTGACGTCCACCTGTTTGCCCGGGGACACATGCGCTTTTGGCCATACGGTCCCCCTCGGTAACGGGTGCCTGCAGGCGTTTCACGTGAAACAGCGAAGACCGCTCATGCCACTAGCCTCGGCTCGTATGACACGCCTTCATCTCTTCGATCTCGACGGAACACTGTTGTACGGGAGTTCCGCGCCTCTGGAGATCTCGCGGCAGATCGGTCTGGAGGCCGAGACCATCGCGATCGAGCAGGCAATCTCGGCAGGACGCATCGGCCCGCCGGAATACGCCACGCGGGTGTACGCCTTGTGGGCGCAGCTCACGGATGCGCATGTGGCCGCGGCATTCGAACAAGCGCCCTGGCTGTCCGGTATCGAAGATGTCTGGGCCGAGATCAGAGGCAATGGTGACTACTGCGCCGTCATCTCGCTCTCGCCCTCCTTCTTCGTCGAGCGGCTGACGAGGTGGGGCGCACACGCGGCATACGGCTCGCGCTTCCCGGCCCTGCCCTTCGCCGAGCCCGTTGATCTCGCCGGCATTCTCAGCGCTGCCGCGAAGGTGCAGATCGCGAACCGGCTCTGTGAAGAGTTCGGGGTGAGACGGGCCGACTGTGTCGCCTACGGTGACTCGCTCTCGGACAAGGACCTGTTCGAGACCGTGCCGGTGTCCGTGGCCATCAACGCGGACCGGCACCTGGCGGGTATCGCCACGCACTCCTACGTGGGCCGGAGCCTGTGGGAGGCCTATGAAGTGGTCCGACCGGCCCTGTAATCAAAGGAATTGATGGGCTGTCCCTCGTTCGATCACATCGAAGGAAGAGTGGACTTGTCAGTGGGGCGACTGCCGGTATGGTCGACTCCGGTTCGCGTCACCAGGATGTGCGGGCAGGTCGTGGGGCGTGAACGCAGGCCAATGCAGCGTAACGGGACGGGGAGATCGAGACCCGAATTTTCCGTTATGCGGACGGGCGTTGACGCGGAGTGGGATGCTGCCGTGAGGGCGATGCGGTCAATGTCACACTCTCGCCTTACTTGTCCGTGCTGAGCGGAAGCCCGGCTTGAATGTGGCCGCATGGGTAAGGGGACTGAACGGGGCAGGGGAGCAAGCCGTCTACGGGGGAAAGCAGGCATTTTCCGAACGCGGAAGTGCATAGACCGACCGAAAGATGTTCGAGGCGAGGCACAGTATGGACGCTCCGACCACCACGTCGGCCGACAACGGCACTTCCGGAGGAAATGGCGGGAGCGGCTGGTTCACGCCACGCAAGGAACCGGCGCCGGCGCCCGCCGACAGAGAGCGGGAGGCCGAAGGGGCCAGCCGACTGGCCGCGTTGCGCCCCGTGGGCCGCTCCACGGAGGCCGGGCCGGCCGAAGGAAGCCCCGTGAGGCACGGGCGTCCGGTGGGCGAGGAGACTGGCGCGCAGACACGAATATCCGCTCTTGAGGACGTGGTGCCCACGGCCGCGCCCCAGGAAGCGCCCGAGGCCGCCCGGGACGCTCTTCCGCCCTTCCAGGCACCGCCCTTCCCCACACCGGCGGTCCAGGCGCCGACGAAGCCGGAACCGCGGACCATGCCGCCCTCGGTGCTTCCCGCGCACCGGAACCCCGTCCCCACGCAATCGGGACCGATCCGTCCGGCGGTGCCCGCGGGAAGGCCCGCCGCCGTCGCGGAACCGTCCCCCGACGCCGCGCTCATCCGTCGGACCATGGCCGAGGTCGGCCCCGTCGCCGACAAGGTCACCTCGTACTTCTACGCGCTGCTCTTCGTACGGCACCCGGATCTTCGGTCGCTGTTCCCCGCCGCGATGGACACCCAGCGGGACCGGCTGCTCAAGGCGCTGCTCACCGCCGCCGAGCACATCGACAACACCCCGGTCCTCGTCGACTATCTGCAGAACCTCGGTCGTGGTCACCGCAAGTACGGCACCCGTCCCGAGCACTATCCGGCCGTCGGCGAGTGCCTCATCGGCTCGCTCAGCCGGTTCGCCTCGGCGATCTGGGACGCCGAGACCGAGGCGGCCTGGGTGCGCGCGTACACGACCATCTCCCAGGTCATGATCGACGCGGCGTCCTCGGACGAACTGCGTGCCCCTGCGTGGTGGTACGCCGAGGTGGTCGCGCACGATCTCAGGACCCCTGACGTCGCCGTCATCACCGTCCGACCCGACCAGCCGTATCCTTTCCTCGCCGGGCAGTACACGAGCCTGGAGACGCCGTGGTGGCCCCGCGTCTGGCGCCACTACTCGTTCGCCTCCGCGCCCCGGTCCGACGGACTGCTGTCCTTCCATGTGAAGGCGATTCCGGCGGGGTGGGTGTCCAACGCCCTGGTGCACCGGGCCCGCCCCGGCGACATCATCCGTCTCGGGCCGCCGGCCGGATCGATGACCGTCGACCACAGCAGCGACAGTGGACTCCTCTGTCTGGGCGGGGGCACCGGCATCGCACCCATCAAGGCACTGGTCGAGGATGTCGCCGAGCACGGGGAGCGGCGCCCGGTCGAGGTCTTCTACGGTGCCCGCACCGATCACGACCTGTATGACATCGACACGATGCTGCGGCTTCAGCAGAGCCATCCATGGCTCGCCGTGCGTCCGGTCGTCGACCACCAGGCCCATCTTCACCTGCCCGACGCCGTGCGTGAGTACGGGCCGTGGAACGAGTACGACGCCTATCTCTCCGGGCCGCCGGGCATGATCCGCAGCGGGATGGACGTCCTGAGGGACGCCGGCATCCCGTCGGACCGCATCCGGCACGACTCGGTCGAGGAGCTCGTCGGGGCCGGGGACTGATCCAGGCCACACACTGCCGGGGTGAGTGCGAGAGCCGTAGGACTGCAGGGCGTCAGCCCAGGTCGGGCGCGTGCATCGCCCGTACGCCTTCGATGTTCCCGTCGAGATAGTGGCGCAGGGACAGCGGGACGAGGTGCACGGAGGCGATACCGACTCGGGTGAAGGGCACCCGGACGATCTCGTACTCGCCGCAGGGCTCGTCCATCTCGGGTCCGTGGCGCAGGGCCGGATCCATGGATTCCAGGTGGCAGACGAAGAAGTGCTGCACTTTCACGCCGGTGGCACCGCCGTCATCGCCGATGTGCTCGACGGTGTCGACGAAGCAGGGCACCACATCGGAGATCTTGGCGCCGAGTTCCTCGTGGACCTCGCGGTGCAGTGCGTCGACGACAGTCGTGTCCTCCGGTTCGACCCCGCCACCCGGGGTGAGCCAGTAGGGATCGACACCAGGCTTGGTGCGTTTGATCAGAATCAGGTCGTCGCCATCGAGCAGGATGGCACGGGCGGTGCGCTTGACCACGGGTCGGACGGTCATGGGAGGAATGTGGCCCGACAGGTTCCACGTGAAACATCGTGGAGCCCCGAGGACCCCAGGAGGGCTCTCGGAGAGGGTCTCCACGAGTACCTGGGGAGTTGCCCGGGACGGTCTTCAGGTCCAGTCCGCCGCGGCATGCAGCAGCCATTCGTATGCCCGCGCGATGTGCGGCATGGCCAGCGTGCCGGTCCGGACCACGAGAAAGTACGTACGCAGTGGAGGTACCACCGGGTCGAGGAGCGCCACGACGTCACCGCGCTCCAGGGCCTCGGCGCACAGATACCGAGGGAGCACCGCGAGCCCCGCGCCCGTGGCGGCACAGGCGAGCACCGCGCGCAGGTCGGGGACGACCACGGTGCCCGAGGCGGCCGGACGGGAGTCGAAGACAGAGGCCCAGTAGCGGGCGACGAGCGGCAGTGACTCGTGGACCTCGACCACGGGGAAGTCGTCCAGGACCGGCGAGCCCTTGCGGCGGAGCTTTCCGGGACCGATGCGGGCGGCCCAGCGTGGAGCCGCCACCAGGACGTGCTCCTCGTCGCAGAGCGGGGTCGCGGTGAGCAGGGCGCCGCGCGGACGGGCCGTGGTGATGGCCAGATCATGGTGTCCGGCGGCCAGCCCCTCCAAGGTCTCCTCGGCGTTGCCGAACGAGGCGCGCAGCGCGAACCCCTGTCCGTCGTCACCCGTCAGCTCGGTCAGGGCGGGCAGCGCCCGCTCGGCGGTGAACTCCGGCGGCCCGGCGAGATGCAGGGTACGCAGCGACGAGTCCTCGTCGAGCCCGGCCTCGGCGATCTCCACCAGGGCGTCGAGATGAGGCGCGGCCTTGTGCGCGAGCTCGTCGCCGATCGTCGTGGGCGTCACCCCACGGGCCTGACGCAGAAAGAGCGGCCTCCCCAACTGCCGCTCCAGGGTTCGGATCTGCGAGGTGACGGCAGGCTGGGAGAGACCGAGCAGCGCGGCGGCGCGAGTGAAGGAACCGGCCCGGTGCACGGTCACGAACGTCCGCAGCAGGGCCAAATCCATGGTGCCCCTCCTCTCCCAGCACCCTCGATCGGGCCTCAACTATAAATAAGTCGATAGGTCGCTGTCGCTACTGTGATTGGACACTGACACAGAGTCAACTAGCCTTGTTCGCGCGGTTCTTAGCGCAAAGAACCGGGACGGTCCGAGCCACGAGGGGGGAGGCTCGGACCGTCCGTCGTGCGAAGCGAGGTGCCGAGCGGACGGTCGGACGCAGGGCGCAGCTTACTCACCGGCCGCTCAGCAAGAGGTCACTCCGCGGACTCGTCGAGCGCGCGGAGAATGTCCGCCACCAGGTCCTCCGGGTCCTCGGCGCCGGCCGAGAGGCGGATGAAGCCCTCCGGCACCGCGTCGCCGCCCCATCGGCCGCGCCGCTCGGCGGTGGACCGCACCCCTCCGAAGCTCGTCGCGTCGTCCACCAGACGCAGCGCGTCGAGGAACCGGTCGGCACGCGCGCGCGTGGACAGCGTGAAGGAGACCACACAGCCGAAGCGCCGCATCTGCTGCGAGGCGATCTTGTGCGAGGGGTCGTCGGGCAGACCCGGATAGCGCAGGCCCGTCACCTCGGGCCTGCCCCGCAGTGCCTCGGCGATGACCAGGGCGTTGGCGTTCTGCCGGTCGGCGCGCAACTGGAGCGTGGCCAGAGAGCGGTGGGCCAGCCAGGCCTCCATGGGGCCGGGGATCGCTCCGACGATCTTCCGCCAGCGCCGCACGGGCGCCATCGCGCCGGCGTCGAGCGCGGTGACGTATCCCAGGAGGATGTCGCCGTGCCCGGTGAGCATCTTGGTCCCGCTGGCCACCGAGAAGTCGGCCCCCAGTTCCAGCGGACGCTGCCCGAGCGGGGTGGCCAGGGTGTTGTCGACGGCGACGAGGGTGCCCTGAGCATGGGCCGCGTCGACGAGCCGCCGTACGTCGCACACGTCGAGCCCCGGATTCGAGGGGGTCTCGATCCACAGCAGCTTCGCGCCGTCGAGGACGTCGAGCTGCGCGTCACCGGCGGTCGGCGCGGTGCGCACCTCGATGCCGTACGCGGTGAGCTGCTCACGCACCAGCGGCAGCGCCTGGTAGCCGTCGTCGGGCAGGACCACCACGTCCCCGGCCCGCAGTTGCGAGAAGAGCACCGCCGAGATGGCGGCCATCCCGGAGGGGAAGGCGAGCGTGGTCACGTCCTCCTTCCCCGGTGCCTCCAGTTCGCCGATGGCACGCTCCAGAAGCGTCCAGGTCGGGTTCTCGTCACGGCCATAGGTGTACGGACCGGTCGGATCGCCCGGCAGATGGAAGTGCGCGGCGAACACCGGCCCGGGCAGGGTCGGCTCGTGTTTGACGGGTTCGGGCAGACCTGCCCGTACCGCGCGTGTGCCGTCACCGCTTCCCGTGACGAAATCCCCTGACGTCATGCCGCCCGTCCCTCCAGTTCCTGCTGAACAGCGGCGAGCAGTCCATGGCTCGCCGCCTCCACCATCTCAAGACACTCCTCGAAATCGTCCAGACGTCCGTAATACGGATCAGGGACGTCCGGATCGTCGCCCGCCGCGGGGTCGTACGACCGCAGCAGGCGGACCTTGTCCGCGTCCTCGGGGGTGGGCGCGAGACGGCGCAGGTCCCGCAGGTGGCCGGAGTCGAGGGCGATGACGAGGTCGAGCCGGGAGAACCACGCGGCGTGGAAGCGGCGGGCCGTGTGGTCACTCCCGTAGCCGCCGGCCTCCAGCACGGCGACGGTGCGGGAGTCCGCACCGTCGCCCTCGTGCCAGCCGCCCGTGCCCGCGCTGTCGACCTCGACCACACCGTCGAGTCCGGCCTCCTCTATGCGAGCACGGAAGACGGACTCGGCCATGGGGGAGCGGCAGATGTTGCCGGTGCAGACGAAGCAGACGCGATAGGACATAGGGCTCTCTCAGTCGTTGTCGCCGTCGGGGAGGACCACATTGAGCGCCCAGGACACCACCGAGATGATCAGGCCGCCCAGGACGGCCGTCCAGAAGCCCTCGACGTGGAAGCTCAGGTCCAGCTTGTCGGCAAGCCATGAGGTGAGCAGCAGCATCAGGGCGTTGACCACGAGCGTGATCAGCCCGAGTGTCAGAATGAACAGCGGGAAGGTCAGGACCTTCACCACCGGCTTGACCAGGAAGTTCACCAGCCCGAAGACCAGTGCGACGAGCAACAGCGTGCCGATCTTCTTGCCGGTGCTGTCGCCTGTCAGGGTGATCTTGTCGAGTACCCATACGGCCACGGCCAGGGCCCCGGCGTTGGCGATCGTCTTGACTACGAAATTCTTCATGTGTCTGATCGTGGCAGAAGAGATCGACTGGCGAGCAGGGCTGTGGACAGCCCGCGGAGCACGGGAGCGGACGAGGCGATGAAGGCATTCCGGCTGGACGAACTGGAGGCGGAGCGCGCCGCCAACGACGGTGCCTATCTGCAGTTCCTGCGCGAGCGGAACATGTCGGTCGGCCTGTACGCCCTCGACGCGGGTGAGCGCGATTCCCAGCAGCCCCACCGACAGGACGAGGTGTACTTCGTGGTGAGCGGCCGGGCCGCGATCACGGTCGGCCTGGAGACCACGCAGGTGGCGCGCGGCAGCGTCATTTACGTCCCCGCGGACGTCGCTCACAAGTTCCACCACATCACCGAGGACCTGCGGGTGCTGGTGGTGTTCTCTCCGCCGGAGAGCTGACCCCGGTCTCAGGGTTCCCTAGGGGAACGGTCAGGGGAGGACAAGGGGTGCGAGACGCCCGCAGTCCCCCTCCTGGGCCCTAGCATCGAACGCAGGACAGTCGGAGAACCCGGAATCGGAGTCCCGGACTTGGGACCGACGGGCGAAGAGAGGCAAGGACAACGGCGATGCGAGAGATCTTCAACGGGATGCCGTGGTGGGTGAAGTGGATCGCGGTGCCGGTCATCGCCCTGTTCGTGTTCGGCACGGTGATAGTCAGTGTGCTCACGGTGGTGATCGGCCTGCTCTTCAAGGCGCTGGTCTTCGTCGCGCTCGTCGGCGGCCTGATCTACGTGGTGCGGAAGTTCACGTCGAGTTCGTCCTCCCGCGGCGACTGGTGACGCACAACCGGGTGAGTCGCGGGTAACGGGCGGGTGGGCAAAGGGAACCTCAGGTTCCCTCGCCCGAGGGAAGTTTTCCGGCGGGGCGGTCTGCGAGCGGTGGCAGGCGGTTAAAGTCCGGAATTCGACGCGGGGCTGACTCCCCGCGGGCAGCGCACAGCCCCCTCCCGTGTCCCCCCGCACGGGCGGTCCCCCTCGCGCTTCGGGAGTGCCCCTTGGCCACGGTTGACACCGCACCCACAGAATCACTCACGCCACCCCTCCAGCGGTCCAGTGCCTCCGCCGCGTCCTACGCACCGCCGGCCCAGCCGCGTTCCTCACCCGCGGAGATCCGTGCCCCCCTGCCGGCCGCGCGCACCGACGGGCTGGAGACCGCGCCCCCGGAATCTCACCCGACAACCCTGATCGGCTCCGTGCAACGGGCGATGCGGCTCCTGGAGGCCGTCGCCGCGCGCGAACACGGGGCCCCCGCGAAACAGCTCGCCCGGGAGGCGGGACTCGCGTTGCCCACGGCCTACCACCTGCTGCGCACCCTGGTCCACGAGGGCTATCTGTGCCGGGAGAAGGGCCTGTTCTTCCTCGGCGAGGCCGCCGAGCGGCTGAGCAGCAGCGGAGCCCAGCAGAAACGTCGCAGCACATTGAGCGACGCGCTCGCCCGGTGGCGCGACGCGATCGGTGCGCCCGTGTACTACGCGGTCTACCGCGACGGTGAGATCGAGGTCATGTGCGTCGCGGACACCCCCGGGAACCCGGCGGTGGAGGAGTGGGCCGACTTCAGGGAGACCGGGCACGCCCACGCGATCGGCAAGTGTCTGCTGTCGCAGCTCGACGAGAGGGCCCGCCGGGATCACCTCGACCGCTATCCGGTGCAGTCGCTCACTCCGTACACGGTGCGCGACAACGCCGGCCTGCTGCGGCGTCTGGAGCGGACGGGACGGATGGATCCCGTCACCGAGCGCCAGGAGTACGCGCTGGGCACGGTGTGTGCCGCACTGCCCATCACCGCGGGTGCGACCGCCGCGACAATGGCCATTTCTCTCCCTGTCCACCAGGCCGATCGACTGCTACCGGCGGCACGACAATTGCAAGGTGAGATCGGAAGACTACTGGGGACACTCGCGATCTCTATCAGCATCTGAAAACTCACTCCTTGTGATCTCTTGTGTACGTTGAGCAAGATTCCAGCAGTGTCAGGGGGACGATTCCTGGCCAGTCGACGGCAAACGACGGGGTAGGCGATGCGCGAGTCGGTACAGGCAGAGGTCATGATGAGCTTCCTCGTGTCGGAGGAGCTGTCCTTCCGCATCCCGGTGGAGCTGCGCTACGAGACCTGTGATCCGTACGCCGTGCGGCTGACCTTCCACTTGCCCGGAGACGCGCCCGTGACCTGGGCCTTCGGGCGGGAGTTGCTGATCGACGGCGTGGGCCGGCCGTGCGGCGACGGCGATGTGCACATCGCGCCCGCCGATCCGGACGCGTTCGGGGAGGTGCTGATCCGGCTTCAGGTGGGCGGCGACCACGCTCTGTTCCGGTCCGGCGCGGCGCCGTTGGTGGCCTTCCTCGACCGCACCGACAAGCTCGTACCGCTGGGGCAGGAGCGTTCCCTCGCGGATTTCGACACCCATCTCGACGAGGCGCTGGACCGCATCCTCGCGGAGGAGCAGAGCGCGGGCTGAACGTTCCCGCACCTTCGCGGAGGAACGCTTCCTCACTCCGTGGAGGAACGCTTCTGCACGCCCGGGGCGGGCGTGCGGTGGCTTCAGTGCTTGCGACGACGGCCCTTGCCGCCCCGGACCGGTCCCCGGGCCCCCACGGGCTCCTGTACGGGCGCCACGGGCCCTGTGGCCGTCGTGGGGACGCCCGGAGTCCCGGTGCGGTCCGCGGAGACCACCAGGGCCGCCAGCGCGGTGGTGACCGGGACCGAGGCGACCAGGCCGATCGAACCGACCAGGGTCCGCACGATCTCCTCGGCGACCAGTTCGCTGTTGGCGACCGCGCCGACGCTGCTCTGCGCGATCGAGAAGAGCAACAGCAGCGGCAGCGCGGCTCCCGCGTACGCCAGGACGAGCGTGTTGACGACCGACGCGATGTGATCGCGGCCGATCCGGATACCCGCGCGGTACAGGCCGCGCCAGCCCATGGTGGGATTGGCCTCGTGCAGCTCCCAGACCGCCGAGGTCTGCGTCACCGTCACATCGTCGAGCACACCGAGCGAACCGATGATCACGCCCGCGAGCAGCAGACCACTCATGTCGATGGAGGGATACAGGCCGTGGATCAGACCGGTGTTGTCGTCGGTGTTGCCGGTCAGGGCGGCCCAGCCGATGAACACCGAGCCGAGCACACCGATCAGGATCAGCGAGAGGAGTGTGCCGAGCACGGCCACCGAGGTACGGGCCGACAGGCCGTGGCACATGTAGAGCGCGATCAGCATGATGGCGCTCGCCCCGACCACCGCCACGACCAGCGGATTCGCCCCCTCCAGGATGGCGGGCAGGATGAAGAACGTCAGGATGAGGAAACTGACGGCCAACGCGATCAGCGCCATGAGCCCACGCATCCGGCCGACCACCACGACGGCCAGTGCGAAGATCCCGGCGAGGAGCGCCATCGGGAACTTCCGGTTCACGTCGGTGACCGAGTACTGCAGATCCTTGGGCGCCGAGGGCTCGTACGCGACCACGACCTTCTCGCCCTGGTGCAACTGCCGTGACTGGTCGGGCTGGACGATCTCCGTGAACGTGCGCCCCTTGTCCTTGCCGGTGTCCACCCGGACCGTCGCCTTCTTGCACTCGCCCGTCGCCTGCCGCTGGGCGGAGGAACCCTCGGCGGTGGAGGTGTCGCCGGTCGGGGTGTCCCCCGAGGCGTTCACCGACTTGCAGTCCACCTGGACGACCTGGGTGACCGTGGCCTGCTGGCTCTGCCGGTCGAAGCCGACACCCGTGCGTTCGTGTGACGGGGCGCCGCCGGGCCAGAGCACCACGAGACCCACGACGACCGCCGCGGCGAAGGGAATCAGCACCGCCGCGATGACCTTGCGCAGATGCTTGGAGACGGGCGCGGCGGGGCCATGACTGTGGCTGTGCGAGTGCCCCGGCCCGAGATGGGTGTCCGGCCCGCGCCCCTCCCCCGACCCGTTGCCGCCGCCCGGTCCGTGTCCGCGGCCGGGTCCGTGCCCATTGCCACCCTCCGGCCCGTGGGCGTGCCCGCGGCCGTTTCCGGAGCCCTGTCCATGCCCGTGCCCCTGCCCCTGCCCGTGGCCGTCGCCGGGACCGGAGCCGCGCCGCGGCTCGGACGGCGGGAACGGGGGTTGCTGCATCGTGGTCACCGACCGATCATCGCAAGAACGGCGAGGGCCCTCTGTTCACCGCGCCAGACATGACGCTAGCGTGGAAGCACCTTTGCACACGCGGGAGCTCGGAGCACCGGGCTGAGAGGGCGCTGACCTCCGTCTCAGCGATGTTTCACATGAAACATCGGCGGACGGAAACCGCTGCGTCGACCGCTGAACCTGTTACCGGGTAATGCCGGCGTAGGGAGTAGGTCTCATGACCAACAAGGACGTACGCACGCCTGCCTCCAGCCAGACGGACGAGCCGTCGGCCGTGTCCCCGGGCGAAGAGCCCACGGGGGCCGGGCAGTCCATCGGGTGGCACAAGGCATACGTCGGGGGTTCGCGCCCCGACCTGCGGGTGCCGGTCCGTCAGGTGCACCTCACCAACGGTCAGTCCGTCACGCTGTACGACACCTCCGGCCCGTACACCGATCCGACCGTCGACACGGACGTACGCAGGGGACTCGCTCCGTTGCGCGAGCACTGGATCGTCGCGAGGGGTGACACCGAGGAGTACGCGGGCCGTCCGGTCCGCCCCGAGGACGACGGGATCAAGCACACGTCGCCGCGCGGGGGCCTCCGCAACCTCGACGCGGTCTTCCCGGGCCGGCCGCGTCAGCCGCGTCGGGGCCGCCCCGGAGAGGCGGTCACCCAGCTCGGGTACGCCCGCCGCGGCGAGATCACCCCCGAGATGGAGTTCGTGGCGGTCCGCGAGCACGTCGACCCCGAGGTCGTCCGCGAGGAGATCGCCGCCGGCCGCGCGGTGCTGCCCGCGAACGTCAACCACCCGGAGATCGAGCCGATGATCATCGGCAAGCGGTTCCTGGTGAAGGTCAACGCCAACATCGGCAACTCCGCGGTGACCTCCTCGATCGAGGAAGAGGTCGAGAAGATGACCTGGGCGACCCGCTGGGGCGCCGACACGGTCATGGACCTGTCCACCGGCCGGAACATCCACACCACGCGGGAATGGGTCCTGCGCAACTCCCCCGTTCCCATCGGCACGGTGCCCCTCTACCAGGCGCTGGAGAAGGTCGACGGCCGCGCCGAGGAGCTGACCTGGGAGATCTACAAGGACACGGTCATCGAACAGGCCGAGCAGGGCGTGGACTACATGACGGTCCACGCGGGCGTGCGGCTGCCGTACGTACCGCTCACCGCCAACCGCAAGACCGGCATCGTCTCGCGCGGCGGCTCGATCATGGCGGCCTGGTGCCTGGCCCACCACAAGGAGTCGTTCCTCTACGAGAACTTCGAGGAGCTCTGCGAGATCCTCGCCGCCTACGACGTCACGTACTCGCTCGGCGACGGGCTACGGCCCGGTTCGATCGCGGACGCCAACGACGCCGCCCAGTTCGCCGAGTTGAGGACGCTCGGGGAACTCAACACGATCGCGAAGCGTTTCCACGTACAGACGATGATCGAGGGCCCGGGACATGTCCCGATGCACAAGATCAAGGAGAACATCGACCTTCAGCAGGAGATCTGCGATGAAGCTCCGTTCTATACGCTCGGCCCGCTGACCACGGACGTCGCGCCGGCGTACGACCACATCACCTCCGGCATCGGTGCCGCGATGATCGCCTGGTGGGGCACGGCCATGCTCTGCTACGTCACGCCCAAGGAGCACCTGGGCCTGCCCGACCGTGACGACGTCAAAACCGGCGTCATCACCTACAAGATCGCCGCCCACGCGGCGGACCTCGCCAAGGGACACCCGGGCGCGCAGGAATGGGACGGCGCGCTGTCCGACGCCCGCTTCGAATTCCGCTGGGAGGACCAGTTCAACCTGGCCCTCGACCCCGACACGGCACGTGAGTTCCACGACGAGACACTGCCGGCCGAGCCCGCCAAGACAGCGCATTTCTGCTCCATGTGCGGCCCGAAGTTCTGCAGCATGAAGATCAGCCAGAGCATCGCGGAGCAGTTCGGTGGTTCCGCGGCCGAGGGGGCTTCGCCCGAGGAGATCGCCGAGGGGATGCTCCGGAAGTCGAAGGAGTTCGCGGCGGGCGGGAACCGGGTGTACCTGCCGTTGGCGGACTGACGCACCGACGCTCCGGGGAAGTGGTGCCCAGGGTCCGGCGCACCCTGGGCACCACTTCCCCCAAGACCGCGGAGGACGGCACCGTCCGCCGGGCCGGTATGTCTCGGGACCTCCCCCTGCGGACGGCCGGGTTCCGTCGGCAGACTGAGCCCATGACATCGACACCCATGAGCAAGGGCGCCAACCTTCCGGTGGCCGTCGGGGCCGTACGGGCCGTGCTCGGCTGGACGGGGGGTCCCGGCGCGCCGGACGCGGACGCCTCGGCCCTGCTGCTCGGTGCGGACGGTCGGGTCCGGGACGACGGGGACTTCGTCTTCTACAACCAGCCCCGGCACGCCTCCGGTGCCGTACGCCACCTGGGGAAGCGGCGGGACGCCGGTGTCACGACCGACACGGTCGAGGTGGACCTGCGCTCGCTGGAACCGCAGATCGAGCGGGTCGTGCTGGGCGCCTCGGCCGACGGCGGCACCTTCGGTCAGCTGTCCGGGCTGACCCTGCGGCTGCTCGACGCCGGGACGCGGCGGGAGTTCGCGCGCTTCGAGATGGAGGCGACGACGGAGACGGCGTTCATCGGCGGCGAGTTGTACCGGCGCGGCGGACAGTGGAAGTTCCGGGCGATCGGACAGGGGTACGCGTCCGGGCTCGCGGGTCTGGCCACCGACTTCGGCATCAGCGTGGACGAGGAGCCCGGCCTCCCCGCCTCGGCGCCGGTGGCGCCGCCCGCCGCCGTGCCTGCCCCTCCGTCCCCTCCGGCCCCTCCGGCCCCTCCGGCTCCCCCGGCATCCCGGACTCCCCCGGCACCTTCGGCATCACCGGCGCCCCCGGCCTCCGCGGCGCGTCCGAGCAAGGGGGAGGAGCGGCTGCCCGTGGACATGCGCAAGCGGCTCTCCCTGCGCAAGGAACAGGTGGCGGTCAGCCTGCGGAAGCACGGAGCGGAGGGTGTCACGGCACGTGTGGTGCTGATCCTGGACGCGTCCGGGTCCATGTCCTTCCTCTACGCGAAGGGCGTCGTGGCCGACGTGGTGGAGCGGATGGCCGCCGTGGCCGCGCAGGTGGACGACGACGGCGCGATGCAGGCGTGGACGTTCGCCTCCCACGCGGCCCGGCTGCCGGATCTGACCCTCGGCGAGTTGCCCGAGTGGCTCAAGCTCCACGTCCGGGTCGGTGAGCTGAGCCTCTTCCGACGGAGCAGGAAGCCGCGGAAGGGGCTGCTGGCCGGGCAGGTGGACATGCGGACGGTCGGCATCCAGAACGAGGAGCAGAAGGCGATCGCCGAAGTGCGTACGTATGTCAGGGAGCATCCGGCCGCCGATCCCACCCTGGTGCTGTTCTTCTCCGACGGTGGCGTCTATCGCAACAACGAGATCGAGCGGGAACTGCGGGAAGCGGTGGACGAGCCGATCTTCTGGCAGTTCGTGGGCCTGGGCCGGTCCGACTACGGGGTGCTGGAGCGGTTCGACACCCTGCCGGGCCGCCGCGTCGACAATGTCGGCTTCTTCGCCGTGGACGACATCGGCGGCCTTCCGGACGCGGAGTTGTACGACCGGCTGCTCTCCGAGTTTCCCTCCTGGATCACGGCGGCCCGGCGACAGGGCATCCTCTGATCCCGCCCACCGCGCCGGTGGCCCGTACGCGGGCATGCCGGGCACCGATCGGGGCCCGCGCTTCGGCGGCGCGGGCCCGGTTCCTCATGCCACCCCCGGTGTCGTCCGCCGGGGTCACTCCGGCTGGTGCTCGGGCCCCCCGAAGTCAGGGCTCGTGAAGTCCGGGCTGGAGAAGCTCGGCCGGGGGCCCGCCGCGGGCCCGTCGTCGGGGCTGCTGAACCCCGGCCGGTTGTAGCCGAGATGCGGCATGCGGCCGGTGGTGGGCGTCGGTGACGGACGGTCGAGTGAAGCCGCGCCGGGATCGGCGAGGGCGTGCCGGAGGAACGGCATGATGCCGCGCTCCAGCAGGGCATCCCGCCAGGCTTCCCTGGCCCGGTCCACCTCCTCGTCGAGCTCGCCGTGCGCTCCCGCCTGGAGTGAGGACGAGCCGTTGCGCAGTGCGGTCAGCAGCAGCCCGACCGCGGCGACCAATATCGCGGCCGCCGTGACCGCGCCGAAGACCCACCCGGTGGTCAGGAGAGTCTGAGCGAACGTCTGTTCGGGATCGAGTACCTTCAGCAGATAGCCGACGAGCAGGAAGATCACCGCGGCTGTTCCGGCGAGAACGGGAGCGAGCACCGCGATGACCGCGATGGCGCCGGCTCCGGCGGTCTCGGTGACCTCTCCCATGGTGGTGGCGAGCCCCACCGCGGCGACGCCCGGCTCCGTGGAGCCGATCTCCTCGCTGACGGCTGGGGTGGACGGCGCCGGATGGCGCAGTTCCTCGCGGACCTTCACGTAGTGCGCGTACTCGGTCGTCGCGGCCGCCGTGATGAGTGCGGTGGCGTTGAGCGCCATGGTGCGCAGTTGCTCGGGATTGAGCCGCCGGCCGACAGCGGCGAGTTCCGGGCGGTACGGGGCGGAGCGCAGCGCCTCATCGAGGATCCGCTCGTATTCCTGGCGGTCCTCACTCAGCAGGTGCTGCGGAACGCTGTTCATCTGCATCCCCCGATGCTCCGTAGGGCTGATGGCTCGCACGCTGACGAGCCGTTGGGCAGAAACGGAGGGGAGCCTGCTACGGATAAGCCGATGGTAGAGCGGTGACGGCACGCCGTGACAGGGGGTTTCAAGAAATTGCCCCCTGGCCGGCGTGGTCCTTTGTGGCGGACGCCTGACCGGTGAGCGCTCAGCTGCCCAGGGGCAGCTGCTGGACCAGCAGCTTTCCGGCCATGGTCACTCCGCCGTCCATCGCGATGGCCAGTCCGTCGGCGTAAAGATGGGGTTCCTCGACCACGGGGCTCGGGCTGTTCTCGCCCTCCTCCGAGCCGACCTCGCCCAGCAGGTACGGAATGGGACTGTGCCCATGGACGACGCGGGTGCCGCCGTAGGTGTCCAGCAGGGAGAGCACGGCTTCGGCGCCGCCGTCGTCGCGGAAGGCGAAGCGCCTGGTCAACTTGCGGAAGAGGTCCCAGCACTCGTCGGCGTCGTTGCGGGTGAGGGTTTCGCGGATGGTGTCGTTGACCGCTTCGATGGAGTCGCCGTAGTCGAGGTAGGCGGTGGTGTCGGAGTGCATCAGGAGGTGGCCGTCGACCTCCTCCATGGCGTCGAGGCGGGCCATCCACTGCAGGTGATGGTCCTGGAGCCGGTCCATGTCGGTCTTCTGGCCGCCGTTGAGCAGCCAGGCGGCCTGGAAGGTGGCCGTGCCCGCGCCGGAGTTCACCGGCGTGTCGCCGAACCGCTTGGCGCCGAGCAGCAGCAGCTCGTGGTTGCCCATCAGCGCCTTGCAGTAGCCGCCGACCGCCGCTGCCTCGGCGGACAGCCGCATCACGAGGTCGATCACACCGATGCCGTCCGGGCCGCGGTCGGTGAAGTCGCCGAGGAACCAGAGGCGGGCGGTCCCGGCGGACCAGTTGCCCGCGGCGTCGAGGAGGTCCTGCTCCTGGAGCGCGGCGATCAGCTGGTCGAGATAGCCGTGTACATCGCCGACGACGTACAGCGGCCCCGGGCCCTCGGCCGGCTGCGGAGCCGGGTCGGCCTCGGGGCCGACGGCGACCTGAACCGTGTCACCCCGGTTGATGATGGGCAGGTCGCGCTGTGTCGGCGTGTAGCCGTCGGGTTCCTCGGCGAGTCCGTCGACCGCGCCGAGAGGCTCGCCCGGAGGCGTGCTCGGCACGTACGGACCGGTCTCGTGGACGTACGCGGGTACCCGGAAGTCGCGCAACGTCTCCGTCCGCAGCACCTCGGGTCCCTGACCGGCCCCCTGAGTCATCGACCCCTCCACCACCATCGCGCCGCATCTGCACCGGATCGGACTGCCTGGTCGCAGCGGCCCGCGGTGTCGTGGGCCCATCATAGGAATGCGGATCGCGCCATGTGATGACCCAGGGGTGGTGAATCGGAGCAGGAGCCCTGTTCGCCACGGTTTTCGCCCGAATTGGGCAGGGCTCGCGCAGGTGGACGCCCCGTGGCGCGTCCACCGGGCGTCAACCCCGGCGGACGCCGGGTTACCCCCGCGTGCCGACGCCGGACTCGACTTCTCGTGCCGACGCCGGGTTCACCCCTGTTCGGGCGACCGGGGTGGGCTGACCGTCGTGCGGGGCGACCGCCGCTCGGAGGACGTCCGCACGATGAGCTCCGTCGGTATCACCTGCTCGACCGGCTGGTCCGAGTCGACGCCTTCGATGGCGTCGATGAGGAGCTGGACCACGGCGGTGCCGATCCGGCGAGGTTTGAGCGAGAGCGTGGTGATGGGCGGTTCGGTACTGGCGTAGACGGTGGACTCGCTGCAGCAGACCAGCAGCAGGTCGTCCGGTACGCGCAGGCCGTAGCGCCGGGCCGCGGCCAGCAGGTCGGTGCCGTTCGGGTCGAAGAGGCCGTAGACGGCGTCTGGCCGGTCGGGACGGGCCAGTAGGCGGTCCGCCGCGACGGCACCCGCACACGGGTCGTGGGCGGGGTAGGCCTCGTAGACCGGATCCTGTCCGACCCGCTCGCACCAGCGCAGATAGGCGGTGGTGGAGAGGTGGGTGTAGGTGTCCGTGGAGGTGCCGGTCAGGAGGCCGATCCGGCGGGCGCCGGCGTCCGCGAGATGGTCGAGGATGCCGAGGACCGCGGCCTCGTGGTCGTTGTCCACCCAGGCGGTGACCGGGAGCGTGCCCGCCGGGCGGCCGTCGGAGACGACCGGTAAGCCCTGGCGGACGAGCTCACTGACGACCGGGTCCTGGTCGGAGGGGTCGATGACCACGGTTCCGTCCAGGGCGACGTTCGACCACACGTCGTGGCGGGAGGTCGCCGGGAGGATGACCAGGGCGTAGCCCCGGGCGAGTGCGGCCGAGGTGGCGGCTCTGGCCATCTCCGCGAAGTACGCGAACTCCGTGAAGGTGAAAGGTTCATCCCCGTATGTCGTCACCGTCAGGCCGATGAGGCCCGACTTTCCGGTACGGAGGGTTCGGGCCGCGGCCGATGGGCGATATCCCAGTCGGTCGGCGACTTCGCGGACGTGGCGTCGGGTGGCGTCCGGGAGCCGGCCCTTGCCGTTGAGGGCATCGGACACGGTCGTGATCGAGACCCCCGCGGCCGCGGCCACGTCTCTGATACCCGCCCGGCCCGGTCGACCGCCTCGGCGGGTGGTGTCGGCCCGGCTCACCTGGTGCTTCCCTGCTGCTGTCATGGCGAGCCGATAGTAGGGCTCATGCGGTGGGGTAGTGCGGACGCATATGCACGCGTTGACAGGCACGTTTCTGCATGATCAAAACAGCCCAAGTGCCTTGGAAACAAAGAAAGTTGAACGATACAATGGCACTACGTGACTTGTCGGCGCGCATGGGCCTGCCAAGTGGGCCATGTTTCGAAGAGGTCTCAACTCACCTTCACGGGTGATGCGCGCCACGGCGTGAGCCACCGGCGCGCACGGTTCTGGAGAGCGCGCCCCCCGATTCGTACGCCTTCGTACGAAGATGACCGCCGGGTGTGTGTGACCCTCGTCGCACACCCTGGGTGATCACGTCGGGGCATCTCGGAGTGGTCAACGGGGCGTACGAGGATGATCGCCGGGGTGTACGTGTGTGCCGTCGGCCGAGTGACGTCGCAGGAGGTTGTCCACGGCCCATTCGCAGGGGCGCCGAATCCTCATAAGGTGAGAAGTATTGGTAGCCGTTGGTGGTCATGAACCAGCGGTGATCGCGAGGAGGACTGCGGTGAGCGAGACGAGCCCCAAGCTGCGTGCCGAGCTGGAGGGTATCCCCACCTACAAGCCCGGCAAGCCCGCCGTGGCCGGTGCGGTGGCGTACAAGCTGTCCTCGAACGAGAACCCCTACCCGCCCCTCCCCGGCGTCATCGAGAGCGTGACCGCGGCGGCGGCCTCCTTCAACCGTTACCCCGACATGGCGTGCACGGGCCTGATGAACGAGCTGTCGGAACGCTTCGCGGTCCCTCTCGCGCACCTGGCCACCGGCACCGGATCGGTCGGGGTCGCCCAGCAGTTGCTGCAGGCGACCTGCGGTCCCGGCGACGAGGTCATCTTCGCCTGGCGTTCCTTCGAGGCGTACCCGATCATCACGCAGGTCAGCGGAGCCACCTCGGTGCGTGTGCCGCTGACACCGGACGAGGTCCACGACCTGGACGCCATGGCCGACGCGATCACCGACAGGACCCGGCTGATCTTCGTCTGCAACCCGAACAACCCGACCGGCACCGTGGTGCGCCGGGCCGAGCTGGAGCGGTTCCTCGACCGGGTGCCCAGTGATGTGCTGGTGGTCCTGGACGAGGCTTACCGCGAGTTCATCCGTGACGTCGAGGTGCCGGACGGTGTGGCGGTCTACCGTGACCGGCCGAATGTCTGTGTGCTGCGCACCTTCTCCAAGGCGTACGGGCTGGCGGGCCTCCGGGTCGGGTTCGCGATCGCCCACGAGCCGGTGGCGGCGGCGCTGCGCAAGACGGCGGTGCCCTTCGGCGTGAGCCAGCTCGCCCAGGACGCGGCGGTCGCCTCGCTGCGCGCCGAGGACGAGCTGCTCGGCCGGGTCGGCTCACTGGTGTGCGAGCGTGTCCGGGTGGTCGAGGCGCTCCGGGACCAGGGCTGGACGGTGCCCGAGACCCAGGCCAACTTCGTCTGGCTCAGGCTGGGGGAGCGCACGCTCGACTTCGCGGCCGTCTGTGAGCAGGCCGGGGTCGTCGTGCGGCCCTTCGCCGGCGAAGGGGTGCGCGTGACGATCGGCGAGACCGAGGCGAACGACATCTTCCTGAAGGTGACCGAGGGCTTCCACAAGGAGTCCTAGTCCGCTCCGATCAAGGTTCCGACCGGCTCCCGCGCAGGGGGAGCCGGTCGGTTCTCGTTTAGGGACCCCCCACCTGTCCCGTCTCGAACAGCCATGCGTCATAATTGCTTGTGAATGTGAACGCGTTCACAAGCGTGTCCCGGTTGCCCCGTGATGCGTGTGACAAAAGGGGCAAACTGCCGCTTCAGCAAGGCGGCGTTAGGAGACTGACGACGTGGAATTGGCTTTGGCGCCGGAGACCCTGGCGCGATGGCAGTTCGGCATCACCACCGTCTACCACTTCCTCTTCGTCCCCCTGACGATCTCGCTCGCCGCTCTCACGGCGATCCTGGAGACCGCCTGGGTGCGGACGGGCAAGGAGCACTACCTCAGGGCGACCAAGTTCTGGGGCAAGCTGTTCCTGATCAATATCGCCATGGGTGTCGTCACCGGCATCGTGCAGGAGTTCCAGTTCGGCATGAACTGGTCGGACTACTCGCGCTTCGTCGGCGACGTCTTCGGTGCCCCGCTCGCCTTCGAGGCCCTGATCGCCTTCTTCTTCGAGTCCACCTTCATCGGACTGTGGATCTTCGGCTGGGACAAGTTGCCGAAGAAGATCCACCTCGCCTGTATCTGGATGGTCTCCATAGGCACCGTCCTGTCGGCGTACTTCATCATGGCCGCCAACTCCTTCATGCAGCATCCGGTCGGCTACCGGCTCGTGAAGAAGGCGGACGGTTCGATGCGGGCCGAACTCACGGACTTTCCCAAGGTGCTCTTCCAGGAGACGGCGCTCGTCAACTTCTGGCACGTCATCAGCGCGTCCATCCTGGTCGGCGGCGCCTTCATGACCGGCATCGCGGTCTTCCACCTCCGCAAGAAGCGGCACATCCGCACCATGCGGATGTCGCTGCGGCTCGGTCTGGTCACCGCTCTTGTCGGCACGCTCCTCACCGTCGTCAGCGCCGACACCCTCGGCAAGGTGATGTACGAGCAGCAGCCGATGAAGATGTCGGCGGCCGAGGCCCTCTGGGACTCGCAGCAGCCCGCGCCCTTCTCGCTCTTCGCGTACGGGGACGTCGCCAAGGGCCACAACACGGTCGCCATCGAGATACCCGGGGTTCTTTCCTTCCTCGCGAAGAACGACCTCAACGCCAAGATCCCTGGCATCAACGACATCAACAAGGCCGAGCAGGAGAAGTTCGGACCCGGCGACTACCGCCCCAACATCCCCACCGCCTATTGGGCGTACCGCTGGATGATCGGCTTCGGAGGGGTCTCGATGGCCCTGTGCACGGCCGGCCTCTGGCTGACCCGGCGGAAGCTCTGGCTGGCGCCGGAACACCGCACCGGGGACGAGGAGGTGCCGAAGCTCATGCTCACCAAGAGCATGGAGCTGACACCGAGGCTGGGCGACTGGTGGTGGCGGCTGTCCCAGTGGACGCTGATCTTCCCGCTCATCGGTATCTCCTGGGGCTGGATCTTCACCGAGACGGGGCGTCAGCCCTGGGTGGTCTACGGCCTGCTGAGGACCAAGGACGCGGTGTCGCCGGGAGTCTCCCAGGGTGAGGTACTGACCTCGCTGATCGTGTTCACCCTCATCTACGCGGTCCTCGCCGTCATCGAGGTGAAGCTGATGCTCAAGTACGTCAGGCAGGGGCCGCCCGAGCTCACCGAGGCCGACCTCAACCCGCCCACCAGGATCGGCGGCGACTCCCATGACGCCGACAAGCCGATGGCCTTCTCCTACTAGGCCCAGGGAGCTGCTGAGTCATGGAACTTCACGACGTCTGGTTCGTCCTCATCGCGGTCCTGTGGACCGGCTACTTCTTCCTGGAGGGCTTCGACTTCGGGGTCGGCGTCCTCACCGGGCTGCTGGCCCGCGACCGCACCGAGAAGCGTGTCCTCATCAACACCATCGGCCCCGTCTGGGACGGCAACGAGGTCTGGCTGCTCTCCGCGGGCGGCGCGACCTTCGCCGCCTTCCCCGAGTGGTACGCCACGCTCTTCTCCGGCTTCTATCTGCCGCTGCTGCTCATCCTGGTCTGTCTGATCGTGCGCGGTGTCGCCTTCGAGTACCGCGCCAAGCGGCCCGAGGAGAACTGGCAGCGCAACTGGGAGACGGCGATCTTCTGGACCTCCCTGATCCCCGCGTTCCTGTGGGGCGTGGCCTTCGGCAACATCGTCCACGGAGTGAAGATCGACAAGAGCTTCGAGTACGTGGGCACTGTCGGCGACCTGCTCAACCCGTACGCGATCCTCGGTGGTCTGGTCACCCTGTCACTGTTCACCTTCCACGGGACCGTCTTCGTCGGGCTCAAGACGGTGGGGGACATTCGGGAGAGGGCGCGTGGGCTCTCGCTCCAGGTCGGCCCGGTCGCCGCGGTGCTGGCGCTCGCCTTCCTGAGCTGGACCCAGGTGGACAACGGCGACGGCAAGTCCCTGGCCGCGATGATCGTGGCCGTGGCCGCTCTGGTCGCCGCCCTGGTGGCGGCGCGCGCCGGGCGGGAGGGCTGGGCATTCGCCCTGTCGGGCCTCACCATCGTGGCCGCCGTCGCGATGCTCTTCCTGACGCTCTTCCCGAACGTCATGCCGTCCTCGCTCAATTCGGACTGGAGCCTGACGGTCACGAACGCCTCGTCGAGCCCGTACACCCTGAGGATCATGACCTGGTGCGCCGGGATCGCCACACCGATCGTCCTGCTCTATCAGGGCTGGACCTACTGGGTGTTCCGCAAGCGGATCGGTACACATCACATCGCGGATATCGCGCACTGAATCCGATGTAAGGGCATGTTTCACGTGAAACATGCCGGATGAGCCAGGGGTGTGTTTCACGTGAAACCAATCGATCCGCGTCTGCTGCGGTACGCCCGCGCCACCCGCGTCTTCCTGCTGACGGTCGTGGGGCTGGGCGCGGTCGGCGCGGCGCTGGTCATCGCCCAGGCGATGCTCATCGCCGAAGTCGTGGTCGGTGCCTTCCAGCACGGTCATTCGGCTCCGGAGCTTCGCACCCCCCTGCTCCTGCTGGTCCTGGTCGCCCTGGGGCGGGCACTCGTCGCATGGCTCACCGAACTCGCCGCGCACCGCGCGAGCGCGGAGGTCAAGTCGGAACTGCGGGGACGGTTGCTGGAGCGGGCCGCCGCGCTCGGTCCCGGATGGCTGGGTGGACAGCGCACCGGGTCGCTGGTCGCCCTCGCCACGCGGGGAGTGGACGCGCTCGACGACTACTTCTCGCGCTACCTCCCGCAGTTGGGCCTCGCGATCGTGGTGCCCGTGGCGGTGCTCGCGCGGATCGTCACCGAAGACTGGGTGTCGGCGGGGATCATCGTCGTCACCCTTCCGCTCATCCCTCTCTTCATGGTCCTGATCGGATGGGCCACAAGGGCGCGGATGGACCGTCAGTGGCGGCTGCTGTCACGCCTTTCGGGACACTTCCTGGATGTGGTCGCCGGACTGCCCACGCTCAAGATCTTCGGCAGGGCCAAGGCCCAGGCCGAGTCGATCAGGCGGATCACCGGCGAGTACCGCCAGGCGACCATGCGGACCCTGCAGATCGCCTTCCTGTCCTCCTTCGCCCTGGAACTGCTCGCCACGATCTCGGTCGCGCTGGTCGCCGTGACCATCGGGATGCGGCTCGTCCACGGCGACATGGATCTGTACGTGGGGATCGTCGTCCTCGTCCTCGCGCCCGAGGCATACCTGCCGCTGCGCCAGGTGGGGGCGCAGTACCACGCCGCCGCCGAAGGTCTCGCCGCGGCCGAGGAGATCTTCTCGGTGCTGGAGACCCCGTTGCCGGCCGGCGGCTCGCTTCCCGTGCCGGAAGGCGGGATCACCTTCGACGCGGTGACGGTCCGCTATCCGGGACGCTCTGGGGACGCGGTCCGTGATGTCTCCTTCGAGGTCGCGCGGGGCGAGACGGTGGCACTCGTCGGACCGAGCGGTGTGGGCAAGTCGACCCTGCTGAACGTCCTGCTGGGGTTCGTGGAACCCACCGCGGGCCGGGTGCGGGTCGGGGGAGCCGATCTCGCGGGATGTGACGTGACGGAGTGGCGCTCACGGGTGGCCTGGGTGCCGCAGCGGCCGCACCTCTTCGCCGCTTCGATCGTGGAGAACGTGCGGCTGGCACGCCCCGACGCCGACGACGCGGCGGTACGGCGGGCGCTGGCCGACGCGGGGGCGCTGGAGTTCGTGGACGCGCTGCCCGACGGAGCCCGCACGATGCTCGGCGAAGACGGCATCGGCCTCTCCGCCGGGCAGCGCCAACGCCTCGCCCTGGCGCGGGCGTTCCTCGCGGACCGGCCGGTGCTGCTTCTCGACGAGCCGACGGCCTCGCTCGACGGCACGACGGAGGCGGAGGTCGTGGCGGCGGTGCGCAGGCTTGCCGTCGGGAGGACGGTCCTGCTGATCGTGCACCGGCCCGCGCTGCTGGGAGTGGCGGACCGGGTGGTCCGGCTCGAGCCCGGGGCGCCGACCACGGCGGCCGGTCCCGCACACACCGGGACCACGGCGCTGCCCCGTCGGGCCGAGCCGGAGGGTGTGCACGCGGTCGCCCCGGAAGAATCCCTCGCGGTATCCGGGGGACGCGACGACGTCCTCGCCCGGATCCGTGCCATGGCCGGTCCCCGCAGCGGTCGCTTCGCGCTCGCGCTCCTGCTCGGCGGTCTCGCGCTCGGCAGCGCCGTCGGCCTGATGGCCACCTCCGGATGGCTCATCTCGCGGGCGTCCCAGCAGCCGCCGGTCATGTATCTGATGCTGGCGGTGACGGCGACGCGGGCGTTCGGGATCGGCCGTGCCGTTTTCCGCTACGCCGAGCGGCTCGTGTCGCACGACGCGGTGCTGCGGATGCTGGCTGACACCCGCGTCGCCGTCTACCGGCGCCTGGAGCGTCTCGCGCCGGCGGGACTGCGCACGACCCGGCGGGGGGATCTGCTCTCGCGGCTCGTCGCCGACGTGGACGCGTTGCAGGACTACTGGCTGCGGTGGCTGCTGCCCGCCGGAGCGGCGGTCCTGGTGTCCACCGCCTCCGTCTGCTTCACCGCATGGCTCCTGCCCGAGGCCGGAGCCGCCCTCGCGGCCGGGCTGCTGGCGGCCGGGGCCGGCGTGCCGCTCGTTACCGGGGCCGTCGCGCGCCGCGCGCAGCGGCGGCTGGCCCCCGCCCGCGGCGTCCTGGCGACCCGCGTCACCGATCTGCTCACCGGCACGGCCGAGTTGACGGTCGCGGGCGCGCTGGCAGCCCGTTCCGCCGAGACCCGGCGGGCCGACACCGTGCTGACCCGCATCGCTTCCCGGTCCGCGACCGCGACCGCGCTCGGCGACGGACTCACCGCACTGGTGACCGGCCTGACCGTCGCCACGACCGCTTTCGTGGGCGCCCAGGCGGTCGCGAGCGGGCGACTGAGCGGCGTGGCGATGGCCGTGGTCGTCCTCACCCCGCTGGCCGCGTTCGAGGCCGTTGTGGGGATGCCGCTCGCCGTCCAGCACCGGCAGCGGGTGCGGGAGAGCGCGGGACGCGTCTACCAGATCCTGGACGCCCCCGACCCTGTACGCGAACCCGAGCGGCCGCTTTCTGCACCCGGTTCACCCTTCCCCCTGCGGGTGCGCGGCCTCACGGCCCGTCACCCCGGACAGGACCGGGACGCGCTCGCCGGCCTCGACCTGACCCTCGAACAGGGCCGCCGGATCGCCGTCGTGGGCCCCTCCGGCTCCGGCAAGACCACGCTGGCACAGGTGCTGCTGCGCTTCCTGGACGCGGATGCGGGGACGTACACGCTGGACGGCACCGACGCCTACGGCATGGACGGGGACGACGTACGCCGGCTGGTCGGGCTCTGCGCCCAGGACGCGCACCTCTTCGACAGCAGCGTGCGGGAGAACCTGCTGCTGGCGAGGAAGGACGCCACGGAGACCGAGCTGCGCGACGCGCTCGCCCGAGCCCGGCTCCTGGAATGGACGGACGATCTGCCCGACGGACTCGACACACTGATCGGCGAGCACGGAGCGCGACTGTCCGGCGGTCAGCGCCAGCGGCTGGCACTGGCTCGGGCGCTGCTCGCCGACTTCCCCGTCCTCGTCCTGGACGAGCCCGCGGAACATCTCGACCTGCCGACGGCCGACGCGCTCACCGCGGACCTGCTGGCCGCGACCGAGGGCCGTACGACGGTGCTGATCACCCACCGGCTGGCTGGGCTGGAAGCGGTGGACGAGGTGATCGTGCTGGCACACGGCCGGGTGGCGCAGCGGGGTGCGTACGCCGAGTTGTCCGTGGTGGAGGGGCCGCTGCGGGAGATGGTGGAGCGGGAGGCTGCGGGGGATCTGCTCGCCGGATCGGTGGCGAGCCAGGCCGGGTCGGACCCCGGGTCCGACCCCGGGTCCCTTAGTGGACGCGACGCCGTGGGCTCCGTACCCGACTTTCGGTAGTAAAAGCGACTAACTACGCTCAAGGCATGTCAGTGGCTTCCGAGGCTTCCGCCTCGCCCGACCCGGACGGTGGTCCGGACGTGCCGCGCCTCCTGGATGCGATGCGGGCGGTCGGGGCGGAGCTGGAGCTGCACGCGGCGCTGGACCGGATCTGCGAGACGGCGGCGGCGCTGACGGACGCGCGCTATGCGGCGATCGGGGTCGTCGAGGACGGCGGCGAGGGGCTCGTGGACTTCGCCTACCACGGGATCGACGCGGAGACCGCCCAGCGGATCGGGCAGCTGCCCGACGGGCACCGAGGGCTGCTCGGGGCGCTCATCCACGACCCGGGGCCGGTACGGCTCACGCATCTGGACGAGGACGGCCGCTCGTGCGGGTTCCCCGATCACCACCCGCCGATGCGCAGTTTCCTGGGGGTTCCGATCCGCGTGCGGGGTGAGATCTTCGGGAACCTCTATCTGGCCGAGAAACGCGACGGCGGCCCGTTCGGCGACGGTGATCTCGACATGGTCCGTGTGCTGGCCGCGGAGGCGGGCATCGCGATCGGCAACGCCCGGCTGTACGAGGCGGCCCACCAGCGTGAGCGCTGGATCGACGGTTCGGTGGCCGTCACCACGGCGCTGCTGGCGGGCGGCGACGCCGAGGACGCGCTCCAGGTCGTCGCCGAACAGGCGCGCCGGCTCTCCCGCGCGGCGGCCGGGATCGTGCTGCTGCCCGCCGACGAGGGCGGTCTGGAGATCACCGCGGTCGCGAAGGACCGCCCGTCCCAGGCGCTCGGTGTGGTCATCCCCCCGGAGAGCGAGCTGGTCGCCGAACTCCTCGGCGGCAAGGCGGTGTTCCTCGCCGACGCGGCCACCGATCCGCGCGTGCTCACCGAATTCGGCCGCGAGTACGGTCCGATGATGATGCTCCCGCTGCAGGGCGGGAGCCGCCTGCTGGGGGCCCTGGTCACTCCCCGGGAACGGGGCGCCCGCCCGTTCACCGAGGCCGAGCACACCCTGGCCGCGCAATTCGCCGCGCAGGCCGCGCTCGCCCTGATGATGGCCGAGACGCAGCGCGACCGGGAGCGGCTCGCGGTCTACGAGGACCGCGATCGGATCGCCCGTGACCTGCACGATCTCGTCATCCAACGGCTTTTCGCGACCGGGATGATGCTGGAGAGCGCCCAGCGGTGCTCGGGCGTGCCCGAGGTGCGGGAGGGCGTCGGCAAGGCGGTCGACGAGCTCGACGTCACCATCCAGGAGATCCGTACCGCCATCTTCGCGCTCCAACAGGGCCCCGCCGAGGTCCCGTCCGGTCTGCGGACCCGCGTACTGCGCGAGATCAACATGGCCGCCGTGCCCCTCGGCTTCAAGCCCGGTCACCGCTTCGTCGGGCCCGTGGACACGGCTGTCGGCGAGCTGACCGCCAGGAACCTCATCGCCGCTCTGCGGGAGGCCCTGTCCAACGCCTTCCGGCATTCCGGGGCCTCCCGCATCGATGTCGTCGTCGACGCGTCCGTCACCCTGCGGGACGGGCGGCGCGGGGTGCGCCTGAGCGTCGCGGACGACGGTGTCGGCATCCCCGACCGTGGCCGGCGCAGCGGTCTGACGAATCTCAGGCGGCGGGCCGAGGCGCTGGGCGGTGAGAGCCGGCACGGGCCGGGACTCGGCGAGGGCGGCGGCGGTACGACGGTGGTGTGGCAGGCGCCGTACGATCCGCGGGCCGGCTCGCTGTAGAAGGACGTCGTCCGGGGGCGTGTCCCCCCGGGTGTACGACGGGAACGATCTCCGCGTTCCTCGGCAGCGGCGGCGAGCGCTGGGCCCACCGCCGTACCTGGGCAGGACTTCGTGGTACCCGCCACCGGGCCCGGCCGTCGGTCCGTTGCTGTGGCCGGCCCGGTACGGGGTCGCGGTCCGGTGGACCGTGATGCCTGCTCGAATCGTTTCTGCGTCCCGTGGTTACAGCCGGTCGGCGATGATCCGCTCGATGACGACCGCCACCCCGTCCTCGTTGTTGGCGACCGTACGGCCGGAGGCCGCGGCGATCACGTCGGGATGGGCGTTGCCCATCGCGTACGACGTGCCCGCCCAGGTGAGCATCTCGACGTCGTTCGGCATGTCCCCGAAGGCGACGACCTCCTCCGGCGCGATACCGCGCTCGGCGCAGCACAGCGCGAGCGTGCTGGCCTTGGAGACGTCCGGGCCGCTGATCTCCAACAGCGCGCTGGGGCTGGAGCGGGTGACGGTGGCACGGCCGCCGACCGCGCGGCGCGCCACGGTGAGGAAGACGTCGGGTTCGAGCTCGTGATGGAAGGCGAGGATCTTGAGCACCGGCTCACCCGCGCCGGGAGCGTCCGGTGCCAGCAGCTTCTCGGCGGGCCCGAGGGCGTCCGGCAGTTCCAGGTGCAGCTTGGGGTACGCGGGCTCCTGGTAGAAGCCGTACGTCTGTTCCACGGCGAACACCGTGCCCGGCGCGGCCTCCCGTACCAGCCGTACGGCGTCGAGCGCGTTCTCCCGTGCGAGTTCCCGCACCTTGACGAACCGGTGGGCACCGGGCCCGCCGTGCAGGTCGACCACGGCGGCGCCGTTGCCGCAGATCGCCAGGCCGTGGCCGTGCACGTGGTCGCTGACGACGTCCATCCAGCGCGCCGGGCGCCCGGTGACGAAGAAGACCTCGATGCCGGCCTCCTCGGCGGCGGCGAGGGCGGCGACCGTGCGCTCGGACACCGACTTGTCGTCACGCAGCAGGGTGCCGTCGAGGTCGGTCGCGATCAGGCGGGGCGGGACGATGGAGGTACCTCCTTGTTCGAGCGCGGTCGAGACCGTGCGGGAGGCGCGGGGGGCTGGTGGCTCGGGCTGTCGGGTCGCTGGGGTCACCGAGCCATTCTGGCGCATATGCCCGCACGGCCGTGCGGAGGTCCGCACAGGTGAGTGGTCACCGTCCTCACCGGTAGGGTCACCGCCCGCTGTCGTGGGCTGCCGCTGAAGCCCGGTCGGTGGGTCGGCCCGCGAAACG
Organism: Streptomyces sp. NPDC057950; assembly: GCF_042887295.1. Classification (NCBI taxonomy): domain Bacteria; kingdom Bacillati; phylum Actinomycetota; class Actinomycetes; order Kitasatosporales; family Streptomycetaceae; genus Streptomyces; species Streptomyces sp. NPDC057950. Next base: position 76,162 of record NZ_JBHVPP010000014.1, read on the forward strand.
CGAAACACGTGGAGCACGCAGAAACACGCGGAGGACACGGAGGACACGCGGATGACAGGGAGGACAGGGAGGGCACGGAGAAGACAGGAAACGCGGACGCGCGGAGGGGCGGGGTGAGGGCGGAGCGGACGCCGCGGGCGAGGGCGGACGCGCCGGCGGCGGCGTCGCCGATACCGGTCATGACCACGGCCGCGGCGGGGCCGGTGGCATACGGCAGGTGCTGGGCGAGTTCGTAGGCCGCCCGCCCGCCGGGAGAATGTGGAGCCGACGGAGGACGCGGAGAAAACGGTCGGTCGTATGGACGATATTCGTCAGGAGGCCGGATATCCCGCGCTCGTGACGCGCGGAGTCGGCGATATCGCCGGACCGGACTTTGCCGTGGCTCTGACCCAGGACTCGAAATCCTGCCCCGGTCACCTGGTCACCCGGTCATTCGGTCACCGGTCGTCCACGCCGGTGCCGCGTCGGGCCGCCGTGTGCGGTGACTCCCGCGCGTGAAGGTCGAGACCGCACCGAAGCCCGATGACCTCGGTGCCGTCCGACATTCTGGAAAGGGCGCCTCGGGCACCCGCATCCCGCGCCACCGGTCGACGCCGCGGCGTCGAGGCGGTGTCAGCCCCAGATCATGTCGTCCGGCGCGGGGGCGCCGGCGACCACGGACTCCGTGGTGTCGCCGGACACTTCGAACACCGGGGTCAGGAGAGCGAAGGCCGTCAGGAGAATCGCAGCCCAGCGGGCGGGATGAAAGCGCAGCAACGTAGGAATCCCTTCCGAAGTCGGTGAGTTGTTCCTTCTGTGCGACAAAGCTTCGCCAAGCAGAAAGACCTTCGGAAGAGAGTTCTGGTGGACGGAACGGGCCCTGGACCGAAGAGGTCAGCGGGCCGCATCGCAGGGCTCAGTCGATGAGGTCGTCGAGGCCGTAGGGGGCCAGCAGCGGTACCTCGGAGCGCCCGACCTGCCATCCCGGCAGTGGTCCGATCTCGGCCACCGCGTGTCGGCAGAGTCTCGCCGCTGTCTCCTCCGCACTCCGGAGGTGGTCAGCCAGCAGGTAGACGCCCACCGTCAGCCCATGTCCCGGATGGGGATGAATGACCACATGTTCCACGCCGTCGTCGGGGTGCGCCAGGGCGTGAAGGAGATCCGCGAGGTTCTGGGGGATGCAAGAGTCCGCCTTCCTGTTAAGGAGTTCGGTGTGAACGAGATACACGCCTCGCATTTTCCCAAAAGGGCGAACACGGGAGAAGAGCACCAGAAGTCCCATTCCGGCAATGGCCGGTACAGTCCAGGTGGCCTTCTGTGGAAACCGCGCCACACGTGTGATGATGTAGGTGTCTTTGCAGCAAGACCTCCGGGGGGAGATGTGCCGTGCTGAAGTCGCTTGGTCTCGATTCCATTGCCGAGGCCGTCTACCGAGGTCTCCTTGCACGGCCGCGTGACGGCGTGGCGGATCTCGCCGAGCGACTGGGACTCACTCCCGAGCAGGCCCGCCACGGACTGGACACGCTCAGCGAACTGGCCCTGCTGAGACCCTCCTACGACCGGGAGGGCGAGCTGTGGCCCGTGTCGCCCGAGGTCGGTCTCCAGGTGCTGATGGCGCGTCAGCAGGCCGAGCTCGCGGCGCATCAGAAACAGCTGGAGGAGTCGCGGGCGGCCGCGGCCCGGCTGATCGCGGAGTACGCGGAGGCACGACCGGCCGACACCGGCCCGCACAGCGAGCGCCTGACCGGGATCGACCAGATCCGCGACCGGCTCGCGGCACTCACCCGGGAGACGCGGGAGGAGGTCATGACCTTCGCCCCGGACGGGCCCCAGCGGCCGGAGCACATCGAGGCAGCGAAGCCGCTCAACCGGGAGCTGCTGGAGCGCGGTGTCCGGATGCGGACGGTCTACCTCAACAGCGCCTGCAACAGCCCGCACACCCTCCAGTACGTGAGCTGGCTGTCCAAGCTGGGCGGCGAGGTGCGTACGGTGCCGACCCTGCCGACCCGGATGATCGTCGTCGACCGCAAGGCGGCCGTCATGCCCGTGAACAGCAACAACAGTGCCGAGGGCGCGGTGGTGCTGACCGGCCACGGCACGCTGACCGCGCTGTGCGCGCTGTTCGACAGCGTCTGGAACGGCGCCCGGCCGCTGAACGAGGAGAGCAGGGCCGACGACCAGGGGCTCACCGACCAGCAGGCCATGGTCGTGATCCTGCTGGCCGAGGGGCACACGGACGAGACCATCGCCAAGCGGCTCGGGGTGTCGCCGCGTACCGCGCGGCGGCTGGCCTCCGAGCTGATGACCCGGCTCGGAGCGCGCAGCCGGTTCGAGGCGGGCGTTCGAGCGGTGCAGAACGGCTGGCTCTCGGAGCACCGCTGAACCGTCGTCCGCGCCGCGGACAGCCCCTCTTCCCGTCCTCCGGCCGAACGACCCGCCCGTGCGCGAGCCGCCTGCCTCCGGCGGGACGGCCTGCCGCGACCGAACTGCCCGCCTCCGGCAGTACGACCCGCCCGTGCGCGAGCCGCCCGCTTCCGGCTCGACGGCCTGCCGCGACCGAGCCGGCTGCCTCCGGTCGAACGACCCGCCTGTGCCCGAGCCGCCTGCCTCCGGCGGGACGGCCTGCCGCGACCGAACTGCCCGCCTCCGGCGGTACGACCCGCCCGTGCGCGAGCCGCCCGCTTCCGGCTCGACGGCCTGCCGCGACCGAGCCGCCCGCCTTCGCCCGGGACGGCCGCCGGCGGTTCGCGCGCCCCGCGGTGTCGGTGTCCGCACGCGGCCGCGTCTCGTCGTCGTACCCGGGTCGTCCCGTCGTGCGCCGGTCGTCCCGCCGTACCCCGCCCTCGGCCGGTCCGCGCCGGAACCCGGATGTCCCCTTGTGTCCAGGGCCCCAACGGGCCACCGGAGCGACCTTCCGGTCGGTGCGCCGATCATGGAGATTGGCCTCGTACCGCCGGAGTGGACCGGGACCAGCGCAGACGGGGAGTCGACATGGTTCGTGCCGGGATCTTCATCCGGAACCAGCTCGCCCTGCTGGGCATCCGCTGTCTGCTCGACGCGGAGGCCGACATCGAGGTCGCGTTCGCCACGGGCGCCCCCTTCGAGGTGCCGGCCGGCACGGTCGACTGTCTGGTCCTGGACCTGGACCTGGTCGACGAGCTGCCCGAGCCGGCGCGGGGGACGGCCGGGGTGCCCGCCGCCCGGACGGTCCTGCTGACCGCCGACGGGGCGGCCGCCCGCCGGGAACGGAGCCCGGACCGGGCGGGCGAGACGCATCCGTTCGACGACGCGCCCCTGCTGCTGGTGGACGCCATCCGGCGGGTGGCCGGCCCGGGACCGGGGCCGGCCGGGGCCGGGACCAGGACCGGGGCCGTCGTCCGACAGGGTGTCGCCACCCTCTCCCCCCGGGAGCGGGAGGTGCTCGGGCATCTCGTCGAGGGCTGCACCCATGACCAGGCGGCCCGGCGGATCGGCATCAGCCAGCACACGGTCGACACCTACGTGAAGCGCATCCGCTCCAAGCTGGGCGCGCACAACAAGGCGCAGCTGGTCCGCGCCGCCCTGACCACGTCGCGCTCTGAGTCCGCGCATCCCGAGTCCCGAGCACGACAGCAGGTGGAGACATGACGTCCGGCGGGTGTGGACGGACATGAGGCCGCTCAGCGCCCGGTCGCCGCGGCCCGCGGCGGCCCCGTACTGAAGGCGGCGGCCGAGGGACGGCTCCGGGAGTAGGCGGTGAAGACCAGCGGGCCGCCGCCGATCACCGCGACCGCGGCCGCACAGCCCGCACCCGCCTCCAGGTCGGCCAGTACGAAGTCCTCGGTCGGCCCGGCCCCCGGACCTCTCAGGAACAGCACCCTCGGGGCCTCCTCCGGAGCCGACACCCCGACGTCGGACAACGGCACCCGCAGTCCCTGGCCCGTCGCCTTGAGCACGGCCTCCTTCCGGGTCCACATCCGGTGGAAGCCGCTCGCGGTGGCGTGGGCGGGGGTACGGGGTTCGGTCGGTCCGATGACATGGGGGAGCAGTTCCGCGGGCGACACCGACGTGCCGATCTCCTCCACGTCGATCCCTACCGCACCCGCCCGGGTGACGGCGACGGCCACCCGGGCGCCCGAGTGCGACACCGACACCTGGAGCCCGGTGCCCGGGAGTTCGGGCTTGCCGTGGTTCCTGGAACAGTCGGGGCAGCGGGCGACCACCTCCAGCAGCCGCGGCGGAAGGCCGAGATAGCCAGCCGCGGCGGTACGCAGCAGGGCCCGGCCGGCGATGAACCGCCGGCGGTCCTCCGCCCTGCGCTGCTGCGGGATCCGCTCCTGTTCGGCCCCGTCGAGCAGGGCCACGCAGTCGTCGGTGACCGTGGCCGGATCGGCCCACCAGATGTGGCAGTCGGCCGGACCGAGCACCGGGACCACCGGGGGCGCGTCAAGCAGCACGTGCTCTCCCCGTGGCCGAGGGCAGAGATTCTCCGACGCGCTCCACCATGGAGCCGAACAGGGCGTCGAGGGCCAGGTCGCTGCTTCTCACCTCGACCCCGAAGGCATCGGCCGCCCGCGCGCAGACCTGGACCGCGAGCAGGGAGCGGCCGCCGGCGACGAAGAAGTCCGTGTCGTCCCCGACGTGGTCCATGGCGAGCGCCTCGCACCAGATCTCTGCGAGCCGGCCGCGTATGGCGTCGAGCCCGAGGTCATCCTTCACCGCATTGCCTTCCATGCCGGGAACGGAGAGGTACCGCGTGTACCAGCCGGCCTCCCATGTTCACGGCGGTACGCCGCGGACACACGCCCCCGAAAGCCGTGACACCTGTTCAGGGGACAGTGCGCGGAGCAATCCATGGACGGAATTACGTGACCCCTTCATTGACCGGATCCGTCCATGATCCCGATATTGCTCACCGGCTTGGAGCCCGTCTAGCGTCATGGTCGTGATCGAAAGTCAGGGCCCCTCCCAACGTAGGAATCTCATGACGACAACCCCCTTCAAAACCACTCCCCTTTCCGATCACCACGGTCTGGTGATCGAGAGCGCAGATCTCCCTCTCGCCGAACTCCCGCACTCCGAGATCGCTGATCTCTTCAAGCAGCACGGAACGCTGATGTTCCGCGGTTTCGGCGCCACCTCCGACGATTTCCGCGAACTCGTGCAGAGGTTTTCGTCGAAGCTTTTCTTCCATCAGAATCCCAACCGCGAGACGATTTCCGACGACGGCGCGGTGCTGCTGGTCGACGCACACCGGAATCCCATTCCGGCGCACTCCGAGATGAGCTACTGCCCGCTGCACCCGGACCTCCAGTGGTTCTACTGCGTGCGGCCGGCCGACGAGGACGGCGAGACGACGGTCTACGACGGTGTCGAGGCGTACAAGCGGCTCGCGAAGGAGACCCGGGACCTGTTCGACAAGCTCCGGCTGACCTGGCGCCTCCCGTTCCCGACCGCCCCGGAACACCAGGAGCGCGTGTTCGGCACGGCCGACCGCGCCGAGCTGGAGGCGTTGTTCGCCACGTTCGACGACTTCGAGTACGACTTCGACGACGCCGGGAACCTCGATTGGAAGTGGACCGTCTCCGCGGTCCCGCAGGCGCCCTACGTGGACGCGCCCACGCTGTGCAACAGCTACCTGGGCTCCGGCGCGATCGTGTCCTTCGAGGACGGGTCGACCATCCCGCAGCACTGCCGCTGGGACGCGCTCGACGCCACCGAGGAGGTGCGGGTCGACCTCCAGTGGGAGGCCGGCGACATCGTCATGATCGACAACAAGCGCGTGATGCACGGCCGGCGCGGCTTCGAGGACCCGGACCGCAAGGTCGCGGCGATGCTCTCGACGCCGAACTTCTGAACGACCCCTCCCCTGTCGCCTGTCGACCGCCACTCTCACAGTTTGGATTCGACTCCATGACCCAGGCCGTCGGTCTGCCCACGCTCACCGCCCCGACCGCTCCGCTGTCGTCCTTCTACGAAAACGCCCTGCACGCCATGGAACTCGGGGACCCGGCCCTGTACGGGCTGCTGGACGACGAGCTCCACCGACAGCACGAGACCCTCGCCCTGGTCGCCTCGTGCAGCCCGGTGACCCCCGCGGCGCTGCTCGCCGAAGGGAGCTTCTTCGCCAACGTCACGGCCGAGGGGTACCCGGGCCGGAGGTTCCACGCCGGCTGCGTGAACGTCGACAAGGTCGAGGAGCTCGCGGTCGAGCGTGCCAAGCAGGCATTCGGCGCCCGCTACGCGAACGTCCAGCCCCACTCGGCGAGCACCGCCAACCAGGTGGTCATGAACTCGCTGCTGAAGCCCGGCGACCCGATCCTGGGCCTCGACCTGGACGCCGGCGGCCACCTCAGCCACGGTGCGTCGGTCAACATCTCGGGCCGGATCTTCGAGGCGCACAGCTACGGCCTCGGGCCCGACGGACTGATCGACTACGAAGAGGTCCGGGCACAGGCCCATCTGCACCGGCCGCGTCTGATCATCGCGGGGACCACCGCCTACCCCCGCACGCTCGACTGGGCCGCGTTCCGTGCCATCGCCGACGAGGTGGGCGCGTATCTGCTCGCCGACATCACCCACATCGCCGGTCTGGTGGTGGCCGGCCTGCACCCGTCGCCGCTGGCCCACGCCCATGTCGTGACCACCTGCACGCACAAGCAGCTCTACGGTCCGCGCGGCGGCCTGATCCTGCTCGGCGACTCGGCCGACACCGTGCTCCCGAACGGCCGCACGCTCCGGCAGACCCTGCAGAGCGGACTCTTCCCGCTGATCCAGGGCGCGCCGGTGGTGAACAGCATCGCGGCCAAGGCCTACGCCCTGGGGGCGGCGACCACGCCGGCCTTCACCGAGACGATCCACCGGGTGCGTTCCCTCGCGGCCGCCCTCGCCGAGCACCTCGTGGGCCGGGGCGTCCGGGTCATCTCCGGCGGCACCGACAACCACATCGTCGTGGCCGACGTCCTGACGTCGTTCGGCATCACCGGCGTCAATGCCGAGAAGGCGCTCGAACAGTGCGGCGTTCTCGTCAACAAGAACCGGATCGTCGGCGACGCCCACTCCGCCATGGTGACGTCGGGCGTGCGGTTCGGCAGCAACAGCATGGCGGCCCGCGGCTTGGACGCCGCCGACGTCGCGGAGGTCGCCGACCTCGTCATCGAGGTGCTGACCACCACCGAGAACACGTCCAACACCACGTACGCGCTCGACCCCGCCGTACAGGCACGTGTGCAGGAGCGGGTCCGCGCCATCTGCCACCGCCGGCCCATCGCCGGCTACTGACCGCGATTCCCCCGGGCGGACCCGACGGCCCTCTCCGTGCCGTCGGCTCCGTCTCCGCGGTGTGCCCGCAAGCCTGCTCGACCCCGTCCGGGCTCCAGAACTCCACGCCGATGCGAGAACGGTCTATGTACGCAAACAACTCTGTCGTTGATGTCATCCGCCGCAATGTCTCCGAGCGCGGTGCCGCCGTAAGCTACGAATTCCTCGCCGACGCCGGCGGAGTCGACACCGAGCTCAGCATGATCGAGATCGACAGGCGTGCGCGGGCGATAGCCGTCTCCCTGCTGGAGCGGGCGAAGCCGGGTGCGCGGGTCATGCTGCTGTATCCACCGGGCGAGCATTTCGTCGTGGGCTTCGTGGCCACGCTCTACGCCGGCATGGTCGCGGTCCCCGTGTACCCGCCGGACCCCATGCGGGTGGCCCGTACGCTGCCCCGGCTGCGCGCGGTGGTGCGCAGCTCCCGTGCCGAGATCGTCCTCTCGGACAGCCTGGTGCAGGCCTTCACCCACGAACTGTTCGACCAGGCACCCGAGTTGGCCCGGCTGCCCTGGGTGGTCACCGAGGAGGCGATGCTGGAGGGCGCCGACGACTGGCGGCGGCCCGCCCTCACCTCCGACTCGATCGCCCTGCTCCAGTACACGTCGGGCTCCACCGGCACGCCGCGCGGTGTCGTGGTGACGCACCAGAACCTGTTGTCCAACGGCTCCGCCATCGCCCACAACTTCGGCCTCTCCACGGACGACCTGACCGTTTCGTGGCTGCCCTTCTACCACGACATGGGCCTGCTGGGCGGCGTGCTGCAGCCGATGCTCTCCGGCATGTCCAACGTCCTGATGTCCCCGCTGGAGTTCATGCGGCGGCCCCTGCGCTGGCTGGAGGCCATCGCCTCCCGCGGGGCGACCGTCAGCGGCGGCCCGAACTTCGCCTTCGACCTCTGCGTCAACAAGAGCACCCCCGCCGAGCGGGAGAACCTCGACCTGTCCTCCTGGCGGGTCGCCTTCTGCGGAGCCGAACCGGTCCACCACCGCACGCTGGAGCGCTTCGCCGAGGCGTTCGCCGGCAGTGGCTTCGACCGGTCCGCGCTGCTGCCCTGCTACGGCCTCGCCGAGGCCACCCTGTTCGTGGCGGGGGCCGGCCGCGGCAGTGGCGCGCACAGCACCCGGATCGACCGCGCGGCGCTGGAGCAGGGCCGCGCCGAGCCGCTCGCGGACGGGGACCGTGTGGTGTCCTCCGGCGGTGTGGCGGTCGGGCACGAACTCACCGTCGTCGACCCGGGGTCCGGTGAACGCGTCGCTCCCGGCGGCGTGGGCGAGTTGTGGGTGCGCGGTACCTCCGTCGCCTCGGGCTACTGGGAGGACGAGGCCGCGACCGACGCGACCTTCGGTGCCCGGCTGGCGGACGACCCGCGGCCCTACCTGCGCACCGGCGACCTCGGTTTCGTCCTGGACGACCAGGTCTACGTCACCGGCCGCCTGAAGGAAATGATGGTCGTGCGCGGCCGCAACCTCTACGCGCACGACCTGGAGGGGACCGCCGTAGCGGCGTCGAAGTGGGCCCGCCCCGGTTGTGGCGCGGCGTTCTCGGTGGAGACCGGGAACGGCGAGGAGTGCGTGATCCTGCACGAGGTCGCGGCCGCCACTCCCGAGGAGGAACTCCCGCGGATCGCCGACGCGATCGCCGCGGCCGTCCAGCACGAGCACGGCATCGCTCTGTTCGACGTGGTCCTGCTCAGCGCCCGCAGCCTGGCGAAGACCTCCAGCGGCAAGATCCAGCGCCTGGCCGGCCGGACGGCGTACACGGCCGGAGAGGTCGAGGGTGAGCTGTACCGCCGTGCCACGGCCGCCCCGGCCCGCCGCGGACAGCGACAGCTCACGTTCCCGCCGCGCGCCGAACTGCTGACGCTCTCCCGCGAGCGGCGCGTCGACGAGATCGAACGCGCTCTGAGCCTGTTCGGCCGGGGTGAGGGCGACACGCCCGCCACCATGGTCGCCGAGCTCGACCTCGACTCGCTGGCGGCCGTCGACCTCGCCTTCCGGATCGAGGAGCAGCTCGGTGCGGTCACCGACCCGAGCCTGCTGCTCCAGCCGACGAGCCTGCGCGAGGTGGCCGCGGCGATCGAGGAGCGGACGCGCACCTTCCCCGAGGCACCGGTACGGCGGGACCGGCAGGACGCCGGACAGCGCGGCGGTGCCGTACCGCTGTCGGCCGGTCAGCAGTCGCTGCTGTTCATGCGGGAGCTCGAAGGCCCGGACTGCCGGCAGAACGTCTCGGTGGCGGTCCGGCTGCGGGAGCCGGTCGACGTCGCGGTGCTGTCCGCCGCAGTGCGCCGGATCGGTACCCGCCACCCCATCCTGACCTCCAGCTTCGGCACCGACGGCAGCCGGCGCGCACATCTGATCGACCCCGCCGTTCCGTTCGAGCTGGACGTCGTCGACCTGACGGGCGAGACGGAGCCGGTGCTCCGCGCCAGGGTTGACGAGTGTGCCCTCGCCCCCTTCGACATCGAGCACGGCGACGTCGCCCGCGCGAAGCTGTTCACCGGCTGCGGCGCACCGGTCTTGGCACTCGCGCAGCATCACGCCATCACGGACTTCTGGTCGGTGGTGACCCTGCTCGACGAGCTGGCCACCGTCTACGGCGACCTGCTGCACGACCGGACCTCCGAGCTTCCGGAACCCGTCGACTACGAGGAGTTCGTGCGCTGGCAGCAGGACTACGAGCGCTCCGCGCAGTGGCAGGCCGACGAGCGCTACTGGCTCGACCTGCTGGCCGGTGACGTACAGGCGCCGACGCTTCCGGTGCGGGAGCGTCCGCAGCCGGACAAGGGCATCGCGAGCCACCGGGTCACGGTGCGCGCCGAGCTGCTCGCCGAGCTGGAGCGGGTCGCCGGCGACAGCGGCACGACGGTGTTCTCGGTGCTGATGGCGGCGTTCGAGATCCTCGTCGCGGCACACAGCGGCGCGCGTGACTTCGTCGTCGGCGCCACCACGGCCGGCCGTCCGCAGGCACGTTTCCGCAACACCCTCGGCTACTTCGCCAACACCATTCCGGTACGCGCCGAGCCCGGCGCCCACACGAGTGTCACCGAGCTGATCCGCAGCACCGGGCAGCAGCTGCGGCAGTCGCTGGGGCACCAGCACTTCCCGGTCAGCCGGCTCGTCGAGCTGCTGCGCGCCCAGGGCAACACCTCGGCGGCCATCAACACGGCGGTCGTCTTCGAACGGCCGCACAACGCGATCGCCGACGACGTGACCTCGGTGCTCTTCGGAGCGGGCCGCGACCACGCGGTGCTGGGGGACCTCGGGCTGGAGCAGTTCCCGGCCGGTGAACTGGCCACCCAGTTCGACATCACCCTGCACGCCATTCCGGCCGACGGCGGCCTGCTCGCGCACATGCTGGTGCGCTCGGACCGCTTCGACGAGGCCCTGGCCGGCCAGCTGGGGCGGCAGTTCCTTGATCTGCTCGAGCAGATCGTCGCGCACGGCGAGTCCCCGGTCTCCGCGCTGCGGCTGGCCGGCACCACCGAGTCCCTCAGCCGGGCCGACGTCCCGGCCCGCACCCTGCCGGGCATCACCTCCGTGCACGAGCTGTTCGAGGCGACGGCCGACCGCACCCCCGACGCGATCGCCCTCGCGGCCGGTGCCGCGGAGCTGACGTACGCCCAGGTGGAACGCGCGGCGAACCGCCTCGCCCACCGGCTGAGGCAGGACGGCCTCGGGCCCGAGGACACCGTCGGCCTGTGCCTGGAGCGCTCCCCCGAGCTGATCGTCGCGATGCTCGCGGTCATGAAGTCGGGGGCCGCGTTCGTGCCCCTGGACCCGACGCTGCCACGGACCCGTCTGGCCGACATGGTCGGCGACGCGCGGTGCGCGCGGATCCTGTGCCATGCCGCGACCGCGGACCTCGCGGGCTCCCTGGGTGCCGCGATCCGGGTCGAGGAGGAGCCCGGCGCCGGCCTTCCCGAGGACCGCCCCGCGCTCCTCACCACCGGCGACAGCCTGGCGTACGTCATCTTCACCTCGGGTTCGACCGGCCGCCCCAAGGGCGTGCAGATCGAGCACCGGTCGCTGCTGAGCTACCTGCTGTCCTTCCTCGACGCGTTCGACGTCGAGGAGGGCGACCGGGTGCTGCAGTTCGCGCCGCTCACCTTCGACCCCTGCCTGGAGGAGATCTTCTCCGCCTGGACCCGGGGCGCGACCCTGGTGCAGCGCGACGAGTCGGTGCTTGGCTCGCCGGAGCGGTTCTGGGCCTGGTGCGAGGAGCAGCGGCTCACCCTGCTCGACATTCCCACGGCCTTCTTCCACGTGCTGGTCACCGCGCTGGAGGCCGGTGCCCAGGTGCCGTCGACGCTGCGCTCGATCCTCATCGGCGGCGAGGCCGCGCACCCCGACAAGCTCGCGCAGTGGTTCGCGTCCGACCGCGGCCACGTCGAGCTGTACAACCGCTGGGGCACCACCGAGACCACGGTGTGCTCGACCGTCGCCCGCCTCGGCCCGGAGTCGGGCCAGGTCTCCCGCGCCCGGGACGTGTCCATCGGCGCCGACATGACCGACGCGGTGATCCACGTCCTCGACGCCGAGCTGCGGCCCGTCGCCGACGGCCTCGTGGGGGAGGCTTACATAGGCGGCGTGGGTGTCGGACGCGGCTACGCGTCGGCGCCGCGCAAGACCGCCGAGCGGTTCGTCCCGGACCCGTTCGCGACCGAGCCGGGCCGGCGGCTGTACGCCACCGGGGACCTGGTGCGCCGCTCCGCCGACGGCGAGCTGCGCTACGTCGGCCGCGCCGACCAGCAGGTCAAGGTACGCGGCTACCGCATCGAACTCGGTGAGGTCGACGTGGCGCTGCGTCGTCATCCCGAGGTCGCCGAGGCGGCCGTGGTCGCCTCCCGCGGCGCGGGCGAGACGGAGCTGATCGCCGCCGTCACCGGGGAAGGCATCAGCCCCGACGGACTGCGCGACTGGCTGAACCGTGAACTGCCGAGCTACATGATCCCGAGCCGGCTGCTGGTCCTGGACCGCATCCCGCTCACCTCGAACGGCAAGGTGGACGCGCACGCGCTGCGTGAACTCGCCCTGGAGGCGTCCCGCTCGGCCGGGACGGCGGCCATGTCGCCGGTGGAGAGCAGGCTCGCGGCCATCTGGTGCGAGGTGCTCGAGGTCGCCGGGGTCGGTCCCGACGAGGACTTCTTCGCCCGCGGCGGCCACTCGCTGCGCGCGGCGGACCTCAGCACCCGGGTGCGCCGGGAGTTCAGCGTACAGCCGCCGCTGCGGATGTTCTTCGAGTCCGTCACCGTACGGGCCCAGGCGGCGCGCATCGCCGAGCTCCTCGCCACCGCACCGGCCGACGTCCCCGCGGACGCCGCGCCCGCCGCGGTCGAACCCGCCCTGTCGCTGGGCCAGCGCCGGCTGTGGTTCCTGGAGAAGTTCGCCCCGGGCTCCTGCGCCTACGTCGTGCCGGGTGTGCTGCGGCTGTACGGGGAGCTCGACCAGGCCGTCCTGCGCGGCGCGCTGGACGCGATCGTCGAGCGGCACCCCGCGCTGCGCACCGGGTTCAAGGACGAGGGCGGCCGGCCTGCGCCCTTCGTGGGGACCGGCCTGGCCTGCCCCTTCGAGGTGCTCGACCGGACCGCGGTCACGCCCGCACGGCGCGAGGCGGAACTGGCCGGACTCGTCGACAGCCACGTCCGGCGGCCCTTCGCCCTGGACGAGCCGCCGCTGCTGCGGGCGGCCCTGGTGGAGTTCGGGCCCGACGAGCACGCCCTGCTCCTGGCCTTCCACCACATCGTCTCCGACGGCCGCTCCATGGAGATCATCGCCGGTGAGCTGGCCGAGCTGTACGCGCACGGCTCGGGTGCCGGTGACGGCGAACCGCCCGCGGTCGTCCACGAGTACGCCCGATGGGCGGTCGACGAGAGCGCCCGGCTGGCGTCTGCGGAGGGCCGGCGCGGCCTGGAGTTCTGGACCGGGCACCTCAGTGGTGCGCCGCTCGCCCTCGACCTGCCCTTCGACCGGCCCCGGCCGGCCGTGCAGACCTTCGACGGCATGCGCGTGCCGCTGACGCTGAGCCAGGCCGACTCGGACCTGCTGCGCTCCCTCGCCCGGGACCAGCGGGCGACCGTCTTCATGACGCTGGCCGCCTGCATGTCCTCGACCCTTTCCCGCCTGACCGGTCAGGAGCGGGTGGTCATCGGCGTGCCCGACGCCAACCGCACCGCCGACGGCGCGTACGACGACGTCGTCGGGTTCTTCGTGAACACCGTCCCCTTCTGCTTCGAGGTGCCGGGCGGTGCCACCGGCCGTGGCCTCGTCGACCGCGCCCGGACCACCACGCTGGAGGCGATGCCGTTCAAGTGGATCCCGTTCTCCGCGATCGTGGAGGCGAGCGGGCAGGACCGGGACCCGAGCCGCAGCCCGCTCTTCCAGGCGATCCTCGACGTCCGCAGCGGCGCGCTGCCCTCGCCGGCGCTGCCCGGCCTGCGGGTCGAGACGGCGCCGCTCTACACCGGCACCGCCAAGACCGACCTGACCTTCGAGATCACCGACGACGGCGGCCCGCTGACGGGCTGGCTCGAGTTCAACTCGGACCTGTTCCGGCCCGAGACCGCGCAGCTCATCGCCCGCCTCTTCGGCGAGACGGCCCGCGCGATGGCGCGGCGGCCGGACGAGCGCGTCGAGACCCTCTCGGCGGCCGCCCTCGACCACTGGCCGTCCGAGCCGGACGCCGAACGGCAGCCCGACACCTTCTGGGCGCAGTTCGAGCGGATCGCCGACAGCCGCCCCGACACGGTCGCGCTGGAAGGCACCGAGCGGGCGCTCACCTACGGAGAGCTGCGCACGCGGGTGGACCAGGTCGCCCGGGTCGTCGCGCGGCGGTTCGCCGTGCGCCCGGGGGACGTCGTCGCCGTGGGCGTCGAACCGTCCGTCGAGGCGGTCGTCGCCGTACTGGCGGCGCAGCGCTGCGGAGCGGCGTACCTGCCGATCGACCCCGCCTACCCGGCCGAGCGCAAGGACTTCATGCTGGCCGACTCGGGGGCGCGTGGTCTGGTGACCCGCGACCTCGTCGAGGAGGCGCTGCGCGAGGCACCCGCCCGGACCGAGGACGAGGTGCTGCCGCAGGCCGATCCGGACGCCCCCGCCTACCTCATGTACACCTCGGGCTCCACCGGCCGGCCCAAGGGCGTGCTGGTCTCCCACCGCGCGCTCGCCAACCTCACGGCGACCCAGGCGCGTGTCTTCGGGATCGACGCCGACTCGCGCATGCTCCAGTTCGCGAGCCTGAGCTTCGACGCCTCCGTCTGGGAGATCTTCTCCACGCTCGCCGCGGGCGGCACCCTGTGTGTCGTCGGCCGTGAGCACGCGCTGGTCGGCGAGGCACTGGCCGGCGTCCTCGCCGAGCGCGCCGTCAGCGTGTGCCTGCTGCCGCCGTCGGTGATCGCGTCCCTGCCCGTCCGTGAACTGCCCCGGCTCAAGACCCTGGTGTCGGGCGGCGAGGCGTGCCGCGCCGAGCTGGTCGAGCAGTGGCAGCCGGGCCGGCGCTTCGTCAACGCGTACGGGCCCACCGAGTGCACCGTCGTCATCACGGCCGCCGAGTGCGAGCCGGGGCGGCCCGCCTCACTGGGCGCGGTGCTGCCGGGCGGGACGGCGTACATCCTGGACGCGGAACTGCGGCCGGTGGTCACCGGCGCGGTCGGCGAACTGTACGTCGGGGGCGCGGGCCTGGCCCTCGGCTACCACGACCGGCCCGCGCTGACCGCCGACCACTTCCTGCCCGACCCGTTCTCCGGTGTTCCCGGCGCCAGGATGTACCGCACGGGCGACCTCGTCCGGCTGCGCGCCGACGGGACCCTGGACTACTGCGGACGTCGCGACAGCCAGATCAAGCTGCGCGGCTACCGGATCGAGCCGGCCGAGATCGAGTCGGTGCTGCTGGCCCTGGCCGGTGTGACGCAGGCCGTGGTGAGGGGCGCCGACGGGGTGCTGGTGGCCCATGTCGAGGCCACCGAACCGGAGCTGACCCCGCAGTCACTGGCGAAACTGTGCGCGGCCGAGCTGCCGCCGCACATGGTTCCGGCCGCCTTCGTGGTCCGCGGGGAACTGCCGCGGCTGCCCGGCGGCAAGATCGACCCGGGCCGCCTCGAGCGCCCGCGCCGCGCCGACTTCGCGCACGCCGACTTCGCCGAACCGGAGACGGAGACCGAGCGGATCGTCGGCCGGGTCTGGGCGCAGGTGCTGGACGTCGACGTGGTCGGCGCCGACGACGACTTCTTCACCATCGGCGGCCACTCCCTGCTCGCGACCGTGATCACCTCCCAGGTGGGCGAGGAGCTCGGCCGGGAGGTCCCGCTGCGGGCCCTGTTCGAGGCACCCGTGCTCCGGGACTACGCCGCGCTGTGCGACGCCGCGGCGGCCCGGGACACCTCCCGCGGGATCGTGGCGCACGCCTCCACCGGGAGCGGCGCCCCGCTGTCGGTGATGCAGGAGCGGCTGTGGCTGCTGGAGGAGATCGAGAACGGCTCCGGCCGGAACGCCACCACCGGGCGCTACCACCTGGCCGGCGCGATCCGGCTCACCGGCGAGCTCGACGAGGCCGCCCTCCAGCGGGCCGTCACCCGCCTGGTGGACCGGCACACCACACTGCGCACGGTGGTCTCCCACCACGAGGGCGTGCTGACGCAGACCGTCCTGGGGAGCGCCGACGTCACGCTGGCGCCCACCGAGCCCACCGGCGCGACCGCCGAGGAGCGGGTGGCCGAGGCCCTCGCCCTCGTGGAACGCGAGGCGGCGGAGCCGATGGACCTTTCCACCGGCCCGCTGCTGCGGGTCCGGCTGCTCCAGCTGGGCCACGACGACGCGGTGCTGGTGCTGACCCTGCACCACATCGTCGGCGACGGCTGGTCGATGGAGATCCTCAAGCGGGACCTGACGCACTTCTACGTCGAGGAGACCGGCCACGAGCCGAGCACCCCGCTGCCCCCGCTCAAGGCCACCTACGAGCAGTTCTCCCGCTGGCAGCGCCACGAGCTCGACTCCGGCGGACTCGACGCCTCCGTCGCGTACTGGTGCGAGCAGCTCGACGCGCTGCCCCCGCTCACCCTGCCGATCTCGCGCGGCGGCTCCGAGCCCGCGGCCACCCGGGGCCACCGGGTGCGGGCGTCTGTCACGCCGGAGCTGCGCGAGGCGATGGAGCGGCTCGCCAACGAGTCCGGGGCGACCCTGTTCATGGTGCTGGCGGCGACCCTCCAGCTCACCCTCGGACGCCTGGCCGGCCAGCGGGACTTCGCGATCGGCGTACCCATCGCGGGCCGCCGGCACCGCGAGGTGGAGGACCTCATCGGCTTCTTCATCAACTCGCTGGTGCTGCGCGCCGACCTCTCGGGCGACCCGACCTTCGCCGAGCTGCTGGAGCGGGTCCGCACCACCACCCTCGACGCGTACGAGCACCAGGACGTCCCGTTCGAGACGCTGGTCGGCAAGCTCGCCCCCGAGCGCGACCTGACCACCACACCGCTGTTCCAGGTCTATCTGAACCTGCTCAACATCCCGCCGCACCAGGCCGAGCTGCCGGGCCTCACGGTCGACACCTTCGCCGTCCCGGACCTGGGCGCGAAGTTCGACCTGACCTTCTACGTCGACCCCGCGCAGCCGGGTCTGTCACTCGATCTCATGTACGCCGCCGACCGGTTCGACGAGGCGACGATGCACGAACTGCTCGCCCAGTGGAGCAGGGTCATCGAGCAGGTGGTCGCCGACAGCGGCAGCCCGATCGACTCGCTGCGGCTCGACACGCCGCAGGCGCGCCGCGAGCTGCCCGACCCGGCCGCGCCACTGGACACGACCTGGTACGGGTCGGTGGTCGAGCAGTTCGAGCGGCGGGCCGCCCGTGAACCGCGACGGATCGCGATCAGCGAGCCGGGCCAGGAACTCACCTACGGCGACCTGGCCTGGGCGACGGCGGCGCTGTCCGGCCTGCTGACCCAGCAGGGCGTCGCCAAGGGCGACGTGGTCGCCATCTACGGCGAGCGCAGCGCGTCGCTGGTCTGGGCGATCCTGTCCGTGCTGCGCGCCGGTGCCTCGTTCGCCATCCTCGACCCGAGCTATCCGGCCGACCGCATCGCCGACTGCCTCGCGGTGGCCCGCCCGAGGGCGTTCCTCCAGCTGGAGGGTGCCGGGGCCGTGCCGCTGGCGGTGGACAGCGCCCTCCAGGAACTCTCGTTGCGCTGCCGCTTCGAGCTGCCGTCCGGGCTGGAGAACGCCCGGCACCTGGTGCCGCAGGGGGCGGAGCCGGCGGACGCGGTCCAGGTCGGGCCGCAGGACTGCGCGTACATCGCGTTCACCTCCGGTTCCACCGGCAGGCCGAAGGGCATCCGGGGCGCGCACGGGTCCCTCACGCACTTCGTGCCCTGGATGGTGGAGACGTTCGGGCTGCGTGAGACCGACCGCTACAGCCTGCTCTCCGGCATCAGCCACGACCCGCTGCACCGCGAGGTGTTCACACCGCTGGTCACGGGCGCCACGATCTGCGTGCCCGACCGGCTCGACGTGGAGACCCCGGGCCGGCTGGCACAGTGGTACCGCACCGCCCAGGTCTCGGTCAGCCACCTCACGCCCCCGATGGCGCGGCTGTTCGACCAGCTGTCGGTCGCTCCGGGCACACTGCCGCTGCTGGAGCGGGTGTTCTTCCTCGGCGACACACTGACCAGCCGTGACGTGCGGGCCATCACCCGCATGGCGGGCTCGGCGACCTGCGTCAACCTGTACGGCTCGACCGAGACGCAGCGCGCGGTCGGCTACTACGTGGTACCCGCGGCCCACGGGACCGCCGACACCGACCCCGGTGTCACCTATCCGCTCGGCCGCGGCATGAAGGACGTCCAGCTGCTGGTCCTCAACGAGGCGGGGCAGCAGGCCGGCATCGGCGAGCCGGGCGAGATCGTCATCCGCTCCCCGCACCTCTCGCTGGGCTACGCCCACGACGAGCCGCTCACCGCCGCCAAGTTCGTGCGGGTCCCGTTCGGCGACGCCGAGGACGACCGCATGTACCGCACCGGCGACCTCGGCCGCTATCTGCCCGACGGCTCCGTCACCCCGCTCGGCCGAGCCGACAACCAGGTCAAGATCCGTGGCTACCGCGTTGAGACCGACGAGGTGCAGCACGTGATCTGTGCCGCGCCGGACGTCCAGGACGCCCTGGTCATGGCGCGAGCGGACGCGAGTGGCGAGAACTCGCTGGTCGCGTACGTGGTGGCGCGGCCCGGCGCCAAGGTGGCCGGCAACGAGGTGAGGGCCTTCGTCCGTGACCGGCTGCCGGACTACATGGTCCCGGCGTCCGTCGTCGCGCTGGACGCCTTCCCGCTGACCCCGAACCGCAAGATCGACCGGGCGGCGCTGCCCGAGCCCTCCTCGGTGACCGGCGGCCACGAGGACGGACCGCGCTCGCCGCTGACCCCCACCGAGGAACTGGTGGCCGGCCTGTGGCAGGACGTGCTCGGCGCACCCAAGGTGGGTCCCGAGGGCAACTTCTTCAACCTCGGCGGCCACTCCCTGATGGCGACCCAGGTCGTGTCGCGGATCCGCCGGGTGTTCGGCTGCGAGATCGCGCTGCGCACGCTGTTCGAGAAGCAGACCGTGCGGGAACTCGCCGCGTACATCGACGGCGTCGCCGGCGGCGGCAGCATCGCGGAACCGGTCGTCGCCCTGCCCCGCACCGGCCCGCTGCCCGCTTCCTACGGCCAGGAACGCCTTTGGTTCCTCGACCAGTTGGAGGGCGACACCGGCGCGTACAACAGCGCCACGGTCGTGCGCATGCGCGGCCCGCTGGACACCGAGGCCCTGTCCGCGACACTGGACGAGCTGGTCGCCCGGCACGAGGTGCTGCGCACCCGGCTGGTCATGGACGACGGCAGGGTGAGCCAGATCGTCGAGCCGGTCGGCGAGGTCACCATGCCGCTCGCGCTCGTCGACCTGAGCGGCGAGCCGCCGGAGAGCGCCGAGCAGCGCTGGCCACGACTCGTCGACGAAGCCGCGCGGCACCGCTTCGACCTGGCCGTGGCCCCGCTGGAACAGGCGACCCTGATCCGGCTCTCCGCCGAGGACCACGTCTTCGTCCTCACCGTGCACCACGTCGTCGCCGACGGCTGGGGCCTGCAGATCGTGGTCCGCGACTTCGCGGCCCTGTACCGGGCGCACCGCCAGGGCACGGCCTCCCCGCTGCCCGAACTGGAGGTGCAGTACGCCGACTGGTCGAGCTGGCAACGCGACCGCGTCGAAGGCGGCGACCATCAGGCGCAGCTCGACTTCTGGTGCGAGACGCTGGCCGAGCCGGCGCCGCTGCTGGAGTTCCCCGCGCAGCGGCCGAGGCCCGCGGCGATGACCAACCGCGGCCTGACGGTCCGCCGGCTGATCGACGCCGAACTGGTGGGCGGCGTCCGGCAGGTGGGCCGCGAGCACAACGCGACCCTGTTCATGACCCTGCTGGCGGCGTTCAACTGCCAGCTGCACCGCTACAGCGGCGCCGCGGACATCGCGGTCGCCACCCCGGTGTCCACCCGCTCGGTCGAGATCGAGGACGTGGTCGGGTTCTTCGTGAACACGATCGTCTTCCGCAACAAACTCTCCACGGAGGAGTCCTTCACCGAACTGCTCGAACGCGTCCGGTCCACCACGCTGGCCGCCTACGCCAACCAGGACGTCCCCTTCGACCGCGTGGTGGACGCGCTCCAGCCGAGCCGGAACCTGAGCATGAGCCCGCTGTTCCAGGTCATGTTCACCCTGCACAACGCGCCCTACTCGGAGATCGACCTCGGCGATCTCAGGCTGGAGCGGCTGCACGCGCCGGCCGGCACCGCCAAGTTCGACCTCAGCCTGGACCTGGCCGAGGAGAAGGACGGGCTGCACGCGACGCTCGAGCTCAACGGCGACCTGTTCGACGAGGCGACCGGTGAGCAGCTCCTGGACCACTTCGAGGTCCTGCTCGGCAGCATCGTCGCCGCCCCGCGGCGGGCCGTGGCCGACCTGGAACTGCGCCCGGCCGCCGAGGCCGCGGCTCAGGACGCCCTGAGCGCCGGTCCGCCGGCCTTCACGCCGCGGACCACGGCCGAGGCGCTGGAGCACTGGGCGCGGCACACCCCGGACGCCCCCGCCGTCATCGACGGCAGCACCGTGTGGACGTACCGCGAACTGCGGGACCGGGTGGCGGCACTCGCCGAGCGGCTGTCCACGGCGACCACGGGCCCGGAGCCGGCCGTGGTGGTGTGCGCCGGGCGCTCGGCCCGGCACATCGCCGCCGCCCTCGCCTGCGGAGCGGTCGGCGCGACCTATGTGCCGGTCAGCCCGGCCGTCCCGGACCGGCGGATCGCCGCCATGCTGGACCGGCTGGGCGAGGTCGTCGCGGTCACCGACGACGAGCAGGCGGCCCGCGTCGCCGCCCTGCTCGGCGAGGCCCGCGGCACCCACCTCGTGCTGGACGACTCCGCCTCGGCGGACCGTCCGCTCGACGCGCGCACGACGCACCCGGCCCAGCGCGCCTACGTCATCTTCACCTCCGGTACGACCGGTGAGCCCAAGGGCGTGGAGATCGAACAGGGCGGACTCCTCAACCACCTGGAGCTGATGGCCCACGACCTGGAACTGTCCTCGGGCGACGTCATCGCGCAGACGGCCTCGCAGTCCTTCGACATCTCCGTCTGGCAGATGCTCGTCGCGGTGACGCGCGGCGCGGCCACCGTGGTCAGCGACGACGCCACCAGCCGGGACAGCGAGGCGCTGCTCGCCCTCGTCCGGGACCGTGGCGTCACCGTGCTGCAGCTGGTGCCCGGCATGATCAGGGCGCTGCTGGAACACGCGGGCCGGGCGGGCTGGGAGGGAGCCGACGCGGGCGACCTGGCGAGCCTGCGCTTCCTGATCGCCACCGGCGAGGCGCTGCCGCCGGACCTCGCCGCCGACTGGCTGCGCCGCTTCCCCGGGATCCCGATGGTCAACGCCTACGGCCCCGCGGAATGCTCGGACGACACCCACCTCGCGGTGCTGACCACACCGCCGCCGACCGACCGCGCGGTCCCGCTCGGCAGCCCCGTCGCCGGAGTGACCTCCTACGTCCTCGACGCGCAGGGACGGCGCGTGCCGTTCGGCGTGCCGGGCGAGCTCGCCATCGGCGGGCCCGTGGTGGGCCGCGGCTACCTCGGTGACCCGAGGGCCACCGCGAGGCGGTTCGTCCCCGACCCGTACGCGGCGGTCCCCGGTGCGCGGCTGTACCTCACCGGCGACCGGGTGAGGCTGCACGCCGACGGCCGGCTGGAGTTCCTCGGCCGGCTCGACGACCAGCTCAAGATCCGCGGCTTCCGCATCGAGGCGGGCGAGGTCGAGACGGCCCTGTGCGAACTGCCGGCCGTGCGGGAGGCGGCGGTCGTCCTGCGCGACTGCGACGGCGAACCCACCCTGGTCGCCTGCGTCGTCGGCACCGAACGCGACCCGGCCGTCCTGGCCGCCGCGGTCGGCACCCGGCTGCCGCGCTACATGGTCCCCACCGGCTACGTGTTCGCCGACCGGCTGCCGCGCACCCCCAACGGCAAGGTCGACCGGGCCGCGCTGCAGCGGGACGACGTGATCGTCGAGCGGGTCCGCCGGCGCTTCGAGGAGCTGTCCGGCCCGACCGAACGGCTCGTCGCCTCGGTGTTCGAGGAACTCCTCGGCACCCCGGCGGTCGGCGCGCTGGACGACTTCTTCACCCTGGGCGGCCACTCGCTGCTCGCCACCCGCCTGGTGGCCGAGCTGGCCGCGCAGACGGACATCGAACTGCCGCTGCGCACGGTCTTCGAGCAGCCCACCGTGCGAGGCGTCGCACAGGCCCTGGAGGAGCTCCAGATGGCCGGGCTGAGCGAGTCCGAGCTCCTCGAACTCGAGGTGCTGCTCGACGGTGTGACCGACGACCAGGCGCGCGAGCTTCTCGCGGCCGGCGAGGAGAGGGACGCATGATCCGGGAGACCGCCACCGAGCGGGAGGCATTCGAGAGCCTGTCCGCGGCCAAGCGGGAGCTGATGGCCTCGCTCCTGCTGGCCCGCGGCAGGCAGCGGGCCGCGGCCCGCACCGTCCGCCGCCGCGATCCCGCGAAGCCCTGCCTGCTCTCCCGCGGCCAGGAGCAGCTCTGGGTCGCCGAGTCCCTCGCGGACGGCCGGCCGCTGTACAACGTCCCCTACGGGGTGCGGCTGCGCGGTGCGCTCGACGTCACCGCGCTGCGGGCCGCGCTCGACGGGCTCGTCGCCCGGCACTCCGTCCTGCGGACCGTCTACCGGCAGCGGCCGGACGGCGGCCTGGAGCAGGTGGTGCTGCCGGCCGAGCCGGTGGCGCTGCCGGTCGAGGAGGCCGGTGACGAGGAGGCCGCCGTGGCCGCCGCGCAACAAGAGGCGGCCCGGCCGATCGACCTGGCGGCCGGCCCCGTGATCCACGGACGGCTGTTCCGGATCGCCGCCGACGACCACCTGCTGGCGCTGATCGTGCACCACATCGCGACCGACGCCTGGTCGGTGGGCGTCCTGCTGGAGGACCTCGCCGAGCTGTACGACGCGGCCCGCGAGGGCCGTCCGTCCCGGCTGCCCGAGCTCGGCATCGACTACGCCGACGCGGCCGCCCACGAGCGGGCCCAGGAGCCCGACGACTACGGCTGGCTGACCGCGCAGTGGCGCGAGCAGCTGGCCTGGGCCCAGCCGCTCGGGCTGTCGCCGAACGGGGACCGGGGCACGGCCCGCACCGGCCGGCGCATCCGGTGCCAGTGGGACGGGCAGTTCGGCCGCGAGCTCCAGCGGACCGCGGAGGCACACCGTACGACCGTCTTCAACGTGATGCTCACCGCGTTCGCGGTGCTGCTGAACCGGTACACGGGCACCTCCCGGTTCGCCGTCGGCACGGTCATGGCCAACCGGAACCGGCAGACCGAGCGCCTGGTCGGCTACTTCGCGAACACCGTCCCCGTGGTGGCCGACCTGTCCCACGGGGGCGGCAGCCTGCGGGACGTGCTGGCGGGGATCACCCGGGAGTCGCTGTGGGCGCAGGAGCACCAGATCCCCTTCGACGTGCTGGTCGACAAGGTCGCGCCGCAGCGCACGCTGGCCGAGAGCCCGCTGTTCGAGGCCATGTTCGTCTTCAACAACGGCCCCGGCCACGAGCTGCGGCTGCGGGACCTGTCCCTGACCCCCACCCATCTGCACTCCGGTACGGCCAAGTTCCCCCTGGACCTGTCCTGCGCGGTGACGGACGGCGAGGTCATGGTGTCGCTGGAGTTCGACGAGTCGGTGCTCGACGCCGCCGCCGCCGAACGCCTGCTGGGCCACTACCGACGGCTGCTCACCGGCCTCTGCGAGACCCCGGACGTCCACGTCGACAACGCGGACCTGCTCACCCCGGCCGAGCGGGAACTGGTCGTCGAGGAGTGGAACCGTACGGGCGAGGAGTATCCCGAACACGCCACCGCGCACGGGCTGTTCGAGCAGCGGGCGGACCTGGAGCCGGACGCCGTCGCGGTGGTCTGCGGCGACGAGGGGGTCGGTTACGCCGAACTCGACGAGCGCGCCAACCGGCTCGCCCACCTGCTGATCGAACAGGGCTGCGGCCGCCACGAGCGCGTCGGTGTCTGCCTGGAACGCGGCATCGACCTGGTCGTCACCCAGCTCGCCATCGCCAAGACGGGCGCGGGCTACGTCCCGCTCGACCCGGGCTACCCGGCCGAGCGCCTCCAGTGGATGCTGTCGGACTCCGGCGCCCGGGTGGTCGTCACCCGTGACGACCGGCTGGCCGGCGACGGCGTCGCGGCCGTCGACCCCGCCGGTGCCGGGGCCTTCCCCGCGACCCGGCCGGAACGGGACGTCCGCCCGGACGACCTGCTGTACCTGATCTACACCTCGGGATCGACCGGTCTGCCCAAGGGCGTGCTGCTCGACCACCGGGGCCGCGTCAACAACTTCTCCGACTTCAACCGGCGCTTCCAGGTCGGCCCCGGGGACAAGGTCTTCGGCGTCTCGGCACTGGCCTTCGACATGAGCGCGTACGACGTGTTCGGCACGCTCATGGCGGGCGCGACCGTGGTGTTCCCGGCGCCCGAGGACGAACGCTCCCCGCACCGCTGGATCGAGACGATCGAGCGCGAGTCCGTCACCGTGTGGCACTCGGTACCGGCGCTGTTCGGGCTGCTGGTCGAGGAGTGCGAGATCCGCGGCGGGGGGCGGCTGCCGATCCGGCTGGCGCTGCTAGGCGGCGACTGGATCCCGCTGGCGCTCCCGCAGCGGGCCGCCGCGCAGCTGATCGCCTCGGCGCAGCTGGTGAGCATGGGCGGGGCCACCGAGGTCTCCATGGACTCGACGATCCACCTGATCGGGGAGGTCCTGCCGGAGCAGCGCAGCATCCCCTACGGCGCCCCGATGGCCAACCAGACCTCGTACGTCCTCGACGCGTCGCTGTCCCCGCTGCCCGTCGGCGTGCCCGGCGAGCTGTACCTCGGCGGCGTCGGTGTCGGCTGGGGTTACCACTACCGGGCCCGGCTGACCGGTGAGCGCTTCCTGCCCGATCCGTTCAGCGCGGTGCCCGGGGCCCGCATGTACCGCACCGGCGACCGTGCCCGCTGGATGCCGGACGGCAATCTCGAACTGCTCGGGCGCATCGACTTCCAGGTCAAGATCAACGGCTACCGGGTCGAGACCGGGGAGATCGAGGCGGCCCTGCGGACGGTGATCGGCGGCGGCTCCTGCCTGGTCGCGGCGCACGGCCCGCGCGACGGCGCCAAGACGCTGGTGGCCTACCTGGTGGCGCCTTCGGGCGGGGAGATCCCGGGCGACGCCGAGCTCAAGCGGCAGCTGTCGGCCCGGCTGCCCCAGCACATGGTGCCGGCCTCCTTCGTCCGCATGGAGTCCTTCCCGCTCACCCACAACGGCAAGGTCAACCGCCGTGAGCTGCCGGCGCCCGCGGTAACGGCCGTCACGGGGCGCGCCGCGAGCACCGGGACCGAGCAGGCTCTGGCGGCGCTGTGGCGCGAGGCGCTCGGCCGCGACGACGTCCCGGTCGACATCGGCTTCTTCGCCCTGGGCGGCAACTCCATCGCGGTCATCCGCATGGTGAGCGCCGCCCGCCGCGCGGGTCTCGAGATGACGCCGCGGATGGTGTTCGCCCACCAGACGATCGAGGCCCTCGCGAAGGCCGTCGACGAGGGGGGCGCCTTCGCTGCCACCGCCCGGGGAGGCCGGTCCCGGTCCGCCGAACCCGCGGTGACGCCCGGTCAGCACCACATGCTCGACGTGCTGGAGAGCGCCTGGGTGCCGGGCCTGTACCAGATGCAGTCCACGACCGAGCTGCCCTTCGAGATCGACCCCGACCTCTTCCGGGCCGCCTGGCACCAGCTCAACGCCCGCCACCCCGCTCTGCGCACCGGCTTCCGGCGCGACGGCGACGGCACCTGGACCCCGGTCGTCGCCGACCGGCTCGACCCGGTGATCGAGGTGCTGGACTGGAGCGGCCACGAGCCCGACGCGGTCGCCGACGAGCTGATCGACCTGCTGGAGGCCGAACGCGTCACGCCCTTCGACGTGTCCGCACCGCCCCTGTGGCGGGTGTGGCTGGTGCGCGGGCCGTCCACCTGGTGGCTGGGGCAGGTCCAGAGCTATCTGCTGGCCGACGGCTGGTCGAACCTGGTGCTGCTCGACGAACTCCTCGCGCTCTACCTCGCCGCTCTCGAAGGCCGTGCGGCCGACCTCCCGCCGGTCCCCGAACTCGACACGGCCGAGGACACCGACCCCGAGGCGGACCGCGCCTTCTGGCAGGACCAGCTGGCCGGGGCGCTCCCGTCGCGGCTGGCCGCGGAGCGGGGCCGGCTGGGTCCCTCCCGCTTCAGCCGGGTGGCGGACCGGGTGGACCCGGCGATCGCCGACGCGCTGCGCGAGCGGGGCGCCGGGCACGGGCACACCTTCTCGACCCTGGCCTGCGCGGGCTGGGCCCTGCTGGCCGCCTCACGCCTGGGGCGCGCCGATGTCACGGTCGGCGTGGTCTCGGCGGGCCGCGACCGGGCCGTCGACGGCCTGGAACGCGCGGTCGGCCTGTTCATCGCCGCCCTGCCGGTCCGGGTCCAGGTGACCCGGGACGAGACCCTGACCGCCCTGTTCGACCGCTTCCAGCTGGCCCGGGTCGAGGGCGCCGAGCACACCTCGGTCCCCACCGGCACGCTCCAGCGGATGGGGGCGGACGACGGACCGCTGTTCGACTCGGTCGTCGTCGTCGCCAACTACCCCGTGTCCTCGGCGCTGCGCGCGCAGCAGTCCGCGAGCGTGCAGCGGGGTGCCGAGAGCGACGGCACCCGCAACCAGACCGAGTACGCGCTCCGCCTGGACATCACCGACGACGCCGAACCCCGTGTCGCCCTGTCGTACTACGGCGACCGCATCGCCGACGCCGACGCCCGGCAGCTGCTCGACGACTATCTCGCGCTGCTCGCCGCCGTCGCCCGTACACCTGCCGCCACCGTCGGCCAGGTACTCCCGCTCTCCCACCTTCCGATTGGAGAACCCCGATGACGGTTCTGGCAGATCTCGCCACGTCCACCCAGGTGTTCGAGACCAGAGAGTCCGCTGTCCGGTCGTACTGCCGCGCGTTCCCCACCCTTCTCACCTCGGGCCGCGGCACCACGCTGGTCGCCGAGGACGGCACGGAGTACACCGACTTCTTCTCCGGCGCCGGCGCACTCAACTACGGCCACAACCACGACCACATCAAGCGCCAGGTCGTCGCGCACCTGGAGGGCGACGGTCTGCTGCACGCGCTCGACTTCCACACGGCGGCCAAGCGCGAGTTCCTGGAGCGCTTCGGCCGGGAGATCCTGGAGCCGCGCGGCCTGCGCCACCGGGTCCAGTTCTGCGGCAGCACCGGCACCGACGCCGTCGAGGCCGCGCTGAAGCTGGCCCGCAAGCACACCGGCCGGTCCCAGGTCATCGCCTTCTCCGGCGCCTACCACGGCGTCAGCCGCGGCAGCCTCGCCGCGACCGCCGACCTGTCGCTGCGCAAGGTGGCCGGGACGGCCCTCGGCGAGGTCACCCACCTGCCCTTCCCGGTCGGCCCGCGCGGCTCGTTCCCGACCATGGACCTCCTGGAGCAGTACCTCACCGACGACCTGTCCGGGGTCGACGTGCCCGCCGCGGTGATCCTCGAGGTCGTCCAGATGGAGGGCGGCGTCTACCGGATCCCCGACGCGGACCTGCGGCATCTGCGCGACCTCTGCGACCGGTACGGCATCGTGCTGATCGCCGACGAGATCCAGGCCGGCTGCGGCCGGACCGGCGGCTTCTTCTCCTTCGAGCAGGCCGGGGTCGTCCCCGACCTCATCACCGTCTCCAAGTCCATCAGCGGCCTGGGCCTGCCGATGTCGCTCCTGCTCATCCGCGAAGGCTTCGACTCGTGGGAGGCCGGTGACCACCCGGGCACCTTCCGCGGCAACCAGCTGGCGTTCGTCGCCGCCTGCGCCGCCCTCGACCTGTGGCGCAACCAGGCATTCCTGGACCGGGCCCGCGGCGGCGCCGAACTGCTGCGCACCTTCTGGGAGGACCACCCGCTGCCCGGTGTCGAGGTGCGCTCCGAGGGCCACGCGATCGGCATCGACCTGACCCACGCGGGCGGCCGCCGGGCCGCGGACGACGTGGTGGCCCACTGCTTCGCGCGCGGTCTGATCGTGGAGTCGACCGGTCGTGACAAGGCCGTCCTCAAGCTGCTGCCCGCGCTGACCATGGAGCCCGACGTGCTCCGCCGCGGCTGCGAGCTGATCCACGAGGCCCTGCTCACGGCGCTGTCCCGCTGACGCCGCCCACCCTCCCGACACTCCCGACATCCCCATCCCACAGGACAGAGGAACAGGAACCGTCATGACCATCAACCCGGCCGAGCAGGACGCGACCGTCGCCGGCACGATCTTCTCCGAGGCCACGGTGAGGACCGACGCGATCGACCGGATCCACGCGCCCTCCCCCGAGGAGTTCAAGCGCGAGTACGTCTACAAGCGCAAGCCCGCCGTCATCACCGGCCTGATGGACTCCTGGCCGGCCATGGAGCGCTGGAACCTGGACTACTTCCGCGAGCACCTCGGCGACCTGGACATCCACGCCAACCTCCAGCGGCTCGACAACGAGCTGATCCTCGGCAACGTCGGCGGCTTCCGCGGAATGAAGCTGGCCGCCCTGCTCGACGAGATAGAGAAGAACACCGACCCCGGCCGCGCCTTCTACCTGCGCGCCTACCCCGTCCACCGGATGCTGGAGCACTACCCGCGGCTCGCGGAGGACTACGACCTCCCCGACCTGGCGCCGAACTGGGCCGACATCCGCTTCAAGGCGGACTGGAGGACCGGCACGGCCAACCCGGCCAGGCTGCTCGGGCTGTACCTCGCCAAGACCTTCCTCAACCGCGGCAGCGACAAGCCCGCTCCACGGGCGACCGTGTCCTCGCGCGTCGCGGCGGTGATGTTCGTCGGCAGCAAGGGCACCGTCACTCCCTTCCACAGCGACGGCATGCAGACCGCGGCCTACCTCAGCCAGGTCGTCGGCCGCAAGCGCTGCTACTTCGTCTCCCCCGACCAGCACGAGAAGCTGTACCCGCGCTCGTTCCGCCGCCAGTTCGGCATGGCGCAGGTCGACTACCGCCGCCCCGACCTGACGCGCCACCCGCGCTTCCGTGACGTGGTCGTGGAGGAGACCGTCCTGCACCCGGGCGAGACGCTGTACGTCCCCAGCGGCTACTGGCACGCCATCGAGGCCATGGACACCTCGATCTCCTACAGCCACCAGATCGTCGGAGAGGACAACGCCCTCGGCTGGCTGACCTGCATCCCCGAGCGCTACCTGGCCCAGATGTACTTCAAGTCCCAGGGCGGTCTGCGCAACGTGACCGGCGCCAAGGACTGGGACGACTGGGCCTGACGGTGAGCACCCCTGCGAGCACCTCCGCCCCCGTGGGCCCCCACCTGCTGAAGGACCGCGACTTCCTGCTGTTCGCGGGCGGGCAGGGCGCCTCGGCACTCGGCGACGCGCTGAGCAAGACCGCCCTTCCGCTGCTGGTCCTGGCCCTCACCGGTTCCGGACTGCACATGGGCCTGATCGCCATGCTGTCGGCGCTGCCCATGGTGGTGCTGGGCGTCGCCGCGGGCGCCTGGGCCGACCGCTTCGACCGGCGGCGGATGATGCTCTGGGCGGACGTCGGACGCACGCTGCTGGTCGGCGCGGTCCCGCTGGCCGCGGTGCTCGGCGTGCCCGTACTGCCGGTGCTGTACGCGATCGCCGTGCCGGTCGGCGCGCTGTTCGCCGTCTTCGAGGCGGCGTGCCTGTCCTGCGTGCCGTCGCTGGTCGGCCGGGAACGGCTCGGCGAGGCCAACTCGCTGCTGTCGATCGGCAACGCGCTCGGCTACATCGTCGGGCCGGCGCTGGCAGGTCTGCTGGTGACGGGCGTGGGCGGAGCCGGCACCCTGGGGGCCGACGCGCTGACCTTCGCGGCGTCGGCGGCCACCCTGATGCTGATCCGCCGCCCGCTGCAGGCCCCGCGGGAGCATGCGCCCGTTCCGATGCGCGGGCAGGTCCTGGAGGGCTTCCGGTTCATCGCCGGGCACCGGCTGCTGCGGGCGGCGTTGCTCTACTGGGCGGCGATCACGTTCTTCACCTCGCCGGTCATCATCTGTGCCACGTACTTCATCCGTGAGGATCTCGGCTGGTCGCCCGGCGTCCTCGGGTCGATCATCGCGGTCTACGCGGTCGGCGCGATCGCCGGCGCCGTGCTCGCCTCCCGGATCAAGGAGGCGTCCATCGCGGTGATGTGCGCCGGCACGGTCCTCGGCGGCGTCGGGCTGCTCGTCCTGAGCGGCACCGCGTCGCTGCCGCTGGCCCTCGGCGTCGTCCTGCTCGCGGGCGGGGGAGAGTCCCTCTCCGCGATCCTCTACAGCACCCTCCGGGCGCGGCTCACCCCGGACGAACTCCTCGGCCGGGTGACCACGACCGCGCAGGTCGCGGCGTTCAGCCTGAAACCCCTGTCCGTTCTGGTGGCCGGCATCGCCCTGGAGGCGACCTCCGGCTCCGTGACCCTGGCCGTGATCGCGCTCTCCTGCATCGCGATCAGCACCGCCTTCGGGATCTTCAGCCGACGGCTGCCGACGGCTTCCGAACCCATCCTCACCGCACCCCTGACACTCGAAGAGGTAACGCAATGACCGTGACCACCGCAGAGACCGGATACGTCGTCGTCGTCAACGACGAGGAGCAGTACTCGATCTGGCGCAGCGACCGCGAGCTGCCGGCCGGCTGGCTGGCCGACGGACCGGCCCGCAGCAAGGACGAATGCCTGGACCACATAGAGACGGTGTGGACCGACATGCGTCCGCGCCGCGTGCGGGGCTGACCACTCGTCATGACATGGCTCAGACGGCTCAGCGCCGGTGACGGAACCAGCCGGATCGTCTGCCTGCCCTACGCGGGCGGCAACGGGACGGTCTACGAGAGCTGGACCAGATGGCTCCCCTCCGAGGTGGAGCTGTGGGCACCCTCGCTGCCCGCCCGCGAACAGCGGATGCTCGAGGCGCCCGTGGAGGACATGGAGCTGCTCGTCGGCACCCTGGCCGACGAGCTGTCCGCGGACGAGCGGCCGACCAGCCTGTTCGGGCACAGTTTCGGCGCGCTGGTCGCGTTCGAACTGTCCCGTCGGCTCCAACGGCGCTCGCTCCCGGTCCGCTGCCTGGTCGCCTCCGGGATGCCGGCGCCGCAGACCCTGCCCCCCAGGCCCGCGCCCACGGACGCCGAGATCCTCGACGGCCTTCGCGCGCACGGTGCGACGCCGGCGTCGTTCTTCCAGCAGCCCGAGCTGTTGGAGCTCGTCATGCCGGGCATCCGCGCCGACTACCGGATGGCGATGGGCTATCGGTACCGGGAGGGCGCGAGGCTCTCGGCGCGGGTGTTCGCCCTGGGGGGCACCGACGACCCCGGAGTGCCCGCCGAGGGCCTCGCGGCCTGGGCGGAGCAGTCCCAGGGCGGCTGTCC
The DNA here is from genome assembly GCF_042887295.1 of Streptomyces sp. NPDC057950. NCBI lineage: Bacteria > Bacillati > Actinomycetota > Actinomycetes > Kitasatosporales > Streptomycetaceae > Streptomyces > Streptomyces sp. NPDC057950. Next base: position 107,432 of record NZ_JBHVPP010000014.1, read on the forward strand.
GACCCGGATGTGGCAGGGCGGTCACATGTACCTGCTGAGCCATGTCGAAGAAGTCGCCGAATTCGTGGTCGGCTGCCATCTGCAGTCGATCGGAGGAGAAACATGGAAACGCGCACCATCACAGTCCCCGGCGGGTCGCTCCGGGCCGACAACATCGGCACACCGGGCAACCCCGCCGTCGTCCTGGTCCATTCCGGCATAGCCCACGCGCAGATGTGGTCCCCGCTGATGCGGGCGCTGGACGACGAGGTGTTCGGCGTCGCCTATGACTGCCGCTGCTTCGGCCGGTCCACGACGACGCTGGACGGCGAGTTCTCCGACCTCGCCGATCTCGGGAACGTACTGGACGCCTACGGACTCGAGTCCGCGGTTCTGGTGGGGGAGTCGCGGGGGGCGCGGCTGGCGATCGACTTCGCGCTGGCCCATCCCGAGCGGGTCGACGGGCTGTTTCTGCTCGCGCCCGACATCTCGGGTTTCGACACCCCGGTCACGGACGACGAACGCCCGCTGTTCGACGCGATCGAGGCGGCCGAGGACGCCTGGTCGGTCGAGGAACTCATCGCGCACGAGGTACGGCTGTTCGTCGACGGGCCGGGCCGTGAACCGGTGCCCGCGCGCGCTGCCGTACGCGAGGCGGTCGCCGAGATGTCGCGGCTCAACTACGCCCAGCAGCGCGACACCCCGGACTTCGTGAAGACCGAGCCCGCGGCCGGCCGCCTGGCGGAGCTCGGCTGCCCGGTCCGGGTGCTGGTGGGCGACGCGGACACCGTCGGCATGCGGGCCATGGCCCAGGAGCTGGAGCGCGCCTGCCCGCAGGCCTCGCTCGTAAGGGTCCCGGACGCCGCGCACGCCCTCACGCTCGAACACCCGCGGACGGTCGAGCGTGAACTGCGCTCGTGGCTGCGGGACATGGGGAGGACCGGAGAATGACCAGGGAAAGGTCTGTGCGGTGAGCATGCTGAAGTCCCGGCCGCGTGCGGTGAACGCGCCGTCGTCCGTACCGCGTGCGGTGGGCGCGGGGCCCTCCAGGCCCGACACCAGGCGGTTCGTCCGCACCTGGGGGGTCCTGGTCCTGCTCCTGGCCCTGTCCTTCTCGCTGGCGTACTGGGCGACCCGCCCGTCCCCCGACCGGGAGGCCGGCCGGGGGGCGCTGGCCACCGCCCGGCAGCTGGAGGGCTTCGGCACGCACGTCGCCGCGAGCCCCCAGCTCGCCGGCGCGCTGGACCTCGTCTCCCGCGACCTGAAGGCGATTCCGGGCCTGGAGGTGGAACGCCAGCGCGCCTCGGGCTCGTACCGCTTCCACGACCGCGCCGTCGACTACGGCGTCGAGAACGTGATCGCCCGCCAGCGGGGCGACACCGACGACGCCCTGCTGGTCAACGTCCACGTCGACTCGGCGATGGAAGGGCCCGGCGCCGCCGACGACGGCATCAACGTCGGCGCGGTGCTCCAGGCCGCTCGGCAACTGGCCGGACAGGATCACCACCGCACGGTCATCTACCTGTTCAACGGCGGCGAGGAGGTCGGCCTCACCGGGGCGGACGCGTTCACCAGGCACCCGTGGGCGTCGCACGTCCGCTGGTTCCTCAACCTGGAGGCCGTCGGGTCGGGCGGACTGCCGATCCTGTTCCAGGCCGGCAAGGACGACGGCGGGCTGGTCGACCTGGCGGGCGACACCGCGCGGCCCTACGGCTCGGTCCTGGGCCAGTGGCTGTTCCAGGCGGGCCTCATCAACTCCGACACCGACAGCCGGGTGTGGCGCGCCCGGGGCTGGTCGGGCCTCGACTACGCCCTCTTCGAGGACGGCTACCGGTACCACACGCCGGACGACCGGGTCGCCGGGATCGGCTCCGGTTCGGCGCAGGCGGTCACCGACCTGACCGTCCGGTTCGCCTCCGACGTGACCGGGTCCGCCGACCTGAGCGACCGGAAGCCCGCCCCCTACTACTTCGACGTGCTCTCGCGGTGGTGGGTGACCCTCGACCCGCTGCTCACGAAGGCCGGCATGCTCGCCCTGCTGCTGGCCCTGGCCGGGCTGACCTGGCGTGCCTGCCGGGTCTGGGACATCCGGCCCGGCGGGGTGGCCGCCACCGCGGGTGCCGCCCTGCTGGGCCTCCCGGCGGCCGTGCTCACGGGCGTCGTGGTGGGCGTGGCCCAGTCCTTGGCGGGCCCGCACGCCTGGTTCGCGCACCCGTGGCTGGTCTACCTGGTGACGCTGCCCCTCATCGTTCTCGGCGCGCTGGCCCCCCAACTGCTGCTGGAGCGCAGGCGCCGTCGCCGTACCCCGGACGGCGGCCGGCGGCCGGGGGCCCGCGCCGCCCTGCTGGGCAACACCTGGGCGGTCGTCGTCCTCGGCGCGCTCACCGCCTGGTGCGGTGTCGGACTCGGCTACCTGCTGTGGATCGCCTCCGCCCTGCTGGTCGTGTCGATCGGCGGATTCCTGCTGCTGCCCGGCCGCTGGCGGGCGGTGCCGCTGCTGGTGGGCACGTTCGTGCTGTTCGTGCTGATCGCCCAGTTCGCCCGGAACCTGTTCGAGCTGGCGGTGCCGATGATGGGCCGGCTGCCGACCGCCGTCCCCATGGACGCGGCCGTCGCCGTGGCCTGTGCCCTGGTCGGGGTCCCGCTGGCGCTGATTCTCGCGCCGTTCGCCGTGCACGCCGGCCGGCCGCCGCGCCGCTCCGGCCTCGTCCTGGCGGCGTTCACCGCCTGCGGGCTGCTGGTCGTCGGCCTCATCTCGCCGTACGACAGCGCGCACCCCAAGCTGGTGAGCCTCTTCCAGGAGCAGACCGACGGACAGGGCGCGCGGATCGTGCTGGAGGGCCGCGACTACCTCACCCCGCAGAAGCTGGGCATCGTCGGCCAGGTCGCACACGACACCGGGCTGCGGGTCCGCGACGGCGGGCTCGCCGCGCGCAAGGTGTCCGTGCCGGAGGGGACCGTCTCCTTCGACACCGCCGGTCCGACCGCCCCCGTCCGGATCGCCATCGGCGCGAACCGTGCGGAGCTGGTCAGGGTCACGGTGACCGGCCCCGGCCTCTCCGTCGGCGGCCGGCCCTTCGAGGGCGGCGAGGCGGTGGTCGACGTCGTCGGCCGCTTCGACGGCCACACGGTGACCGTCGAACGCTCGGGTCCCGTCAAGATCCAGGTCGACCAGGTGTTCCTGCGGACCGGGAAGGACGCCGACCGGGCCCTGGCGGCCCTGCCGGACTGGACGATGGGCCACGCGAGGACGGTCGTCCAGCGCACCTGGGCGGACCACCGGTCCTGAACGGGTCGGGTGCCGCTGTGGCGCCGACGGAGGTGGTCACGATCACCGCCGTCGGCGCCGAAGGCATTCTCAGGCCTCGTCGGTCCAAGCGGCCGGCAGTCGGTAGTCCAGGTCGGACTCGACGGTCGTCACGTCCATCTGCGCCTTCTGCAGGGTGCCGGAGAAGTCCCAGTTCACCGACTGCCACCGGGTGAACTGGTCGAGGACCCAGACACCGGACTGGCGACTTCCGTTCCCGGACTTGCCGTTCCCTCCGAACGGGAGGTGGGCCTCGGCACCGGAGGTGGAGTTGTTCACGCTGATCATCCCGGCGCCGATCCCCTGCCGGAAGCGGAACGCGGTGGCCGGGTCACGGGTCCAGACCGCGGCGGAGAGTCCGTAGCCCGGAGCGTTGGCGAGCTCGATCGCCTCGTCGAGCGTCCGGTAGGTCGTGACCCCGACGAGGGGACCGAACGTCTCCTCCAGGAAGATCTTGTCCGTGGGGCGGACACCGTCCACCAGCACCGGGTGGTAGTACAGGCCGTCCGACGGGTCACCGACGAACCCCGCCCTGGGCGACTCGGCCGTGATTCTGCCGACGGCGCTCGAACCGAGCACCGTGTGGTGGGCGTCGATCCAGCTCAGCGCGGTCTCGTAGGAGTGCGCGAACTTCTCGTCCAGCAGCGGGCCGTAGACGACGGCGGAGGACGCGGGGTCACCCACCGGTGCGTCCCGCACCGCCTCAGCGAACCGGCGCAGGAACTCGTCGTGCACCTCTTCGTGCGCGATGACGGTGCCCAGCGAGGTGCAGCGCTGCCCCGCCGTGCCGTACCCGGAGAACAGCGCGGCCTCCACGGCCAGGTCCAGATCCGCGTCGGGCGCGATGACCATCGGGTTCTTGCCGCCCAGTTCGAGGCACGGGGTCTGCAGGTGACGGCCGCACAGCTCACCGATCCGCCGGCCGACCAGGGTCGAGCCCGTGAACCCGACCTTGTCCACCAGGCCGTCCTCCAGCGCGGTGCCCAGCCCCTCGAACGTCGTCTCGCCGTCGGCGTAGACCAGGTTGAGGACTCCGGCCGGCACACCCGCCCGCCAGGCGAGTTCGGCCAGGGCGCGCGCGGTCGCCGCGGCGTACTCGGCGGGCTTCCACACGACCGCGTTGCCGCACAGCAGGGCCGGGGCCAGGTACCAGGCCGGAACCGCCACCGGGAAGTTCCCCGCGGTCACGATGACCGCCACCCCGACGGGCATCCGGTAGGTGAACAGCTGCTTGTCGGGCATCTCGGACGGAACTGTCTGCCCGTACAGGCGCCGGCCCTCGCCGAGGAAGAAGTCACAGGTGTCGATGATCTCCTGGACCTCGCCCAGGGCCTCGGCGTACGGCTTGCCCACCTCGCGGGTGACCAGTCGGGCGAGGCTCTCCTTGTTCGCCTCCACGAGTCGGCCGAACGCCCCCACCACTTGTCCGCGCACCGGGGCGGGTACCCGCGCCCACTCGCGCTGTGCCCGCCGGGCCGTCGCACAGGCGTCCCGCAGCTGTCCCGCGTCGGCCAGCCCGACCTCGGCGACCATGTCGCTCAGCCGCGCCGGGTTGCGGGAGGCGTAGGTGACACCGCTTCCGGGGACCTCCTTGCCGTCGATCACCGAGTTCAGCGCAGTCGGACCCGTCACCTGGACTTCCTCTCACCATGTCGAATGCGGCCGTGAGTATAGCCGTGGAGGTGCGGGCGGCCGGTGTGCCGTGGGGCCGGGCGCGTGCCGGGCGGACGAGAGCGGACCGAGGTCGCGTGGCCGGCCGGAGGGGGTGGTGGTGACCGCCGTCGTGCGATCACTCCGGGGGCGGTCCCCTCTCAGTGCGGGCCGGGGAACCGCAGATACGCCGGGGGTACGGCCTCGGTGAGCCACACCCCGTTCGCGCTGACCCGGAAGACATGGCCGTCGCGGTGCATGGCGCCGGCGTCCACGCCGAGCACGACCGGGCGGCCGCGGCGGGCGCCGACCCGGGTGGCGGTCTCCCGGTCCGGCGACAGGTGGACGTCGTGCCGGTTCATGGGCCGCAGGCCCTCGGCGCGGATCGCGTCCAGGCTGCGCGCCACCGTCCCGTGGTAGAGGTGCGACGGCGGGGTCGCGACGGGCAGCCCCAGGTCGACCTCGACGGAGTGGCCCTGGCTGGCGCGGATGCGGGTGCCCTCCACGGCGAAGCGCCGTTTGTCGTTCGTGGCCACCACGTGGTCGAGCTCCGCGCGGCTGAAGCGGAATCCGTGCGACGCGGCCGCCGTGATCAGCGTGTCGATCTCGACCCAGCCCCCCTCGCCGAGCGTGAGCCCGATCCGCTCGGGCTGATGCCGCAGATGCTTCGAGAGGTACTTCGACACCTTCACGGTGCGTCTTTCATCCATTCCTACCTTCATCTCTTCATTCATCCGACCAGGGTGCCTGGCGAGACACTGATCACGCATTTGATTTTGGTTCGGAGGTTTGATCCACAGCCAAGTGTGGTTATCCACAGGGGAATTGACGAATCTGTGGACAACTGAGCGTCCGTTTACGGTGTTTCGTCAACCATGCCACTTGCGACGTGATTTGCGGCGAGTTGGTCCAAAGTCCTTGCCCGAAGCTCCCGTTCGGCCGCCGCCGTGACGAAGGCCGCGACCTGTTCCGTCCCGACCAAGCGCTCCACGGCCCGCGTTGTGGCGGCCGGCAACTCCACGGGGCGCGTCTCCTCGCGCTGCTCCAGGGGATGCTCCGGGTCGAAGTGTTCACGCAGTCGCCGGGTGGCGAACAGGCGCATGGCACGGGCCAGTTCGGCGTCCACGGTCTGCTGCGCGAGCGGCCGCAGCCGACGTACGAGCGAGGCCGCCTCGGCCGTCCCGGCGTCGGTCGGCGGGTGCTCACCCAGATAGCGCGCGAAGACGTGCTCGGTCGTGAACTCCAGGAAACGCGCAGCGATGTGCTCGACCTTGACCCTCAACTCCCGCAGATGGCCGGAGATCGCGGACAGCGGAACTCCCGCCGCGTACAACTCGACCGCCACGGACAGCTCCTGGGGACTCGGCACGAGGAACGAGTCCGCGCTGCCGGGCACCCGCTCCAGCACACCCAGCTCCACGGCGTCCGCCACCGCCGCGTCGTCCGGCCTGCCCCCGAAACGCTCGTCCAGCTCGGCCCGGGAGATCCGTACCGCCCGCTCGTCGGTCCACGGCCCGTCGACCTCCGCGACCAGCCCGAGGATGCCGCCCAGACCCCGGCCCGTGTCCCACGCCTCCAGGAGCTCCTTGATGGACGCCAGGGTGTAGCCGCGGTCCAGGAGGTCGGCGATCTGCCGCAGCCTGGCCAGATGCGCGTCCGCGTACACGTTGGCGCGGCCCCGCCGCTCGGGGCGGGGGAGCAGTCCGCGGTCCTGGTAGGCACGGATCGTCCGGACCGTGGCGCCGCTGTGGTGCGCCAGGTCCTCGATGCGGTACACGGCACCGACCGGCTCGTCGCTCACCGCTCCCTGCCTTCCCGGCCTCCCGGGCCGTCACGAGGCGGCCGCGCGCCCGATCGCCCCCGCCGCCGCCCGCGCCGCGGGCGACTGCGCCAGATACTCGGCGGCCCTGCGCAGCGAGCCCTCCTGCGAGGGATGGTACGACCGCCGCAGATAGCGCGGTACGGCCGCGCCGAGCTCCTTCCAGGAGGGCAACAGACCTTTGCGCACGGCCCTGTTGTGGGCCGCGAGCGAATACCGCGCCCGCCCCGCGAGCTGTGGGTCGTGACGTACGAGATAGGCGGCGCCCCATGCCCAGAGGTAGAGCATCATCGGCGCGGTGACCGCCATGCCCGCGATCCGGCGGGCATATCGGGGCAGGCCCTCGCCGCCGCAGTGCTGGTACATGTCGAAGGCGACCGCGCGGTGCTCGACCTCCTCCGCGCCGTGCCAGCGCAGCAGGTCGAGCATGACCTCGTCGGACCCGGCGCGGTCCAGGCCCTCGGCGGCCAGCACCCAGTCACCGAGCACCGCCGTGAACTGCTCGATCGCGGCGACCACCGACAGCCGCAAGCGCAGCCACTCCCGGCCGGGCAGCGGCACGCCCAGGGGCGGGCGCTCACCGAGCACCTTCTCGAAGAGGAAGTCGACGTGCCGGGTGAAGTCCCCCGTGGCGAGATGCTGGGCCGCCAGATGGTCGAGCACGTAGGCGTGCTGCACGCTGTGCGTCGCCTCCTGCCCCATGAACCCCTTCACGTCCCGCAGGAGTTCGGGGTCCCCGATCAGCGGCAGCCCCTCCTTGAGGACCTTCACGAACCACCGCTCCCCGGCCGGCAGCAGCAGGTGCAGCACGTTGATGACGTGGGTGGCGGTCGGCTCGTCCGGTATCCAGTGCAGCGGGGTCCGCTCCCAGTCGAAGGAGAGCCGGCGCGGGGTGATCGTGTGCCGCCCGCTCACAGCGGCGGCTCCATTCGCGCGACCGCGCGCAGCGCCCTCGGAGTGAACCGGGCCATCAGGCGGGCGCCGCGCGCCTCCGGGGTGACGGGAACGACCGCCTGGTTGCGGACCACCGCGCGCAGGATCGCGTCGGCCACCTTCTCCGGCGGATAGTTGCGCAGTCCGTAGAGCCGCGCCGCCCTCTTCCGCCGGCGCTTCTCCTCGGTGGCGTCGACCCCCGCGAAGTGCGCGGTCGAGGTGATGTTCGTGTTGACGAAGCCGGGGCAGATCGCGGACACCCCGATGCCCTGGCCGGCCAGCTCCGCGCGCAGGCACTCGCTGAGCATCAGGACGGCCGCCTTGGAGGTGCTGTAGGCGGGCAGCGCCTTCGAGGGCTGGTACGCCGCCGCCGACGCGGTGTTGACGATGTGACCGCCCTGGCCACGCTCGGCCATCTGCCTCCCGAAGAGCCGGCAACCGTGGATGACGCCCCACAGGTTGGCGTCGAGGACCTTCTTCCAGTCCTCCGGGGTCGTGTCGAAGAAGGATCCCGACAGTCCGATCCCCGCGTTGTTCACCAGCACGTCCACCACGCCGTACTCGCCGGCGACCTTCTCGGCGAGCTTCTCCATGGCCTGCTCGTCCGAGACGTCGACCGTCTCGGCCCAGGCGTCCGGGGAGCCGATCAGCCGGGACATCTCGGCCGTGCGCGCGGCGCCCTCGGCGTCCCGGTCGACGGCCACCACACGCGCGCCGGCCTCGGCGAACGCGAACGCGGTGGCCCGGCCGATGCCGCTGCCCGCGCCGGTGACCAGCACCAGCTGCCCGCCGAAGCGCTCCGCGTACCTGCCGGTGGCCACGGTGTCCCGCACGGGCACCCCGTCCTCGTTGGTGTGCACGAACTCCGTGATCCAGGCGGCCACCTGATCGGGCCGGGTCCGCGGAATCCAGTGCTTGGCCGGGAGTGTGCGGCGCACCAGCTCCGGGGCCCACCGCTCCAGCTCGTCGTAGAGCCTCTCGGAGAGGAACGCGTCCCCCAGCGGCGTGATGAGCTGGACGGGCACATGCGCGTAGGCGTCCGGGCGCGGGTGGCTCAGCCGGGCCCGGACGTTGTCGCGGTACAGCCAGGCGCCGTGCGCCGCGTCCGCGGGCAGTGACGGGGTCGGGTAGTCGCCCGGGGGCACCCGCTCGATCCGCCGCAGGATCTCCGGCCACCGCCTGCCGAGAGGACCGCGCCAGGCGAGCTCGGGCAGCACCGGGGTGTGCAGCAGGTACACGTACCAGGACTTCGCGCCCTGGCCGAGGAGCTGGCCCACCCTGCGCGGAGTGGGGCGCCTGACCCGCTGCTCGATCCAGTGCCCGAAGTGGTCCAGGGACGGCCCCGACATCGAGGTGAAGGAGGCGATCCGACCCTCCGTGCGCGCGACCGTGACGAACTCCCAGGACTGCACCGAACCCCAGTCGTGCCCCACCAGGTGCACCGGGCGGTCCGGGCTGACCGCGTCCACGACCGCCAGGAAGTCGTCCGTCAGCTTCTCCAGCGTGAACCCGCCCCGCAGCGGCCGCGGGGCCGTCGACGCGCCGTGTCCGCGGACGTCGTACAGCACGACGTGAAAGCGCTCGGCGAGGCGCGACGCGACCTCGGACCACACCTCCTTCGAGTCCGGATAGCCGTGCACGAGCACCACCGTGGGCTGTGCCGGGTCACCCAGCTCGGCGACGCACAGCTCGATCCCGCCCGTCCGCACCCGGCGCTCGCGCGCCCCGTCGAGACTCACTTCTCCTCCGCCCAGCGCCGCACGTGCGGCAGATCGTCGTCCAGCCAGAAGGCGCTCTGCTCCGGATCCCTGGAGTCGGTGACGACCAGGATCTCCTCGAACTTCGCACCCGTGCCCCGGAAACCGAGGTGCGGTTCGACCGCCCACAGCCCCGGTCGGGGCGGATGGTCGGAGAACCGGTACGGCGACCACAGCGGCGACCAGCCGTCGCGGTGTCCGTGGAGCGCGTCGCCCGCGAGCCCCTTCAGGGACTGCGCGCCGAATCCGAACAGCCGGGGCGACCAGGAGCGCTCCCTCACCCGGTCGACCTTGTGCGCGATCACCCCGAACGGGTACGCGCGGTGCCGGTTCGCGTATCCCTGGCGGACCATGAGCCGGTCCACGTCCTGGTAGATCTCGCGCAGCGGTCTGCGCTCGCGGACCTCGCGCAGGATCAGCTCGCGGTGCGCCTCCAGGTCGGCGAGCAGCCTGTCCTGCAGGGGGTTGAGACCCAGTGAGCCGGAGTATCCGATGTCTGCCGTGAAACCCCCGTGGACCGGGGCCAGATCGAGGATGAACGGCATCCCCGGCTCCAGACGCCGCCCGGTGGGGAAGAACTGCAGCGGGACGCGGAAGCCCACGAACGCCGTACGGTCCCCGAACCAGGCGAAGGGCAGATGGAACCAGTCACGCACCCCGCGCTCGCGCAGCCAGTCGCGCTGCATGCGCGCCGCCTCGCGCTCGGTCACGCCCGGTCTCAGCTGCGCGGCGACCGCTTCCGCGCAGTCGTAAGCGAGGCGCTGGACCTCCCGGAACCCCCGCAGCTCCGCCGAGAGCCCGCCCGCCACTGCCGTCGTCATGCCACCGTCCCACCTTGTCCCCGTCGACTGCGGTACGTGCCCGTAACTTGACACTGGTGAATGTGACAGTTGTTAGAGGCCGGGTCAATAGGACCGTCTGACGCCTGTGGACGACCGGCCCGATGTGGACAACACACCCATCGGTTGTTCGACCTCAGGGGGACCCCTACGGGCTCGTACGACCCGAGACGGACGCCGATACAGCTCCACGGGTTGACGACCCCTGTGGTGTGCGCCACTACCTTCGACAACGTGACTGTGATCGCGACCGAAAGCCTGAGCAAGCGGTACCCACGGGTGACCGCTCTTGACCGGCTCTCCGTGGACGTCGGACCCGGTGTGACCGGACTCGTCGGAGCCAACGGAGCCGGCAAGTCCACACTGATCAAGATCCTCCTGGGTCTCTCCCCCGCCACCGAGGGCAGCGCCCGGGTGCTCGGCCTGGACGTCGCCACCGAGGGCGGCGCCATCCGTGAGCGGGTCGGGTACATGCCGGAGCACGACTGCCTGCCTCCCGACGTCTCGGCCACCGAGTTCGTCGTGCACATGGCGCGCATGTCCGGTCTCCCGCCCGCCGCCGCACGCGAACGCACCGCGGACACCCTGCGCCACGTCGGCCTCTACGAGGAGCGCTACCGCCCCATCGGTGGCTACTCGACGGGCATGAAGCAGCGCGTCAAGCTCGCGCAGGCCCTCGTCCACGACCCCCAGCTGGTGTTCCTCGACGAGCCGACCAACGGCCTCGACCCGGTCGGCCGCGACGAGATGCTCGGCCTGATCCGCCGTATCCACACCGACTTCGGGATCTCGGTCCTGGTCACCTCCCATCTGCTGGGCGAACTGGAGCGGACCTGCGACCACGTCGTGGTCGTCGACGGCGGCAAACTGCTGCGGTCCAGCTCCACCACGGACTTCACCCAGAACACGACGACCCTCGCCATCGAGGTCACCGACACCGACGAGCACCCGGACGGCACCCGCGCGGTGCGCGACGTGCTCCAGGCGCGCGGGGTGGAGACGCACGACGGCAGCGGGCTGCCCGGCGCGGGACACGTCCTGCTGCTGACCGCCGAGGGGGAGGACACCTACGACCTCGTCCGCGACGTCGTCGCCGACCTCGGCCTCGGCCTGGTCCGCATGGAGCAGCGCAGGCACCACATCGCCGAGGTCTTCAAGGACAGCGGCACGCAGAGCGACGAGCAGCGGAAGGAGGCGGTCGGCCATGGCGGTTGAGCAGCCCCTCGCCCAGAACGGCGAGCAGACCCGGATCCACAACATCGGCTACCGCCACTACGACGGCCCCCGCCTGGGCCGCGCGTACGCCCGCCGCTCCCTGTACTCGCAGTCGCTGCGCGGCTCCTACGGACTCGGTCGCTCGGTCAAGTCCAAGGTGCTGCCGATGCTGCTCTTCGTGGTGATGTGCGTGCCCGCGCTCATCATGGTGGCGGTCGCGGTCGCCACCAAGGCGAAGGACCTGCCCGTCGACTACACCCGCTACGCGATCATCATGCAGGCCGTCATCGGCCTGTACGTCGCCTCCCAGGGACCGCAGTCCGTCTCGCGCGACCTGCGCTTCAAGACCGTACCGCTGTACTTCTCGCGTCCCATCGAGACCGTCGACTACGTACGCGCCAAGTACGCGGCGCTCGCATCGGCGCTGTTCGTGCTCACCGCCGCGCCGCTGATCGTGCTCTACGTAGGGGCACTGCTGGCGAAGCTCGACTTCGCCGACCAGTCCAAGGGCTTCGGACAGGGACTGGTCTCGGTCGCACTGCTCTCGGTGCTCTTCGCCGGCATCGGCCTGGTGATCTCGGCGATCACCCCGCGCCGCGGCTTCGGCATCGCGGCCGTCATCGCCGCCCTGACCATCTCCTACGGGGCGGTCTCCACCGTCCAGGCGATCGCCTTCAACCAGTCCAGCACGGGAGCGGTCCCGTGGCTCGGTCTCTTCTCGCCGATCACCCTCATCGACGGTGTGCAGACGGCCTTCCTCGGCGCCACCTCCGCCTTCCCCGGCGGGGAGGGCCCCTCGGCCGGTCAGGGTGTCGTCTACCTCGTCGTCGTCCTGGGCCTCATCGCCGGCTGCTACGGCCTCCTGATGCGCCGCTACCGAAAGGTCGGGCTGTGACCACGCTCAACATCGACCACGTCTCCCGCTGGTTCGGCAACGTGGTGGCGGTCAACGACATCACGATGACGATCGGCCCCGGCGTCACCGGCCTGCTCGGCCCGAACGGCGCCGGGAAGTCCACCCTCATCAACATGATGGGCGGCTTCCTCGCCCCCTCCACGGGCACCGTCACCCTCGACGGCCGACAGGTCTGGCGCAACGAGGAGATCTACAAGCACATCGGCATCGTCCCCGAACGCGAGGCGATGTACGACTTCCTCACCGGACGCGAGTTCGTCGTCGCCAACGCCGAACTCCACGGGCTCGGCGCGAAGGCCGCCCAACGGGCCCTCGCGACCGTCGAGATGGAGTACGCGCAGGACCGCAAGATCTCGACGTACTCCAAGGGCATGCGGCAGCGCGTGAAGATGGCCTCCGCCCTCGTCCACGAACCGTCCCTGCTGCTGCTCGACGAGCCCTTCAACGGCATGGACCCGCGCCAGCGCATGCAGCTCATGGACCTGCTGCGCCGCATGGGGGACGAGGGCCGCACGGTGCTGTTCTCGTCCCACATCCTCGAAGAGGTCGAGCAGCTCGCCGCCCACATCGAGGTGATCGTCGCCGGCCGGCACGCGGCGAGCGGCGACTTCCGGCGCATCCGACGGCTGATGACCGACCGCCCGCACCGCTACCTCGTCCGCTCCAGCGACGACCGGACGCTGGCCGCCGCGCTGATCGCCGACCCGTCGACATCGGGCATCGAGGTGGACCTGGCCGAGGGCGCGCTCCGCGTCCAGGCGGTCGACTTCGGCCGGTTCACCACCCTGCTGCCGCGCGTCGCACGCGAACACGGCATCCGACTGCTCACGGTCTCGCCGTCCGACGAGTCCCTCGAGTCCGTCTTCTCGTATCTCGTCGCGGCGTAGGAGGCCCACCATGTACGACCCCACAGTCGCCCGACTCACCTACCGGGGCCTGCTCGGCCGCCGTCGGGCCCTCATCCTCTGCGTGCTGCCCGCCCTGCTCATCGTGATCTCGGTGGCCGTACGCGGCTTCTCCGGAGCCGACGACCAGGTGGCATCGGACCTGCTGGGCGGGTTCGGGCTCGCCACCATGGTCCCGATCATCGGGGTCATCGCGGGAACGGGCGCGATCGGGCCCGAGATCGACGACGGCTCGGTGGTGTATCTGCTGGCCAAGCCCCTCAAGCGGTCGACGATCATCTTCACCAAGCTGATCGTCGCGGTCGCCGTCACGATGGCGTTCTCGGCGGTGCCGACCTTCATCGCCGGCATGATCCTGAACGGCAACGGCCAGCAGATCGCCGTCGCCTACACCGTGGCCGCGCTGGTCGCCTCGATCGCGTACGCGGCGCTGTTCCTGCTGCTGGGAACGGTGACCCGGCACGCGGTCGTCTTCGGCCTCGTCTACGCGCTGGTCTGGGAGGCCCTCTTCGGGTCGCTGGTGTCCGGCGCGCGCACGCTCAGCGTCCAGCAGTGGGCGCTCGCGGTGGCCCACAAGGTCACCGGCGGGGACCTCGTCACCTCGGACGTCGGACTGACCACGGCGACGGTGCTGCTGGCCGCCGTCACCGTCCTCGCCACCTGGTACGCCGGACAGCGGCTGCGGTCGCTGACGCTGGCCGGCGAGGAGTGAGCCGGGGCTCCACGCGTGCGTGGAGCCCCGTTTTCTTGACATCCGCTTCACATCTGTCCGGGCACACTGGGCAGCAGGGGACGCGCGGCCAGGAGGAACGGGGATGACGGAACCGCAGGGTGAGGGAGAGCGGGGCGAAGGACAGCGGAGTGAGGGACAGCGGGGGGCCGGGGACCTCTGGGACGACGTCGTACTCGACGAGGACTTCATACGGTCCGCGGAGACGGCCGAGCCCTCCGCCCGCTCCCGTATGCTCGCCGCCCGCTGGCGCGAGGGGGGACCGGATCCGCAGCCCTGGCGCTCCGACGAGCCGCCCGCGGGGTGGTTCTTCAGCAAGGCCCGCCGTCGCAGGTGGCGCCGCAAGTAGCCACGGCTTCCGGTCACGGCTTCCGGCCGCGGCCTTCGGCCCCCGCCGGCCGCGGCCTTCGGCCCCCGCCGCCCGCGGCCTTCGGCCCCCGCCGCCCGCGGCCTTCGGCCCCCGCCACCCTCGGCCGCCGCACGGTCTTAATCAGTGGCGCCCAAAGCGGCGTACGGGCACAGTGGTTGTGTCCACGCCGCCGCACCCGGCCGGCGCCGCATTCTGGGAGAGGAGCGCGACGATGTTCATCAGGAGCAGTTCGTCGAGCTCCCGACAGGGCAGCCCGCGGCGGGTTCCGGAGTAGTCACCTCTCCGTCGAACCCGCTCCGCACGGGGGGCTGCCCGGGGCGGCCGCTTCGAGCGCGCATCTCGCGCGGGCCGCCCACCCGGAGGATTGGCCGAGTGGAAAGGCACCGGCTTGCTAAGCCGTGGTCGGGGCTGGAAACCCCGCGCGCGTTCGATCCGCGCATCCTCCGCGAGACACCGTGACCGGGCTTGTGCACCGCGGGCCCTGTTGGCCGGGCCCGACGATCAGGGCCCGACGATCCCGGCCAACACGCCCTAGCCCAGCAACCGTTCGAGCACCACCGCGATGCCGTCCTCGTCGTTCGAGGACGTCACCTCGTCGGCGACCGCCTTGAGTTCCTCGTGGGCGCCCGCCATCGCCACCCCGCGCGCTGCCCAGGCGAACATCGGGATGTCGTTGGGCATGTCGCCGAAGGCGATGGTGTCCGCGGCCCGCGCGCCCAGGCGCCGGGCGGCCAGGGACAGCCCCGTGGCCTTGGAGAGGCCGAGGGGGAGGAGCTCCACGATGCCCGCGCCCGCCATCGTGACGCCGACCAGACCACCGGCGACCTGCGCGGCCACCGCGGCGAGCGCGTCGTCGGAGAGCGTCGGGTGCTGGACGTACACCTTGTTCAGCGGCGCCGACCAGAGGTCCGCCACGTCCTTGATCGGTACCACCGGGAGCGGGCCGTCCTGCGTCCGGTAGCCGGGGCCGACCAGCACCTCGCCGTCGAGCCCGTCACGACTCGCCGCGAGCAGCAGGGGGCCGACCTCCGCCTCGATCTTGGCGAGCGCCAGACCGGCCAGCTGCCGGTCCAGCGTCACCGAGGTCAGCAGCCGGTGCTCCCCCGCGTGGTAGACCTGTGCCCCCTGACCGCACACCGCGAGCCCCTCGTAGCCGAGGTCGTCGAGGATGTGCCGGGTCCAGGGCACGGCGCGCCCGGTGACGACGATGTGGGCCGCGCCCGCCGCGGTGGCCGCGGCGAGCGCCTCACGCGTCCGCGCCGAGACCGTCCCGTCGGAGCGCAGCAGCGTCCCGTCGAGGTCGGTCGCGACGAGCTGGTAGGGGAACGGCCCGGCGGACCCGGTCGATCCGGTGGTGCCGGTCACTTGGAGATCGGCTCCAGGACCTCACGGCCGCCCAGGTAGGGGCGCAGCACCTCGGGTACCCGCACGGAGCCGTCGGACAGCTGGTGGTTCTCCAGGATCGCCACGATCGTGCGCGGTACGGCGCACAGGGTGCCGTTCAGCGTGGCGAGCGGCTGCACCTTCTTGCCGTCGCGCATACGGACGGACAGCCGGCGGGCCTGGAAGCCGTCGCAGTTCGAGGCCGAGGTCAGCTCGCGGTACTTGCCCTGGGTCGGGATCCACGCCTCGCAGTCGAACTTGCGGGAGGCGGAGGAGCCGAGGTCGCCCGAGGCCACGTCGATCACCTGGAAGGGCAGTTCGAGGCTGGTCAGCCACTGCTTCTCCCACTCCAGGAGCCGCTGGTGCTCGTTCTCCGCGTCCTCGGGGGCCACGTAGGAGAACATCTCGACCTTGTCGAACTGGTGCACGCGGAAGATGCCGCGGGTGTCCTTGCCGTAGGTGCCGGCCTCGCGGCGGAAGCACGGCGAGAAGCCCGCGTAGCGCATGGGCAGTTGGTCCGCGTCGAGGATCTCGTCCATGTGGTACGCCGCGAGCGGGACCTCGGAGGTGCCGACCAGGTAGTAGTCGTCCTTCTCCAGGTGGTACACGTTCTCCGCGGCCTGGCCGAGGAAGCCGGTGCCCTCCATGGCGCGCGGACGGACCAGCGCCGGGGTCAGCATCGGGACGAAGCCGGCCTCGGTGGCCTGCGCGATCGCCGCGTTGACGAGAGCGAGCTCCAGGAGGGCGCCGACGCCCGTCAGGTAGTAGAAGCGGGAGCCGGACACCTTGGCGCCCCGCTCCACGTCGATGGCGCCGAGCGCCTCGCCGAGCTCCAGGTGGTCCTTGGGCTCGAAGCCCTCGGCGCCGAAGTCGCGGATCGTGCCGTGCGTCTCGAGGACGACGAAGTCCTCCTCGCCGCCGACCGGGACGTCCGGGTGGACCAGGTTGCCGAGCTGGAGGAGGAGCCGCTTGGTCTCCTCGTCCGTCTCGTGCTGCTCGGCGTCGGCGGCCTTGACCGCGGCGGCGAGTTCACCGGCCTTCTTCAGCAGCTCGGCCTTCTCGTCGCCGGAGGCCTTGGGGATCAGCTTGCCGAGCGCCTTCTGCTCGGAACGGAGTTCGTCGAAGCGGACGCCGGACGACCTGCGCCGCTCGTCGGCGGAGAGGAGGGAGTCGACGAGCGCGACGTCCTCTCCACGGGCGCGCTGCGACGCACGCACACGGTCGGGGTCCTCACGGAGCAGGCGAAGGTCAATCACCCCACAAGGCTACCGGTGCGCGCTTCCGGCCATCGACCCGATATTCCAGTCCGTTACGTGTGTCACGTTATGAGTGAAATGACGGACCGAATCCCTTGATCATCCATTGCCGTCAATAAAAGGGACTCCACTCCCTGAAACGGGGCAGACGGCGGCGCGCCGGTTGACCGGACTCCCTTGCGGGGGCTGGGATTTGAGAAAGGGTTGTCCACAGGCAACCCTCCTTCGCAAAGTTATCCACAGGCTGTGTGGAAGATCTGTGGACTGCGGAGGTGATCGTTCCGAAAGCCGCATGCCGGGCAGGGAATTCCCGGGTCAAACCACCTCTGCACCCACGTTCGAGTGGAAATGCTTCGCCCCAAAGGATTGATCAAGGGAAAAGAGTGGACGAGGGGTGACGTGGGGGTCTGTGGACGAAGTGAGGGCCTGTAGGCCGATTTGTCGACGATGTAGTGCTTCGTTGTCGACTTGTCCCCAGGTCGAGAAGCGCACCTGTGGATAACATCTGTGGATGACGAAAATCTGCAGGTAGGACCGGCCAGGAAGGACCGTGCCGGCGGCCTGGCGAGCGGCTCAGAACCGGCCGTCCTGGCAACGCGCCAGCCAGTCCGACGCGGCGGAGAACTCACCGTCCGACGTGCCCGCCCGGGGCGCGCGCACATCCTTGGGGTCGACTTCCGCACGCGGGTACGAACCGAGGAAACGGACCTCCGGGCAGACCCGCTTGAGCCCCATGAGCGCCTCGCCCACCCGGCGGTCCGAGATGTGCCCCTCGGCGTCGATGGCGAAGCAGTAATTGCCGATGCCCTCCCCGGTCGGCCGGGACTGCAGCAGCATCAGGTTGACCCCGCGCACCGCGAACTCCTGGAGCAGTTCGAGGAGCGCACCCGGATGGTCGTCGTGCTGCCAGATGACCACCGACGTCTTGTCCGCTCCGGTCGGCGCCGCGGGCCGGGCCGGCCGGCCCACCAGCACGAAGCGCGTCTGCGCGTTCTCCGCGTCGTGGATCTCGGTCTCCAGCGCTTCGAGGCCGTATTTGGCCGCCGCGAACTCACCCGCGAAGGCGGCGTCGTAACGGCCCTCCTGCACGAGACGCGCGCCGTCCGCGTTCGAGGCCGCGGACTCCCAGAGGACGTCCGGCAGGTTGTTCCTCAGCCAGTTGCGCACCTGCGGCTGCGCGGCGGGGTGCGCGGTCACCGTCTTGATCTCCGACAGCTTGGTGCCGGGCCTGACCAGCAGGGCGAAGGTGATCGACAGCAGCACCTCGCGGTAGATCATCAGCGGCCTGCCCGCGACCAGCTCGTCGAGGGTCGTGGTGATGCCGCCCTCCACCGAGTTCTCGATCGGGACGAAGGCGGCCTCCGCCTCGCCGTTGCGCACCGCGTCCAGCGCGGCGGGGACCGACACCATCGGGACGAGCTCGCGGGTGGCGGTCTCCGGGAGAGTGCGCAGGGCGACTTCGGTGAAGGTGCCTTCAGGACCGAGATACGCATAGCTGGCTGGCATGACCTCACCCTAATGGGCCTTGTGCGAACCGGCTCGCGGCTGCGGAAACAGCACCCGAAGGAGGCCCCTCAGCCCTCCAGCAGCCGCTGCCCCACGTACTGCCCGGGTGCCGCCCCGCCCGGCACCGCGAACAGTCCGCTCGCCTCGTGGCGGATGAACGCGGACAGGGCGTCGCCCCGGTCGAGCTTGCGCTGCACCGGGACGAAGCCGCGCAGCGGATCGGCCTGCCAGCAGACGAACAGCAGGCCCGCGTCGGGCACACCCTCCGGGTCGACACCGTCGTGGAAGGAGAACGGGCGGCGCAGCAGCGCGGCGCCACCGTTCTGGTCGGGCCGGGTGATGCGGGCGTGCGCGTTGATCGGGACGACCAGGTCACCGGCGGCGTCGGTCTTGTCGAGGTCCATCGCGGTGGTCTCGGTGCCCCCGGACAGCGGCGCGCCGGTCGCCTTCTTCCGTCCGATGACGTTCTCCTGGGCCGCGACGGAGAGCTTCTCCCAGTCGTCGAGGAGCATGCGGATCCGGCGTACGACGGCGTACGAGCCGTCGGCCATCCAGGCCGGATCGCCGGAGGCGGGCACGAAGACGCGCCGGCCGAAGTCGGGCTCGGACGGTTTCGGATTGCGCGTGCCGTCGATCTGGCCCATCAGATTGCGGGCCGTCATGGGTCGGGAAGTGGCTCCGGGTGAGCGGTTGAAGCCGTTCATCTGCCAGCGCACCCGGGCCGCGCCGCCCGCGTCCTTCTGGACCGCGCGCAGGGCGTGGAAGGCGACCAGGGCGTCGTCCGAACCGATCTGCACCCACAGGTCGCCGTTGCTGCGTGACCTGTCCAGGTGGTCGGAGGAGAAGTCGGGCAGCGGGTCGAGGGCGACCGGACGCTGCTTCTCCAGACCCGTGCGCGCGAAGAAGCTGTGGCCGAAGCCGAAGGTGACCGTCAGGGACGACGGCCCGGCGTCACGGGCGACATCCGTGTCGTCGTGCGCCGCCGCCTCGCCCGCCATCAGCAGCCGGGCCGTCGTCGACCAGCGTCGCAACAGCGCGGCGGCCTCCTTGCGGCCCGCGCCGGGAACCAGGTCGAAGGCGACGAGATGGCCGCGGGCCTGTAGCGGCGTGGTGATGCCGGGCTGATGTTTCCCGTGAAACATCACCGTGCCCGCGCCCAGCGAGCTCAGGGGCGCGGACCGGTCGGCCGCGGGCGCCACCGCGTACCCGGCGGCACCGCCCGCCGCGCCCAGCGCGAGACCGCCGGCACCGGCGGTGCCGAGCAGCCGGCGCCGGGAGAAGGCCCCCTTTCCTCCTTGGAGAGGGGGCTGAGGGGATTCCCCGGCGGTGTCCCGCCGAGCGGGAGTGCCCTCCGCGGCAGAGGCTTTGGACTGGTCAGCCATGGTGTGGTTCAGCCGATCTTCGCGTTCTTGTTCACGGTCGCCTGGTCGATGTCCGAGGTGCGCACGGTCACCGCGATCTTCCAGTCGCCCGCCATGGGGATCTGCACACCGATCGCCGACCAGTGGCCGGTGGCGATGCGATCGGGGGTCACGGGCAGCGGGCCGATCTTCTGCGCCTCCAGGGTGAAGGCGACCTTGACCTCGGGGACGTCGAAGGCCTTGCCGTTCGGCCGGACCACGAAGACGTGCATCTCGTTGCCGCCGACGCGGGCCGGGTCGAGGGTGACCTCCACGGTGCCCTTGCCGTCCTCGCCGCCGGTGTCGAACGGGAGCTTCAGGGAAAGCGACCCGGACCGCTGGGAGGCGGCCGCGGTGGCTCCCCTGGCCTCCTCCTCCGTACGGCCCGGCTCGGTGGACGTCAGCACGGTCGTCACCGCCAGCAGCACGATCGCGACGCCCGCCTCGGCGAGCACCGAGCGGCGCAGACCCGTACGGACCGGGTCGGCGTCGCGGACGCGCTTCTCCCGTGTGGTGGCCACGGCGGCCCGCTGCCGGGCCAGTTGTGCGGCACGGCGCGCGTCCCCGGAGCCGGCGGCCACCGTGGCGGGCTCCTTCTCCGCGGTGCGCTGCTCCACCAGCCGGGCCACCACGGCCGGTGCCTCGGACAGCTGGGCCGTCCAGCGGCGCGAGATCCAGGCGATGCCGACGAGTACCGCCACCAGGGCGACCTTGACGAGCAGCAGCTGTCCGTACGAGGTGCCGGTGAGCGCCGACCAGGATCCGACCTGGCGCCACGACTGGTAGATGCCGGTCGCGGCCAGCACGGTCACCCCGCCGAACGCGACACGGGAGAAGCGGCGTACGGCCGCCGCCTCGATCGGTTCCCCGGCGGGCGCCCGGAACAGGGCCACGAGCAGCGTCGACAGCCCGCCCAGCCAGACGGCGACCGCCAGCAGGTGCAGGACGTCGACGGGCATCGCGAGTCCCGCCTGGATGCCGGTCGAGGCGTGCTCGGCCATCGCCCAGCTCGCGGCCAGGCCCGCCGCGACGACGGTGCCGCCGATCGCGAGCCCGAAGGTGAGGTCCTTCCTATCGGCCCCCGCGAGATCCCTGGTGCCGCCCGCGCCCACCGAACGGCCCGCACCATCGGCACGATCGCAGGCGCCGGTGTCGGTGCCTGCGCCGTCGTCCGCGCTGCCGGCGCCCGATACCCCGGCCTCGTAGACCGTGTCACCCGTGGCGTCCTGGGCCGCGTCTTCGTCGCTGCGCGCGTCGATGCCTTCGACCTCTTCGTCCCGCCGCGCGTACGCGCCGAAGAGCACCGCGATGAACAGCGCCGCCGCGGCGAGCAGCAGCAGCCGGGAGACCAGCGCCGCGCCCGACTTCGTCTGCAGCACTTCGGCGAGCAGCGACAGGTCGAAGATGTCGCCGATCCTGCCGGAGCCGACGTAGGAGCCGCGCAGGAGCAGCAGCGCGAGCGTGGCACCGGTCAGCGCGAGCCATCCGGAGACCACGAGCCGCTGGACCGCGCGGACCCCGGCGCCCCGCTGCCAGCAGGCGAGCACGAAGGCCGCGCCGCCGACCAGAAGGATGAAACCGGCGTACGAGACATAACGTCCGATGCCGTAGAGCGTTCCGACGACTCCGCCGCCGACCGCCGTGTCGGACAGGGCCACGGAGGTCTGCGAGGGCGCGCCGATGGAGAAGGTGAACGCGCCCGACACGGGATGGCTGTCGGCCGAGACCACCTGGTAGGTGACGGTGAACGTCCCGTCGGGCAGTCCCGCGTGCAGCTTCACGCCGTACGTGGTGCCGCCCGTCTCGAACGGCTTGCCGGTGTCGACGCGCTTGCCCTTGGGGTCGAGCACGCGCACGGCGCCGTCGGACATCGCCACCTTCTCGGAGAAGGTGAGCGAGACCTGGTCGGGTGCCTGTGTGACCACCGCTCCCTGCTGCGGGTTGCTCCCGGTCAGCGCGGCGTGCGCGGAGACGGGGGCGGCGCCGGCGAGGACCGCGCCGGTGACGGCGAGGAACAGCAGCAGCAGTGTCCGTATGCGGAAAGCGGCGGTGGTGGCGCCACGGACCGAGCCACGGACGGCGGCGCGGCGGGGAACGGTGGTCTGCGTCACGGTGATCCCTCCCTCAGTGCCCGGTCGTCGGGTTGTATGTCGCGGACTTCACCGGCATGGAGACCTTCACCGTGCCGGTCCTGGCGAAGTGGAGCGTCAGCGACACCTTCTCGCCCTCGCGGGGTCTGTGGGTGAGCTTTTCGAACATGAGGTGGTTGCCGCCGCTCGCGAAGGCGAGTGTGCCGTCCGCGGGTATGGCGAACGACTTCTCCTCCTCCATCGCGCCGCCCTTGGTGGAGTGCAGCGTGACGTCGTCGGAGAGGTCGCTGGTGACCGAGGTGAGCGTGTCGGTGCCGCCGGAGTTGGTGACGGTGAAGAACCCGGCCGCCATGGTGTCCGTCACGGGGGCGGGCATGTAGACCCCGCTGACCTTCAGTTCGGGCTTGGCGGACGCGGAGGACGCGGAGTCGTCCGAGCCGCAGCCCGCCAGTGTCAGCGCCAGTGCCGCGGCCGTGACCGCCGCGGCTGCGATGGAGCGCCTCACGGGTTCTCCCCCTTGATCAGCTTGGGGAGGTCCTTGGTGTAGTCGTCGACGGTGGCCGCCTCGCTGTACAGCACATAGCCCGCGTCGGTCTTCGGCGAGAACGCGATGACCTGGGTGCCGTGCACGGAGACGAGCTTGCCGTTCTTGTCCTTCGTGGTCGGCTCGATGGTGATGCCGAGGGTCCGGGCGCCGGCCTGGACGGTGGCGAAGTCGCCGGTCAGGCCGATGAAGGCGGGGTCGATTCCCTTGAGCCACTTGCCGAGCGCGGCGGGGGTGTCGCGTCCCGGGTCGGTGGTGACGAACACGACGCGGAGCTTGTCCCGCTCGGCCTCGGGCAGCTGCTTCTTGGCGACGGCGAGGTTGCTCATCGTCGTGGGGCAGACGTCGGGGCAGTGGGTGTAGCCGAAGTAGACCAGCGTCGGGCGACCCTTGGTCTCCGCGAGCAGGTCGTACTTCTTGCCGTGCGTGTCGGTGAGGACGAGATCAGGCTTCTCGAACGGCTGGTCGAGGACCGTCGCGGCCCGTTCCGATCCGGCCTCGGCGGACACGTCGGCGATCGGCTTGCCGCCGTCGTCACCGCTGCCGCAGGCGGAAAGGGCCAGTGCGGCGGCGGCGAACAGGGCGGCGGTGGCATACGTCTTCTTGCGCATAGAAAAATGTCCCAGATGTGAGGGCTCCGGTGTGCACCGGGGTCGTACGCCGCCGTTGACGGGGGCGTACGACCTGCCGGTGCACGACGGAGGGGTGCTGTGGGCCTCAGGCGTCGACGCGCCGGCGGCCGGCCAGAACGCCGTACGCCACGCCCGCCGCACCGACGACGATGCCCACGATGCCCAGGACACGGGCCGTGGTGTCCGTGTCGGATGAGGAGGAGGCGGCGGCGGAGGTGTCCTTGGCGGCCGGGGTGGAGGTGTCGGAGGCGTCCTCGGCGGCGGAACCGTGGTGGCCGTCCGCGGACGCGGCGGAGAGCGCGAGGACCGGAGCCGGGTTCTCGGGCTCCTCCGCGCCCTCCTTCTGCGGCTCGATCCAGCGCACGACCTCCTTGTTGTCGTACGTCTGGATCGCCTTGAAGACCAACTCGTCGGCGTCCTCGGGCAGCTGGCCGATGGAGAGCGGGAACTTCTGGAAGAAGCCCGGCTCGATGCCCTTGCCGGTGGCGGTCCAGGTCACCTTGGAGACGGCCTCGGAGATCTGCTCGCCGTGCAGGGTGAGCGGCTTGGCCAGCTTGCTCTTGGTGACCTTCACGGACCAGCCGTCGAGAGGCTGCGGCATGACGGACGCGAGCGGGTGGTCGGTGGGGAGGTTCACCTCCACCTTGGTGGTCGCCGAGTCGTCACGTTCGTTGGGGACCTTGAAGTCGACGACGGCGTACGCGCCCTTGGCGGCCGTGCCTTCCGGCTGGACGCTGACGTGCGCGAAGGCGGGGACGGACAGGGCGAGAACGGCCGAGGCGGCGACGCCACCGGCGGCGGCGATACGGGAAGCCTTCATGGAAGAGGACACTCCACTTTCAGTCCGATGAGGAAGGGGGTGTGCGTGCCGACGGCCGCGGAGCGGCACCCCGTGCGAGGCGTCGTCGGGCACGCGCGCGTGCCGCACGGCGCGGCCCCTTCGTGATCGTGAAGCGGTGCGTCGTGTCAGGCAGCGAGGACGAGAGCGCTGGAGCGTGGCGGTCCGCGCCGGACGACGGAGTGCTGAAGGGCGATGGCGCGCGGCTTGCGCGCGGCGCGCGGCGCGGTGCGCGGAGTGCGCGGTGCCGCGCCCGAAGTCCCGGGGAGTCCCGCGCGCAGAGCGCGTACGAGCGCGAGCGCGGCGCGCAACGACCGTACGAGCGCGCCTTCCGCGACCCCGTGCGCGGACAGCCGCATGAGCCGCAGCAGCGCCAGGTCACCGTGGCGCAGCACCCATCCGGCGGCGACGGCCGCGAGGACATGGCCGAGCAGCATGGGAAGCGAGGGCAGCAACCCCATCGAGGAGCCCGCGGCGGACGACACGGCGTCCGCGGGGTGATGCGCGTACATCGAGGGCATCGACGACATCGACGACATGGGCATGGACTGCGTCATGCCCGTGTCGAGCCGCGCGTCGGCCAGGATTTTCTGGGCCTGTGCGGGGCTGATCGCCGCCGCGGCCGTGCCGCACACGATGTGGGCGGCTCGCTGGACGAGCGACGCGTCGGCCATCGTCATGGAGCCGG
This sequence comes from Streptomyces sp. NPDC057950, assembly GCF_042887295.1. NCBI lineage: Bacteria > Bacillati > Actinomycetota > Actinomycetes > Kitasatosporales > Streptomycetaceae > Streptomyces > Streptomyces sp. NPDC057950. The sequence goes on from NZ_JBHVPP010000014.1 coordinate 132,189, forward strand.
AGCCGGAGCCGGAGCCGGAGCCGGAGCCCGTTGCCATGGAACCGGACACGCCGAGTCCGAAGAGTGTGTGCAGCGCGGTCTGCCCCACGGCGAGAACCGCCGCGATGCCCGGCAGCGCCCGCTCGCGTCCCGCGAGCGGGGCGGCGACGGCGAAGACGGCGAGGAAGCCCGCGCCCAGGGTCCACAGCGGGACGGTCGTACAGGAGGCGATTCCATGACCGGCCGCGGCCAGCACGACGCAGACCGCGGCGAACACCGCGGCCCGCAGAATCCGGAGCTCTTGTCCGGAGCGCGCCCTGCGTGAGTGGGGGGCAGTCATGGCGGCCCCATCATCGCACTGGCCACCCCCGCGCCCCACGGCAGGTCCGCAACGTGACGTGGCGCGAGGTGCCGCATGGAATGTGGCCATATGGGCGAAATCGTCCGCACATACACCCTCCCTGACGCGCACGCATCCGCCGTATGGGCGGCATCACGTCGTCCGGGCGATTGCACACGGGTACTCGCGGTAATACGTAACGGTATGTCGAGCCGCGGCCTGGAGGCTGGAGCATGAGCATCTGGTGGTCACTCCATCTGCGGCGCGAGGCTGCGAGCGTTCCGCTCGCCAGACGGCTGCTGCTCGGCACGATGGAGACGGCGGGCGTCGACCCCGACATCTCGTACGACCTCTCCGTGGCGCTCACGGAGGCCTGCGCGAACGCCGTCGAGCACGGCGGCGACACCGCGCACGGCGCGGCCACCGAGGCCTACCGGGTCACCGCATACCTCGACGGCGAGAAGTGCCGCATCGAGGTCGCCGACTCCGGCCCGGGATTCCCCTCCGGACGCGCCCGCCCCCCGCTCCGCCCGGCCCGCGCCGACGCCGAGCACGGCCGGGGGCTGTGCCTGATCCAGGAGCTCGCCGACCACGTCCGGTTCGACAACGAGCCGGGGCGGGGCGGGGCGGTGGTCAGCTTCGACAAGGTTCTCAAGTGGCGGGAAGACGCGCCTTTGATGGCCGTCTGACCGGGCGGTTCTCCGCGACGACGGCCGTCCGGGAATCTTCGCCCCGCGCACGGCCGCGTCCCGTGTTCCCGTCCGCCGTACGCGCGGCGGCCCAGCGCGCCGCCGGCCCCGTCCCGTACGACGCGCCCAGCATCAGGACCCCGAGCAGCAGCCATCCCGGCGTCCCCCAGCCCACCAGCAGGGCCGTCAGGACCAGCGGGCCCATGGTGCGGGCCACCGTGACGCCGGTGCCGAAGAATCCCTGGTACTCGCCCACGCGGTCGGCCGGGGCGAGGTCGAGCCCCAGTTGCCAGGATCCCGCCGACTGCTGCATCTCGGCGACGACCTGGAGCACCGCGCCGGCCACGAGGATCCCGGCCGCGACCCACGGCGGGGTGCCGGACGACAGGGCGAACACCGCGCAGGACGCGAGCATGACGAGCCCCGAGCGGCGGATCGCGCGCGTGGCCGAGGCGAGGCCCGTGACACCACGGGCCATCCGCACCTGGAAGACCATCACCACAGCGGTGTTGAGGACGAACAGCGCGGAGACCAGCCAGGCGGGCGCCGACGTCCGCTCCGTGATCCACAACGGGACGCCCAGACTGAGCAGCGGCATCCGCAGCAGCAGCACGGTGTTCAGCAGGGTGACGACGACGTAGGGGCGGTCGCGCAGGACACCGGTCCCGTGCCGTCGCGTCACACCGGCCGCCGGCGGGGACGGCAGCCGCAGCAGCAGCGCCGCACAGAGCAGGAAGCTCACCGCGTCCAGCGCGAACACCCCCAGATACGCGGCCCGTGTCCCGGCGTGCAGGGCGAGTCCGCCGAGGCCCGCGCCGACGGCCAGACCGGCGTTCAGCGTCGACTGGAGGTGCGCGAGCAGCCCGGTCCGCTCCCCGGCGGGGACCAGCCCGGCGAGCAGTGCCTGCCGCGCCGCCGCCAGCCCCGACTGCGCGGCGGCGTACGCGCAGGCCGCCGCGACGAAGGGGACGAAGCCGCGTACGACGAGGAACGAGGCCACCGCGAGCCCGGTCGCGAGCGCCAGCAGCACCGCCGTGCCGCGCGGGCCGCGCCGGTCCGCGAGACGCCCCAGCGGCACTCCCACCAGGGAGCCGACCGCCCAGGCGAGGGTCAGCCCGAGGCCCACGCGCGCGGGGGCGAGGCCGACGACGTGCGTGAAGTAGAGCGCCGAGGTCACGTAATAGGCGCCGTCACCGACGGAGTTGGCCAACTGCGCCAGGGCGAGGACGCGCCGGGGGCCCGCGGGCGGGACGAGGGGGTTCGTCATGACGACGACCCTAGAAGCGCGGTGGACCCCTGGGCAGGCCCAATCACAGCGCCGATTCATGACCCAATCGGTCACCCTCGCGCCCTTCGCGGCCCTCGCGCTCCTTGCGCCCTTCGCAGCTCTTCGCAGCTCTTCGCAGCTCTTCGCAGCTCTTCGCAGCTCTTCGCAGCTCTTCGCGGCCCTCGCGGCCCTCGCGGCCCTCGCGGCCCTCGCGGCCCTCGCGGCCCTCGCGGCCCTCGCGGCCCTCGCGGCCCTCGCGGCCCTCGCGGGACGGGCGTCGACCGTGCCCCCGCCCGCCGGTCAAGTCCCGTCCAGCACCCGCCCCAACACCTCCAGCGCTTCCGGGAACACCTGCTCCCGTGGCGTCCCGTACCCCACGACCAGCCCCTGCGGCCGACCCGCCCCGGGCGTGTGCCAGTGGTCCCCGAGCCGCCCGACCGCGAGCCCCAGCGCCTGCGCCCGTGCCACCGTCTCCGCCTCGTCGGCGACCTCCACCAGCGCGTGCAGCCCGGCCGCGATTCCGCGCACGCTCCGGGATGCTCCGAGCCGGTGCAGGAGCTGGTCCCTGCGCCGCCGGTAGCGGAGGCGGCAGGCGCGCACATGGCGGTCGTACGCGTGGCCGGTGATCATGTCGGCCAGCGCCAACTGGCCGATGACCTCGGTGTGATGGTCACTGTGCAGCTTCGCGTCCGTCACCACGTCGACCAGGTGCGGTGGCAGGACCATCCAGCCGAGCCGCAGCGCGGGCCCGAGCGTCTTGGAGGCCGTGCCGAGATACGCGACCTGGCCCGGTGCCATCCCCTGGAGGGCGCCGACGGGCTGCCGGTCGTAGCGGAACTCCCCGTCGTAGTCGTCCTCGACGATCAACGCGCCGTGCGCGCGGGCCCAGTCGGTCAGCGCCCGCCGGCGCCGCGGATGCAACGTCACCCCGGTCGGGTACTGGTGCGCGGGCGTGACGACGGCCGCACCGGTTCCGCCGGACGCCAACTCCTGGGGCCGGGCGCCCCGTTCGTCGACCGGCAACGGAACCACCGTTCCGCCGCCCCGCCGCACCACGTCCCGGTGGAAGGGCAGCCCGGGGTCCTCCATCGCGAGCACCCCGCCGCCCAGTACGCGGGTGAGGAGCGCGAGTCCCTGTACGTACCCCGAAGTGATCACGATGCGCTCGGGCGGCGCGATCACCCCCCGGGCCCGTCCCAGATAGCCGGACAGCGCCGTACGCAGTTCGATCCGGCCGCGCGGGTCCCCGTAGCCGTACGCGGAGGAGGGTGCCGTCGCGATCGCGCGGCGCAGCGCCCGCAGCCAGGCGGCGGCCGGGAACGAGCCGACGTCCGGGCTGCCCGGCCGCAGATCGAGACGAGGGGCACGCGCGCGTGCCGGTTCCTCGGACGCTCGCGGAGAGGCGGCCGGCAACAGCGCCACCTCGGTGCCCGACCCCTGCCGCGCCGTCAGATATCCCTCGGCGACCAGCTGGTCGTACGCACCCTTCGCGGTGCCGCGTGAGATGCCCAGCTCGACCGCCAGTCGCCGGGTCGCGGGCAACCGGGTACCCGGCGCGAGCCGTCCCTCGCGCACCGCGTCCCGCAGCGCGCGCTCGAGCCCCGCCCGCCGGCCCGCCGCGACGTCCGGCTCCAGATGCAGATCCACACCGACGCCGGACCAGAAGTCGTCCATGGAACCGGGCCCCTCCCCCTGAGTACCGCGCCCGAAGGGAACGCGGCAGCCGCGCGAGCACCGACGGGGGAGGCGCACCGCCCGGTCGACTGAGCCCGAGGCACCCTGCCAGGCGGGGCGGGCGCGGGTCACCCCCCCGTGAACCGAAAACGGCCGGGCACCCGTGGGGGTACCCGGCCGTCCTGTTCCGGATCAGCCCTTCAGCGCGGCCATCCACGCCTCGACCTCGTCGGAGCGCCGCGGCAGTCCTTCCGACAGGTTCCGGTTGCCGTCCCGTGTGACCAGGATGTCGTCCTCGATGCGGACGCCGATGCCGCGGTACTCCTCGGGGACGGTCAGGTCGTCGGCCTGGAAGTACAGACCCGGCTCGACGGTCAGGCACATGCCCGGCTCCAGCGTGCCCTCGACGTACGTCTCGGTCCGCGCGGCCGCGCAGTCGTGGACGTCCATGCCGAGCATGTGGCCGGTGCCGTGCAGGGTCCAGCGACGCTGCAGACCGAGTTCCAGGACGCGCTCGACCGGGCCCTCGACCAGACCCCACTCGACGACCTTCTCGGCCAGCACACGCTGTGCCGCGTCGTGGAAGTCGCGGTACTTGGCGCCCGGCTGCACGGCCGCGATACCGGCCTCCTGGGCCTCGTACACGGCGTCGTAGATCTTCTTCTGGATCTCGGTGTACGTGCCGTCGACGGGCAGCGTGCGCGTGACGTCGGCGGTGTAGAGGGTGTGCGTCTCGACCCCCGCGTCCAGCAGGAGCAGGTCGCCGGAGCGGACCGGTCCGTCGTTGCGCACCCAGTGCAGCGTGCAGGCGTGCGGGCCGGCGGCGCAGATGGAGCCGTAGCCGATGTCGTTGCCCTCCACGCGTGCGCGCAGGAAGAAGGTGCCCTCGATGTAGCGCTCGCTGGTCGCCTCGGCCTTGTCCAGGATCTTCACGACGTCCTCGAAGCCGCGGACCGTCGAGTCGACGGCCTTCTGCAGCTCGCCGGCCTCGAACTCGTCCTTGACCAGCCGCGCCTCGGAGAGGAAGACCCGCAGCTCGTCGTCGCGCTCCGCGGTGACCTTGTCGGTCAGGGCCGCCTCGACGCCGGCGTCATAGCCGCGCACGACACGGACGGGACCGGTGGCCTCCTTCAGCGCCGCGGCCAGTTCGCGGACGTCCGAAGCCGGGATGCCGTACAGCTGCTCGGCCTCGGTGAGGGAGTGGCGGCGGCCGACCCACAGTTCGCCCTGGCCGGACAGCCAGAACTCGCCGTTCTCCCGGTCGGAGCGGGGCAGCAGGTAGATCGTCGCCTTGTGGCCGTCCGACGTCGGCTCCATGACCAGGACGCCGTCCTCGGTCAGGTTGCCCGTCAGGTACGCGTACTCGACCGAGGCACGGAAGGGGTACTCCGTGTCGTTCGACCGGGTCTTCAGGTTGCCGGCGGGAACCACCAGCCGGTCGCCCGGGAAACGCGCGGAGAGCGCGGCGCGGCGGGCCGCGGTGTACTCGGCCTGTGCGATCGGCTCCAGGCCGTGCAGCTCGGTGTCGGCCCAGCCGGACTTCATGCTCTCGGCGAGCTCGTCGGACACGCCCGGGTACAGGCCGTTCTTGCGCTGCTTGATCGGCTCTTCTTCGACCGCTTCGTCAGCGGCATCGTCGAGCACGGCTTCCGGGGTCTCCGGGTTGAGCGCCTCCGACACGGTCTGCCTCCTAGATACGACTCTGAACCGCCTCCATCGTACGGTCGTACGGGAGCGGTCCCGGGGCCGGAACGGCTTTACGCCGAGAGCTCACCGCGTGTGCGGGGGAGCTCACCGCGCGTGCGGGACGGCGCACCGCGCGCACGCCGGAGCGCACCGTGTGTGCGTCGCGGTTCACGGTGAGTGCCCGGGGGACTCGGCAGTCCCGCGCAAGTCCCGCGCGGCAGTCCCGCGCGGAGGTCACTCGAAGCGGGCCGCCAGCAGCACCACGTCCTCGTCGCTGTCGCCCCCCGGCCCGGGTCTCTTCGGGCCGACAGGCACCCCGGACCCGGCGACTGCGGACCCGCACTCGTCCGGGAGCACGGTCCGCAGGACGTGGTCGGCGATGGCGCCGGGGTCCTCGCGCAGCGACCTCGGCACGCTCGCCGCCGCCGCGTGCAGCCGGGCGAAGGCTCGGTCCATGGGGTCGCCGGTGCGGTGCAGCAGGCCGTCGGTGTAGAGCAGCACGGTCTCGCCGGCCTCGGCGGTCAGCTCGACACTCGGCGCCTCCCAGCAGGCGAGCATCCCCAGCGGCGCGGACAGCGAGGTCTCCACGAACTCCGTGCGCCGTGCGCCGATGAGCAGCGGCGGGCTGTGACCCGCTCCGGCGAGGGTGATCCTGCGCAGCGCGGGCTCGCAGTAGGCGAAGAGGGCGGTCGCCGAGCGGGCGGGCTCGGTCAGCCGCAGCAGCAGTTCGAGGTCGGACAGGACGGCGACCGGGTCCTCGCCCTCCATCACGGCGTACGCCCGCAGGGAGGCCCGCAGCCGGCCCATGGCGGCGATCGCGCTGGGTCCGGAACCGGTGACGGATCCGACCGAGAGGCCGAGCGCGGCGTCGGGCAGGGGCAGCGCGTCGTACCAGTCGCCGCCACCGCGCGGACCCGTGCGATGACGGGCGGCCAGCTGGATACCGGGGACCCGGGGAAGCCGTGGGGGAAGCAGCTCCTCGGAGACGGTCGCCACGCACGCGCGGGTGCGCTCCAGTTCCACCAGCCGTGCCAGGTGCTCGCTCGCGTACCGGGCGTAGAGGCCGACGAGGTGGCGCCGGCGCTCCACCGGTTCGGCGGGCTCGTCGTAGAGCCATACGGCGGCGCCCAGCCGGCCCGTCGCCCTGGTGGACAGCGGCAGCGTGTAGCTCGCGGCGTAGCCGAGCCGGGCGGCCACCTCGCGGTGGCGAGGGTCGAGCCCGTCCTCGGAGAGCAGATCGGGCTGCGCGATCTCGGCATCGCCGCCGGGCAGACCGTCCAGAATCCGCCCGTACGACATGGAGCTGCGCGGAACGGTCTCGATGTGGCCGAGATCGGCGCGCCCCAGACCCAGGCCGACGGTGGTGTCCGGGCCGAGTCCGTCGCAGGGCTCCAGGACGACGAGACCGCGCCGCGCGCCCACGAGGGAGGCTCCGGCGCGCAGGAGTTCCTGCAGTGCCTCGCTCAGCGCCGCGGTGCGCGCCAGGCGCTCGGTGAGTTCGTGGAGCGTCGTGAGATCGGAGACCCAGCCGGCGAGCCGGTCCTGGAGGACGAGCCCGGGGCCGGTGGCCGGAGCGGCCGGAGTGGCCGAAGTGGCGCCCGGGGCGGAGGATGTAGGCGCGACAGTGTGTGCGGGTGCGGGAACCGTTGAATCGATTCCGGCCACTTTCGGAAGGTGAGGGGCGTTCATGGCGTCCGGCTTTCCGACCTGTGCGTATTGCTCAATAGCATCGCAAACCCCCATGTCGTTCTGCGCCGCTGGCAGAGTCTCCACATGTACACGCACTCGTGAGGGGATGTCCAGCATTGTCCTGCTGGGATTCCTGGTGTCCATGAGACCGTCGGTAACCCTTGCGGGAAAGCAAAGTTGGCTTAAAACTGACTCGGGTAACACGTTATTGAGGTCGACTGGCCTCGTTCGACGGAGCGTCACAGCGGTCGTGGTGGGTACGTACTCGGTGAAGGCCAGGGGCGATCGGGATCGCCCGGAACCTGGAATCGGACCCGGGCGTCTTAACTACCGATGACCGTGCCCCATCCTCCCGTGGCGGAGGCGGCAAGCAGTACGCGCGACAGTAAAACGCCAGGCGCCGCCACCCCACGCCATGCCCGTGCTTCAGACAGACGCAGTATGGACGCGGACGCAGCCAATGCTCGGCCCAGATGGGTTCCCCTTGCCTTGCGCAGGGGTGTGATGCGCCAGCAGGTACGCACAGTGAAGTGATCGACACATGACGTGATGTGATCCACGGTGTTGCCAGGCGTGCAACGGAAAGGAACGAGCGCTCATGCGCGAGATCCTCGGAAGGCGACGCAGGCTCCTGTCCAGGCGGAACAACGGGAGCTCTGAGATGCTCAGCGCGGCCCTGACCTTCGCGGCCGATTGGCGCTGGCCCGTACTGCCGGGTGTGGCACCGGATCCGCAGGGGCGTGCCCGCTGCGGCTGCCCGGACCCGGAGTGCACGGTGCCCGGCGCCCACCCCTTCGACCCCGGCCTCCTCGCGGCCACCGCCGACGAGCGCATGGTGCGCTGGTGGTGGACCAACCGGCCGTCGGCACCCATCGTGCTGGCCACCGGAGGCGGGGCGCCCTGCGCGGTGAGCCTGCCCGCCCCCGCGGCGGCCCGCGCGCTCGACGCGCTCGACCGCGAGGGCATGCGCCTCGGCCCGGTCGTCGCGGCCCCCACACGGTGGGCGATCCTCGTCGCGCCGTACTCCATGGAGCAGCTCGGCGAGCTGCTCTACGCCCAGGACTTCGTACCGGGTTCCCTGCGCTTCCACGGCGAGGGCGGTTACATCGCGCTGCCCCCGTCCGAGACCGGCCAGGGACGGATCCGCTGGGAGCGGGCCCCGTTGCCCGGCTCGGCCGCGCCCTGGGTGCCCGGGGTGGAGGCCGTGGTGGACGCCGTGGTGGAGGCGCTCACTCGTACGGGTGTGAGCGCGCCCGAGTTGTAGGGCGCTTGGGCGCGCGGCGAGCCGCGCGCCCACCCCGGCTCGTTATCTTCCGTGGTATGCAGCGTCATCTTGGCCGACACAGAGACACCTTGCCGCTGCGCGGCGGGCCGGGCCCCCGAAGCGTTCGTCTGGGGGCGTTGACCGCCGCCGTGGCGCTCATCGTCGCTCTGCCGCTGACCGTGGCGTCCGCGGGGCCCGTCGGGGACGAGGGTCCCGCGGTCGTCGGTGCCTCCGGGCGCGTCGACGCCAAGGGGCGTGCGCCCGGCTCCGGGGGCCTTTCGGCGCCCGCGTCAGGGCTGCTGGGGACGGGCCCGGCCACCGCCGCCCGGTGCGGCCCCGAACTCTCCTCGCCGGACGGCATCGAGGCGCAGACCTGTGTCCTGACCCGGGGGGCGGACACCTGGGCGCGCACGTACTACCGCAACGCGACCGGTGACGAGCTGAGTTCCGTACTGAGCCTCATGGGGCCCGCCGGCCACACCGTTCAGATGAGGTGCGTGGTGGACGCGGAGGACGATCCGGGAGCGTGCGAGACGCCCAGGGAGCGCACGGCGGGCGGGGCGGGCGCCTACACGGCGGTCGCGGAGTTCGCGCAGGGCGCCGGTGACGGGCCGCTGCTGCTGCGCTCCGGCAGCAGTACGGGTTCGTAGCAACTTGCCTCTGTGGCAAGGGCGTTGACGTCGCACGAGGTTGCGGACATGAAAAAGACCCGGTTGCTGGCGACGGGGGATGCACCAGCAACCGGGCTACTCGAACGGTAACAAGAGATCGGCGGTTCGCAAATTCGATCTCGGCTATTCGGACACGGATTCCGCTGTCACAACCGGGAGTTGTGACAGGAGTCACCTGCCCTCAAGGGCCTGGACCAGCTGACCGGTCGGTCAGTGCCGCGACCGGGGATCAGCTCAGCGTGACCTGTCGGTTGGTGAGTCCGCCGCGCGCCCGGCGCTCGTCCGTGGTGAGCGGCGCGTCCGAGGCCAGCGCGGTCGCCAGGCGTTCGGCGAATTCGGCCGCCGGCTTCTCGATGTCGTCGGCCGTGACACCGCTCGGCAGGTCCCAGACCGGCACCGTGAGCCCGTGCGCGCGGAAGGAGCCGACGAGCCGGGTGCCCTCGCCGAGACTCGACCGGCCGGCCGAGTGCAGCCGCGCGAGCGCGTCCAGAAGCTGTTCCTCGGGGTGCGGCATGACCCAGCGCAGGTGGTTCTTGTCGGGGGTCTCGCACCAGTACGCGGCGTCGACGCCGGAGAGCTTCACGGTGGGGACGGCGGCGGCGTTGGCCCGCTCCAGCGAGGCGGCCACATCCGGCGTCGAGTTCTCCGCGTCAGGGACCCAGAACTCGAAGCCCGTGTGCACAACTGGCTCGAAGGTGCCTTCGGGGTCGAGCAGTTCCTGCAGCCGCGGGCCGTCGGCCGGGGCGCGGCGGCCCGGGACCGGTGTGCCGGGCTCCGCGGTGAGGGCGCGCCGCAGGGTGTCGGCGAGGTCGCGGCTGATGTCGCCGGACGCCGTGTCGTTCTGCAGGCCGAGCAGGACCGAGCCGTCGTCGCGGCGCAGCGCGGGCCAGGCCATCGGCAGGACGGTGGCGAGCGTCACCGAGGGGACGTCCTCGGGGAGGCTCTCCTTGAGCTTCAGTTCGGCGGTCGCGGCGGGCACCAGCTCGCGCAGCGCGACCCAGTCGCCCTCGTTCGGCAGGCCCTCGAAGGGGCGCTGCACCAGTTCGGTCACCGCGTGCGCGGCCGCCCGGCCGTGGCAGGCCTTGTAGCGGCGGCCGCTGCCGCAGGGGCAGGGTTCGCGAGCGCCGACAACCGGGATCTCCCCGTCTTGCAGTTGAGGCCGCTGGGCCTTCGTCTGGGGTCGCTTCTTGGCCATCGTGGGTGTCTCCCGATCACGGCTCGACTCGTACGGGCGCGAGCCTAGCCGTTCGTGCGACGGCCGAAGGAACCCTGTGGACGACGTCGACCACGCACCGGGTCCTTCCGGAGGGGCGGGGGGTTTCAGTCCAGGTCGTCGAAGGCGTCCGCGAAGTCCAGCTCGGGTATCGCGGACACAGCCGGTGACGCGACGCGCGTAGCGAAGTCGTCGCGCCGGTGCCCGGTGGTCGCGTCGGCGACGTCCTCCTGGACGACGACCCACACCGTGACCTCCCCGCGCGCGTCGTCGCGGACGCCCCAGTCCTTCGCCAGCGCCCTGATGATGTTCAGCCCGCGGCCGCCGTGTGCCGTGACCGAGGGGGTGGCCGGTACCGGGCGGGTGGGACCGCCGCCGTCCGTCACCTCGACGGTGAGCCTTCCGGACGCGTCGACGCGCCACGCGGCGCGCACGTCGCCGTCTCCCGACAGGGCCTCGCCGAGCGGCCTGCCGTGCCGGCACGCGTTGCTCAGCAGTTCGGAAAGGATCAGTACGGCGTCGTCGACGACCGATTCCGCCATTCCGTCCGTGCGCAGCTGATCGCGCATCCGACGTCTTGCCTTCCCGACGCCCGCAGGACCGTGGGGAACGGCCATGCTCGACGACGTGGGCACTTCCCGTGCCACCACCAACGCCACCCCCGAGACCTCCTTTGCCCCACGCCACGGTGTGGATGCCCCACTGGACTGAGCCGGAAACCGGCCAATCCACGTCTGCTGACGCACTCGTAACGATCGAATACGGAAAGAACGCGCCGGTGCACTCCCTGTCACCGCGTGGCTGGATCTCGACGGCGATTTCGGGGGTTCGAGCGGTGCCTTCCGGAGTGGTGCGCGCGAGGTCAGCGGCCGAGCTGGCGCAGGACCGCGCGCGGCCGGTTGGTGATGATGGCGTCAATGCCCAGCTCAGCGCAGAGGTCGACGTCCTCGGGCTCGTTCACCGTCCAGACGTGCACCTGGTGCCCGGCTCGTTTCAGCCGTTCGATGTAGCCGGGGTGGCTGCGTACGATCCGCATCGAGGGGCCTGCGATCCGGACACCGGCGGGCAGCCGTCCGTCGCGCAGCCGGGGCGAGACGAACTGCAGCAGATAGACCGTCGGCATGGTCGGGGAGGCGGCCCGGACGCGGTGCAGGGAGCGGGCCGAGAAGCTCATGACGCGGACGGGTGAGGTCGTGGCGCCCGCCGGGGAGTCCAGCCCGAAACGCTTCAGGAGCAGCAGCAGCCGGTCCTCGACCTGTCCGGCCCAGCGTGTGGGGTGCTTGGTCTCGATGGCCAGCTCCACGCGGCGGCCCGCGTCGGCGACGAGTTCGAGCAGTCGCTCCAGGGTGAGGACGGACGTGTCCTGCGGGTCCCCGGGGCCGTACTCCCAGTCGGGGGACTCGTCGCGGTTCCTCCAGGCGCCGAAGTCCAGTGCGGCCAGTTCGGCGAGTTCCAGGGCGGAGACCGCCCCGCGGCCGTTGGACGTACGGTTGACGCGACGGTCGTGGACGCAGACGAGATGTCCGTCCGCGGTCAGCCGTACATCGCACTCGAGGGCGTCGGCACCGTCCTCGATCGCCTTCTTGTAAGCGGCCAGGGTGTGCTCGGGGGCCTCTTCGGAGGCTCCGCGATGGGCGACGACCTGGATCGGGTGCTGTCGTGCGTGGGTCACCGCGTCATGGTGCCACCGCTGCGGGGCGGCCGCCGGGTCGGATACGCCACAAATGAAACCATTGCGCCAGAAAAGACCTATGTAAAGAATGGACCTGGACCCACAGCCACCGCTTATGGTGCTCTGACGTCCTGTGGGAAAAGCTGACGGCGTACAAAAAAGCACATGCACACCAGCACAGCTGAATCGTGCCGGACGCGTCGACGAGCATGAGCGAGCGTGACCGAGTGCGACCGAGAACAACAGCCGTGGATCGAGGAGAAGAGCTGTGAGCACCGAGAACGAGGGCACCGCAGTACCCCCGGCCCCGTCCGCACCTCCCGTGCCGGTGGAATCTCCCGCTGCTTCCGCGCAGAACGCTGCGCCCGAGGGGGGCGCGCCGACCGCTCAGATCCCGTCGGTGCCTCCGGGCGCTCCCGGCGCACCGGAGCAGTCACCGGCGTACGCGTCCATGAGTCCCGGGACGCCCGACCCGTACGGGCACGGCGCGGGGACCCCCGGTGCGCCGGGCTACGGTTCCGGGACCCCGGGGGCCGTCCCCGCGGCCGAGGCGGGCTGGCCGCCCCCGCCGCCCGCCACCCCCGCGTACGCGGACGGTGGCGGCGCCGGCGGATGGGGTTCCAGCTACGGGCAGCCCGCGCCGAAGCCGAAGAACGGACGTGGCGGCCTGGTCGCCGCCATCCTGGTGGCCGCGCTCGTCGCGGGCGGAGTCGGCGGCGGTATCGGTTACTCGCTGGCCAGGGGCAACGACAGCTCCACCGGCTCGACGACGGTCTCCGCCCCGAGCAACAGCGGCGACGTCAAGCGCGCCTCGGGCACGGTCGCGGGTGTGGCGGCCAAGGCGCTGCCGAGCACCGTCACCATCGAGGCCGAGAGCACCAACGGCGAGGGCGGCACCGGCACGGGCTTCGTCTTCGACAAGCAGGGCCACATCCTCACCAACAACCACGTCGTGGCGGACGCGGTCGACGGCGGCAAGCTCACCGCGACCTTCCCCGACGGCAAGAAGTACAACGCCGAGGTGGTCGGCCACGCCCAGGGTTACGACGTCGCGGTCATCAAGCTCAAGAACGCGCCGTCCGACCTCCAGCCGCTGGCCCTCGGCAACTCCGACAAGGTGGCCGTCGGCGACTCGACGATCGCGATCGGCGCCCCCTTCGGGCTGTCCAACACGGTGACCACGGGCATCATCAGCGCCAAGAACCGCCCGGTGGCCTCCAGCGACGGCAGCTCCAGCAGCAAGGCCTCCTACATGAGCGCCCTGCAGACGGACGCCTCGATCAACCCGGGCAACTCCGGCGGTCCGCTTCTGGACGCCCAGGGCTCCGTCATCGGCATCAACTCCGCGATCCAGTCGACGAGCGGCGGGGGCCTGGGCGGCAGCAGCCAGTCCGGTTCCATCGGTCTCGGCTTCGCGATCCCGATCAACCAGGCGAAGCACGTCGCCCAGCAGCTCATCAAGACCGGCAAGCCGGTCTACCCGGTGATCGGCGCGTCCGTCTCCCTGGAAGAGGGCACCAGCGGCGCGAAGATCACCGAGCAGGGTGCGAGCGGCTCCGCGGCGGTGACCTCGGGCGGCCCCGCCGACAAGGCCGGCCTCAAGCCCGGCGACGTCATCACCAAGCTCGACGACCAGGTGATCGACAGCGGTCCGACCCTCATCGGCGAGATCTGGACCCACCAGCCCGGCGACACCGTCAAGCTCACGTACACGCGTGACGGCAAGGTCCGCACCACCGACGTCACCCTGGGCCAGCGCGACGGCGACAGCTGACCGATCGGCCTTGTCCCCGCGCCACCGACGACCGTGGACGTTCTGTACGGAAGGGGTGCCTCTCATCGAGGGGCACCCCTTCCGCATGGGGTCCGTCCCACCTCGATCCGGCTCTGTCGCGGTTCTTCTGCGGCACCGGGGTTCCAGGCTTCCGTACGCCGTGTGGACCTGCCCTCGCGAGACTCCCGGGGCCGGGTAGGCTGTAGCCGCCTCGCCCCAGGTGGGCCGGGGCGCAGGTGGGTTGCCCGAGCGGCCTAAGGGAACGGTCTTGAAAACCGTCGTGGCAGCGATGTCACCGTGGGTTCAAATCCCACACCCACCGCGCAGGTTGAAGGCCCCCGACCAGGAACATCGGTCGGGGGCCTTCGTCATGCGCGCTGCCCGTGGGTGACCGTGATTCCCCGGTGCTCCCCGCTCGATCGGGCACGCCGGGGCACGGGCGCCGTTCGATGCGTTGCGCGGGCGGCTGTCGCGTCTTCGGCTGTCGGTGCCGCATGGCACTCTGCCGCCATGGCGACAACGACGGAGCTCACCCTCTTCGCCGACTACTTCCAGATACACGTGTCCGATGCGGATTCGGACGGCGATCTGAGCGACGCGTGGACGGACCAGGCCGTTTCCGACCACCTCGCGGTTGCACCGGATGCGCTGGGTATCGGCACGGTGGTCAACGTCAACGTATCCGTCACCGTGATCGTCCTGCCTCAGGAGCCGAGTGACGACAGCTCGGAATTCGATCACGTTGTTGAGGCCGGCCTCGATGTGCCGTCGGGTCGCCTGGTGGTCCTGGGCTGCACGGATTACGCCCCCGATGCGGCTACGTTCGAGGTCGCGTCGGGCTGGAACCGCGTCCGCGTGTCCCGGGGCGACCTGGCGCGGGCGGCCCAGGCCGACGTCGACTCCGACGAGAGCCCCGAGACCATCGAGAAGATCCGTATCCAGGTGTGGGCGGCCCCGGAGTCTGCGCCAACGATCATCAAGCGATGGTCTTGGTCCGGCGGGGTCTTCGAGGGCTGACTCGTGTGCCCGTGTCCGTCTGACCTGCAGGGGAGATGCCGTCCGTCACGATCGCTGGGAGGTCTTGAAAACCGTCGTGGCGGCGATGTCACCTCCACGCCGGCGCGACGGCGCCCCAGGGACGCGTGATCCCTGGCGCGCGTCTCAGTTCCGTGGGAGCCCGGGTTGCCGGAACGACATCCGGGACGCCGACGCGATCGTCGAGCGGGCCTCGCGTGCGGTGAGGCCGGTGCGGACGGCGGCCTCCACGAGGGCGGGGGTCAGGTCGGGACCGATGCCGTTCTCGTAGGCCCGGCAAGCGGCCCAGAACAGGCGGGTGTTGCGCTGGCCCGCGTGGGCGGCGAGGACGAACTGGACCAGCCCCTCGCCCTGATGGCCGGTTGCGGGAGGCGCGCGGTGGCGCGTACGGGGTGGGGGCGTGAGCAGGCGCAGGAGTTCACCCGGGCAGGGCGCGGGCGCGAGGTGGGCGGTGCCCGGCGCCGTGCCGTACACGCCGTGTTCGGTGCGTGAGCCGGGGCCGACCAGGTAGCCGCCGGCGCCGCGGATGTCGATGCCGGGAGCCAGCCGGCTCGCCGAGTTGGGGACGACCACGTCCGGTGGCCCGGTCAGCCAGATGTGGCGGCCGCCGCTCGGGGTCACGACGACGACGGTGTCGGGGATGGTGAACAGGTGGCGCAGGGCCAGTTCACGCAGGGCGGTGGAGGAGTCCGTGCCGGCCTTGGTGTCGAGGTCGATGCCGATGAGGTGGTGCGGTTCGAGGCCGCAGGCGATGCCGTAGCCGGTGGACCAGGGGGCGGCGGCGAAGAGCGCGCGGATGCGTCGGGGGTCGGTGGAGGCGTCGTACACGCCGTGCCCGAAGCGGCCGCATTCGCCGTGGCAGGGCGGGATCGTCGGGTCGGGGTCGGGGTCGGGGTCGGCGCGGTGGGGTGAGCGCAGGGCCGGGAGTTTCGTGCGGGACAGCGGGATCACCGCGAGGCCGCGCTCGGCGGCGGACAGGGCATGGGCCAGGGCCACGGTCGTGGCCTGCCGGTCGATGGTGGCCATGGCTCCATGTTCGTACGAGTGTTCGAAAAAGGGAAGAGCGCGCCCGCCGGGGAGTGCGGAGTGGAGCTTCTGGGCGGCCTGGGGTGGAAATGTGGCGAAACGCTTCAGCCCTTGCGGCGCCCGGTTTCGAGTCGTCCGATCCACGCTGAGCTGCGGCTTTGATGTCGTGAAGAGGGTTTATCGACTTGTCCTCACGCTTGAGGGGGAATAGCGGCTTCCGGGGTGGTTCGCCGCGGATTCGGTGGGCAACTCTGGACTCGCGACGTCGTGAACAGCGACGGGGCGGTCGGCCGGCCACCTCGGAGCAAGCCGTATCCCACGTACCACCCGGCTCACCGCCGGTCCGTACATCCGGTTCATGGAGGAACTCACATGGCAAGCATCCGCACCGCCCGCGTTCTCGCCGCCGTCTCGGCCCTGCCCCTCGTCGCCGCCCTGTTCACGGGTGTCGCGGCGGCGGACAACGGCGCGATCTCGGACAACGGATCGAACGCCGGCGTGGCAACCGTCAGCGGCAGCGGGGTCGGACGCGACAACAGTGGAAACAACTCGACGACCCAGCAACAGGCGGTGGGCTCCGGCGCCTCGAACCAGAGCAATACCGCGCAGGTCAACGGCTCCGCGTTCACAGCCGTCAATCAGTCGCCCACCGTCGTCCACTTCACCAAGCTCTGGTGAGCGCCGGCCGATGAGCCCCTGTCGAGCTCATCGGTCCGGCCTCCCCTCGCGGGGGCGTGCTTCCTGGGGTCGTAACGCGTCTGCGCGACGGTGCTTCGGCGCCGTCGCGCGGGCGTTTCGGCGTTCCCGCGCACGTCCGTCACCTCCGTCCCCTCACCTCGCGGCACGTCCCGCGCGCGCGTCGCGCACGGACGGCGCGCGTCCGGCGGACGGCTCCCGCGGGCCGGACGGCCTCCCCTTCCGTCGACCTTGACAGCGCGCTGCATCTGACGGACAGTCAGAAACCCCTGTCCGTACGAGGTCCGGGAGGGCCGCCGCCGTGCACCTCGCCCCCACCGAGCGCCAGCGACGGCTGCGCGCCGAGCTGCGCGCGTACTTCCGGGACCTGATGCCCGACGGGCCCCCGCCCGCGTGCGAGCCCGACCGGCAGCGCGCGCTGCTGCGCCGCATCGGTGCCGACGGACTGCTCGGCATCGGCTGGCCGACCGCGTACGGGGGACAAGGGCGCGGCGCCGACGA
Organism: Streptomyces sp. NPDC057950; assembly: GCF_042887295.1. Lineage (NCBI taxonomy): Bacteria > Bacillati > Actinomycetota > Actinomycetes > Kitasatosporales > Streptomycetaceae > Streptomyces > Streptomyces sp. NPDC057950. Next base: position 149,365 of record NZ_JBHVPP010000014.1, read on the forward strand.
GCAGTTCGTGTTCTTCGACGAGGCGTACCGGGCCGGCGCGCCGGTGTCGATGGTCACGCTGAACACCGTCGGTCCGACCCTCATCAAGTACGGCGACGAGGAGCAGAAGAAGTACTTCCTGCCGCGCATCCTGAGCGGCGACCTCGTCTTCGCGATCGGCTACTCGGAGCCCTCGGCCGGAACGGACCTGGCCGCGCTGCGCACGCGCGCGCGGCGGGACGGCACGGACTTCCTGGTCCACGGGCAGAAGATCTTCACCTCCAACGCCCAGCACGCCGACTGGATCTGGCTCGCCTGCCGCACCGACCCCGACGCGCCCCGGCACCGGGGCATCTCCATCCTCCTCGTCCCCACGGACGATCCCGGGTTCTCCTGGACGCCGATCGAGACGGTCGGCGGCCTGACCACCACGGCCACGTACTACGACGGCATCCGCGTCCCCGCCTCCCGGCTCGTCGGCGAGGAGAACCGCGGCTGGCAGCTGATCACCAACCAGCTCAACCACGAGCGCGTCGCCCTCGCCGCCATCGGCATGCAGGCCGAGGACTTCTACACGGCCGCGCTGGAAGCGGCGCGCACACCCGATCCGGTGACGGGGCGGCGTCGGACCGACGAGCCCTGGGTGCGTTCGCGGCTGGCCGAGGCGCACGCGCGGCTGGCGGCGTCGCGCCTGCTCAGCTGGCGGCTGGTGGCGGATGTGGGGGCCGGTCGCCTGGCGCCGGGCGACGCCGCCGGCGTGAAGGTCGCGGGAACGGAATCGGCCGTCGAGACGTATCGCATATGTCAGCACATCGTGGGTGCCGACGCCCTGGTGCGTTCCGGTTCACCGGGGGTGTTCGGGGACGGCGAGCTGGAGCGGATGAACAGAGCGGCGCAGATCAACACGTTCGGGGGCGGGGTGAGCGAGGTGCAGCGGGAGATCGTGGCGACCATGCGGCTGGGGATGACGAGGGGGCGGCGGTGAGCGGCGCACCGGCCGGGCCGACGGCGCGGCTCAAGGAGTACGAGGGCCGGGTGGCCACCGTCGCGGGCGTCGGCAGGGACCCGGTCAACCGGCCGATGATCCGGCACTGGTGCGAGGCGATGGACGACACCAATCCGGCGTACGAGGGACCCGACGCCATCGCTCCGCCCACGATGCTCCAGGCGTGGACGATGGGGGGCCTCTCCGGACAGGTGAGGCGCGCGGGCCCGTTCGACGATCTGCTCGGACTGCTCGACGACGCCGGGTGCACCTCGGTGGTCGCCACCGACTGCGAGCAGGAGTACCTGCGGCCGCTGCGGCCCGGGGACGAGATCACCTACGACACCGTCATCGAAACCGTCTCCGAACGTAAGAAGACCCGGCTCGGCACGGGGTACTTCGTCACGACCCGGATGGAGGTGCGGTCGGCCGGCGAACTCGTGGGCACGCACCGCTTCCGGATCCTCAAGTACGCCCCGGCGGGGAGCGGGCCGAGGAGCGCCCGACCACGACCGGTCGTCAACCGGGACAACGCCGGGTTCTGGGAAGGCGTGAACCGGCACGAGCTGCTGATCCAGCGGTGCGCCGCCTGCGGGACGCTGCGCCTCCCCTGGCTGCCGGGGTGCGGTGCCTGCGGCTGCCCGGAGTGGGACACCGTCGGGGCGAGCGGTGAGGGGACCGTTTACTCGTACGTCGTCATGCACCACCCGCCCTTCCCGGCCTTCGATCCGCCCTACGCGGTCGGTCTGATCGAGCTGTCCGAGGGCGTGCGGATCGTGAGCAACGTGACGGGGGTGCCGTACGACAAGGTGCGGATCGGGATGCCGGTGCGCCTGGGGTTCGAGCGGTACGACGAGGAGGTGGTCCTGCCCGTCTTCCGGGCCGCGGACGACACCGCGGGGGGCGGGCGCTGACATGGACTTCACGCCCACGCAGGAGCAGGCGGCGGCTCGCGACCTGGCCGCCCGGATCTTCGGGGACCTCGCCACGCACCAGCGGCTGTCCGCCGCCGGGACCGGCAGCGACGCCGAGTTGTGGAAAGCGCTGTGCGCGGCCGGACTGGTGGGCGCCGTGGCGGAGACCGGGCTCCTCGGTCTGGTGCTCCTTCTGGAGGAGCAGGGGCGGACCACGGCCCAGGTGCCGTTCGCGGCGAGCTGTGTGTACGGACTGCTGGCGGTGGCGGCGCACGGTTCGCCGGAGCAGCGGGAGCGGCTGCTGCCCGGGATCGCGGACGGGACGGTGGTGGTGTGCGGCGCGGTCTTTCCGCCGTCACCGGTCCGCGCGACGGATTCGGGGCGGCTGAGCGGCGCCGTCCCGGTGGTGCCGTGGTTGCGGGACGCCGCCCATGCGCTCGTCGCCGACGACCGCCGTCGGCTGTGGCTGGTGCGGACCGCCGACGCGCGGTGCGAGCCGGTCGAGCTGACGGCGCCCTGGTCGGCGGGACGGCTCACCCTCGACGGCACGCCGGCCGAGCGGCTGGGCGAGCGGCCGGGCGCAGGGACGGTACGGGAACGGGACGGGTACGCCGAGCGCGTCCACGCGGACGTGCTCGCCACCGCCCGGACCGCCTTCGCCGGGCTGCAGGCCGGAGTGTGCGCGGGGTCGCTGGCGCGCGCGGTGGAGCACACGAACACGCGCGAGCAGTTCGGGCGCCCGCTCGCCACCAACCAGGCGGTGCAACTCAGGTCGGCCGACGCGTACTTGGACACCGAGGCGATCCGGGTGACGGCGTACGAGGCGGCCTGGCGGCGTGACGAGGGGCTGCCCTACGTGACGCACGCCCTGACGGCCGCATGGTGGGCCTCCGAGGCGGGGCGACGGGTGGTGCACACGGGTCAGCATCTGCACGGCGGCACCGGAGCCGATCTGGAGCACCCCGTGCACCGGCACTTCCTGTGGGGCCGGCAACTGGACGCCTGTCTGGGATGCGGGGACGAAGTGCTCCAGGAACTGGGGGAGTTGCTCGTGCGCGACGAGGGAGGGGCATGACGGCCGACGAGGACGCGCCCAGGACGGAGCGCGCCGACGAAGCACCGAGGGCGAAGCCCGGTGGTGATCTGCCGACGACCGAGCCCGATGACGAACTGCCGGGAACGAAGCCCGGTGACGAACTGCCGCCGCTGGAGATCGAGGTCACGCGCACGCTGATCGTGGCCGGCGCCATCGCCTCGCGGGACTACCAGGACGTGCACCACGACCCGGAGCTGGCGCGGCGGAAGGGATCCCCCGACATCTTCATGAACATCCTGACCACCAACGGCCTGGTCGGCAGGTACATCACGGACCACTTCGGACCGCGCGCCGTCCTGCGCAAGGTCGCCATACGGCTCGGAGCCCCCAACTACCCGGGCGACACCATGGTGTTGACCGGCACGGTCGAGGAGGTCTCGGGCGACACGGCGACGGTCCGGGTCGTCGGTGCGAACGGCATCGGCAGACATGTGACCGCGACGGTGACGGTCACCCTCCCGGCCGGGGGCGCGGCATGAGCGTACGGACGAGGGACCGCCTCGGCGGACGGGCGGCGATCGTCGGGATCGGGGCCACCGAGTTCTCCAAGGACTCCGGGCGCAGCGAGCTGCGGCTCGCCGTGGAGGCGGTGCGGGCGGCGCTCGACGACGCGGGTCTGACGCCCGCGGACGTGGACGGGATGGTGACGTTCACGATGGACACCAGCCCGGAGATCACCGTCGCCCAGGCGGCCGGGATCGGCGAGCTGTCCTTCTTCTCACGGATCCACTACGGGGGCGGCGCGGCCTGCGCGACCGTCCAGCAGGCGGCGCTCGCGGTGGCGGCGGGCGTGGCCGAGGTGGTGGTCTGCTACCGGGCGTTCAACGAACGGTCGGGACGGAGATTCGGCGCCGGTGTGCGGCAGCGGGAGCCGTCGGCCGAGGGGGTGGCGCTCGGCTGGGCCCTCCCGTTCGGGCTGCTCACCCCCGCCTCCTGGGTGGCGATGGCGGCCCAGCGGTATCTGCACAGGTACGGGCTGACACCCGAGGCCTTCGGCCCGGTCGCGGTGGTGGACCGGAAGTACGCGGCGACGAACCCGGCGGCGTACTTCCACGGCAGACCGATCACCCTCGCCGAGCACGCCGCCTCGCGGTGGATCGTCGAGCCGCTGAGACTGCTGGACTGCTGCCAGGAGACGGACGGCGGGCAGGCGCTGGTGGTCACCTCGGTGGAGCGGGCCCGGGATCTGCCGCGCCCGCCCGCGGTGATCACGGCGGCCGCCCAGGGCGCCGGCCGGGCGCAGGAGCAGATGACGAGCTTCTACCGGGACGATCTGACCGGGCTTCCGGAGATGGGAGTGGTGGCCCGGCAGCTGTGGCGGACCTCGGGGCTGACCCCCGCGGACATCGACGTGGCGATCCTGTACGACCACTTCACGCCGTTCGTGCTGATGCAGCTGGAGGAGTTCGGGTTCTGCGGACCGGGGGAGGCCACGGACTTCGTCGCCGCGGAGAGCCTGCCGCTGAACACCCACGGTGGGCAGCTCGGGGAGGCGTATCTGCACGGGATGAACGGGGTGGCGGAAGCGGTGCGGCAGCTGCGGGGCACGTCCGTGAACCAGATACGGGGTGCCCGCCGCACCCTGGTCACCGCGGGGACGGGGGTTCCCACCTCGGGGCTGATCCTGGGGACGGACGGGGAGGAACGGGCGCCCGGGGTCGCGTGAGGACACCGCGGAGGCCGCTGCGGCGGCCGCCGTGCCACCGCCGTACGGGTCTCTCAGGGGTGAACCCTCAGGGTGTGGGTGCCGCTCGTCCACCCTCAGGAGGTGGAGCCGACCCCCCTCCTACAACCTGAGGGGGACATCGCTTCGGGACCTCCGGCCGATCCGAAGGAGTAGGGGTCACTCCTAGCGTGGAGTCATGACCACACCCGTCTGCACCAGCGGTGCGAACGTCGCGACGCGGACCTTCCCGTACCCGTCGTACCCGTCCTACCCGTCGTTCGCGTCGTACATGAAGGCTCGTCAGCCGGTGCTGCTGCGTACCGCCCGGTCACTGACCCCCAACCCGAGCGACGCGGAGGATCTGCTGCAGACCGCGCTGACCAAGACGTATGTCGCGTGGGAGCGGATCGAGGACCACCGGGCGCTCGACGGTTACGTACGGCGGGCGCTGCTGAACACGCGTACGTCGCAGTGGCGCAAGCGCAAGGTCGACGAGTTCGCGTGCGACGAGCTGCCGGAGCCCGAGGGGGTGCCGGCCGGGGACCCCGCCGAGCAGCAGGCGCTGCGCGACGCGATGTGGCGCGCGATCATGAAGCTGCCGGCGCGGCAGCGGGCCATGGTCGTCCTGCGGTACTACGAGGACCTGAGCGAGGCACAGACGGCCGAGGTGCTCGGCGTCTCCATCGGGACGGTGAAGTCGGCCGTGTCGCGGGCGCTGGGCAAGCTGCGTGAGGATCCCGAACTGGAGCCCGTGCGCTGACTCCGGACCGCAGCTCTGCGGTCCTCCCCTCCGACACCTCCTCCGGGTCCCTCCTGCGGTGCCTCCTGCGGTGCCTCCTGCGGTGCCTCCTGCGGTCCCCTCGCGGCTGTCTGCACGGCCGTCCGACCCCTGTGACTTGATCGATCACCCGGACCTAGTGACATACCACGCGGTATGTGAGCAGAATCAGCGCAACCCTTACCACCGCGTAGGCAATGTCGCCCCGGGAGGACGCCGTGCTGAGCACGATGCAGGACGTACCACTGCTGATCTCGAGGATCCTGACCCACGGGTCGGCCATCCACGGCACATCACAGGTGATCACCTGGACGGGTGAGGGAGAGCCGCAGCGCCGTTCCTACGCCGAGATCGGTGCCCGCGCGGCCCAGCTGGCGCACGCGCTGCGCGAGGATCTCGCAGTCGCGGACGACGACCGTGTCGCGACCCTCATGTGGAACAACGCCGAACATGTCGAGGCGTACTTCGCGATCCCCTCCATGGGCGCGGTCCTGCACACCCTCAACCTCCGGCTCCCCGCCGAGCAGTTGGTGTTCATCGTCCAGCACGCCGCCGACCGCGTGATCATCGCCAACGGCTCCCTGCTGCCCCTGCTCGCACCACTGCTCCCCCAGCTGCCGACGGTGGAGCACGTCGTCGTGTCGGGTCCCGGCGACCGTTCCCTGCTCGCCGGAGCGAGCGTGCGGGTGCACGAGTACGAGGAGCTCATCGCGGGGAAGCCGACCGCGTACGACTGGCCCGAACTGGACGAACGAGCCGCCGCGGCCATGTGCTACACCTCCGGCACGACCGGCGACCCCAAGGGCGTCGTCTACTCCCACCGCTCGATCTACCTGCACTCCATGCAGGTCAACATGACGCAGTCGATGGGCCTCACCGACGAGGACACCTCGCTCGTGGTGGTCCCGCAGTTCCACGTCAACGCGTGGGGGCTGCCGCACGCCACGTTCATGACCGGCGTGAACCTCCTCATGCCGGACCGCTTCCTGCAGCCCGCGCCGCTCGCCGAGATGATCGAGGCCGAGCGGCCGACGCACGCCGCGGCCGTCCCCACCATCTGGCAGGGACTGCTCGGCGAACTCATCGCCAAGCCCCGGGACGTCTCCTCCCTCACCCAGGTCACGATCGGCGGCTCGGCCTGTCCGCCCTCGCTCATGGATGCCTTCGACAAGCTGGGGATGCGGGTCTGCCACGCCTGGGGCATGACGGAGACGTCCCCGCTGGGCACCGTCGCCCGGCCGCCGGCCAGTGCCGTGGGCACCGCGGAGGAGTTGGTCTACCGCCTCACCCAGGGCCGATTCCCGGCCGGTGTCGAGGCCCGTCTCACCGGCCCCGGCGGCGAACGGCTGCCCTGGGACGGCGAGTCCGCGGGTGAGCTGGAGGTGCGCGGTCCGTGGATCGCCGGCGCGTACTACGGCGGCCAGGGCACCGAGCCTCTCCGGCCCGCCGACAAGTTCAGCGAGGACGGCTGGCTCAAGACCGGTGACGTCGGCACCATCAGCCACGACGGCTTCCTGACCCTCACCGACCGGGCCAAGGACGTCATCAAGTCGGGCGGCGAGTGGATCTCGTCGGTCGACCTGGAGAACGCGCTGATGTCCCACCCGGACGTCGCCGAGGCCGCCGTCGTCGCCGTCCCCGACGACAAGTGGGGCGAGCGCCCCCTCGCCACCGTCGTCCTCAGGGAGGGCTCCACCGCCGACTTCGCGACGCTGCGCGCCTTCCTCGCCGCCGAGGGCAGGATCGCCAAGTGGCAGCTCCCCGAGCGCTGGACGATCATCGGGGCGGTCCCCAAGACGAGCGTCGGCAAGTTCGACAAGAAGGTGCTGCGCAGGCAGTACGCCGAGGGCGAGCTGGACGTGACCAGGCTCTGACCCCCGTGCGTATGCCGGGCGCCCGCACGGCTCCCCGCCCGGCATACGCACCGGCCGTCACCGTACGGACGCGGCGGTCCGGTACGGACGCGGCGGCCCCCCGCGGACGCCGGAGCCCCGCGCGCGGGGTCAGTTGGTGCCGATCCGGGCCAGCAGGTCGACGATCCGGTCCTGGACCTCGGCGCTGGTCGAACGCTCGGCGAGGAACAGCACCGTCTCCCCCGCGGCGAGCCGCGGCAGTTCGGCCTGGTCGACGGCGGCGGTGTAGACGACGAGCGGGGTGCGGTTCAACTGCCCGTTCGCCCGAAGCCAGTCGACGATCCCGGCACGCCGGCGCCGTACCTGCATCAGGTCCATCACGACCAGGTTCGGCCGCAGCTGCGAGGCCAGCGTCACCGCGTCCTCGTCCGTGGACGCCCGCGCGACCTGCATGCCGCGCCGCTCCAGGGTCGAGGTCAGCGCGAGCGCGATCTCCGCGTGCTCCTCGATGAGCAGCACACGCGGCGGGTGCTGCTCGGAGTCGCGCGGCGCCAGCGCCTTCAGGAGCACGGCGGGATCGGCGCCGTACGCCGCCTCGCGTGTCGCCTGCCCGAGACCCGCCGTCACCAGCACCGGCACCTCGGCGGCGACGGCGGCCTGGCGCAGCGACTGGAGCGCCGTGCGGGTGATCGGACCGGTCAGCGGGTCGACGAAGAGCGCGGCCGGGAACGCGGCGATCTGCGCGTCGACCTCCTCGCGCGAGTGCACGATGACGGGCCGGTACCCGCGGTCGCTGAGCGCCTGCTGGGTCGTCACGTCCGGCGCGGGCCACACGAGCAGCCGGCGTGGATTGTCCAGCGGCTCGGGCGGCAGCTCGTCGTCCACGGGCCGCGGGTGCGGCTGGTCGGCGACCTCGACGGCGCCCCCGGGACCGTCCAGCGGTTCGGGGCCCTCGTCGGCGTTCTTGTCCGGCGCTCCTATGGCGTACGAACGTCCGGCACCGTCGGTGGCGCCGGGCAGCCGGGCCCCGGGGGCCTGACCGGCCGTCGGGTGCGCACGGGCCGCGGTCTCAGGGCGCTCGACGACGGGCTCCGGGGGCGTGCCGAGCTTGCGGCGGCGGCCGGAGCCGTTCGTCTGGTGCGGGGGAGGCGTGGCGGACTGCGCCTGCGCCGGTGCCTGCGCTCCGTTCGCGGCGGCCTGGCGGGCGAACGGGACACCCTGCCCCAGCGTCCGCACGCTGATCGCCCGGCCCTGCGTGGAGTTGGGGTCGACGGGCGCGGCGGCCTCGGCGGGCAGCGGCTGGGCGATCCGTGCCTGCGCCTGCGGCTGGGGTCGCAGCGGAGGCTGGGCCTGGGGCTGCGCGGGCAGTTCGGGCGGGAGGGGGGTGCCCGGCGCGGGGCTCTCCGGCCGGGGGGCGGCCACGGCGGGAGGTACGGGGGCCACGGGGGCGCCCGGCTGTACGGCGGCGGGGATCCCGGCACCGGAGGTGTCCTCGGTGTTCGGGGCCGGCCAGGTTCGGGGGGCCGCGGGCGCGGCGGCAGCGGCGGGCCGGGCCTGCGCGGGGAATCCCGGCACGGGGGGCGACTGGACCGGGACGCCGCCTTGCGCGGGTGCGCCCGTCGGACCGGGCGGGACGGCACCGCGCTGGACCTGAGCGGGCTGGACCTGCGGCGACGGGATGGCACCCGGCGGGATCGTGCCCGGCTGAGCCTGAGCCTGAGCCGGTGCCTGCTGTGCGTGGCGCCGGCCCGACGGTCCGGAAAGGGGATGCGGCTGGGGCGGGGTGTGCTCGTCGGCGGAGCCGGTGGACATCACGTCGTGACGGCCTGCGTCGCCGTGGTCGTACCCGGCGCCCGCGTCGCCGCCCTGCTCCAGGAGCCGCTGCTGGGCGAGTTGGGCCTGCTGTGCCTGCTGGGCCTGGATGTACTCGGGTGAGCGGTCCGCGTCCGCGGGCGGCAGCGCGAACACGGGACGGGCACCGGTCTCCTGGGCGGCCGCGGCGCGTTCGGCCGCGGCGGCCAGCGCGCGCCGGCGCCGCCCGCCGGCCTGCGTACCGGAACCCTCGGCGGACCCGCCGGCCTCGCGAAGCCCCTGGTCGCCCGGTGCGCCCGGTGCGCCCGGTGCGCTAGTCGCGACCTGCGTGCCCGGGGTGCCGGCGGCCACGGGCAGCGCGGGCGGCAGCGCGTGCTGTTCGCCGTCGCGCCGGGCACGCCGCCCGGACGACCCGGCTCCGGACGACCCGGACGGCACAGGCACTCCCCGCGGAGGCACCGTCCCGCCCAGCCCCGTACCCACGGCCGCGGTTCCCGCCCCGTGCTCTCCCGCCATGACGACCGCGCCCTCGGAGACGGCGTCGGTCCCGCCGTCACCCGTGTCCTCGACGGCACTCGGCCGCCCGCGCCGGCGGCCGGTACCACCGGAGCCGTCGTCACCGGAGAGCTCGGCGCCCGACCCTTGCGCGGGCACGGACGCCTCGCCGGTGTCCTGCTCACCGGCCGCGCGCCGACGGCGCCGTCCGGTGGGCGCGACCGCGCCGCTCTCGGGCGCCACAGGCTCCGCGGCGGCGACCTCGCTCTCCAGGAAGGCGTCCACGGAGGACCGCCGGGCCCGCCGCCTGCCGCCACCCTGGTGCGAGGCCTGCTCGGGCAGCGCCACCTCTGCGCCGGTGGAGGCCGGGGCCTCGATCTGCGGCATCGCCGTGACGGGGGGCACGACCGACCCGGCGCCGGTGCCGATGGGCACTTCCAGTACGAACGCGCTGCCGCTCATGCCGGGCACCTCGTGCGTCTGCAGCACACCGCCGTGCGCGCGCACGATCCCGCGCACGATCGGCTCGTGCACCGGGTCTCCCCCGGCGTACGGCCCGCGCACCTCGATCCGTACGACCTCGCCGCGCTGCGCCGCCGCGACCACGACGGTGTTGTCCATGTACCCGCCCGCGGACACCGGCGTGTTGCCGGTCGCGTCGACGCCCGCGACGTCCGCGACGAGGTGCGCGAGGGCCCTCGCCAGCAGCCCGGCGTCGACCTGGGCCTCGATGGGAGGCGCGTGCACGGCGAACTGCACGCGGCCGGGCCCGATCAGTTCGACGGCGCCGTCGACACCGGCCGCGACGACCGCGTCGAGCATGACGTTCGTACGGACGATCTGCTCGGCGCCGGAGTCGAGCCGCTGGTAGCCGAGCACGTTGTCGACCAGTGTCGTGATCCGCGAGTAGCCGGCGGCGAGGTGGTGCAGGACCTGGTTGGCCTCGGGCCACAGTTGACCGGCGTCGTCGGCGGCGAGCTTCGACAGCTCGCCGCGCAGCTGGTCGAGCGGCCCGCGCAGGGACTGCCCGAGCACGGCGAGCAGCTGGTCGTGCCGGGCGGCCAGCGCCTCGTAGCGGTCCTTCTCGCGCTCACCGAGCGCCGCGTACCGGTCGTCGCCCGCGGCGAGTTCCTCCTCGTGCCGCTCGCCCACCTCGGCCAGCTCGGCCGCGTGCCGCTCGCGCAGCGCGTCGAGTTCCTCGGCGTGCTCCTCACCGATCCGTGCGAGCTCCTCGGCGTGCCGGGTGGCCTCGGTGTCCTTCTCCTCGACGAGGGTGTCGTACGGCCGGCGGTCGGTGAAGGTCATCACGGCGCCGACGAGCTGGTCCCCGTCCCGGACCGGAGCGGTCGTGAGGTCGACCGGAACCTTGTCGCCGGACTTGGACCACAGCACCTGCCCGCGCACCCGGTGCTTGCGCCCGGAGCGCAGGGTGTCGGCGAGCGGGGACTCCTCGTACGCGAAGGTCTCACCGTCGGCGCGCGAGTGCAGGATGAGGGAGTGCAGGTCCTTGCCGCCGAGGTCGCTGGCCCGGTATCCGAGTATCTGGGCGGCCGCCGGATTGACCAGGACGACCCGCCCGTCCGTGTCCGTCCCGACGACGCCCTCGGCCGCGGCCCGCAGGATCATCTCGGTCTGGCGCTGTGAGCGCGCGAGTTCGGCCTCGGTGTCGACGGTGCCCGAGAGGTCGCGTACGACGAGCATGAGCAGTTCGTCGGCGGTGTAGCCGTGACTGTCGTAGGCCTGCTGGCCGTTCTCGAGGTTCGCGCTGGTGACCTCGACCGGGAACTCGCTCCCGTCGGTCCGCCGCGCGACCATCCGGGTCGGCTTGGTCCGCCCGCGCTCGTCGATGGTGTCGGGCCTGCGCATGGATCCGGGGATCAGCCGCGAGTCGAACTGCGGGAGCAGATCGAGCAGGCCCCGTCCCACCAGAGCGGTGCCGGGGGCCTCGAAGGCCTCCAGGGCGATGGTGTTGGCGTTGACGACGGTCCCATTGGCGTTGACCAGCACCAACGCATCGGGCAGGGCGTCCAGTATGGCTGCGAGGCGAGCAGCGCCTCGGGATGGCCTGCTGCTCACGAGACGCTTCCTCCCTGTTACCGCACCTTGCCGACCGCGAGGGCCATCTTGCCAACCTGCCCGCAGCGTGTCACGCGAGGGAGTCTACGGGCAGAGGCTGCGCTCGCGATGCCGGATGAGAGGGAGGTCGCACGCAGAACCGACGCGGATGAGACGTAGAACCTGTGAGCGCGCATTTCGCCCTCCCCCGACCATGAACCCGCTGTGCCCCGCCGCCGGGCGCCGGTGCGGTCCGGCAGCGGCCACCGTGTCACTGCCCGCCGGTGTCCGGCAGCAGCGGCACCAGGGCGTCCCAGCGGGCGATCTGGCATCCGTCGGCGCGGTCGAACCGGGCGTCGACGGGCCGGCCGGCCCAGGTCCCGGTCACATGGGCGGTGGCCGGCCCGCCGTAGAGCATCGTGCAGAGGGTGCCGGGCGCGACGGGGGCGAAGGGGTCCTTCCCCCAGGTCGTCCGCCGGTCGAGCGCCTCGCACGCCTGCTCGGGGGTGGGGTGACTGCCCCCGGCCGGATGACACCGCAGCTCGTACGTCCGGCCGCCGGTGTCTCCCACGTGGCGGACGGTGACGGTCAGCCGGTCCCCGGAGTCCTCCGCGCGGACCGGCGGGGGCATCAGGACGGCGGGGGCGAGGGCGGTACGCGGTTCCTGTGGGCGCGTGGCCTCCGTGTGCGGGCCTTCTCCCGACGTGGCGTCCGCGTGCGCGGCGGCGGGCACGGCGGACAGCACGGCGGAGACGGACACGGCGGTGGCCAGCGCGAGCCGGGAGGTGAGGAGAGGCCGCGGGACGGAAGAGGAGGAGGGAGGGCCGGGAGAGAACAGAGAGGCGAAGGAGGACAGGGGAGACAGGGGAGACAGGCGGAACAGGGAGGACAGAGAGAACACAGGGAACAGGGAAGAAGGAGAGACGGGAGAGGACCGAGGGGTGGGGGCGGAGCGACGCGACATGACCTGACTAACGCCCCGCGCCCCACGCGGTTGCGCGACGCCCCGTGGGCTTGGGGGACTTTGCTCTGCGGCCCGCCTGCCTAGTACCGTAGGAGCCGATTGGTGACAGCCCACCCGGCTGTGTCATCATCTGCAACGCACCACTCGCGCTCGCGCGGGCGGTAGTGCTGGAGGCGTCGCCTAGTCCGGTCTATGGCGCCGCACTGCTAATGCGGTTTGGGCCTTAAAGCCCATCGAGGGTTCAAATCCCTCCGCCTCCGCAGCAAGATCCGAAGCCCCGGTCCTTCTGGACCGGGGCTTCGGCGTTACGGCCCACAGAAGTGCGTTTGCCCAGCTCACAAGGGGTGCGGCCAATGGATTTCACATGGCGGCGGCAGTCATGTAATGTTCTTCCTGTCGCCGCGAGCGGGTCGAAAGCCCGGAAGCGAGACACCAGCACAACAAGAGAACAAGCACTCGTAGCTTAACGGATAGAGCATCTGACTACGGATCAGAAGGTTGCAGGTTCGAATCCTGCCGAGTGCACAGCAGACCAGAGGCCCTGTGGAGAGATCCGCAGGGCCTCTGGCTTTTTGCTTTGACGACAGGGCTCTGGACGGATCGGTCAATGACGTTCATACAGGCGGCACTTCGGGTCCACAAGGACGCGTTCGCCCCGCCTGCCGATGGACGGCGACCGGGCTCCGGCGTGGATCGTCGGTGTCTGGTGGATCTTGTTATGACGCCCCTGATCTGCCTGAGACCCGCTGATTAGGATCCGGCTCATGGACACCAGGGGCGGGGATTCTTCGGATCAGGAAACGGACCGTAGTGCGGCCGTGGAGCTCATCTACCGGCCGACGGCCGGGGACTTCGAGGAGGCGCTCCGCGCGCGGGCCCGTCGGTCGACGGCGGGCCGGGCGCAGGCGCTCACGGCACCGCTGGTGGCGGCAGCCGCCGTGACCGTCTTCTCCGTCCTCCAGGACGCCCCGCTGCCGGTGTGGATCATCTCGCTGGTGCTCTCCGTGACGGCCGCGTGCTGGGGCACTGTACGAGGGCTGCGGACCATGGCACGGCGGATGTTCAGTGTCGTGGAGCCGTACGGGCGGTGCCGCATGGTGGCCGACGAGCGCGGCGCGGTCAGCACCGGTGAGCGAGCGTCCTTCACTGTGGACTGGACGGTGTTCCGGGAGTATCTGGAGACGCCCGGACTCTTTGTGCTGCTGGGCGGTGACCGCGCGGCCGGTGTCGCGGTGCTGCCCAAGAGGGGGGCCCGGGAGCACGCGGACGTGGACCGGCTTCGGGCGATCTTGGACCGGAACCTGAAACGGCTTTAGACGGCGGCATGGACACCGGCCGTACGTTCATCATCGTCCGGGCCGTGGCCGTCACCCCTCAGCGCATCCCCGACTCGACCGAACGCCGAGTGCCGCGAGTCGAGGCGGACGGAGGTGCGGATGTCCGTGGTCGGTGGCGGAGATGAGCAGGGAGGCGCCGCGGAACGGGAGGCGTGGCTCTCGGGCAGTCGCCCGCAATGGCTCCGGACGGGGGACGCGTCCGCCCGGCTGCTGGGTGAGGGGCAGCGGCCGGGCGGTTGGTCGGTGCGGGGGTCAGGCGCGGGCGCCTGCGGGGAGGTCGCCCATCTTGTTCACGACGGCGCGGGAGAGGACCGCGCTGGTGCCGGTGAGCATGCCCGCCTTGCCCATCGGGGTGTCCTTGACGAGGTAGCTGCGCTCGCCGAGGAACAGGTGGGTGTCGCGGTCGAAGATGTACTCGGTGCGTTCGCCGCCGGAGACGTGGGCGATGGCCTCGCCGTGCCGGCCGGCCGCGTCGGTGGCGTCCTTGACGAGGACGACGCCGGGGATCTTCGCGGCGGCCCGCCAGATGGCGGCGGTCGTGTTCGCGGGGACGATCGACTCGGACACGGTGTCGCCGACCCAGTTGAACGCGGCCGCGTCCTTGCCGGGGGCCTGGCCGCGGGTGGCGGAGTAGATCTGCTTCAGCAGGGTGTCGGGGTCGGTGGACAGCGAGGCGATCTGGGGGACGGTGCCCGGCCTCGGGGGCTCGGACGCCGCGCCGGGGTTGACCACGCCCGCGCCGCTGTTGTGGATCGTGATGTTCTGGCCGCCCTCGTGGATGAGGCCGTTCTTGGAGGGGTCGGCGGCCAGCCACACCTGGCGCTGGTGGACGGCGTCGAGCTTGGCCGCGCCGCCGATGGTGCGCTGCTTGACCTGGTGGGTGAAACCGACCTTGCTCTTGACGTAGATGAACTGGTGGGCGCCCACGGACGGGGTCTTCTGCTTGCTCGCCGCGTCCGCGACCTGGCTCAGGAAAGCCGTGGCGCCGTGGGCCGAGGCGGGCTGCACGGTGATGACCGACGCCATCGCCACACTGTCATCAGCGGTCCCCGTGCCGGAGCCGGTGACGCTGACCGCGACGGCCGCGGCGACCGCCAGTGCGGCGGCAGGCGCGGCGATCAGGGTCCAGCGCGGCATGCCGCGCTTCGCGGCGGGAGACGGCTGTACCTGCGTGCCGGTCCGGGTGACTTCCTGCATCAGATATTCCTCGAGACGTTGAGACCGGGCGGGAGAGAGGCCAGGCGTGCCGGGGCGCGGCAGCAGGTGCGACAGCTCCTGGCGTTCGACCTCGTCACCATGCGTCGGAGCGTTCATCGGGCTTTCTCCTGTATCGACCGGACCGCGGGTGTGCGGTCGCCCTGTATCTGTCGGACGGGCGCAGGGGGTTCCACTGTCTTTTTCACGCGCTTCAGTTCCTGCTCGGTCAGTTTGAGCAGACGCCCCCGTGCGCGTGACAGACGGGAGCGGACGGTGCCGACCGGGATGCCCAGGGCCTCGGCGGCCGCGTTGTAGCTGAGGTCGGACCAGACGCACAGCATGAACACGTCGCGGTCCCCGCGGCGCAGCCTGCCCACCGCCGCTCGGGCGGCCGCGAGCCTTTCGCTGTCGTCGATGCGCTCGGCGACCTCGTCGGCGAAGTCCGGGACCGTCTCGGATGCCGGGAAGCGGGCCAGGGTCTGCTGGTGTCTGCGCGCTGCACGGCCGCGGTTGCGCAGGACGTTGGTGGCGATGCCGTAGACCCAGGGGCGGACGCTCTCGTCACCGTCCCGCAGTCGCTCCCGCAGCCGCCACACTTCCAGGAACGTCAGTGACACGGCGTCCTCGGCGGCCGACCAGTCGCCCGTGGCGCGGTAGGCGTGCGCGTAGATCGCCTGGCCCAGATCCTGGTACAGCTGGCGGAAGGCTTCTGGATCGCCGGCTCGCAGGCGAGCTCGCAAGGATTGCTTCACACGGGTACCTGTCAGGTGAACCGGGGCAGTTCCCGTGAGGTAGGTCACTCGGACGGGACCGCGGCTGGAGCGGGAGAGGCTGGTGAACCGACCCTCGGTCTCAGTTCTTGACTCTTTCGTCAACAAAGTTAGCCTTTATGGACGAATGGGTCAAGTAAGCGTATGCTCGCCACCATGGGGCGACCTCGGAAGTTCGACGAGCAGCAGGTACTGGACACGGCCCGGGAGCAGTTCTGGGCGGGTGGATACGCCGCCACGCGCATGGACGACATCGCGGCGGCGACGGGCCTCGGCAAGGGCAGCCTGTACGGCGCGTTCGGCGGCAAGCAGGATCTCTTCCACCGCGTGTTCGACGACTACTGCAGGTCGGTCGTCGATGCCACCGCCCAGCAGCTGCGCGGCGACGACGAGCACGCGTACGCACGGCTGTCCGCGCACCTCCACGCGGTGGCCGCGGCCACGGCCGCGGACACCGCCCAGCGCGGGTGCCTGCTGGCCAAGGGCACCGCCGAGCTGGCCGAACACGACAAGACCGTGGCCGAGCGGGCACACGCGGCCGTCGAGGCACTGAGCGCGCTGCTGGAGGACGACATCGCCGCCTGCCAGCGCAACGGCGACCTCGCCCCGGACGCGGACCCCGGAAAGCTGGCCGCGCTGGTGCTCGCCGTACTGCGCGGCATCGAAGCACTGGGCAAGGCCGGGACCGACGAGGAGACGCTGACGGACATCGCCAGCACCGCCCTCGCCGTACTGCCCCGCCCCACGGACTGACGGTCGGTCCTGCGGATCAGAGGGCCGTGGGCTCGAATCCTGCCGAGTGCGCACAGGTGAGAGGCCCCGGAGCGATCCGGGGCCTCTCACCTGTGCGGGCCGTACGGATACTTCCGGGCCGTACGGACGGGGGCGTCCGGGACGCGGCCCGTCAGATCTCGACGGCCGGGTAGGTCTCGGTGTAGCTGTCGCCGTCGGCTCCGTAGTAGACGCACCGTCGCGCGTCGAGGTCGACGTCGTACCGGACGACGCCGGCCTTCCAGCAGCCCTGGACGAACTCGGGAAACGTGCTGTCGCCCGCCTGATCGGCACGGAGTGCGGCGAGGAGCGCCGGGCGGTCGAACGGCGTGACGTCGACCATGCCGGCGACCAGGGGCTCGCTCTGGACGGCGACGGCTCCGGCGTCGGTGAGGTAGAGCATGGTGTTCGACGGCACGGTCATCCGGCAGTGGGTGACCCCGGCCTGCCGAAGGGCTTCCGCGAGGTAAGGGAACCCGCCCTCCTCGGGGCGGATGGCGGCGGCGCGGTCCAGGGCGGCCCGCAGGCGGTCGGTCGCGGTGTTCATGGCGTCTCCGGGGAGGGTGATCGGCGGGCTTTCGCTTCCTATACTGACAGTAAGTTCACAGAGTGACAACATGTTGTCAATTGAGGAGGGTGTGGCATGCCGGACGAGATCGCGTTGCTGGTGGCGGACGTGTTCGAGGCGGCCGGACTCCTGCGCAGGTCAGGTGAGGCGATCGCCGCGACCGAGGGGCAGACGCAAGCCCGCTGGCAGCTCCTGAGCGCTGTCTCCGGGAGTTCGCAGACCGTGGCACAAGCGGCCCGCCGCCTCGGCGTCACCCGGCAAGGGGTCCAGCGCGTCGCGAACGATCTGGTGGCCGAGGGCCTCGCAGCCTTCGGGCCCAATCCCGATCACCGCGGTTCGCCGCTCCTCGCCCTCACGCCCGACGGCCGTCGCGTGCTGGACGGGATCACGGCCCGCGCCGACGAGGTCCACCGCACACTCGCCGCCGACATTCCGCCGGGAGAGATCGCCGGTGCCCGCGCGTCGCTGCGCCGTCTCATCGAGCAGGTGCGCCGACACGAAGCCGGCGGCCGGGCGCCGGGTGCGTGACGTCCGGCCTCGGACGTGACGTCCGGCCTCGGACCCCTGCCGCCCGGCCGGGGTCTCCGGCCCACCCGGCCCACCCGGCGCGCCGGCCCGGTCCGGTCGGCGGGTCTTCGGGGTGGGGTACTTGCGACGAATCGATCCTTCTGTCGCCTATCGGGTGAACGTCATTGATTTCTACGGGAGTTGCATGCTTCCTCGCCTAATTTCCGGCGTGGAGGTGATGCTCGATGTACGAGCAGGACGCGATCGACATCAACGACTTCGTGTTCGCGGCGACCGGGGCGCGGGTCCGGAGGGTGACGTTGCCGGACGGGGAGCACTGGTTTCCGGCGGCGGACGTGGCCAGGGTCCTCGGGTACACGAACACCCGCCAGGCCCTTCTCCGGCATGTCGCGGCAGAGTGCCGGCAGAGTCTGGAGGATCTCGCGCGAAGCGTCCGCGGCGCGGACGCCTTCAGCGGGATCGCGGGTCACAGATTCAAGAAGTCGATGACGATGGTGAATCTGCAGGGGCTCGTCAGGCTCGTCAACGGGTGTGCCAAGCCCGAGTGCGATCCCTTCAAGGCGTGGGCGGCCGAGGCCGTCGTGAGCATCCAGCGCGACGGCTGCTACGCCCTCGAACCGGCGCCCGTGCAACCCGCCTCCGACGGGGGCGTCGCCTACGCAGTGCCTCAACAGGTCGCCGATGCCCTCGTACGGTTCGAGGAGCGGAACATCCTGGCGGACGAGGTACTCGCGGCGCGGGCGGCGGCGCGCGACGCCCTGGTGACCGGGCGCGCGGCGGCGCCGGCCGAGGGCGACCGGCCGGCGGCCCGGCGTGAGCGGCCGGCGGCGGAGCCGAACCGGCCGCCGCGGGAGTCCGGCCGTGGCCGGCGTGCGGTGGCCCGGGGCCAGGACGCGCTCGCGCGAAGCCAGGAGGTGATCAGGCGCAGACAGGAGATGATCGCCCGGAGCCAGGACGTGATGGCGGCCGCCCTGGGACGCATGGCCGAGTCGTTGGACCGGATCGCCGGGCGGATGGGGGCGGGGGCCGGGGCGAGAAGCCGCCGGTGACGACTCCGCGGGAGCGGTGCGTACGCGCGGAGGCGTTCGAGGGTGGGCGTGGGCGTGGGCGGGCGCGGCGCGGGTGGACCGGGCGCGTTGTCAGTGGCAGCGCCTAGGCTCGTCAGTGATGGCACAGACGTGGAGATGTTCGGGTCTGCGGTGGTCGGCGGCCGGTCCCGTGCTGGTGTGGGGTGGCGGGCGGGAGAGTGCGCTGACCACGGGCAGGAGTGTCGCCTTCACGGTGGCGGGCGGCGGCGGGCGGACGTGCGTGGGGGCCCGGGGCAACGCGTGCCCCGTGCGGGCGGCCGTGCCGGGGCGGAGTACGGGGGCGCGGTGCGAGGAGTGCGCGCGCCTGGACCGTGCGCACTCGGTGGCGGCCGACACGATGGCCGACGACCCGCGTCCGTACCGCGTGTATCTCGCCTGGTTCGGACCGGGGATGGTGAAGGTCGGCATCACCGGCTCGGCACGCGGATCGGCGCGGCTGCTGGAGCAGGGAGCCCTCTGTTTCAGCTGGCTGGGAGAGGGACCGTTGATGGCCGCGCGGCGGACCGAGGAGTTGCTGCGGGCCGCGCTGGGGGTGCCGGACCGGATCCGGTACGCCGACAAGCGAAGGGCGCGGGCGGCGCTGCCGGACGCGGCTGGGCGGCTGGAGGAGATCCGGGAACTGCACGCGCGCGTCGCGGAGCTCGACGGCTGGCCCGACTCCCTGGATCGGGCGCCGTTCCGGGCAGTCGACCACGTGGAGGTGTTCGGGCTCGACGGAGTCCCGGCAGCCGTGGGCGCGGTGAGCGAGCTGACCGGAGGCGGCGCGGTGAGCGGTGAGCTGGTGGCCGCCGCCGGCCCCGATCTGCATCTGGCGACCGCGAGGGGAGTGGTCGTACTCGACACCCGGCTCATGACCGGGTGGGACCTGGCCGCGGGGGCGGGCGGATTCACCGTACCCGTACGGGAGTTCCGAGAGGCGGAGGCCGCCGTGGTGCAGGACGGCCTGTTCTGAGAGGGCGCTCGGGCGGCCGGGAGCGTGAGGCCAGGAGCCGGCCTCCTCGGGGTTCTTTTGGGAAAGGGGGTGGACCGGCGGTGACACCGACGACCATGGTGGGTGACATGAGCGATCAACCCCGGACACCGGTGGACGTCCAGCGCGGCGGGGGGTCCGACCTGCGCACGGCTGACGGGGAGGACGTACGGAGGTTCTGGGAGCGGCTCGGTCTCCCGGGTCTCGTCGACGTCCACACCCATTTCATGCCCGAGCGGGTCCTGCGCAAGGTGTGGGACTACTTCGACGGGCTCGGCCCGCTGACCGGCGGCATCGAATGGCCCATCACCTACCGCGGCGACGAGGACGAACGGCTGGCGCTGATCCGGGAGTTCGGTGTACGGGCCTTCACCGCGATGCTCTATCCGCACAAGCCCGGCATGGCGCGATGGCTCAACTCCTGGGCCGTCGGCTTCGCGCGCCGCACGCCCGACTGCCTCCACACCTCCACCCTCTTCCCCGAGCCGGACGCCGAGGCGTACGTGCGGGAGGCGGTGGAACAGGGCGCCCGCGTCTTCAAGGCACACGTCCAGGTGGGCGCGTACGACCCGGCCGACCCGCTCCTCGACTCCAGTTGGGGGCTGCTCGCCGAGGCCGGGATCCCCGTGGTGATGCACTGCGGGTCCGGACCCGCACCCGGCAAGTACACCGGGCCCGAGCCGGCCGGCCGGGTCCTCGCCCGGCACCCCCGGCTGCGGCTGATCGTCGCGCACCTGGGGATGCCCGAGTACGAGGAGTTCCTCCGTCTCGCCGAGCGGTACGCCGAGGTGCGGTTCGACACGACGATGGCGTTCACGGACTTCAGCGAGCGGCTCGCGCCGTTCCCACGGGAGGCGTCGGCCCTGCTCGCCGCCCTCGGCGACCGGATCCTGCTCGGGACCGACTTCCCGAACATCCCGCATCCCTACGCCCATCAACTGCACGCCCTGGAACGGCTCGAGCTGGGGGACGACTGGCTGCGGGCGGTCTGCTACGAGAACGGGGCGCGTCTCTTCGGGATCGCGCCCCCGCGCGCGGACGGCATCGCACCCCCGTCCGCGGGCGCCCCGGGAACCGCGTGATCCCCTCAGGGGTTCCCTGAGAGGCACCTGTGTGTTTCTCAGAAAAATCACAGGTCTCCGAAAGGATGTTCTCAGCGGCGCCCAGCAAGGTGTCCGCTATGACCACGACCTCGCCCCAGGGGCGTACCGAACTGCTGAGGCCGGACGGGAGCCCCGTCCGAGTCCTGGTGGTGGACGACGAGCTGTCGATCACCGAACTCCTGTCCATGGCCCTTCGTTACGAAGGGTGGCAGATCCGCAGCGCGGGTGACGGACAGGGCGCGGTGCAGAGCGCGCGCGAGTTCCGCCCCGACGCCGTGGTGCTGGACATGATGCTGCCCGACATGGACGGGCTCGCGGTCCTGGGGCGGCTGCGCCGTGAACTGCCGGACGTGCCCGTCCTCTTCCTCACCGCGAAGGACGCCGTCGAGGACCGCATCGCCGGTCTGACGGCCGGCGGTGACGACTACGTCACCAAGCCGTTCAGCCTGGAAGAGGTCGTGGCGAGGCTGCGCGGACTGATCCGCCGCTCCGGTGCCGCCGACCGGCGCTCCGACTCGACGCTGGTCGTCGGGGATCTCACCCTGGACGAGGACAGCCACGAGGTGTTCCGGGCCGGGGACGGCATCCACCTCACCGCGACCGAGTTCGAACTGCTCCGTTTCCTCATGCGCAACCCCCGGCGCGTGCTCAGCAAGGCGCAGATACTCGACCGCGTGTGGTCCTACGACTTCGGTGGCCAGGCCAACGTCGTCGAGCTGTACATCTCGTATCTGCGCCGCAAGATAGACGCGGGGCGCGAGCCGATGATCCACACCCGGCGCGGAGCCGGTTACCTGATCAAGCCCGCGGTGTCATGAGCGGACGACGACGGCCGCGTGCGCAGGTGCGGGGACGACAGCCGCGCACCCTGCGGACGCGGCTCGTCGTCTCCGCGGTGACGTTGATCGCGGTGGTGTGCGCGGTGATCGGTACGGTGACGACCCTCGCCCTGCGCTCTTATCTCTACCAGCAGTTGGACGACACGCTGGGGGAGGTCGGCAAGCGAGCCACCGGCCCGTTCAAACCGGGGGGCGGGAACCAGGCCGATGGCACCGGGATACCCCCGAACGCCCGGTCCGACGGCGCCGGCACCGTGTCGACCGACGTCTTCGACTTCCTCACCAGGGGGCCGAACCAGGAGGACACCATCGGTGCCGCCGTGTCGAACGGCGTGATCACCCGGGCGGTCGTCTCCGAGCAGCAGGACACCACCACCGTCGGCAGCGTCCCGGGCATGGACACCAAGGATCTCGGCGCCGCCCAGAAGGCCGCGCTCGCCACCGCGCCGAGGACCGGCACGCACAACGTGGACGTCCCGGGCCTCGGCGAGTACCGCGTCAAGTACCAGGAAGGCCCCCGGGGCGCCTACTACGTCGCCATCCCCACAAGGACCGTCACCAACACCGTCAACACCCTGATCCTCGTCGAGGTCAGCGTCACCGCCGCCGGTCTCATCGCCGCGGGTATCGCCGGCAGCGTCCTCGTCGGGCTCGCCCTGCGCCCCCTGCGCAAGGTCGCCTCCACCGCCACCCGCGTCTCCGAACTCCCCCTGCACACAGGCGAGGTCACCCTCTACGAACGGGTCCCGGAGTCGGAGGCCGACCCGCACACCGAGGTCGGGCAGGTCGGCGCCGCGCTCAACCGCATGCTCGACCACATCCACAGCGCCCTGCACGCACGTCAGCAGAGCGAGACGCGCGTCAGGCAGTTCGTCGCGGACGCGAGTCATGAGCTGCGTACACCGCTGGCGTCGATCCGGGGTTACGCCGAGCTGACCAGACGCGGCCGCGAGGAGACCGGGCCCGACACCCGGCACGCCCTCGGCCGGATCGAGTCCGAGGCCGGCCGGATGACGGGACTGGTGGAGGACCTGCTGCTGCTCGCACGCCTCGACGCCGGACGCCCGCTCCAGTACGACGGCACCGACCTCGTACCGCTCGTCATCGACGCCGTGAGCGACGCACGGGCGGCCGGCCGCGACCACGACTGGCGGCTCGAACTTCCGGAGGAGCCCGCGCTGGTCCTCGCGGACGCCGCCCGTCTGCAACAGGTCATGGTCAACCTGTTCGCGAACGCCAGAACGCACACCCCGCCCGGTACGACCGTGACCGCACGCGTGCACCGGCACGGACCGTGGCTGTGCGTGGACGTCCAGGACGACGGACCCGGCATCCCGCCCGGACTGCTGCCCCGCGTCTTCGAACGCTTCGCGCGCGGCGACTCCTCGCGCTCCCGCGCCTCCGGCTCGACCGGTCTCGGGCTCGCCATCGTGCAGGCCGTCGCCTCCGCGCACGGGGGCGCCGTCACCGTCGACAGCGTGCCGGGCAGGACGGTGTTCACCCTGCACCTGCCGGCGCTCACCGACGACCCGATCGCGGCAACGACCCCGCGAACAACCGTGGAGACAAAGGCGCGACGGCACTCACAGCCACAGCACAGCGCCACCACATGGGTGCGACAGGGCGTCTGACCAGAGTCGTTCCCATGCGAACCGACTCTTCTCCCGGCACCCTGCCGGCGCGGGAGCACCTCCCGGCCGGGTCCGCCGGTACGCCTGTCCTGGACGTAGTGATCCCCGTCTACAACGAGGAGAAGGACCTCCAGCGGTGTGTGATGAGACTCCACGAGCATCTCGAGCGCACCTTCCCGTACCCGTTCCGCATCACGGTCGCGGACAACGCGTCGACGGACACCACTCCCCGGGTGGCCGCCCGCCTGGAGTCACGGATACCGGAGGTCCGGTCCCGCCGGCTCGAACAGAAGGGCCGAGGACGCGCGCTGCACACCGTGTGGTCGGCCTCGGACGCCCCGGTCCTCGCCTACATGGACGTGGACCTGTCCACCGATCTCAACGCCCTGCTGCCGCTGGTGGCCCCGCTGATCTCGGGCCACTCCGACCTCGCCATCGGCTCCCGGCTCGCCCGGAGTTCACGCGTGGTGCGCGGCGCCAAGCGGGAGTTCATCAGCCGCGGCTACAACCTGATCCTGCGCGGCTCGCTGCAGGCCCGCTTCTCGGACGCGCAGTGCGGGTTCAAGGCGATCCGCCGTGATGTCGCGCAGGTGCTGCTGCCGCTGGTCGAGGACACCGGCTGGTTCTTCGACACCGAGATGCTGGTGCTCGCCGAGCGTGCCGGACTGCGTATCCACGAGGTGCCGGTCGACTGGGTCGACGACCCGGACTCGACGGTGCGCATCGTGCGGACGGCGACCGACGACCTGAAGGGCGTGTGGCGCGTGGGGCGCGCCCTCGGCACCGGATCGCTGCCGCTGGACCGGCTCGCGCGGCCCTTCGGGGACGACCCGCGCGACCGCGACCTCACCGACGTGCCGGGGGGCCTCGCCCGCCAACTGGTCGGCTTCTGTGTGGTGGGCGCCCTGTCGACGCTCTTCTACCTGTTGCTCTACAGCGGCTTCCGGTCCTTCTGCGGCTCACAGGCCGCCAACGCGCTCGCCCTGCTGGTCTCGGCGGTCGCCAACACCGCCGCCAACCGGCGGCTGACCTTCGGGGTCCGCGGCCGTGGCGGCGCGGTCCGCCACCAGGCGCAGGGCCTGGTCGTCTTCGGGATCGGCCTCGCGCTCACCAGCGGATCGCTCGCCGCTCTGAACGCGGCCACGAGCAGCCCGGCGCACTCCACCGAGCTGGCGGTACTGATCGCCGCGAACCTGGCGGCCACCGTGCTGCGGTTCCTGCTCTTCCGCGCCTGGGTCTTCCCGGACCGGCGCGACGGCGCGAGCGACGGTACGTCGTCCACGGTGGTGGCGTCGCACACCCCGGCCCCGGCCCCGCCCCCGTACGCGACGGCCCCCGCCCGGCAGGGCCCCCGGCGTCCACAGGGGTCCCCTCTCCCGGCGGCGACGCGACCCCGGCACGGCAACGCGTACGGCAGCGCGCACGACGGCGCGTACGGCAACGCCTACGACAACGACACCCACGACAACACCCGGGACACCGACGAGTTCCGCGCCCGTGACGCCGCGGACCGCGCCCGGGGGGACGCCACCATGCGACTGCAACCGGTGCGCCCGCACGATCACGACCCGAGGGACGCACGATGACCACTCAGCCCGACATGAGCCGTCAGCCCGACACGAGCCGTCAGCCCGACGCGCATCCCTCCGCGGAGCCGGCTCCCGTGCCGCGTCCGCCGACCGGCCAGGGTGATACGCCTCCGCGAGAGCCCTCCGCGCCCGGCGCCCTTGCCTGGCCCGGTGAACCCCGGCGGCCCTTCCTCCACCGCGTCCGGCGAGGTCGGCCCGAGGACCCGCGCTGGGTGCGCCCCGCCTTCGCCGGACTGCTCGTCGCCACCACGCTGCTCTACCTCTACGGCCTGAGCGCCTCCGGCTACGCCAACTCCTTCTATTCGGCGGCCGTCCAGGCCGGCAGCCAGAGCTGGAAGGCCTTTTTCTTCGGCTCGCTCGACTCGGCCAACGCCATCACCGTCGACAAGCCCCCGGCCTCGCTGTGGCCGATGGCCCTGTCGGTGCGGATCTTCGGCCTCGGCTCGTGGGCGATCCTCGTCCCCCAAGCGCTCATGGGCGTCGCCACGGTCGGTGTCCTGTACGCGGCCCTGCGCCGCCGGTTCGGCCCGGCGGCCGGCCTGATCGCGGGCGCGGTCTGCGCGCTGACCCCCGTCGCCGCGCTGATGTTCCGGTTCAACAACCCGGACGCGATGCTCGCGCTGCTGATGACCGTCACGGTCTACTGCGTGATCCGCGCTCTGGAGGACGGCCGGACGAAGTGGCTCGTGTGGGCGGGCGTCGCGGTGGGCTTCGCGTTCCTCGCCAAGACGCTCCAGGCGTTCCTGATCCTGCCGCCGCTGGCCGTGCTGTACGCGGTCTGCGCGCCGGTGGGCGTGCGGAAGAGGTGCGCGCAGATCGGCCTCTCGGCGGGGGCGATGCTCGTCGCAGGCGGTTGGTGGGTCGCGATCGTCGAGCTGTGGCCCGCGTCCTCGCGCCCGTACATCGGCGGCTCGCAGAACAACTCGTTCCTGGAGCTGACCTTCGGCTACAACGGTCTCGGCCGCATCAACGGCGACGAGACCGGCAGCGTCGGCGGTGGAGGTGGAGGTGGCGGCGGTGGCACCGGGATGTGGGGCGAGACCGGCTGGAACCGGATGTTCGACTCCGAGATCGGCGGCCAGATCTCGTGGCTGCTCCCGGCGGCCCTGATCCTGCTGGTGGCCGGCCTCGTCCTCACCCGGAAGGCGGGCCGGACCGACCTGACCCGCGGCTCGTTCCTGGCCTGGGGCGGATCGCTGTTGATGACCATGGCCGTCTTCAGCTACATGGCCGGGATCTTCCACCAGTACTACACGGTGGCCCTGGCCCCCTACATCGCGGCCGTCGTCGGCATGGGCGCGACGGTGCTGTGGGAGGAGCGGGGCAAGGTGTGGGCGTCGCTCACCCTGGCCGGCGCGGTCACCGCGTCCGCGGTCTGGGGGTACGTCCTCCTCAACCGCACCCCCGACTACCTGCCCTGGCTCAAGTGGCTGGTCCTCCTCGGCGGTCTGACGGGCGCGCTCGGCCTGATCTTCGTGACCCGGCTCGGCCGCCATCTGGCGCTCGCGGCCGCGGGGTTGGGCTTCGCGGCCGCGGTCGCGGGCCCGACGGCGTACACGCTCTCCACGGTGGACGCCGGGCACTCCGGCTCGATCGTGACGGCCGGTCCGTCCGGGGCGAGCACGATGGGCGGTCGCGGTGGTCCCGGCGGCGGTGTGCGGGGCGGCTTCCCCGGCGGCGGCCGGAACCAGCCGAACGGCAACGGCACCCAGCAGAACGGGCAGCAGGGCGGTGGCACGGGCGGTCCCCCGACGGGCGGCACCGGTGGCTTCCCCGGCGGGAACCAGCAGGGCAACGGGAACACCCAGGGCAATGGCGGTACCCAGGGCCAGAACCGGCAGGGCGGCATGCCCGGCGCCGGCGCGGGTGACGGCCGCATGGGCGCAGGCGGCGCCGGCGGTCTGCTGAACGGCGCGACCGTCGGCTCCGCGGCCAGGACGCTGCTGTCGAAGAACGCCGACGACTACACCTGGGCGGCCGCGGCCGTCGGCTCCCAGAACTCGGCGAGCTACCAACTGGCCACCGGGAAACCCGTGATGGCGATCGGAGGCTTCAACGGCACCGACCCGTCCCCCACTCTGGCCCAGTTCAAGAAATACGTGGCCGACGGCAGGATCCACTACTTCATCTCGGGCGGCGGTATGGGCGGCGGCGCCTCGGGCAACGCCTCCGCCTCCTCCCGGATCAGCTCGTGGGTCACGGCCAACTTCAAGAAGGTGAGCGTCGGTTCGGCCACCTTCTACGACCTGACGCGGCCGACGGGCTGACGGACCGACCCCGAGGCCCTGACCGGGCGGTGGCCCGGAGCGATCGAGCTCCGGGCCACCGTCCGTTCCCTTCCCCGCGGTTCCACGCCGTTGCGTGCCTCGCCGCGCCGACGGCACGGGGATCGGCGGACCGCCCGGCCGCGGCGTTGCCACGACGTGCGGAGAGGGCGGACTCCGCGAGGGCGGTTTCCGCGTGACGCGCGCTTAGCATCGGGGAGGACGGACCGGAACGTTCCGGCCCTCCGTCGCGAGTGACCGCAGTCCCCCGCTCCGAGGAAGGTACGCCATGGTGAGGGCAGCCGGCCGGGCCGAGCGTCCGGCGCGGACCAGTGTCTGGCTGGAGGGAAAGGCCCCCCGGGGCGGGGCGGCACGCGGCGGTGGTCAGCCCTCGGGGCTCGACCGGGACCGGATCACCGAGGTCACGGTAGGGCTGCTGGACGCCGAGGGGATGGCGCGGTTCTCCATGCGACGGCTGGCCGCCGAACTGAACGTCACCGCGATGTCCGTGTACTGGTACGTGGACACCAAGGACGACCTGCTCGAACTCGCCCTCGACGCGGTATTCGGTGAACTCGACCTGCCCGACGCCGAGTCGGGCGAGGACTGGCGCGACCAGCTGCGGTCCGTGGCCACCGGCTACCGCGCGCTGCTGGTCCGGCACCCCTGGGTGTCACCGCTCATCGGCACGTTCCTGAACATCGGCCCGCACTCCATGGCCTTCTCGCTCTGCGTCCAGAAGGTGGTCCGCAGTACGGGCCTGCCCCCGCACGGGCAGATGGGCGCGCTCTCGGCGGTCTTCCAGTTCGTGTACGGCTTCGGCACCATCGAGGGCCACTTCGTGCAGCGCTGCGCCTCGGCGGGCATGAGCCAGGAGGAGTACTTCCGCCAGGCCATGAGCACGATCAGCGAACAGCCGCAGTTCTCGGTCAACCTCGAGAGCGCCGCGGACCTGATGGAGGCCCGCGGCGGTGACACGGTCGAGGAGATGCGCGAACGGGACTTCACGTTCGCCCTGGAGACACTGATCGCGGGCATCGAGACCATGGTGGCCCGCGGCGCGGACACGCCGTAGGGCGTGTTGCGAAAGCCGCGTCTGCCTCGCGACTTCCGCAACACACCCTGGTCGTTCCGTCCGGGGCGGATGTCGCCCGCCGCGGCCCCGGCGGCCCCGGTGGCCCGGGGGCGCTCCCCGGCTACTCCGGGGACGCGAGACGCGCCGGGAAACCGCCCGTCGCGACCGGGCCCCACTTCTCGGGGGTGATCCGGATGATCGACTTCCCCTGCTTGAGCATCGCCGCGCGGTACTCGTCCCAGTCCGGGTGCTCGCCCGCGATGTTCCGGTAGTACTCGACGAGCGGTTCCACTGAGTCCGGCGGGCCGATGACCTCGGCGGTGCCGTCGATCTGGACCCACGGCCCGTCCCACTCGTCGCTCAGCACGATCAGGCTGACCCGCTCGTCCCGCTTGGCGTTGCGGGTCTTGGCGCGCTCGGGGTACGTCGAGACGACTACGCGGCCCGCGTCGTCGACCCCGCAGGTCAACGGCGAGCCCTGGGGGCTGCCGTCGGCCCGTCGGGTGAGCAGGACGGCGCGGTGGCGGGGGCGGACGAAGTCGAGCAGTTCGTCGCGGGATACGGAGGTGTTCGTCGCGATGTTCGGTGCCATGGGGGCAGCCTAAGGGCTGTCCCGCGCCCGGGAACGGGGCGCCGCGGGGGGTGTCACCTCACATCTGGGGCAGCGTCCCGCCCTGTACCGCCTGCACGTCCAGCTCCACCTTCAGCGTGGTGCCGATCGCGGAGATGCCCGCCTGGACGACCTGGTTGTAGTTCATCGCGAAGTCCTCGCGGTGGAGTTGTGCCGTCGCCCGGAAGGCCGCGCGGGTGCCGCCCCACGGGTCCGCGCCCGTGCCCAGGTAGGCGAGGTCCAGGTCCACCGGGCGCACGACGCCGTGCAGGGTGAGTTCGCCGTGGACGGTCCAGCGGTCGGAGCCGGCCGGGGTCAGGCCGGTGGACCGGTAGGTGATCAGCGGGTACGTCTCGACGTCCAGGAAGTCGGGGGACCTCAGATGGCCGTCGCGCATCCCGTTGCCGGTGTCGATGGAGGCCGCCTGGATCACCGCCTCCACCCGGGACTCGGCCACCTCGTCCGGGGCGATCTCGATGGTGGCCGAGAAGTCGGTGAACCGGCCGTGCACGCTGGAGATTCCCAGGTGCTGGGCGACGGCCCCCACCGAGGAATGGGCGGGGTCGACGGTCCACGGGCCGGGCGGCGGCAGCTCGGTGCCGCCCTGCCGGGCGAGGACCACGGTGCCGACCTCGGCCCGTCCGCCGGCCGTGACGATCGCGCTGGAGGCGGCGGGCGCGTACCCGACCGCGGTGACGATCACGGTGTACGCGCCGGGCGTCAGCGCACCCGCGTCCCGTACGGCGCCCTCGGCGTCCGCCTCCGCCCGCAGCACCTGTGTCCCGGTCATGTCGGTCACCGTGACGACCGCGTGCGACACGGCCCATCCGTCCCGCGTACGGATCCGTGCGGTCAGTCCCATCCCGTTTCTCCTGCCTGTCTTGCACATGAACCGGCCCGTGGGAGCACGGCCTCCGCTCGGAGCGCGCGTCCCACGGGCCGGGGTTTCCTGTTACTCGCCGGGGTGGGCGAGTTCGATGTCGTGGTCGTCGACACCGCGCCCGCCGACGGTCAGCGCGGTGGCCACCGGCGGGTAGCCCGTCGCGATGACCGTGTACTCGCCGCCGTCCAGGTCGGCGAAGGCGTACGCGCCGTCCGTGCCGGTGCGCGCCGTACCGATCACGTTGCCGGCCGCGTCGACCAGCGTGACCCGCGCGTCCGGCAGCGGGCCGCCGGGCGCCCTCACGACACCCTGGAGCTCGGCGCCCGCGCGGAGTTCGACCTCGACCCGGGTGACCCCGGCGCCGCCGACCTCGACGGGCAGCGCCTGCGGACGGTGACCCGCCGTGTTCACGGCGACGGTCACCGGTCCGGGCACCAGCTCGGCGAAGGCGAACTCGCCCTGCTCACCGGTGGTCCCGGTGGCCAGCACGTCGCCGCGCACATCGGTCACGATGACCATGGCGTCCTTGACCGGGGTCCCGGTGCCGGCGGCCCGCACGAGCCCGCTCAGCCCGCTCGTGCCGCTCAGCAGGATGTCGTACTCCACCGGCTCGCCGTTCACGACGATCGTCGAGGCCTGCGGCTGGAAGCCGTCGGCGGAGGCGATCAGGACGTACGAACCCGTGCCGGGCGCGTCCACCGCGTAGGAGCCGTCGGCCTGTGCGACCGACCGGCCCAGCTGCCGTCCCGCGAGCGAGATCAGCGTGACCGCGGCCCGCGGCACCGGCGCGCTCTCGGCGCCGCGGACGTGACCGCGGACCGGGATCCCGCCGGCGGGCGCCGGGGCGTTCTCCCTCGTCGCCGTGGCGACGGCGGCGAGTCGCTGGGTGCCCTCCGGCGCGGACTCGGTGTCCGTCGAGGTGTTCGTCAGGGCGCTCGTCGCGGGGACGGCCCGGCCCGGGGCCTCCTCCTCGGCGGCGACGGCGGGAACCCCCGCGTCGGCCTGCGCGGCCTGGGCCGCCTGTGCCAGCGCGCCCGAGGTCCGCAGCGGGACCTCCTTGATGAACAGCATGACGAAGAAGGCGAGCAGCGCCAGCGCGGAGGCGATCATGAAGACGTCCGCGATGCCGTGGCCGTACGCGCTCTCCAGGAGGGTGCGCAGCGGGGCGGG
The DNA here is from genome assembly GCF_042887295.1 of Streptomyces sp. NPDC057950. NCBI lineage: Bacteria > Bacillati > Actinomycetota > Actinomycetes > Kitasatosporales > Streptomycetaceae > Streptomyces > Streptomyces sp. NPDC057950. The sequence goes on from NZ_JBHVPP010000014.1 coordinate 180,355, forward strand.
CAGGGCATCCATGTCCGGGATGGTGCCGGTGCCGGAAGAGGCCGCCGCGGCCGCGTACTTGGGGTCGAGGCCGGCGAGGCCGTCCTTGACGTAGTCGGTGATCCGGGTGGACATGATCGCGCCCAGCGCGGAGACGCCGATCGCGCCGCCGAGGGAACGGAAGAACGTCACCGTGGAGCTGGCGGAGCCGAGGTCGGACGGTGCCACCTGGTTCTGCGTGGACAGCACCAGGTTCTGCATCGTCATGCCGATGCCGAGGCCCAGCAGTGCCATGAAGATCGCGACGTGCCAGTAGGTCGTGTCGTAGCGGATGGTGCCCAGCAGGCCCAGGCCCGCGGTGATCAGGGCGCCGCCGCTGACCAGCCAGTACTTCCACCGGCCGGTCTTGGTGATGACCTGGCCGGAGACCGTGGAGGCGACGAACAGGCCGCCGATCATCGGGATGGTCATGACGCCCGACATCGTCGGGGACTTGTCACGGGCCAGCTGGAAGTACTGGCTGAAGAAGACCGTGCCGGTGAACATCGCGACGCCCACGAAGAGCGAGGCGAGGGAGGAGAGGGTGATGGTGCGGTTGCGGAACAGCCGCAGCGGGATGATCGGCTCGCTCGCCTTGGACTCGACGAGCACGAAGACCGCGCCGAGCAGGACCGCGCCGCCGATCATGGCGGCGGTCTGCCACGACATCCAGTCGTACTTGTCACCGGCGAAGGTGACCCAGACCAGCAGCAGCGAGACCGCGGCCGAGATGAAGAACGCGCCGCCCCAGTCCACCTTCACTTCCCGCTTCACGACGGGCAGGTGCAGGGTCTTCTGCAGCACGATGAGCGCGATGACCGCGAAGGGCACACCGACGTAGAAGCACCAGCGCCAGCCGAGCCACGAGGTGTCGGTGATGACGCCGCCGAGCAGCGGACCGCCGACGGTTGCGACGGCGAAGGTCGCGCCGAGGTAGCCGGAGTAGCGGCCGCGCTCGCGCGGGGAGATCATCGCCGCCATGACGATCTGGGCGAGGGCGGACAGACCGCCGACGCCGACGCCCTGGACCACACGGCAGGCGATCAGCATGCCGGCGTTCTGCGACAGACCCGCGGCGGCGGACCCGAGGACGTAGATGACCAGCGCTATCTGTACGAGCGCCTTCTTGCTGTACAGGTCGGAGAGCTTGCCCCACAGGGGCGTGGCCGCGGTCATGGAGAGCAGCGCGGCGGTGACGACCCAGGTGTAGGCGGACTGGCCGCCGCCCAGGTCGCCGACGATCTCGGGCAGGGCGTTGGTGACGATCGTCGACGACAGGATCGCGACGAACATGCCCAGGAGCAGCCCGGAGAGCGCCTCCATGATCTGCCGGTGTGTCATCGGAGCGCCGTCGGAGGACCCACCTCCGTGCTTGGCGTGAGCCCGCACACCGGCTGGTGTGGTCGTTGCCATGGGCTTCCTTCTCTAGTGCTGCGTGTGCTTACGCGGGTGTACGGGTGGTGGTCGGTTCTGTTGCGTGAACTGCCTGTGCTTCGGGGGGACCGGGCGGCCGCTGGGTGGCGCGGCAGTCGCCGAAGCTCTCGCGCAGCCGGCCCATCAGGTGGCTGAGCAGCCCGACCTCCTGGTCGGACCAGTCGCTGAGCCGGTCGGCGAAGAGCTGCGAGGAGCGCTGGGAGAGCTCGTCGAGCCGCGCGAGCCCGGCGCCGGTGAGACGCAGGATGCGCGAGCGCTTGTCGGCCGGGTCGGGGAGGCGTTCGATCCAGCCCCGGTCGGCGACGTGCGCGACATGGCGGCTGGTCACGGACATGTCCACGGCGAGCAGCTCGGCGAGCCTGCTCATCCGCATGTCGCCGTGGCGGCCCAGCAGCGTCAGCACGGCGGCGGAACCCGCCGGGCAGTCGTGCGGCAGGATCCGCGCCAGCTCCCTCTTCACGGCGCCGATGGCACTGAGCTGACGAGCCAACTCCTCGTACTGCGCCCGCTCGGCCATCGCCCCTCCGTTATTCGTTGCTTGGGGCAACCATAAATCCAGTTGGTTGCTGCAGGCAAACGAAGTGGTCCCCGCTGGGATAAAAACATGGCAAAGGCACGTATTGGCGAAAGTAAACTTGCTGGTGAGGGCGGTGCCAGACTGAGAGTCGGCTGTGAGGCCCGGTCGCGTACCGGAGGGGCCCCGCACTTGGGCGGGCCGCGGCTATTCGCTAGGGTCCTGGGCCATGGCAAACACCCAGGGCCCCGAGGGCAACTACGACCCCGCGGGTAGCACCCAGATGTTCCGCGCTTTCGTCGACGAGGGCCCCCAGGCCCGTCAGCAGCAGCAGGTGGCCGCCCCGGCGGGTCCCCGCATCGGCCTCATCATCGGCATCGTCGTCGCCGTGGCGGTCGTGGCCGCCGTGGCATGGCTCGCTCTGTCGTGAGCACGCCCCGCCGGTAGCGGCGGGGTCACTTCCACTGGACGGACACGTCCCGCGTCTCGATGTGCATGCCCCACGGCACACGCCACGCGTCGACGCACACCGTCCAGGACTTCCTGGTGCCCGCTCCCGGGGCGATCGGCGCGGGAAGGTCCCGGGTCGACCCGATGGTGGCCCAGTCGATCCCGAGCGCCCCGATGATGTGCGTCCCGAGGGTCACCGTGCCCGAACGCACCGCGGTGCCGCCGGTGTTGCGGAAGGAGAGGGTCACCTTCTCGCACCAGCGCTGACCGGTGGCCTCCCGCTCGGGCGCGTCCACCTCGACGGCGGCGGGCGCCGGCGTGGACGGTGCCGAGCGTGTCGGCGGGGCGGGCGTCGGCGTGCTGCCGGCACTCGCCCCTGCGTGCCCCGGACCGCCCCCCGCGGAGGGAGGTGCCGGAGGTCCGCCGTCCCCGGCGCCACCGCCCGGGTCCTTTCCCGCGAGGCCCGAGGACGGTGCCGGCGAACCCGGACCCCCGGCGGCCGGGGCAGTCGGGTCGCCGGCCGCCCCGGTGCCGTCGCGGGGGCCCTTCCCGGGGTGCGGAGCGCCCTCCCCGGCCAGTGGGGCCAGGGAGACGTCCCCGGTGGGGGCCACGGCTCTCCCGGACGCCCCGGGCACTCCCGCCGCGACACGGCCGCCGCCCCCGCCGCTCCCGCAGGCGGTCAGCACGGCGCCCAGACACACCAAAGCCGTCGAGGCGCCCACCAGGGCGCCTCGACGGCCAGGATTACAAGTCGCTCGACCCGCTCGACGCATCGCGCCAGTGTGACTGACGGTGCGTCAATTATGAAGGCTCGGGAGGTCGTTCTCCCGTGCCGGCGCCTCAGTCGGAGATGAGTCCTTCGCGCAGCTGGGCGAGGGTCCGGGTGAGCAGCCGGGAGACGTGCATCTGGGAGATGCCGACCTCCTCGCCGATCTGCGACTGGGTCATGTTCGCGAAGAAGCGCAGCATGATGATGCGGCGCTCGCGGGGCGGGAGCTTGGCGAGCAGCGGCTTCAGCGACTCGCGGTACTCGACGCCCTCCAGGGCCGTGTCCTCGTAGCCGAGGCGGTCCGCGAGGGAGCCCTCGCCGCCGTCGTCCTCGGGGGCCGGCGAGTCCAGCGAGGACGCCGTGTACGCGTTGCCCACGGCCAGGCCGTCGACCACGTCCTCCTCGGACACGCCCAGTACGGAGGCGAGTTCGGCGACCGTCGGGGAGCGGTCGAGCTTCTGGGAGAGCTCGTCGCTGGCCTTGGTGAGGGCGAGCCGCAGCTCCTGGAGGCGGCGCGGCACCCGGACCGACCACGACGTGTCGCGGAAGAAGCGCTTGATCTCGCCCACGACGGTGGGCATCGCGAACGTCGGGAACTCCACCCCGCGTTCGCAGTCGAAGCGGTCGATCGCCTTGATCAGGCCGATGGTGCCGACCTGGACGATGTCCTCCATCGGCTCGTTGCGGGAGCGGAAGCGGGCCGCCGCGTACCGGACGAGCGGGAGGTTCAGCTCGATGAGTGTGTCCCGTACGTAGCCGCGCTCCGGGCTGTTCTCACCGAGTGCGGCGAGCCGCAGGAACAGGGAGCGGGACAGGGTGCGGGTGTCGATGGCTTCCGAGGTCGGAGCGGCCTGGGCGGCCGGAGCGGCCGGGACGGCGTCCGGGGCCGGAAGGGCCGATACGTCGACCATGTCGACGACGTCGACTGCGTGAAGCGCGTCGGGCTCCGAGTCGCTCTTCGTGAGCGTGAGCACCTTCGAGCTGCCCTGGTCTGCGGACATGCCACCCCCTTTGGGTCGCGGACGGTCGCGGCGGACGCTCCCGTCGGAGGAACGCAGCCTCCACCTGAATACCGGTCGGGAGGCCGCGGCAAACGCGCTTCCGGCAGAATGTCACATGTCGGCAACACGCTGTAGTGACATGTCGACATGGAGAGGGTGAATAGGCCCTGGAAAAAGGGGGTCTGACGGCTTTTCACGGCTGAACTGACGGAAAAAGAACCTCTGAGCGATTCGCTCTTTCCGGTTACGCCTCGATCCTGTTTGCGGATCGAAGTCGTGCGAAGCTGCGGGCGAGGAGTCTTGACACATGCATCTGGGAAACACCCAGCTCGGCGCTGATCTGTGACTGCGTCAGGTTGCTGTAGTAGCGCAGCAGAAGGATCCGCTGTTCGCGTTCGGGCAGTTGCACGAGCAGGTGGCGTACGAGGTCGCGGTGTTCCACCCCGTCGAGCGCGGGGTCCTCGTAGCCGAGCCGGTCGAGCAGTCCCGGCAGTCCGTCGCCCTCCTGGGCCGCCTCCAGGGAGGTCGCGTGGTACGAGCGCCCGGCCTCGATGCAGGACAGCACCTCCTCCTCGGTGATGCGCAGCCGCTCGGCGATCTCGGCGGTCGTGGGCGTGCGCCCGAAGGCCGTCGTCAGGTCCTCGGTGGCGCTGTTCACCTGCACCCACAGCTCGTGCAGCCGACGGGGCACGTGGACGGTGCGGACGTTGTCGCGGAAGTACCGCTTGATCTCGCCGACGACCGTCGGCATCGCGAAGGTCGGGAACTGCACACCCCGCTCCGGGTCGAAGCGGTCGATCGCGTTGATCAGGCCGATGGTCCCGACCTGGACCACGTCCTCCATGGGTTCGTTGCGGCTGCGGAAGCGGGCGGCGGCGTAACGGACGAGCGGGAGGTTCGCCTCGATGAGTGCCCCGCGTACGCGGTCGTGCTCCGCGGTGCCCGGCTCCAGCGTCTTGAGGCGGCCGAAGAGCACCTGGGTGAGGGCCCGCGTGTCGGCACCGCGGCGGCGCTCGGGGGCGGCTGCCGGGAACGGCGTCTGCTCCTCCTCAGGGGCGCGCTCCTGCTCCGGGGGCCGGTCCTGGGGTGGTGACGGCTGTTCCAGGACCTGGGCCCGCTCCTGGGGAGGTGCCGGCTGTTCCTGGAGGGGGGCCCGCTCCTGGGGAGCCGCCTGTTCGTGGAGCGGAGCCCGCTCCACGGGCGCCGTCGGTTCCTGGGGCGGTGCTTGAGGCGCAGTACTGGCCGGCACGGTCAACTCCACCTCTATCATCCGTCAGATCCGTCAACTCATCCGTCAAAAGCGGTCATAGCATCACAAGACATGTGCACTGTGTGCAAGCACCGCATAAAGCCGTGTTGAGCGGGAATTGTGGAGAGTTGGGGGCCCGTGACGCGGAGAAGCCCCCCGCCGGTCGCCGGCGAGGGGCTCCGGGGCGCGTGGCTCAGAACGGGTAGTCGGCGATCACCCAGGTCGCGAACTCGCGCCACAGCGCGACGCCGGCCTGATGCGCCGGATGCTCCAAGTACCGCTGCAGGGCGTCCGCGTCGTCGACCGCGGAGTTGATCGCGAAGTCGTACGCGATGGGCCGGTCGGTGATGTTCCAGTCGCATTCCCAGAACCGCAGATCGGGGATCAGGCCGCCGAGCGCGCGGAAGGCGGCCACACCCTCGACGACCCGCGGGTCGTCGCGCTCGACGCCCTCGTTGAGCTTGAAGAGGACCAGATGGCGGATCACGGACACTCCCTGGTGGTGCGGCGCGGGTCTCCGCTCAGTTCTTCGCTCCGTCGGCGATCCACGTCATGAAGTCGCCGACGGACCGAGCGGCGGTCGAAATGCCCTCAAACCCTATCTGGACGTAGTCGGCCGCCTTCGCCGGATCCGTGATGATCACGTACAGCGCGAAGACCACGAGCACATAGACGGCGATCTTCTTCGAATTCACCGCCATCGCGGCCTCCCCTGTGACTGCTGCGCCCGGTGGGCCCCCTGTTGCCGGCGGTGAGTGTAACCTTCACGCCCTTTTTATGGACCAACGGCCTGCTGACCGGGGCCTTTTGCCGGTCCCGCACACGGCCGCCCAGGCGCACGATGGAGCCGAGCCCGGCGGTCGGGAGCCCGCAGGGCCGGGGACGGACCTCACTGCGGGGTCCACGCCACGGGATTCCTCCGAACCCGCGGCGCGGGCTTGAGGCCCGCCCCCGCCGGGGCGGCGGCGTGTCCCGCACGTCGCTTCCCCCGGCCCCCAGTGGCGGGACACGCACAAAGGGCCCCGTCTTTCGACGGGGCCCTCATCAAGCGGTAGCGGAGGGATTTGAACCCTCGGTGACTTGCGCCACACTCGCTTTCGAGGCGAGCTCCTTCGGCCGCTCGGACACGCTACCGAGAGAGACCCTACCCCAAGGTGGGCCGTGGTCCGAAATCCGTTTCCCGCACCCCCCGGGGGGTCAGCGGGAGCGGAAGAATCCGGTGAGGAGACGGCCGCACTCCTCGTCGAGCACACCGCCGATCACCTCGGGCCGGTGGTTGAGCCGGCGGTCGCGTACGAGGTCCCAGACGGAGCCGACCGCGCCCGCCTTCTCGTCCCGGGCACCGAAGACCACCCGGTCCACCCGGGACTGCACCAGCGCCCCCGCGCACATCGCGCAGGGCTCCAGAGTGACGACGAGCGTGCAGCCGGACAGCCGCCACTCGCCGAGCCGCTGGGCGGCCCCGCGGATCGCGAGCACCTCGGCGTGCGCCGTCGGATCACCGGTCGCCTCACGCTCGTTGTGTCCGGCGGCGAGCACCGTCGTACCGTCCGTGGACAGCACGACGGCGCCGACGGGGACGTCCCCGCCCTGGACGGCCCGGTCGGCCTCGTCCAGGGCGAGCCGCATCGCGGCCCGCCAGCGGTCGCGTACCGGATCTTGTGGAAAGGTCTCTGTCGTGCCGCTCACCCGGGAAACCTAACCCGGGGAACTAGCGGACGGTCTCCAGGACCTCCGCCGCCCCCAGGGCGTCGGCGATCGTGCTGAGCGCGTCGCCTTCGTCCAGGGCGAGCAGTTCCTTCTCGCTCACCCCGAGGTCGGCGAGGATCTCGCGGTCCCCGACGGGGCTGTGCGAGACGGCCTCGCCGGCCACGGTCTCGTCCTCGTCGTCGTCGTCGGAGTCGTGTGCGTCGTCGGGCTCACCGTCCTCGGTGCCGTCCAGGTCGAGGGAGTCCAGGTCGGCGTCGTCGTCGCCCGGATCCCGTCCTAGTAGTTCGTCCGTGAGCAGGATCTCGCCGTACGAGCTGCGGGCGGCGGCTGCGGCGTCCGATACGTAGATACGAGGGTCCTCCTCGCCGTCCACGCGGACGACGCCGAACCACGCGTCCTCCTGCTCGATGAGTACGAGCACCGTGTCCTCCTCCGAGGCTTCACGGGCCAGGTCGGTCAGATCCGACAGGGTCTCCACATCGTCGAGCTCTGTGTCGCTCGCTTCCCACCCGTCTTCGGTGCGCGCGAGCAGTGCGGCGAAGTACACCGTGACTCTCCCACTGGTCATAGGCGTGCCGGTTGGGGGTCCCCCCGGCGGAGGTTGATGGGCGGGGAGTGCTGCTCCGAGACCCCACCCACTCGGAATCGTGGCAGAAACAGAGCGCTCAGGGGATGTCTTCGGCCTGCTGTGTCTGCCTCTTTTGATCGCTACCAGCGGATCGTACGCGGCCCTTGGCGTCGCGCGTGCATGTCTACGCCCTCACGGCGTGGGCGATCCCCGCGAGCTACCAGCGGAAGGTGCGCATGCGCATGGCGTGGCGCAGGCGGGCGACCTTGGCGCGGCGTGGCTGGACGCGGTCGCGCAGTTCGCGCGCCTCGGTGAGTTCACGGAGGAACTGGGCCCGGCGCCGCCTGCGCTGGGCGTCCGTCTCCTGCTCCGGCCGCTGGACGGGCCGCTCCGGCCACCGCGCCGGCGGCTCGGGCCGCTCGGTCCGATCGGATCGCGCCGGGCGTTTCGGCTGCTTCGGCTGCATGGACTGCTCCGGGGACTTCTCTTCCCGGTCCGGCATACGCACACCACCCCAGGTTCGTCCTTCCCGCCTTCCCTCGGACGGCCGGTTTGATGCCAGCGCGAGCGACACGGGGGCCCGGCTACTGTTGTCGGCATGCGTCTCCACGTCGTCGACCACCCCCTGGTCGCCCATAAGCTCACCACCCTGCGCGACCGGCGCACCGACTCCGCGACCTTCCGGCGGCTCGCCGACGAGCTGGTCACCCTGCTCGCCTACGAGGCCACCAGGGACGTGCGCACCGAGCGGGTCGACATCGTGACCCCGGTGGCCTCCACGACGGGCGTCAAGCTGTCCTATCCGCGCCCGCTGGTCGTGCCGATCCTGCGCGCGGGTCTCGGCATGCTCGACGGCATGGTGCGGCTGCTGCCGACCGCCGAGGTGGGCTTCCTGGGCATGGTGCGCGACGAGGAGACCCTCCAGGCGTCCACGTACGCGACCCGGATGCCGGACGACCTCTCCGGGCGCCAGGTCTACGTCCTGGACCCGATGCTGGCCACCGGCGGCACGCTCGTCGCGGCGATCCAGGAACTGATCAAGCGCGGCGCCGACGACGTCACCGCCGTCGTGCTGCTCGCCGCCCCTGAGGGCGTCGAGGTAATGGAGCGCGAGCTCGCGGGGACGCCCGTCACCGTCGTCACGGCGTCGGTCGACGAACGTCTGAACGAGAGCGGCTACATCGTGCCCGGCCTGGGCGACGCCGGCGACCGGATGTACGGGGCCGCCGAGTAGGACCTGCCGGTCGGCCGGTCGGCCGGTCCGCCGCAGGCGCGGTCTGCCGCGTCCGCCGGACCGCTCGCCGCCCCGCGCGGGTGCGACGGTGCCCGCCCCAGGACGCTGCCTCGGCCCGGTACCGACGGCAGGGCAAGGCCCCGGGGACGGCCTGAGTCCGCGCACCCACCGGCCCGAGAAGTCGTCGAAGGTCCCGCGTCCGGCGCGGGACCTTCGGTTCGTGCGGGGTGCTCGGTGTGTTCGGGTGTGCGGTTCCGTCGGCGGCGCGTGTCGCGCCGTCCGGCGGTCAGCAGTTCTTCGGCTCGGTGGAGGAGTCCGGTTTCGGCTCGGCCAGCACGGCCAGCGCCTTGTCGGCGTCCTCCTTCTTCGTGAGCGACGTGAAGCCGGTGCCGATGATGAGGTCGACCCGGTCCGCCTGCGTCCGGCCGTCGGCCTTCAGCTGGGCGCCGGAGAGCTGGGTGCCCAGGACCGGCAGCGCGGCCTTGACGGCCGCCGTGGAGCCGAGGAGCAGCCCGGGGCCGGCGACCTTCTTGTCGTACGCCTTCGGCGCGTTGCCCACGTCACCGATGCGGAATCCGCGCTTCTTCAGCTCGTCGGCGGTGTCCTTGGCGAGCCCGCTGCGGGGCGTGGCGTTCAGGACGTTGACCGTGATCTTGCCGGGCTGGGGCAGGGCGCCGACGGCGGTGGACACCGCGGCCGTGGACGCCTTGGCCGACGGACCGGGACCGGTCGCGCAGTGCGCCTTGGTGCCGGCCGCCGTCGCCTTGTCACCGCCGCCCGTGAAGACGTCGATGAGCTGCAGGGTTCCCCACCCGATCAGCCCGAGCGCGGTGACGCAGACGACGACCAGGAACACGAGCCTGCGGCGCCCTCGGGGCCGGCGCATCCGTGGGTACTTGTCCCCCGTGATCCGGTACTGGCCGCCCATGCCAGGGGGAGTGAGCATGCTCATGGGCGCAGCGTAGTGTGCCGCGGCGGCGATGCCTACTAAATGATCATTGACCCGCACCCAGTCCAACCCAAAAGGGTCAACCTTCCCCCGCTCGAGCGGGCGGGACCCCGGTCCGGAGGGTGCTAGCCCAGCTCGAGGACGCGGGCGTGGAGCACCTGGCGCTGCTGCAGCGCGGCGCGGACGGCGCGGTGCAGACCGTCCTCGAGGTACAGATCGCCCTGCCACTTCACGACGTGCGCGAAGAGGTCGCCGTAGAAGGTGGAGTCCTCCGCGAGGAGGGTCTCCAGATCCAGCTGGCCCTTGGTCGTCACGAGCTGATCGAGGCGGACCGGGCGCGGTGCGACGTCCGCCCACTGCCGGGTGCTTTCCCGGCCGTGGTCGGGGTATGGCCGGCCGTTGCCGATGCGCTTGAAGATCACACGGAAAGCCTACCGGCCCAGACCTTCCGGGCGCAGCCATGGCGACGGAGTGCGACGCTGGAAAAGACGTTGTAAATCCGGGCGAACCGGTAACTCTCCCTGTCCGCCCGGAACCTGCCGGGCACACCCGGACCGGCGAGCAACGGGGAACAGGGGCCTGACATGAGTGACAGTGACACCGGGTCGGGGACGCCTCCGACAGCCGCACCTGAACGGGTGAGCGGCGAAGCGGCCACCGGGCCGGAAGCGGTGAGCGGGGGAGCCGCGCTGCCCGCCGAGGCCCTGAGGATCGCCGCCGGATACGCCTTCGCCGGACCCGCTCTCGACCTGGGCGCCCTGCTGTGGGACGGGCGGTGTCTGCCGGACGCGCAGATCCGTATCCCGCTGCCCATGCTCAACCGGCACGGACTGGTCGCGGGTGCCACCGGTACCGGCAAGACCAAGACGCTGCAGCTGATCGCCGAACAGCTGTCCGCCCAGGGCGTGCCCGTGTTCCTGGCCGACGTCAAGGGCGACATGTCCGGGATCTCGGAGCCCGGCGCGGAGCGGGAGAAGGTGCGGGCGCGGGCCGAGGAGGTCCAGCAGACGTGGACGCCGGCCGGCTGCCCGGCCGAGTTCCTGGCGCTGGGGGGTCTGGGTCACGGCATCCCCGTACGGGCCACGGTCACCAGCTTCGGCCCGGTACTGCTGTCGAAGGTGCTCCGGCTCAACCAGACCCAGGAGCAGTCCCTCGGCCTGATCTTCCACTACGCCGACCAGAAGGGCCTCGAACTGGTCGACCTCAAGGACCTGCGCGCGGTCGTCGCGTTCCTGAGCTCGGACGAGGGCAAACAGGAGCTGAAGGGGATCGGCGGGCTCTCGTCGGCGACGGCCGGGGTGATCCTGCGCTCCCTCACCGCGTTCGAGGCGCAGGGCATGAGCCCGTTCTTCGGGGAACCGGAGTTCGACACCGGCGAGCTGCTGCGGACGGCGCCGGACGGGCGCGGCCTGGTCTCCGTCCTCGAACTCCCCGAGGTCCAGGACAGACCGCAGCTCTTCTCGACCTTCCTGATGTGGATGCTCGCGGACCTCTTCCACGACCTCCCGGAGGTCGGCGACGCCGACAGGCCGAAGCTGGTCTTCTTCTTCGACGAGGCCCATCTGCTCTTCACCGGCGCGTCGAAGGCCTTCCTGGAGTCCATCACGCAGACGGTCCGTCTCATTCGCTCGAAAGGGGTCGGCGTCTTCTTCGTGACCCAGACCCCGAAGGACGTGCCGGCCGATGTCCTCGCGCAGCTCGGCAACCGTGTCCAGCACGCGCTGCGCGCCTTCACACCGGACGACCAGAAGGCGCTGAAGGCGACGGTGAGGACCTTCCCGGACTCCGGGTACGACCTGGAGGAGGTCCTCACCGCGCTCGGCATCGGTGAGGCCGTGGTGACCGTGCTGAGCGAGAAGGGCGCGCCGACACCGGTCGCGGTGACCCGGCTGCGGGCGCCGGGGTCCCTGATGGGTCCGGTCGACGCGGACGCGCTGGACCGGGCGGTGCGGGCGTCCTCGCTGTACGGGCGGTACGCGCAGGCGGTCGATCGCGAGTCCGCGTACGAGAGGCTCACCGCTCAGGAGGCGGCGCGCGCGAGGGCTGCCGGGGAAGCCGAGCCCTCGCCGGGGAGGACGCCCGCGAAGGGCCGTCCCGAGGAGGAGACGTCGGTCGTCCAGCAGGTCTTCGCCAGCGGTGTGTTCAAGTCCCTGGCGCGGTCGGTGGGGACGCAGATCGGGCGGGAGATCACCCGCTCACTCTTCGGGACGGCCCGCCGCAGACGGTAGGACGTGTCCGCCCCTTCGCGCCGTCCGCCGCGCGTCCCGAGGCGGCCGTCCCGGTGCGGGACGGCCGCCTCGTCCCCGTGGGCGCCTAGCCGCGCTCGCGCCTCCTCGGTGCGACCGCCGGGGATGTCAGGGCCGAGGAGGACGCGGTGTCCCGGCCCTCGTCCGGTCCGGGCGGCCGGACGGCGTCCGGGTTCGGCTTGGGCGCGTTGCGTGCGCCTTCCGCGCGCAGCAGGGCGCGCAGGACCGCGTACGGGTCGTTGGGCATGACTGTGTCCTTGCGTTCGCTGGTACCTGGTCCGGTGATCGACCGGATCCGTCAGCAGCGCAGGACCACCGAGCGCGGGGTGTCCGGGGCGGGGGAGGGCGAGGTCGCCGCGGCGTGGAGCCGGGACGCGGGGTCCGGGTGTCCGGGGGCGCTGTGGGGCGCGGGGCGGGGGTGGGCGACGTGGCCGTGTGCGGGGCGGCCGGGCGGTCGGAGTGCTGTGTCGAGTACGTCGTGTTCGGCGCCGTGGCTCGGGGCGTCGGCGACCGTCGTGGGGGCCGCGGCGGCGAGTGCCTCGGCCTGCGCGCCCGCGGCGAGGAGCGCGACGACGAGCAGGGCCAGTACCCGCATCCACGCGTGCCGGCTCCGCGGGTGCGGGGCGGGGTGCGGTGGGGCGGGACTCATGTCAGGTCATGTCCCCTCAGCGGGAGGGTGTTCATCGGGGGGCGGGGAGATCCGCCCTCATGGCGTACGGATGGGGCGTGTGGTTGACGGTGGGGGCGGTGTGGGGTGCCGCGGCCGTGTTTCATGCTTCGGCTGTAGGGGCCACCCCGCCAGCCGGGTGGCCCACCCGGCGGACCCCGTTCCCGGGGCTCCGCCCCGGCCCCCGCCAAGGGGCTGCGCCCCCTGGACCCCCGCATCGCCCGAAGGGCTCGTCCTCAAACGCCGGACGGGCTGGAGATGGGGGCCTGCGCTGGAGGGTCGGGGACGGGCTGGATATGCGGGCCCGCGCTGGAAGGTTGGGGAGGGGCTGGATATGCGGGCCCGCGCCGGAGGGTCGGGGACGGGCTGGAGATGCGGGCCGTGCCGGAGGGTTGCGGACGGGCTGGAGAGGGGGGCCCGCGCTGGAGGGTTGCGGACGGGCCGGAGGGTTGCGGACGGGGTGGAGGCGCGGGCCCGCGCCGGAGGGGTGCGGAGGGGCTGGAGATGCGGGCCGTGCCGGAGGGTCGGGGACGGGCTGGAGGGGTGCGGGCCCGCGCCGGAGGGGTGCGGGCTTGCGTCGGTCGGCTCTGGGTGGTTCCGGGCGGGGGCATGTCCTTCAGCCCGTCCGGCGTTTGAGGACGAGGCCGTTCAGGCCGAAAGCGGGGGTCCGGGGGCGGCAGCCCCCGGGGAGGCGGCGCGGGCCGACCGCGGCGTACCGGTCACCTGCCGGAGGCCTTGGCGGCGGCCTTGAGTTCCTGTTTGTGGGCCCGGACCTTCGCCAGGGACTCGGGGCCGGTGATGTCGGCGACCGAGCGGAACGCCTTCGGTTCGCCGTAGGCGCCCGCCGCCTCGCGCCAGCCCTTGGGGCGCACCCCGAACTGCTTGCCGAGGAGGGCGAGGAAGATCTGGGCCTTCTGGGCGCCGAAACCGGGCAGCTCGTCGAGGCGCCGGAGGAGCTCCGCGCCCGTGCCGGTGTCCTTCCAGACGGCGGCGGCGTCTCCGCTGTAGTGCTCCACGAGGTACTGGCACAGCTGCTGGATCCGCTTGGCCATCGAGCCGGGGTAACGGTGCACGGCCGGTTTCGCGGAGAGCAGCGCGGTGAACTTCTCCGGGTCGTACGCCGCGATCTCGTGCGCGTCCAGGTCGTCCGTGCCGAGGCGCTCGGCGATCGTGCGGGGTCCCTTGAACGCCCATTCCATCGGTACCTGCTGGTCGAGCAGCATCCCGACCAGGGCGGCGAGCGGGCTGCGGCCGAGCAGTTCGTCGGCGTCGGGATCCTGGGCGATGTGAAGGCTGATGTCCATGCGTAGATGATCCGGCGCGGACGGCCCCGCCGCCTCTTCGCACGGGGCACGGTCGTCGTGGGGGACACCGGTCAGGTCGTACGCCAGTAGCCCATGGCGTTGACCCGCTGCTTCGGGAGGGCGAGCTCCTTACGGACGTACGTCGTCAGGGAGCGGGTCGTGGCGGTGTCGCAGGCGATCCAGACGTAAGGGTCCGACTCGCCCTCCAGCAGGCCGGGGAGGTCCGCCTTGACCTCGGTGACGAGGTGGGCGCCCTGGTCGCGGCGGGGCACCGGGCGCACGCTGTGGCGGGCGGAAGCGGTGCGGAAGGGGAGTCCGTCCACGCCGTGTTCCGTCTCGAACCAGATCGTCGCCGGAGCCTGCCCCATCGCGTCCAGGAGGGAGTTGAGGGCGGGGAGCGAGGCCGGGTCGGCGACGGCGAAGACATGGGAGGGGGCCGGGTCCGGATCGGTGAACGCGGTGCCGTGGACCGTGGCCTCGATGGTGTCCCCGGGACCGGCCGCCCGTGCCCACTCCGAGGCGCGGCCCTCGTGCAGCGCGAACTCCAGGCCGAAGGTGCCGGCCGCCGGATCGGGGTCGACCAGCGTGTACGCCCGCTGATGCGGCTTGCCCGCGTTGTCGAACCACAGCCGGACCCACAGCGTGGGGTGCACCCCGGTCGCCGCGAGCATGCCGCCGTCGGTGAACCGCAGCCGCCGGTAGTGCGGGGTCACGTCCTCGGCCCGGGTCACGGTGAACGTGAAGTCCTTGCCGCGCAGCAGCTTGAGTACCGCGCCCTCCCAGCCGTGCCCCTGACCCATCCTGTCTCCACCCCTCGCGTACGATTTCGCCCCAACTGAAGTTAGGTTAGCCTAACCTGAGGAAAGTGGGGATGGCCGTGACCGCCGAGCTCTACCGTGACCCCTGGGGGATCCCCCATCTGCGCGCCGGGAGCGCACTGGAACTCGCCCGCGCCCAGGGCCGTACCACCGCCGTCGACCGCGCGTGGCAGCTGGAGGTCGAACGGCACCGCTCGCAGGGCACTTCCGCCGCGTTCCTCGGCGCAGGGGAGGCCGCCTGGGACGTGTTCGCCCGCCGGGCCCGGCTCGACGACACCGCGAGACGTTGCTTCGCCGCCCTGGAGGGCAAGGACCCGGAGACCGCCGAGTGGGTCGTCTCGTACGTCGACGGAGTCAACGACGGGCTCGCCGAAGGCGCCCGCCGCACACCGGAGTTCGCCCGGTCCGGACTCGTGCCGGGCCGTTGGGAGCCCTGGACCCCGCTCGGAGTCTGGCTGACCACCCACATCCTGTTCGCCGGTTTCCCCGCGAAACTCTGGCGCGAGGAGGTCGTCCGGCGGCTGGGCGCCGACGCCGTGGGGCTCTTCGCCACCGACGGACCGGGCACCTCCGGCAGCAACGGCTGGCTCGTCACCGGCGAACGGACCGTCACCGGCCGGCCGGTCATCGCGGGCGACCCCCACCGCTTCATCGAGGACCCCGGCGTCTACCAGCAGATCCACCTCGCCTGCCACGAGTTCGACGTCGTCGGCCTCGCCGTCCCCGGCGTCCCGGGCATCGCCCACTTCGCCCACACCGGCACCGTCGCCTGGGCCATCACCAACGCGATGGCCGACTACCAGGACCTGTACCGGGAGCGGCTGCGCCGGACCGGGGAGGGAGGGGAGTCCCTGGAGGCACTGGACCCGGACGGTCGGTGGCGCGCGGCGACCCGGCACGTGGAGACGGTCGAGGTCGCGGGCGGCACCCCGGTCGAGGTCGAGGTGATCGAGACCGCGCGGGGACCGGTCGTCATAGGAGGCAGCGACACGGACCACGGCACGGCCGAAGGGCGCGACGCGGGAGCCGGGGAGGGCGAAGAGGACCCGGACGGCCGCGGCGCGGTCGGCCCCATCAGCCTCCGCTACCCGCCCCGCGTCACCGGCGACCTCGGCTTCAGCGCCCTGCTCCCGCTGCTGCGCGCCCGCGAAGTCGCGGACGTGGAACGGGCGTTCGACCTCTGGGCCGAGCCCGTCAACGTCGTCCAGGCCGCCGACACCGCGGGCGGGGTGCTGCACCGGGTCGCGGGCCGGGTCCCGGTCCGCGGCGAGGACAACCGCACCCGGATCGTCGCCGCCTGGGAGCCCGGACACGAGTGGCGGGGCTGGCACGAGATGCCGTACGGAACCGTCGAGGACGGCATCGCCGTGATGGCCAACCAGCGCGGCCCCGCGACCCCGCTCGGCGTCGAGTTCGCCCCGCCGCACCGCGCCGCGCGCATCCGCGACCTGCTCGTCTCCAGGACGGCCTGGCCGGCCGCGGACATGGCGGCCGTCCACATGGACACCCATCTCGCCTCGGCCGCACCCCTGTTGGACCACCTCGCCACCCTGGACGGACTGACTCCGCGGGCGGCGGCCCTGCGTGACCGGCTGCTGCTCTGGGACCGCCGCATGGAGGCCGACAGCACGGAGGCGGCTGCCTACGCGGCGGTCCGCGGCGGAGTCGCACGACGCCTCGCCGCCCACCCCGTCTTCGCCGCACTGGCCGACCCGCCCGAGTACCCCGAGGTCCTCCGTCCCTGGCTCGCCCTCCTCCCCCGCATCGGCCTCGCCCTCGAAAACCTGCTCAGGGCCGAGGAGTTGTACGGCATCGACCGCACCGGGCTCGTGCGCGCGGCCGTCGAGGAGGCGGCCGCGCGGCCGCCCGGCGTCTGGGGCGACGGCCACCGCCTCGCGCCCTGGCGGGCGCTGGCCGGCGACGCGTACGACGAACCGGGGCTCGCCGGCGACCACGACTGCGTGCTGTGCACCTCGGCCGTCCCCGGCCTCACCGACCTGAGCGCGCGCGGTCCGGCCGCCCGCTACGTCTGGGACCTCGCCGATCGCGACAACAGCCTCTGGGTGGTGCCGTTCGGCGCCTCCGGGGTTCCCGGCTCGGCCCATCACCGCGACCAACTCCCCCTGTGGCTCGAGGGACGGCTGGTCCCCGTCCGCACCGACTGGAACCGGCTGACCGAGGAGCCGGAAGCGGCCACGCACGACACCGCGGATTCCGTCCGGGACAGCCCGGAATCCGTCCGGGACACCCCGGACATCCGGAACAACCGAAACAAGCGGAACAACCGGGAAAGCCGGAACAACCGGAACGACCGGAACAACCGAAACAACTGGAAAGACCGGAACGACCGGGATGACCGGAACAAGGAGGAGAACCATGACCACTGAGCCGTACGCCCCCGACCGTGAGGCCGTCCACGAACAGGAGATCGCCGGCTTCGGCACCGTCCGGGTCCTGCCCGTCGACCCTGGCGCCGATCTGGACGTCATCCACCGATGGGTGACACAGGAGCGCGCCGGCTTCTGGGGCATGACCGGGTTCACCAGGGAACAGGTCCTGGAGACCTACCTCCATCTCGACTCGCTCGACACCCACCACGCCTTCCTCGTGGTCAAGGACGGCGAGCCCGCCGCGCTCTTCCAGACGTACGAACCCGAGGCCGACCGGGTCAGCGAGTGCTACGCGGCCGAGCCCGGCGACATCGGGGTCCATCTGCTGATCGGCCCCGCGGGAGCCGAGGGCCCCCGGCCCGGCTGGTCCTCGAAGCTGCTGACCGCGTTCACCACCTACGTGCTGATCGGCCTCGACCGGCGACGGGTGGTGGTCGAACCCGACGCACGCAACGCGAAGGCGCTCTCCCGCCTGGTCCGGCAGGGCTTCGAACCGGGCCCGGAGATCGTGCTTCCCGAAATCGACCTTCCCGGGGTCTACTTGCCCGAGAAGCGCGCCCGACTCGCCTTCCTGAGCCGGGAGGCGGTGTTCGGGACCGGTGCGCCCGGCACCCCGGGCGCCCCGGCCGCACCGCGCGCTTCACCGGTGGAGTGAGCACGGCGCCGGATTCGTCCGTACGTATCCGTGACTCT
Organism: Streptomyces sp. NPDC057950; assembly: GCF_042887295.1. NCBI lineage: Bacteria > Bacillati > Actinomycetota > Actinomycetes > Kitasatosporales > Streptomycetaceae > Streptomyces > Streptomyces sp. NPDC057950. The sequence goes on from NZ_JBHVPP010000014.1 coordinate 198,369, forward strand.
GGAAACGCGGAGACTCTGGAAACACGGAGACGGAGACGGCGTGTGAGCGGACGAAGCCAGCGGGAGCGGCGGCGCGTGGCCCGGGGCCTGGCCCTGCTGGGCACGGTGCTGGTGCTGGTCCTCTTCGGCGGTGTGGGCGGCGCGTCCGCCCACGCGGCACTGACCGGCGCCGATCCCCAGGACGGCAGCGTGCTGAAGACGGCTCCCCGCCAGGTGACCCTGACGTTCACCGAGTCGATCGGGCTCCTCGACGACTCCTTCCGTGTGCTCGACCCGGGCAACCGGCGTGTTCACACCGGCGAGCCGGGGCACGCGGACGGACGGTCCGACACCGCCAGCGTGACCCTGCCCAAGGGCCTCGGCACCGGCACCTTCACCGTGGCCTGGCGGGTCGTCTCGGCGGACAGCCACCCGGTCTCCGGCGCCTTCACCTTCTCCATCGGCAAGCCCTCCGCGTCCGTCGCGCCGGTCCCGGTCGACCCCGCCGGGGACACCGTCTCCGCCACGCTCTACGACATCGCGCGCTACGTCGCGTACGGCGGTCTCGCCCTGCTCATCGGGACCGCCGCCTTCGTCCTGGTCTGCGGATTCCCGGGCCCGGTACGGCGACTGCTCCTCGCGGGCTGGTGGACGCTGTTCCTGTCGACCTTCGCACTGCTCCTGTTGCGGGGACCCTACGAACGCGGCAGCGGCCCCGCGGACGCCCTCGACCCGTCCGTCCTGAACGAGACACTGGCCGGCCGGCCGGGCCTCACCCTGCTGGCCCGGCTGGTGCTGCTGGCGGCGGTGGCCTTCTACCCGGTGCGCGCGGACCGGCGGGAGCGCGCCGTCCTCGCGCTCGGCGCGCTGCTCACCGTCTCCCTCGCCGTCACCTGGGCCGCCGCCGAGCACGCGTCCGCCGGTATCCAGGTACCCGTCGCGATGGCGTCCTCCGTCCTGCACCTGCTGTCCATGGCGGTGTGGCTGGGCGGACTGACGGCGCTGCTGACCGCGCTGTACCGGTCGGCCGAACCGCTCCCCGCGGCCACCGTCAACCGTTTCTCCCGGCTCGCCCTCGCCTCCGTCGCCGTCCTGGTCGTCACCGGCGTCTACCAGTCCTGGCGCGGCCTCGGCTCCTGGGACGCCCTCACCTCGACCGCGTACGGACGCCTCCTCCTCGCCAAGCTGATCGCGGTGCTGTGCCTGCTCGCGGGGGCGGCGTACTCGCGACGCTGGGCGGGGCGGCTGATGGTGGCGGCGCAGGAGCGCGCCGCGGTGGCGGTGGCGGAGCGCGTGCCGCAGCCCGTCGCGGCGGCGGCGGTCGTGGGCGGGACACCGGCCGTCGTGGACAGGAGCGGGGCCGTCTCCGGGGTCGTGTCCGGTGCTTCGACGACGGGTGACCCGTCTGCCGATGACGCCGATGACGCCGATTCGGCCGGTGCGTCCGCGTCGGCCTCCGACATCTCCGGCGGCGGTTCGGGCCCGGACGCGGACCCGCCTCCTTCCGACGAGACCGCCCGCTACCGGCGGGCCCTGCGGGGCTCGGTGCTGGCCGAGGTCACCGTCGGCATCGTCGTCCTGGTGATCACCACCCTGCTCACCGGGACCCAGCCGGGCCGTGCGGCCACCGAGGCCGCCGCGGCCTCCGCGTCCGCGGCCGCGGGGCAGCAGGCGGGGTCCACGACGATCATCCCGTTCGACGTGGGCACACCGGGCGGTCACGGCAAGGTACAGGTCGAACTGACGCCGGGCCGGGTGGGCGAGAACTCCGTGCAGGCCGTGATCTTCGGCCCCGACGGAGGGATCGCGACCGTGCCCGAACTACGCCTCACCTTCACCCTGGAGTCCCAGCGGATCGGCCCGATCGACGCGGAGCTGGCGAACCGGGGCGGCTACTGGGGGGCCGACGGCGTCACCCTCCCGGTGGCCGGCACCTGGACGATGAAGGCGACGGTCCGCACCACCGACATCGACCAGGTCACGGTCTCGAAGACCGTGAGGATCGGCTGATCCGCGGCACCGGGAGCAGCACGGGACACGGTCCCGGTCAGGTACGGCCCCGGCCCTGAGCGGTGGCCCGCCGCCTTCCCGCACCGCTGGACCCGCCGTCGTGCGCGGCGGTCAGGGGGCCGCGCGGGCGGGCGATCCGTACCGGGGTGTGCACGGCCGGCGCGGAGCCGGGGATGACCCCCTCGGCGCGGCCCACGTGCTCGAACGCGGCCAGGACCCGATCCAGTTGGGCATCGGTGTGGGCGGCGGTGAGAGTGACGCGCAGCACCTCGCGGCCGGTCCTGACGACCGGGTGGACCATGGGCGCGGCGAACACTCCCGCCTCGAACAGCTCCCGCCACACGCGCATGCACCGCTCGCGTCCCGTGACCAGCACCGGCACCACCGGCGTGACGGACGCCCCGGTGTCGAAGCCGAGCGCGCGCAGGCCGTTGTGCAGCCGCTCGGCGAGATCCAGGACCCGTACGCGCCGTTCGGGTTCGGCGCGCAGGATCCGCAGCGCGGCCAGCGCGGCGGCGACGTTGGCCGGTGAGGCGGCCGCGGTGAACAGCGACGTCCGCGCGTGGAACCGCAGATAGCGGATCACTTCGGCGGGACCGGCGATCACCCCGCCCACCGAGGCCAGGCTCTTGGACAGGGCGCTGGTGACGAGGTCGGGACGCAGTCCGAAGTGCTCGCCGGCGCCCGCTCCGGTCGGGCCGAGCACTCCGAGGTCGTGCGAACTGTCGACGACGACCCGCGCCCCGTGCGCGCCCGCCAGCTCCATGAGGCCGGGAAGGTCGCAGACGTCCCCGTCCACCGAGAAGACCCCGTCCGTGAGGATCAGCTTTCCGCCGGTACGGGTCCCGTCGCCTCCGATTCCGTTTCCGTCGGCGCCGCGGAGCAATTCCTCGAGGTGATCAAGGTTGCCGTGCAGGAATTTACGTTCCTTCGCCCTGCCGAGACGGACGGCCTCTTCCAGTGAAACATGATTGGAAAAGTCGCTGAATACCATGTCCCCGTCACCGAGGAGCGGGGCGAGCATCAAATTCGCCTGATATCCGGAGGGAAGAACGGCGGCCGCCTCGTGGCCCAGGAACGCAGCCAGCCCGTTCTCCAGCTCCTCGTGCAGTTCCAGCGAGCCGCTCACCGCCCGGGACCCTCCCAGCGAGGTGCCGAAGCGCCGTACCGCGGCGACGGCGGCCTCACGCACCCGTGGTTCCGCGGAGAGGCCCAGGTAGTCGTGGGAGGCGGCGACCACCACCCGACGGCCCTCGAAATCGGCCTCCGTGCCGTCGAACGTATCGCCGATCGCCCGGAAGTAGCAGTCCCGTCCCGTCGCCCGCAGATGCTCCGCGGTCCACGGCCGGCACTTTTCCAGAATATCCATGCCCGCGTTCGCCCATCGCTCGCCTGTCGCATTAATTCTCTCGGAGAATTCGGTTCCCTTGGAGATGGTACTTTGAGGTGTCTGCCCTGCTATCCATGCGACGGAGAAAAAGTGTCATACGAAGAACTCAAAAACGTTCTTGTTTCTCTTGGGCTTTCCGAGGATGACATCAGCCCGGACGCCACGCGCGAGGAAGCGGGCCTGGACTCCATCGCCGTCGTCGAACTGGCCCTGGTCCTGCGCCGCGAGAAAGGGGTGGCGGTGACGGAGGAGGAGATCGGCGCCACCCTCACCGTCGCGGACGTGGCCGCCCTCGTCGGAGCCAGGTGACCTCCGTATGACCGGCCGACAGGACGTCTGCGTCACGGGCCTCGGACTGGTGACCCCGGCCGGTGACGGCTGGGCCCCCGGCTGGGAGCGCGTCTGCAAGGGGCTGCCCACCGCTGTACTGGCGTGGGAGCAGGAGACGGTTCCGGCGCACCTGGCCTGCCGGGTGGGCGGCTTCGACCCGGCCCGGCTCGGCGGGGCGCGGGCGCGCAGACCCGACCGCAGTGCGCAACTGGCGCTGCTCGCCGCGCGGGAGGCGCTGGCCGACGCGCGCCTGGACCCGGCACGGTGGGACGGCGCGCGCGTCGCGGTGATCGTGGGTTCCGGCACCGGCGGTGCCCAGACCCTGGAATCCGAGCACCGCGCGCTGCTGACGGCCGGCCCGCAGGACATGTCGCCGTACGCGGTGCCCGCCGCGCTGGGCAACTCCCTGGCCGCCCAGCTGACCATCGAGTTCGGTGTCTCGGGCGCCAGTTGCACGGTCAACACCGCCTGCGCGTCGGGCGCGACCGCCCTGGGCATGGCACGGGACCTGCTGGCCCTGGACCGGTGCGACATCGCGCTGGCCGGTGGCGCGGACGCCGCCATCACACCGTTCTACGTCGCCGGGTTCGACCGGATCGGCGCGCTGTCCCACCGCTTCGACGACCCCACCGGAGCGCCGCGCGCCTTCGACCGGCGTCGGGACGGCTTCGTCATCGGCGAGGGGGCCGGGATGCTGGTCCTGGAGCGCGGTGCCGACGCCCGTGCCCGTGGCGCCCGCACCCGCGCACGGATCAGTGGCTTCGGAGCCTCCTCGGACGCGCACCATGTGGTGCGCCCCCACCCGGACGGCACCGGGCTCGGCACGGCCGTCCGCGAGGCGCTCGCGCAGGCCGGCGCGAGCGCGCGCGACGTGACCCACGTCAACGCCCACGGCACCGGGACCCCGGCCGGCGACCGGGCGGAGGCCGCGGTGCTGGCCGGGCTCTTCCCGCACCGCCCGCCGGTGACGTCCACCAAGCCGGTGACCGGGCACCTGCTGGGAGCGGCGGGCGCGGTGGAGGCGGCGTTCACCGTCCTCGCCGTCGAGCAGGGGCTCGTTCCGCCCACCGCCAACCTCGAGGAAACCGATCCGGCGATCGACCTCGACATCCCGGCCGAGAGCCGCCGGGGCAAGCTAGGGCTGGCGCTCTCGCTGTCCATGGGCTTCGGCGGGCAGAACGCCGTCCTGGCCGTCACTCCCGACTGACTCCCGCCCGCCGGTCCCCGGCACCCCGGCTCCGTACGGCGGCCGTGGCGCCTCGTACGAGGTGAGGGTGAAGTCGTCGGCGAGGAAGGGCAGGGCGGCGACCCGGTGCGGGAGATGGCGCAGCAGCCCGGCCAGCAGTTTGTAGCGGACGCTCGGTACGCAGACGACGGGCGGGCGGCGCCGGAGGATGGCCCGCACCGCCCGCTCGGCGACGTACGGCGACGCGAGGGTGAGCGACGGAGGGGACGGCGGGATGCCGGCCCGCTCGTGGAACTCCGAGACGGTGTGCCCCAGTACGAGGGCGGTCAGCGCGACGGGTGAGGTGCGGACACGGCGCGTGTGGGCCAGCGACTCGGTCAGCGCCAGGGCGTACGCCTTCGAGGCGCCGTACGAAGTGCCCTGCCAGACCGGCGCGGTGGCGGCCACCGAGGAGACGTTCAGGATGCGCCCGCGGCCCCGGCGGAGCATTCCGGGCAGCGCCGCGTGGACGAGCCGGGAGGGAGCGACGACGTTGAGGGCGAGCATCCGCCGCTCCTCCTCCCACGCCGTGCGCTCGAAGGACAGACCGAGTCCGGCACCGGCGTTGTTGACGAGGATGTCGGCGTCGCACGCGCGCGCGGCGGCCGAATCCATGCCGGCCTCGGTGCTCAGGTCGGCGGCCAGCGGGCGGGCGCTGATCCCGTACTCGGCTTCCAGGGCGGCCGCGAGCCGGTCCAGCGGCTCGGCGCTACGGGCCACCAGGACGAGGTGGTGGCCGCGGGCGGCGAGGGCGCGGGCGATGTCGGCGCCGATGCCGTAACTGGCTCCCGTGATCAGGGCGGTGGACCCTTCCGGGCCGGTCGTGCTCATGAGTTCTCCCCGGAACGGGACGCGTGCGAATCTCTGGTGCTGGCGGTGCTGACGGTGCTGGCGGTGCTGGCAGGGCTGGCGGTGCTGGCGGTGCTGACGGTGCTGGCGGTGCTGGCAGGGCTGGCGGTGCTGGCAGGGCTGGCGGGGCTGAGGGGGGTGATGCCGCGCCACAGCCGCTCGACGGCATCGGCCCACAGGGCGGCGAGATCACCGACGTCGTCCAGCGCCCGGTCGACGGTGAAGCTCACCCGCACCTGTCCCTGGTAGGAGAGGAACGACACCGCGAAGAGGTGGTCGCCGTGCAGGAACAACGTGGGCACGACCCGCTCGACCGGATCGGCCCCGACCGCCAGCCGGCGGGGAACACGCAGCAGTCCGGAGGTGTCCACCGCGCTGCTCGCCGCGCAGGACTGCCGGACGAAGCGGTAGACCAGCCACTCCGGAAGGCACTCCAGCTGCGCCCGCAGCACCCGGCGCATCCCCTCGGTCCTGACCCGGCGGGTCGCGCGGGCGACGGCCGCCACCCGCCCGGCCGGGGACTTCGTCCAGTAGGACAGCGGGACGCGCACGGCCGAGACCCTGTTGCCCACCGCGAACCGCTCCTCCGGAAGACGGAGACTGACCGGCAGTCCCACGTGCAGCTCCCGCCCGCGTCCGGGGCGGGCCCGCCACTCCGCGGGCACCCAGTCCCGTACCGCCTCCGCCAGCGCGGCCAGGCAGACGTCGTTGGGCGTGGCCCCGAGGGCCTTCGCGACATCCCGGGGCCAGGCCACCGGCACGGCCGCCGACAGCAGCCGCGTCCGGCCGGTGAGGGGGCGGTGCGGTGTCCAGGTCAGGGTGGACCGCAGGCCGCGTACGGTGTCGGCCGCGTTCTGCGCGAGTGCCCGCGCCGGGATGTTCCGCACCCACGTGAGCGGATCCCGGTCCCCGCCGGTGTCACGGGCGCCGGGTGCTTCCTCCGCGGCCTGCCGGGGAGGAACGGCGGGACCCACCCCGAACAGCGCCGTGAGGGCGTCCAGCACCGCCTGCCCGTCCTGGGCGGCGTGGTGGGCGCGGTAGAACAGCGCGTACCTGTCGGGGGAGTAGCCGTGGATGAGCCAGACCCCCCAGCGTGGCGCGCCGGCGCCGATCGGTTCGCCGAGCAGCGCGTCCACGGCCCGGTCGAGCGAGGCCCGGCCGTCCTGCACGGGGATCTCGTGCACATGGCGGCGCGGGTCGAAGGCGGGATCGAGCTCCCAGACCGTCCGGCGGCCCTGCCGGGTCACCGTGCAGGCGAGGCTCGGCATGCGGGCCACACGGTCGGCGATCTGCTCGCGCACCGGACCCGGACCCGGGCAGGAGCCGGTCACCTCCAGGACCGCTCCGACATAGGGCCGGAACCGGGGCTCGTCCCGCTCGTAGGCGAGGAAGCAGCCGTCGACCGCGTTGGGGTTCGGAACCGTCGTGGTCACGGGTGCACCGCCGGACGCGGCCTGGTCATCGTCATGAGGGCTTCCCTGGCGCAGATGGGCGGCGGGCAGAGTCGCTAACAGGGCACGCGCCGGAAAGGTCACGCGTGCCCTGCGCGTACCCGACGGTGCCGGTCCCGCGCGGGGGCGGTCCTCACAGGTCTCTACGGGTCCCTACCGGTCCCTACCGGTCCTTATGGGTCCTTCAAGACAGGTCCCTCACAGGGGATGGGGACGGGGACGGGGACGGCCGGTGCCGGGGATGCCCCTGTCCGCGCAGTCGGGCGGGCCGGCGTCCTCCCGGCGCGCGAGGGGCAGGAAGAGGACGGGGCGGGCGGTCCAGGTGAGCCGGGTGGTCTTGTTGTCGACCGACACCGAACACGGTTCCGAGCGCAGCAGGGCCTGTCTCATCTCGATGCGGCCGTCGTACAGCCAGTCCCAGGCCTCGTCCGCCGCGGTGGGGCCGAGCGCCGGTGTGATGGTGCGCAGGGCGACCGCTATCCACCGGTCGGCCTGTGCGGCCGAGTACGCGTCCATCGACGCGAGCAGCGCCGGCGGACCGCCCCCGGCGAGGTCCTCGGTCCGGCACTCGCACCAGTAGCCGCGGACGATCTCCTTCATCGAGGCGCCCCCGGCGGCCAGGTCACGGACAGTTGGCGCGTGTTCTCGTCGTACATGGCTGAGTGAGCGGGCCGTTCTCGTGGTCGGGACGGACGCGAGCACATACGTGCTCGGGCTCTTTCGCCGCCGAGGGGCACCGCGGATGCGCTCGCGGGGCAGGGAGTTGACGGGAGGCGGGTTCCTCCTGGAAGTTCGCGGGGGAAATCCTCCGCGGGACTCCTCCGGGGGAGTCTCCCCTGAACTCCCTTCGGCCGACCGGCTGTCAGGTGATCCGGCCGGACGCCCACTCGGCCCACTCGCGGTGCATGGTGTGGAGCCGCAGGCCGTATTCCAGAGCGATCCGGCCGTAGACCGCGAGGTTGTCGTCGGTCCAGTCGATGGACTCCTCCAGCTGACGCAGACCCTGGTGACCCTCGTCGGCCCGCTCGATCCCTGGGCGGTGAGGGTGTTCCCTTGCGGCCCCGGGGACCCTCGGCCGCCACCGAGATCAGGCCGGCGTCCGCCAGCTTGGTCAGCTCGGTGCGGATCTGGCTCTGGGGCGCGGGCCGGGCGTTGGCCGGCGACGTCTCGAAGAGTTTCAGCAGGTCGTAGCCGCCGGCGGGGTGCGACGTGACGGAGAGCGTAGTGCGGCGGCGGAAATCATCGCGACGCGGGGCTATCGTGCCGCCGTGACCCACTCGGTGGAGCGCCCCATCCTCTTCCTCGACGTCGACGGACCGCTCATCCCCTTCGGACCGGCGCCCGGTCGGTTTCAGGCACCCGCTTCCCGCTCCGGAGTGTTCCCCGACGTGGGAAACCCGTTGCTCGGACGGCTCGACCGCGCGGTCGGGCCGCGTCTGATGGAGCTCGGGTGCGAACTGGTGTGGGCCTCGACATGGATGGAGGAGGCCAACGAGTGCGTCGCCCCGCGGATCGGGCTGCCCAGGCTGCCGGTGGTGGAGTGGCCCGAGGTCTCCGCGGCCGACGGCCCGCGCGGCCTGCACTGGAAGACGCGCCCCCTCGTGGAGTGGGCCGGCCACCGCCCCTTCATCTGGGTCGACGACGAGATCGACGCCGTGGACCGACTGTGGGTCGCCGCGCAGCACCGGGAACCCGCACTGCTCCACCGTGTCGATCCTGCCGAGGGCCTCACGGACGGGGACTTCTCCGCGCTCGGGCGGTGGCTACGTACTGAAGTGCCGGACCTCGCCTCTGGAACGCCCGGCTAGGGATGCAGGGAGCCGCAACGCGGAATTCCACGGTTCCCGTACGTTCGGGAAGGTCCTGACCGGGGGCGAAGGGGCGGCCTGCGGAGATCGCGGACTTCGGCGGACAACGGTTAACCGGAACCCGGTGGAGACCGGAGCCGGTCGCTTGCCAGTGACCGGCCCGAACAACTGAAGTGCCTGACCGGTGACCGCCGCAATGCACTCGAAAGCCTGGTCACGGTGCGGCAGGGTCAGACCCTGGAGCTCCGCCGTGGCGGCAACGACCAGATCGACGGCTCCGGCGCTGCGATGCCGGCCTCGCGAGGTCAGTGCGTCCTGGACCTCCCAGGCGCGGTCGTAGGCGCGGTCGTCGACCGGTGCCCAGGAGAACAGCTCGCAGTGCTCAGGGGCGGGAGGCGCGGGGGCCCCGCCGCGAACGGTGGGGCCCTTCGAGTCGTGCCCGGTGAGGCACCGGCGGAGGAGACGAGATTCGAGCTCTTGTGAGGGGTTGCCCCGACGCGGGTTCCGGCTCCGCCGGTCCACTGTCGGTGTCAGGAGCGGTGTGCCGCTCGGCGGCGCAGCGCGACGACCATGCCGCCGCCGGTCACGACCAGGGCCGCGGCGGTGCCGGCGATCACGGTGGTGCCGTTGCCCGCGCCGGTCTCGGCGAGGTGGCTGCTGCCGCCCGCGGGGGTCGGGGCGCTGCTCGCACCGGGTGCGGCGGCCGCGCTGCTGCTCTGTGCCGGGCTCGGTGTCGTGGTCGGGGTGGCGGAGGACGGCGAGGAGGGATGCGCGGGCGAAGTGGCGGGCGCCGAGGAGGAAGGGGTGGAGGGCGCGCAGGTTTCATCGGGTATGACGGTCATCGGCTGGATGTCGTCGTCGACCTTGTCGCTTGCCGTGACGTGAACCCGAAAGGCGTGTCCCGGGGCCCAGCTCCCGGGAACGAGATCGACGGATACGCCCTGCGCGGTCGGGTGCTCGATCGTCTTCGTGTCGACGAGCCTTTCACCGCCGGGCATGTTGAGCTGCAGGTACAGCTTGACGGTGGCCGGGGTGCCGGACGCGTCCTTGTCGGTGACGCGGATGACACCGTTGCCGCTCGCGTCGCAGACGGCCGCTGCCGAGAAGTCGCGGATACTGCACGCCGACGCCGTGCCGGCGATACCGAGGGAAAGTGCGGCCGCGGCGCCCAGGGTGCCCATGAGGCGTGCCGCTCTGCCGGTGTGACGGGAGGGGAACACTCGTGTCCTTTTCGGTCGATGGGGGAGGCGATGTGGATCCGCTGGGTCGGCGAGCGAGCCCGGAAGCTCGAAACCCCCAACGTCCACAAGCCCGTTGAGAATCCTGTCAAAGACGCTTCACCACAGGTGAAGACGCGATGAATGGGTGGTCATGACCGTGCCTGCGATCGGTCAAGGGATGGTCGTACGGGCCGTCGGGGTCCCCGGCGTTCCGGAACGAGTGGTGACAGGGCATTGCGGAGGATACGAGATGCGAAGCAGGCCGGTCGGCTGATCGATCGGATCAGGGCTGCCGTCGGCGATCGCCGCGACTCCTGTCGCTCGGGGTTCGTGCCTGTTCACGGTCGGCGCCAGGCGGCGAGCAGTTCCTCGGGGCCGTACGCCGCCTGCAGGCCGGAACAACTGGTCCCGCTGCGGGAGACCGCCACGAGCGGTAGCGGCTCGTCGGTGATCGCCGCCCGGTGCTTCTGCAGCGCGGCGAGGTCGTGGCTGTCGAACGCGGAGTTCTCCAGCCACTTGACCGAGCCGAGGAAGAGCAACTGCTTGGCCACAGGCTGCCTGTCGGCGCCCACCAGGTCGATTTCGACGTCGTTGCTCCGGGTCCAGTACCCGCCGATCGCCGCGGTGGCGGGCAGGAGCCCGTCCGGCAGGAGGCGGGCGAGGGATTCCCGGACGAGGGGCTCGATCGCGCGGCCCCGCCAGCTCGTCCACCGTTCCTTGATCCGGCCCAGAGTGAGATCTCCTCGCATCCGCTCGATCTCCGCCATGTGCGGATCCAGAAACGCGAGCCAGAACCGCAGGTAGGGGTCTGCCACTCGGTAGCGGCGTTCCTTCGACGGCCGCAGGGAGAGGGGCAGTTCGGCTGCCACCACCCGTTTCCGGGTCAGGACATCCGTGGCTCGGGTGAGGGTGGTGTGGGCGATGCCGCCGGCGGCGCGCGCGATGTTGGTGAAGGTTCGCTCCCCGCTTCCGATGGCCCGCAGGACTTCCCCGCTCATCGCCTGCGGTGGGAACTCCGCGGCCAGTGAGCGTTCGGCGGAGACCAGCAGCGCCGAGATCGGGTTGTCGAGTGAGTCGCGGAGAAATTCCCAGACATCCGCTCCGGGCCGCCACTCCGCACAGATCAGCGGGAGACCGCCCGTGATCAGCGCGGCATCGAAGGCGGCCGCCGACGGAAGGCCGAGCATCTCCCCGATGTCGGCCGCGTTCAGCGGCCCCACGACCATTTCCCGGCCGCGCTGGTGGAAGGGGCGGTCGTAGCTGTTCAGCGCCTCCATCATCGACAGGTCGGATCCGACCAGGAGGAGGAGTACGGGCTTGCGGCTGAGCAGGCGGTCCCATGCCCGCTGGAGCATGCCCTCGAATGCGTCGAGGCGGTCCATGAGATACGGAACCTCATCGATGACGACCACGCTCGGACTGTCGTCGGGCAGGATCTCCGCAAGCAGCCTGAACGCGGCATTCCACTGCCCCGGGGTCTCCTCCGAGAACAGTTGCCGCTCCGGGAGGGTTGATCGGGCGACGGCGTCGAGCAACTCCGTCAGCTCGTCGTCCGCCGTGCCGCCCGCTGCGGTGAAGAAGAGGGACGGCGTCTCCGCGCGCCGGAGAAATTCCTCGACGAGGCTGGACTTGCCGACCCGCCGCCGACCGCGCACGAGGACGCACCGGCCCGGTTTCGCCGACCCGACGGCGTCATGAACCGCCCGCAATTCGTTGCTGAGCACGTTCAGCTCGTGGTCCCGTCCGATGAAGCGACGCACGGTAAGCCTCCCGCCGAAGATGGTATCGATGAAGATAGTATCTTGCCCGATACCATCTTTCCCTCCCTTCGGGCAGGGCAGGGCAGGGCGGGGCGAGTGCGCGGCGGCTGAGGGTGTGCGCGGTCCGGTCTCCGGAGGCGGCGGCGACTCGACGACGCGGTTCGCCCCGAGCCGGACGACGCGGCAGTGCAACAAGAGGGGGAGGTCAGCGGTCCCACGTCCTGAACGGGCCGCATGACAAGTGAGCCCGGCGCCGGTCCGGACATCCGGGCTTAGGACAACGTCGAAGGGCCCCACCTCGCGGTGGGGCCCTTCGAGTCGTGCCCGGTGAGGCACTGGCGGAGGATACGAGATTCGAACTCGTGAGGGGTTGCCCCCAACACGCTTTCCAAGCGTGCGCCCTAGGCCTCTAGGCGAATCCTCCGCGGCAAACAATACAAGACGTTGAGGAGTGCTCGCGAACTCGTTCCCCCCGCCGGGATCGGGTACTGTGAGCGCAGCCCCTCACGTGGCGCTATCTGACTGAACTCCCCCAGGGCCGGAAGGCAGCAAGGGTAGGTCGGCTCTGGCGGGTGCGTGGGGGGCGCTTGCGTCTGCCGGGGATGTGAGAGTGAGCCGTCCCCGTCGCCGTCCGTCGTCATCGCACTGTCATCGCGGGCGGTCCTTGTTGTCAGTGGGCGCCTATAACCTCGTATGTGTGTCGTCTCTCGCGCTGTACCGCCGCTATCGCCCGGAGTCGTTCGCCGAGGTCATCGGGCAGGAGCATGTCACCGACCCGTTGCAGCAGGCGCTGCGGAACAACCGGGTCAATCACGCGTACCTGTTCAGCGGTCCGCGCGGGTGCGGCAAGACCACCAGCGCGCGCATCCTGGCCAGGTGTCTCAACTGCGAGCAGGGACCCACGCCGACGCCCTGCGGGGAGTGCCAGTCCTGTCGGGACCTCGCACGCAACGGCCCGGGATCCATCGACGTCATCGAGATCGACGCCGCTTCGCACGGTGGCGTCGACGACGCCCGTGACCTGCGAGAGAAGGCGTTCTTCGGCCCCGCGAGCAGCCGCTACAAGATCTACATCATCGACGAGGCCCACATGGTCACGCCGGCGGGATTCAACGCGCTGCTGAAGGTCGTCGAGGAGCCGCCGGAGCACCTCAAGTTCATCTTCGCCACCACCGAGCCCGAGAAGGTCATCGGGACGATCCGGTCCCGTACGCACCACTACCCGTTCCGGCTGGTCCCCCCGGGGACCCTGCGCGAGTACCTCGGAGAGGTCTGCGGGCGCGAGGGCATTCCCATCGAGGACGGCGTGCTGCCGCTGGTCGTGCGCTCCGGCGCGGGGTCCGTGCGTGACTCCATGTCCGTCATGGACCAGCTCCTCGCGGGAGCGGCCGACGCCGGTGTGACATACGCCATGGCCACCTCGCTCCTGGGCTACACGGACGGGTCGCTGCTCGACTCGACGGTCGAGGCATTCGCCTCGGGGGACGGCGCCGCGGCCTTCGAGGTCGTGGACCGCGTGATCGAAGGGGGCAACGATCCGCGGCGGTTCGTCGCCGACCTGCTGGAGCGGCTGCGTGACCTGGTGATCCTGGCGGCCGTGCCCGACGCCGCCGAGAAGGGACTCATCGACGCGCCGTCCGATGTGGTGGAGCGTATGCAGGCCCAGGCCGGAGTCTTCGGCGCCGCCGAGCTCAGCCGCGCCGCCGATCTCGTCAACGAGGGGCTGACGGAGATGCGCGGCGCCACCTCGCCGCGGCTCCAGCTCGAACTCATCTGCGCGCGCGTGCTCCTGCCCGCCGCCTACGGGGACGAGCGGGCCCTCATGGCCCGGCTGGACCGTATCGAGCGCGGGGTGAACTTCTCCGGCGGTGGTGGCGCCCCGGCCATGGGATACGTGCCCGGTCCCGAAGTGCACGGAGCGGCCGCGGCGGCTCCGGCCCCCGGTGGCCCCGGGGTCCCGCCGGGCGGCGGACCCGCCGCGGCACGGGCCGCCGTACGGGCGCAGGGTCCCGGTGGCGCCGGCGCCGAGGGGTACGGGGGGTACGACACCGCTGGTGCTGGTGCTGGTGCTGGTGCTGGTGCCGGTGCTCCGGTGCAGGGTGTGGGTGCTCCCGCCCCGGCCGCACCCGCCGCCGCGTCCCCGGCGCTCCCGGCCCCCGTACCGACGGCCCTCGCCCAGGCGGCCGAGCCCGCGCCGGCTCCGGCCGCCGCGCCGGCTCCCCCGTCGGAGCCCGCGCCCGGTGCGTGGCCCGCCGCGACGGCCGCCGGCAGCGGCAGGCGGCCCGGCGGCTGGCCGACGCCGGCTTCCGCGGGCGGCGGGCAGGCCCCGGCCGCGCCCGCGGCACCCCGGACGCCTTCGGCTCCCGCCACCCCCGCCACCCCGGCGGCACCCGCCGCCGCACCGGTGCAGGCGCCCGCCGCCGGCGGCCCCGACCCGCGCGTGCTGTGGCCGAACATCCTGGAGGCGGTCAAGAACCGCCGCCGCTTCACCTGGATCCTGCTCAGCCAGAACGCCCAGGTGACCGGGTACGACGGCACGACGCTGCAGATCGGCTTCGTCAACGCGGGCGCGCGGGACAACTTCGCGAGCAGCGGCAGCGAGGACGTTCTCAAGCAGGCTCTGGCCGAGCAGTTCAACATCCAGTGGAAGATCGAGGCGATCGTCGACACCTCGGGCGGCTCGGCACCGCCACCGATGACGGCACCCGGCCCCGGGTTCGGCGGCGGTGGCGGTGCGGGCGGCGGATACGGCGGCGGTGGCGGGTACGGCGGTGGCGGTGGCGGTGCCGGATACGGCGGGGCGCCGGCCGCACCGCGTCCCGCGGCCCCGCAGTCGCCGGCCCCGGCTTCGCGCCCCGCCGCGCCGCAGGGGGCGTCCGCGGGCCAGGGACCGTCCGCGCCCGCGTCGAGACCCGGCGGACCTCCCGCGCCCGAGCCGCCGCCCCCCGTGGCCCCCGAGGACGACATTCCCGAGGACGACGACCCCGACCTCGACGAGTCCGCCCTCTCGGGCCACGACCTGATCGTCCGCGAACTGGGCGCGACGGTGGTCGAGGAGTTCTCGAACGAGTAGTCCGGGCCTCCGGCGCCTGAGGAACCGGTGGGTGCCGGAGGAACCGGCCCGGAGGAACCGGCCCGGAGGAACCGGCCCTGAGGAACCGGCGCCCGAGCAACCTGCACCCCAAGCCGCTTGGAGGATCCCACCAACTCCGCCGGCCCCCCGCTTCGGAAGCCCCCACAAAGGCACTCGCCTCCGGCGGTTAGGCTGACCCCGTGAAGGTCCTTGTCATCGGCGGCGGCGCCCGCGAACACGCCCTGTGCCGTTCCCTGTCCCTCGATCCCGCCGTCACCGCCCTGCACTGCGCCCCCGGGAACGCAGGCATCGCGGACGTGGCCGAGCTGCGCGCGGTCGACGCGCTCGACGGCGCCGCGGTGGCCGCGCTGGCCACGGAGCTCGGTGCCGAGCTGGTCGTCGTGGGCCCGGAGGCACCGCTCGTCGCCGGGGTCGCCGATGCCGTGCGCGCCGCGGGCATCCCCTGCTTCGGCCCCTCCGAGGAGGCCGCGCAGCTGGAGGGCTCCAAGGCCTTCGCCAAGGACGTGATGGCCAGAGCGGGCGTTCCGACCGCCCGCTCCTACGTCTGCACGACCCCCGAAGAGGTCGAAGAGGCGCTGGACGCCTTCGGTGCCCCCTACGTGGTGAAGGACGACGGCCTCGCGGCGGGCAAGGGCGTCGTGGTGACCGACGACCTCGCGAAGGCCCGGGAGCACGCAAACGCCTGCGAACGCGTCGTCATCGAGGAGTTCCTCGACGGCCCCGAGGTCTCCCTCTTCGCGATCACCGACGGCGTGACGGTCGTCCCGCTGCAGCCCGCCCAGGACTTCAAGCGCGCGCTCGACGGCGACCAGGGCCCGAACACCGGCGGCATGGGCGCGTACTCGCCCCTCCCGTGGGCGGACCCCAAGCTCGTGGAGGAGGTCATGGAGACCGTTCTCCAGCCCACCGTCGACGAACTGCGCCGCCGCGGCACCCCGTTCTCCGGCCTTCTCTACGCGGGCCTGGCGATCACCAGCCGCGGCGTACGGGTGATCGAGTTCAACGCCCGCTTCGGCGACCCCGAGACACAGGTGGTCCTCGCCCGTCTGAGGACCCCGCTGGCCGGCGTCCTGCTCGCCGCCGCCGACGGCACCCTCATCGACCTGCCGCCGCTGCGCTGGAGCGACGACGCGGCGGTCACCGTGGTCGTGGCCTCGCACAACTACCCGGACACCCCGCGAACCGGCGATCCCATCACCGGGCTCGACGAGGTGGCGGCCCAGGACGCCCCGCACGCGTACGTCCTGCACGCCGGGACGAAGCACGACGGTGACGCGGTCGTGAGCGCCGGGGGCCGCGTGCTGTCCGTCACGGCGACCGGCACCGGCCTCACCGAGGCGCGTGCCCGCGCGTACACGGCGGTCGCCCGTATCGGCCTCGACGGTTCCCAGCACCGCACGGACATCGCCGCGAAGGCCGCGGCGGACTCCTCGGCGGGAGCCGCGGCGACGGCGTAGAACCCGGTCCACGACCTGCCCCCGGGCCCCGGATTCTGTACGGAATCCGGGGCCTGATCATTGCCCACGGTCATCCACCTTTCCCCAAAGCCATTCCATCGAGTGAGCGATGCCCCAACCGCCTGACGGGGACCGAGGCCCCAACTAGGGTGCGGCGAAAGCATTCCGGCACTTGGCCCACCGGCATTGCGATGTCGGTGGCGGGTGCCACAGTGGGGGAGTGAGCAAAGCCAGGGCATCCGCGGGCGCGGGCTGTAGAACAGCCCCGTACGAGCGGACAGTAGGGGGTGACCTCCGGTCGTGACCGGTATGGGTGTGGAGGTGGGCGCGCAGGCCGCGCGTTCCCGGGCTCTCGCCGTGCTGCGGATCCGCAGCCGGGCGCTGGCCGTAGCCCTGCTGCCCGCGGCTGTCGCCGTCGTGCTGCTGGTCGGCGGCTCGACCGGTCACATCACCGGCGGACCCTGGCCCGTCACATGCTGGGTCGTGACGGTCCTCGCCGGCCTCGTCCTCCTCGCGGCCGCGGGTATCGCCCTCGTGGTCGCCCGCGCCCGGCCCGCCGTGAGCCCCACGGTCCCGATCGCGGAGGAGTCCGCCCCCGACCTGTACCGCATGGTCCGGGACCTGGCCGACCGCCTCGACGTCCCGCCCCCCTCCGCGATAGCGCTCACCCCGGACTGCGACAGCTGGCTGGAGGACCGTACGCACCCCGCGCACGGCCCCCCGCCGACCGAGGCCAGGGACGAGATAGCGGGTGTCCGAGGGTCCTCGGCGCACGTCCGCCGGGCCTCCGCCGCTCCGGTCCTCGTCATCGGCTCGCCCTTCCTGTGGTGGATGCGCGTCGGCGAGCTGCGCGCGGTCCTCGCCCCGGTCGTCGCCGGTACGGGTCCCTCCGCGCACCCCGACATAGCCGCCGCCCGCCGTTTCGTACGGGGGCTGGACGCGGCCGTGGCCGTGACCTCGGCGCCCGCCCACGGCCCGGTGGTCCGCACGGTGCTGACCGGTGTCGGCTGGGTGACCCGCCTGCTGCTGCGCAGCTGCCGGGGGCACGCGGCCGAGATGGAGCGGGGAGTGGCGGCCGCCGCGGCCGAGCGCGCGCAGGCCGTGGACTACGGTCTGCGGATCGTCGCCCAGGAACAGGTGGGCCTGGCCTACGCGGGCTGGGACCGGCTGCTGAACCGGGTCGCGCTGCCCGCCTGGCGGATGGGCCGCTGGCCGTCCCGGCTGGACGCGGGGGTCGTCGCGGCCCTCACCGAGCTCTCCCGCCGCGACCGGCTGGCCGAGGGCTTCACCTCGCGCCTCGGTGAGCGCCCCGCCTGCGACCTGCTCGAAGAGCCCGGCACGGTGGACGAGGCGGCCTCGCTGCTCGCCGCCCGGCTCTTCCACGGCGGGCCCGCGGAGACCGGGCCCGACTGGGCTCCGGTGGACTGGCAGGAGTACCCGGACGAGGTCGTCGACCGGACCTGGCGGGCCGACGCGGCCCGCCTGCACCGGGTCCTGGACGCGCTGGGCGTCCGCCACTCCCCGGACCCGACGGTGCCCGACCGTGGCGGCCCGACACTGGCACGCGTCCTGGACCATCTGACCGCGCCGCCGACCGAAACCGAAGCCGGCGCCGACACAGCCACCGGCGCCGGTACACGCGCCGCCTCCGGGGCGGCCCCGGAGCCGGATCCCGTCCCCTTCGTCGCCAAGCGGTGCGGAGCGTACGAACGGATGGGCGCCGACGAGGACGACGGCGCCCTGGGCCTCGGCAGCGAACGGACGGCGGCGCTCGCGGCCGGGCTCAGCGCGGAGCTGGCCCGGGACGAGGCGTCGGTGCCGGTCTTCGTACCGAGTGGCGGCGCGGAGCAGCCGGGTCCCGACCTGGCGTTCTGGGAGGACGGGATGCTGCCGCTCTTCCCGCTCCAGCCGCCGCGCACCGGACGCGAGCTGCTGGCCGACCACGTCACCGCGATGGTCTGCTGCGCCGCGATGGACACCGCGGGCGCGGCGCCGGGGCTCGACTGGCTCGACGGACCGTCCCTCCTGGTCGGCGGCGAGCGCGCCGCGGATCTCGGCCCGCGCGTCCTGACCCTGGTCGAGGACGGGGACCCGGCTCCTCTCCGGGACTGGCTCCGCCGCCTCGGGGTCCGCCCGGAGAAGCCGGTCCGGCTGGTCTGAGCACGACGGCGACGCGCCGGTGCCGAGCCGAGTACCGGGCCCGGCGCGGGGTGGGTGGGACCCTTCCCATTCACCCCGGTCCGGATTCTTCCGCCCGGGTCCGGATTCCTCCGTTCCGTTCACGTCAATTCGCGACGAACGGTGACGGAGTGCGTGCGTAATGTGATGTGCTGGGACCGATCGCGCGCAGGGCAGAGGCTCGCGCGCAGAACAGGGACTTACAGAACCGACGGGGGCACCGAGGGAGGGGAGCAGGCATGGGATCGGAGCAGATCCGCCGCTGGGAGTCGGGAGCTCTCGCGCACGCCGTGACGGACCCCTTCGGACAGGGGCCCGTTCCCTGGCTCCGCGGCGACGAGCAGTACTTCGACGACACCGGGCACGTCGTCCCCTGGTACATCGACCACGCTCCGGGCGCCACCCTCCTGCGGGACGCCTCGAAGCCGGTGAAGGGTGCCATTCCGCAGCCCAGGATCGGCGGTCCCCGCTCCGCGGACGACGTGCACCGGCAGATCAAGGGCTTCGCCTCCAACGGCGCGGCCGCCCCGGGCGAGGCCATCGACTTCCACGTCACCGTCGACCCGCCGCAGGAATTCAGCGTCGACATCTACCGCATCGGGCACTACGGAGGCGACGGCGCCAGCAAGATCACCACCAGCCCCCGCCTCTCCGGGATCGTCCAGCCCCCGCCGCTCACCGCCGACAGAACCGTTTCCTGCCACCACTGGTGGCTGTCCTGGCGCCTGCAGATCCCGAGCTACTGGAACATCGGCGCGTACGTGGCCGTACTGACCACCGCCGACGGCTACCGCTCCCACGTCCCCTTCACGGTCCGCGACAACCACCCCGCCGACCTGCTGCTCCTGCTCCCGGACGTCACCTGGCAGGCGTACAACCTCTACCCGGAGGACGGCCGAACGGGCGCCAGCCTGTATCACGCGTGGGACGAGAGCGGCCGGCTCCTCGGCGAGGCGGACGCGGCGACGACGGTCTCCTTCGACCGCCCGTACGCCGGCGCGGGCCTCCCCCTGCACGTCGGCCACGCCTACGACTTCATCCGCTGGGCCGAGCGCTACGGCTACGACCTCGCCTACGCCGACGCCCGCGACCTGCACGCCGGCCGCGTCGACCCCACCCGATACCGCGGCCTGGTCTTCCCGGGCCACGACGAATACTGGTCGCCGGCCATGCGCCGCACCGCGGAACTCGCCAGCGCACACGGCACCTCGCTGGTCTTCCTCTCCGCCAACACCATGTACTGGCAGGTCGAGTTGGGTCCCTCACCGTCCGGTGTCGCGGACCGTCTGCTGACCTGCCGCAAACGCAGGGGCCCCGGAAAGCCGTCGCTGTGGCGGGAGATCGACCGGCCCGAGCAGCAGCTCATCGGCATCCAGTACGCGGGCCGGGTCCCCGACCCCCACCCCCTGGTCGTGCGCAACTCCGACCACTGGCTGTGGGACGCCACCGGCGCGCACGAGGGCGACGAACTCGAGGGCATGGTCGCGGGCGAGGCCGACCGCTACTTCCCCCGGGCCCCGCTGCCGGAGCACCACGGCCGCATCCTTCTCGCCCACTCCCCGTACCGGGACAGCGAGGGCGCCGTCCGCCACCAGGAGACCTCCCTCTACCGGGCGCCCTCCGGCGCGCTGGTCTTCGCATCCGGGACGTTCGCCTGGTCCCCGGCCCTGGACCGGCCGGGCCACGTCGACACCCGTGTCCAGCGGGCCACGGCCAACCTGCTCGACCGCATCTGCAAACGCGACTGAGCAGGCGGCTCGGCGCGCACCCGCCGCGCACCCCGTGCGGTACCTCCCCGCGCCCGTCCGGGCACCCCGTGGCCGGAGCCGCTCCCCGCATACGGGAGAATCGAGCCACTTGGACAGAAATACGGGGAGGAACCGTGTCCGGATTCGTCGAAAAGCCCGAGCCCCTCCAGGTTCCGGGTCTGGTGCACCTGCACACCGGCAAGGTGCGCGACCTGTACCGGAACGAGGCGGGCGACCTCGTGATGATCGCCAGTGACCGACTTTCCGCCTACGACTGGGTGCTGCCCACCGAGATCCCCGACAAGGGCCGGGTCCTCACCCAGCTCTCCCTGTGGTGGTTCGACAAGCTCGCCGACCTGGTCCCTCATCACGTCCTGAGCACCGAACTCCCGCCCGGTGCCCCCGCCGACTGGGCCGGCCGCACCCTGATCTGCAAGTCGCTGCGGATGGTCCCGGTCGAGTGCGTCGCACGCGGTTACCTCACCGGTTCCGGACTGGTGGAGTACGAGGCCTCCCGCACGGTCTGCGGTCTCGCCCTCCCGGAGGGGCTCGTCGACGGCTCGGAACTCCCCGCGCCGATCTTCACGCCCGCCGCCAAGGCCGAGGTCGGTGAGCACGACGAGAACGTCTCCTACGAGGAGGTCGCCCGCCAGGTGGGCGCCGAGGCCGCGGCCCGGCTGCGCCAGACGACCCTCGCCGTCTACGGCCGCGCCCGCGACATCGCGCGTGAACGCGGGATCATCCTCGCCGACACCAAGTTCGAGTTCGGCTACGAGGACGGGACCCTCGTCCTGGCCGACGAGGTGCTGACCCCGGACTCGTCCCGTTTCTGGCCGGCCGACGCGTGGGAGCCGGGCCGTGCCCAGCCGTCCTTCGACAAGCAGTTCGTCCGCGACTGGCTGACGTCCGGCGAGTCGGGCTGGGACCGCAGGAGCGAACAGCCGCCGCCCGCGCTCCCGGCGCATGTCGTGGAGGCGACCAGCGCCAAGTACATCGAGGCGTTCGAGCGGCTGACCGGTACCAGCTGGAGCTGAAGGCGCCGACGAGCACACGAAGAAGCCCCCGGCCTGAGGCCGGGGGCTTCTTCACTGGAGCGGACGACCAGGTTCGAACTGGCGACCTCAACCTTGGCAAGGTTGCGCTCTACCAACTGAGCTACGTCCGCACGCGCTGTGGTGCGAGAGCAACTATACCCAACCTCGCTGCCGTGCGAGACGCACCGCCGCGTGGCGGTTCTCCGCGCCGAGTTTGGAGACGGCGGACGACAGATAGTTCCGTACCGTCCCCTGTGACAGCGCGGCCCGCTCCGCGATCTCCGCGACGGGCGCCCCGTCGGCGGCGAACTCGAGGACCTCGGCCTCCCGCGCGGTCAGCGGGGAGTCCCCGGCGGAGATCGCGTCGGCGGCCAACTCCGGGTCAACGTAACGGTTTCCCGCGTGCACGGTGCGGATGATCTCGGCGAGCCGTCGCGCGCTGACCGTCTTCGGGACAAAGCCGCGTACACCTGCCGCGAGCGCCCGCTTCAGATGGCCGGGCCGCCCGTGACTCGTCACGATCAGCACCCGGCAGCCGGGCAGTTCGGCGCGCAGCGATGTGGCCACGCTCACACCGTCGGCCCCTGGCATCTGGAGATCGAGCACGGCGACGTCGGGAGCGTGCGCCCGTGCCATCGCCAGCGCCTCGGGTCCGGTCGCCGCCTCGGCGACCACCACGAGATCGTCCTCCAGCGCCAGCAGCGCGGCGAGCGCTCCCCGGATCAGATGCTCGTCGTCGGCGAGCAGCAGACGCACGGGTGGTGCGGGTGGTGCGGGTGGTGCGGGCGGTACGGGTGATGCGGGTGAGGGGGAAGGTACGTGCGTCATGGTCTGACCTCGTTCGCTCCAGGCGGCACGGGTACCGCCGACGGATACGGCTCGGACGGATCCGCCTGCAGGGGATCGGCCTCCGACGGATGCGGCACCGGCCGCTCCGCCATCGGCCGCTCCGGCATCGGTATCTCGGCCGTCAGACGGAACGTGCCGCCGTCGGCCGGTCCGGCCAGCAAGGTGCCGTCCAGTTGGGCCAGCCGCTCCCGCAGGCCCACGAGCCCGGTGCCCCCGCCCGGCCCGGAGCCTTTTCCCGCTCCGGGGCCGGCGGCGACCGTGTCCGGTACCCCGTCGTTCTCCACCGTGAGGGTGACCTTCCCGTCCGCCACCCGCAGGGAGACCCCGCACCGCCGCGCGTCCCCGTGCCGCAGCACGTTCGTGGTCGCTTCCCGTACGACCCAGCCGAGCGCCGACTGAACCCGCGCGGGAAGTCCCGGCGCGGAACCGGTCACCTCGCAGGCGATGCCGGCGGCCGTCAGCACACCCTGGGCGCCCGCGAGTTCGACGGTGAGGTCGGCCTCGCGGTAGCCGCGTACGACCTCGCGCACCTCGCGCTGGGATTCCCGGGCGATCCGCTGCACCTCGGTCATCTGGTCCACGGCCTCGGGCCGCCCGCGCCGGGCCAGCTGGACGGCGAGTTCGCTCTTCAGCGCGATCACCGCGAGGTTCCGGCCCATCACGTCGTGCAGATCGCGTCCGAAGCGCAGCCGTTCCTCGGCGACCGCGAGGCGGGCCCGGGTCTCGCGGGCCGCGTCGAGTTCGTACACGGCGTTGAGCAGCCAGACGGAGAAGGCGGCCGTGAAGGCGAGGAATCCGGCGGTGAGCAGGACCGTGCCGGTGATGATCAGCGTGGCGGGGCCGGGGAAGCCCAGCGGGAACGACGCCGCTCCGGCACCCACCGTCGCGCCGACCACCACGTGCGCCATCCGGCGTCGGTCCCGCGTGCCGAGGGCGAGAGTCCCGGTGCCGAAGGCGATGACGCCGACGAACATCGAGGCGCCCAGGCGCACCTCGTCGTCGGTCGCCGGACGCCAGTCCGTGCCCGAGAGGGTGAGGGCGACCACGGCCACCAGAGCGGTGGTGACCGCCAGCGCGGTCAGCATCCGCCGGGGGCGGTCACGGGTGCCGCGGGTCCAGTCCAGCGTCCTCGACGCGGTCACCGCGCAGAGCGCGGAGTGCCCGCACACCAGCGGGAACAGGCACCAGGACAGCGTGTCGGGCACGTTCGCGAACAGGGGCAGTCCGATCGTGGCGATCTCGATCAGGGCGAAGAAGTGGAACGACCACCGCGTGTAGGTCTCGACCTTCGCCGGCGTGCTCTTGCCCCGCCACCAGCCACCCGGCCTGCTCATGCCGACCTCCGCAGGTCCGTGGTCACCGCCGCGGCTCCCAGCGGAACCACCGCCGTACAGCAAACACCGCGAACACGATCCAGGCCACCGCCGTCCCGACGGCGCCCACGGTGTCGTGCGCGGACAGGCCGCCGGTCCAGCCGCCGCGGACCAGGGTGATCACCGGGGTGAGGGGCAGCAGTTCACAGGCCGAGGCCAGCGCGCCGGGCATCACCTGGAGGGGAACGAAGGTGCCCGAACCGAGCAGGGACAGCAGCATCAGGGGCATGGCGGCCACCTGGGCGCCTTCCACACTCCTGCTGAGGCTCGCGGTGACGGCCGCGAGCGGAGGCCACATGGCCAGGCCCAGGAGCAGGCCGAGGACGGCGAGATGGGGGGCTTGGGGTGCCCCGACGTCCAGCAGGGCGGTACACGCGACGGTCAGGGCCAGGCACTGTACGAGACCGATCGCGACCGAGGGCAGGGCCGCGCCCGCGAGGATCTCCGCGTCCCGCGGCTCCCCGGTGCGCAGCCGCTTGAGGACGAGCTCCTCGCGGCGTGCCGCGTACACGCTCACCAGCGAGCTGTAGACCGCGAAGAGGAGGGAGAAGCCGACGGAGGACGGCAGGACGACCGAGCCGGCCGAGAGTCCGGTGCCCTTCAGATCCATCTGGCCGACGGTCGAGCGCAGGCTGAACGGCAGGGCCAGCGGCACGAACACGGCGGCGGCGAGCGTCGCCTTCGTACGGCTCAGGAGGGTCAGCTCGGCGCGCGCCAGCGCCGCCATCCGTCCCGCCGCGGTGGTGCCCGTACGGGGGCCGGTCACGGTCGTCGCGCTCATGCCACGGCCTCCTTCTCCGTCGTCGTCCCCGTTGCACGGTCACCGGAACCGGCCCCGGAGTCCGCGTCGGCACCGGCGGCGTCCCGCGCGATCCGCAGGAACGCCTCCTCCAGTGAGGCCGACCGCACGTCGAGTGCCCGCAGTTCGACCTGTTCGTCCCGGGCCCACAGCAGCAGCCCGGTCGCGGTCCGCTGGAGTTCGGCGGTACGCAGCCTCACGGTGCGGCCCACCGTCTCGTGGCCGCTCACGCCGAGCGCGGCGAGCGGTGGGAGGTCCCCGGGGAAGTAGCCGGCGGGCAGTTCGAAGGAGATCCGGGACGGCTGGGACGCGGTCACCTCGGCGGGGGTGCCGGAGGCCGCGATGCGTCCTTCGTGGAGGACCGCGAGCCGGTCGGCCAGTTGCTCCGCCTCCTCGAGGTAGTGCGTGGTCAGCAGGACGGTCGTGCCGGTTTCGCGCAGTTCCCTTACCAACTCCCAGGTCTCCCGGCGTCCTTCGGCGTCCAGCCCGGTCGTCGGTTCGTCGAGGAAGAGGACCTCGGGGCGGCCGAGGAGGGCGAGCGCCAGGTCCAGGCGCCGCTTCTCGCCTCCGGACAGCTGCTTCACCCGTACGCGGGACCGCCGGGTGAGCCCCACCAGGTCCAGTGCCTCGGCCGTGGGCCGGGCTCCGCTGGTGCAGCCCGCCCACATCCGTACGGTCTCCGCGACCGTCAGTTCGGAGGGGAAGCCGCCTTCCTGCAGCATCACGCCGATCCGGGGCCGGACGGCGGCGCGCTCCTGGTAGGGATCGTGCCCGAGGACCCGGACGCGTCCGCCGGCCGGCGGGGCGAGGCCTTCGAGCAGCTCGACCGTGGAGGTCTTGCCCGCGCCGTTCGTTCCCAGCAGGGCGAAGAGCTCACCGCGGCCCACGGAGAAGGTGACTCCGCGCACGGCTTCGAAATCTCCCCCGTACACGCGCCGCAGATCGGTGACCTCAATCACGTCATCGTGCTCGTTCGTGTTCATGGAATCAGCGTCCCCGGGGACCGGACGCGGCAGCAGTGCGCGGTGTCATGACTCCGCATGACAAATGTCAGACGCCCGCGTGCCGGTGCGTTCCCGCCGGGGTCAACCGACACACGCCTTCGGCACGTGCGTCAGTGGTGCGACGGACCACGAGCGGGGTGGAGAGGCGGGCGGGACGGGATACGAGCGTGGGCATACGAGAAAGGCCCCGGTCGACTGACCGGGGCCTTTGCCTGCTGGAGCGGACGACCAGGTTCGAACTGGCGACCTCAACCTTGGCAAGGTTGCGCTCTACCAACTGAGCTACGTCCGCATTTGCCCCCGACCGGCTTTCACCGATCGGTGCGAGCACCACCTTACCTGATCGGTAAGGGCTGCAGAGCGGGTGACAGGAATTGCACACTGCGCCTTCCCCCTGGAAGGGGGATGTTCTGCTACTGAACTACACCCGCGTGACTCCTCGGGGTTCGGGCCTTTCGGCCTTGCCCCTCGGCGTGTTCCAGACTCTAGCTGATCTCCTGGGGGTCTGCGCAAGTCGGTTGACGCCAAGGCCCGCTGACGGCCCCTCGCGGGCGCCCCCGGCGGTGGGGGCGCCCCGGAGCGGAGGCGAGCGCGGGCCTCAGTGCGCTTCGGCGAAGGCCTCGTAGACCTTCTTCGGGATGCGGCCGCGCGGCGGCACGTCCAGCTTGTTGGAGCGTGCCCAGGCGCGGACGGCGGCCGGGTCGGGCGTCAACGCGGTGTGCGTGTAGGCCTTCCCGGACTTCGACTGCTTGCGGCCGGCCTCGACGTAGGGGGCGAGGACCTTACGCAGTTTCTTGGCATTGGTTGGATTGAGGTCGATCTCGTACGACTTGCCGTCGAGTCCGAAGGCGATCGTTTCCGCCGCTTCCGAGCCGTCGATGTCGTCGAAGAGAGTGACCACGACACGCTGCGCCACGAATATCGGTCCCTTCGCGCGGCACCTCTGCGATCACACCCCATGACGTGCGCGGACGTCACGGAGTTGTCGGGGAGATGCCGACTGTCCGGCTGTTATTGGGCAAAGTATCGGCTATTGCCAATTCCTTTGTACAGTGCCGGGCATTGCATTGTGAAGCCCGACTAAATCCTTCCGCGTGTCAGGAGGCAATGGGGTCCCACCGTTCTTCTGCGGTTTTTCCCAGGATTTTCCGTGCAGGCCCCCGCGTCGATGCGGGATCGTGATCGGGGTCACGTAGGATTCTACAAATCTACGCGGGTAGAAATTTTGTACGGGTAGTCTGAAGGGACCTGCTCAGCACCACACACCGGGAGTGCCAGTGGCACGCGTCGTAGTCGACGTCATGCTCAAGCCGGAGATCCTCGACCCCCAGGGCCAGGCGGTGCAGCGTGCACTGCCGCGTCTCGGTTTCGAAGGCGTCTCCGACGTACGTCAGGGAAAGCGATTCGAACTGGAAGTGGACGGACCGGTCGACGACGCCGCGCTCGCCCGCATCCACGAACTGGCGGAATCCTTCCTCGCCAACACCGTGATCGAGGACTTCACCGTGAAGGTGGAGGACGAGAAGGTGGAGGCAGGAAAGTGACCGCTCGTATTGGAGTCGTCACTTTTCCGGGCAGCCTCGACGACCGTGACACCCAGCGCGCCATCCGGCTCGCGGGCGCCGAACCCGTCGCCCTCTGGCACAAGGACAAGGACCTCAAGCAGGTCGACGCCGTGGTGCTGCCCGGCGGTTTCTCGTACGGGGACTATCTGCGGGCCGGCGCCATCTCGCGCTTCTCGCCCGTGATGGAGACCGTGATCGGGCAGGCCAAGGCCGGAATGCCGGTTCTCGGCATCTGCAACGGCTTCCAGGTCCTCACCGAGGCGCACCTGCTCCCCGGCGCGATGCTCGGCAACAACCACCTCCACTTCATCTGCCGTGACCAGAAGCTGCGGGTGGAGAACGCGGAGACCTCCTGGACCGCCGACTACGCGTCCGGCCAGGAGATCCACATCCCGCTGAAGAACATGGACGGGCGGTACGTCGCCGACGAGCGCACGCTCGACATGCTGGAGGCGGAGGGCCGGGTCGCGTTCCGCTACGTGGACGTCAACCCGAACGGCTCGCAGCGCGACATCGCCGGCATCACGAACGAGGCGGGCAACGTCGTCGGTCTGATGCCGCACCCGGAGCACGCCGTCGAGCCCCTCGTCGGCTCCGGCCGCACCGACGGCCTCCCCTTCTTCACCTCGATCCTCAAGAAGCTGGTCACCGCATGAGCCGCACGCCTCTGGACACGGTCGAGAACGCGGCCGCGACCCCCGACGTCGAGCTGCCCTGGGCCGAACTGGGCCTGAAGAAGGACGAGTACGAGCGCGTCGTCGAGATCCTCGGCCGCCGCCCGACCGGCGCCGAGCTGGCCATGTACTCCGTGATGTGGTCCGAGCACTGCTCGTACAAGTCCTCGAAGGTGCACCTGCGCCAGTTCGGCGAGAAGGCCCCGCAGTCCGACGCGCTCCTCGTGGGCATCGGCGAGAACGCCGGTGTCGTCGACGTCGGCCAGGGCTACGCCGTCACCTTCAAGGTCGAGTCGCACAACCACCCGTCGTACGTCGAGCCCTACCAGGGCGCGGCCACCGGCGTCGGCGGCATCGTGCGCGACATCATCGCGATGGGCGCCCGCCCGGTCGCCGTCGTCGACCCGCTGCGGTTCGGCGCGGCCGACCACCCCGACACCAAGCGCGTCCTGCCGGGCGTCGTCGCGGGCATCGGCGGCTACGGCAACTGCCTGGGCCTGCCGAACATCGGCGGCGAGGTCGTCTTCGACTCCTGCTACCAGGGCAACCCCCTCGTCAACGCGGGTGCCATCGGCGTCATGCGGCACGAGGACATCCACCTCGCCAAGGCGTCCGGCGCGGGCAACAAGGTCATCCTCTACGGGGCCCGCACCGGCGGCGACGGCATCGGCGGCGCCTCCATCCTGGCCTCCGAGACCTTCGACGACGCCAAGCCCTCGAAGCGCCCGGCCGTCCAGGTCGGCGACCCCTTCCAGGAGAAGCTCCTCATCGAGTGCACCCTGGAGGCCTTCGCCGAGAAGCTGGTCGTCGGCATCCAGGACCTCGGCGCGGCCGGACTGTCCTGCGCCACCTCCGAGCTCGCCTCGAACGGCTCCGGCGGCATGCGCGTGACCCTGGACGACGTACCCCTGCGGGACTCGACGCTCTCTCCCGAGGAAATCCTCATGAGCGAGTCGCAGGAGCGCATGTGCGCGGTCGTCGAACCGGAGAAGGTCGCCCGGTTCCTGGAGATCTGC
Organism: Streptomyces sp. NPDC057950; assembly: GCF_042887295.1. Lineage (NCBI taxonomy): Bacteria > Bacillati > Actinomycetota > Actinomycetes > Kitasatosporales > Streptomycetaceae > Streptomyces > Streptomyces sp. NPDC057950. The sequence continues at coordinate 227,182 of NZ_JBHVPP010000014.1, forward strand.
GACAAGTGGGACGTCATCGCCACCGTCATCGGTGAGGTCACCGACGGCGACCGGCTGGAGATCTACTGGCACGGCGGCAAGATCGTCGACGTAGACCCGCGCACGGTCGCGCACGACGGCCCGGTCTACGAGCGCCCCTACGCCCGCCCCGAGTGGCAGGACGCCCTCCAGGCCGACGACGCGAACAAGCTGCCGCGTCCGGCGACCGGCGAGGAGCTCAAGGACCAGGTCCTCAAGCTCGTGAGCTCCCCCAACCAGGCCTCCAAGTCCTGGATCACCTCGCAGTACGACCACTTCGTGCAGGGCAACACGGTGCTGGCGCAGCCCGAGGACTCGGGCATGATCCGCGTCGACGAGGAGACCGGACTCGGCGTCGCCATCGCCACGGACGGCAACGGCAGGTACGCGAAGCTCGACCCGTACACGGGTGCGCAGCTCGCGCTCGCCGAGGCCTACCGCAACGTCGCGACGACCGGTGCGAAGCCGCTCGCCGTCTCCGACTGCCTGAACTTCGGCTCGCCGGAGGACCCGGCCGTCATGTGGCAGTTCGCCGAGGCCGTCCGCGGTCTCGCCGACGGCTGCCTGCAGCTGGGCACCCCGGTGACCGGCGGCAACGTCTCGCTCTACAACCAGACGGGCGAGGCCGCCATCCACCCGACCCCGGTCGTGGCCGTGCTGGGCGTCATCGACGACGTCGCCCGCCGCACGCCGGTCGCCTTCCAGGAAGAGGGACAGCTCCTCTACCTGCTCGGCGACACCCGTGAGGAATTCGGCGGTTCGGCCTGGTCGCAGGTCATTCACGACCACCTCGGCGGGCTGCCTCCGCGGGTCGACCTGGAGCGCGAGCGGCTGCTCGGCGAGATCCTCATCTCCGCCTCCCGCGACGGCATGATCGACGCCGCGCACGACCTGTCCGACGGCGGTCTGATCCAGGCCGTGGTCGAATCGGCGCTGCTCGGCGGCAAGGGCGCACGGCTGATCGTGCCCGACGGGCTCGACGCCTTCACCTTCCTCTTCTCGGAGTCGGCGGGCCGCGCGGTCGTCGCCGTCCCGCGCTCGGAGGAGCTCCGCTTCAACGACATGTGCGGTGCGCGGGGCCTGCCCGTCACCCGTATCGGTGTCGTGGACGGGACCGAGTCCGACGCGACCGCGGTGGTCGAGGTGCAGGGCGAGTTCGCGCTCCCGCTGACGGAGCTGCGCACGGCGCACGAGGGGACGATCCCGGCGCTCCTCGCGTAGCACCGCGAGCCGTACGTGCGTCAAGGCCCCGCCCGGGGAAGGGAATTCCGGGCGGGGCCTTCGCACGCGTCGGCGTGCGCCCACCGCCTACCCTGGGGATCATGCCTCCGGCCAGGAAACGCACCCGCACCTACGACCCCGTCAAGACGCGCGCGGCGGTGCTCGCGCAGTTCGCGCACGTACGCGACGGCGTACGCGACCTCGACGAGGAGCGGCTGGCGCGGACCTCGGGCCTCGGGGACTGGAGTGTGCGGGAACTGGCCGCCCACATCACGATGGCCCTGGAGAACGTCAGCCGGAACCTCGACCTGCCGGAACCCGCCGTCAGGGAGGTCGCCCTGCTCGACTGGCCGTTCGCCACCGCCGGGCGGGCGGCCGACATCGCCGACGGCACGCGCCGCCTGGCAGCGGACCACCCCGACCTCGACGCGCTCTACGCCCGCACAGGGGAGCGGTACGCCGAGCGACTGGCCACCGCGCCCGACGGCCGGCTGATCGCCACGCTCCCCCGGACGCCCGGCTCCGACCGGGCGGCCGGGGCCCCCACCGGCGCCATGACCCTCACCGACTACCTCGTCACCCGCACGGTGGAACTCGTCGTGCACACCGACGACCTGAACCGCGCCGCCGGGACGGACATCCCCTTCGACCGCCAGGCCCTGGCCGGCTGCACCCGGCTGCTGGCCGACGCGCTCGCCGTGAAGGCGCCCGGCGCGTCGACGGAGGTGCGGATCCCGCCGTACGCCGTCGTGCAGTGCGTGGAGGGCCCCCGGCACACCCGGGGCACGCCGCCGAACGTCGTCGAGACGGACCCGCTGACCTGGATCCGGCTCGCGACGGGACGCGTGGACTGGCGGACGGCGCTGGACGAGGCCAAGGTCGGCGCGAGCGGGGAGCGGGCGGATCTCGCCTCGCTCCTGCCGCTCATGGGCTGACCCGCGCCCGCGCCACCGGAGCGGCCCGCGCGTACGCCGCGAGGCGATCCGGGCGCGACACCGACGGGCCCGCGCGGCCGGCCGGAGGGAACCGACCACCCCACCCGCCCCGTCCCATCGCCATGGACAAGCAGCGACTGACCCTCAGCGTCCTGACCCTGCTTCCGCTCGCCGTGGCCTGCGGCACCGAGACGCCGGGCGGTGACCCCGCCGGGACGCGCGCGTCGTCCGTCACCGCGGCGCACGCCACCGGCGTCACCGGCGTCCACTGGACCGTCGACAGCCTCACCGTCGACGGGAGGACCGCCCGCTCGCCCGGCGGCGCCTACCTGCGGATCGACCGGGACGGCCGTGTCAGCGGCAACCTCGGCTGCAACGGATTCGGTTCGACCGCCACCGTCAAGGACGACCACGTCGACTTCGGCGACGTCCGGATGACGGAGATGGCCTGCGGGAAGACCCCGATGGCCTTCGAGAGGAGCCTGGCCCGCGTCGTCGCCCGGGACACGTTCACCACCGCGGTCAAGGGCGACGAACTCACCCTCACCACCCGCGACGGCGACCGGATCGACCTCACCGAGGAGGCGGACGTCCCGCTCCACGGCACCAAGTGGACCATCACGTCCGTCGGCGTCGGCGACGTCGCCCGGCCCGTGCCCGCGGGAGCCGCGGCGTACTTCGTCCTGGACCGGCGCCGGGGGACACTTTCCGGCCGCCTCGGCTGCAACACCGTCTCCGCGAAAGCCACCGTCCGCGACGGACATATCACCCTCGGCGCAGCCAGGACCACCCGGATGGTGTGCGACGCCTCACTCATGAGCACCGAGCACGCCCTGCTGGGCCTCTTCGACGGCACGGTCGACTACGTGCTGGATCACCGTAGTATCGCTCTGACCAGCACAAACGGCACGCACGTGACCGCGACCGCCGACAAGTGAGCCGCGGCGGCCCCGTATCCCCAATTCGGACCAGTGGTCGATCTCGCCTACACTCGGACCCGTGCCACGTGGTGACGGTCGACTCAATCATGATCTGCTCCCCGGCGAGAAAGGCCCCCAGGACGCTTGCGGCGTCTTCGGAGTCTGGGCCCCCGGTGAAGAGGTCGCCAAGCTCACTTACTTCGGGCTCTACGCCCTCCAGCATCGAGGCCAGGAATCCGCGGGTATCGCGGTCAGCAACGGCTCTCAGATCCTCGTCTTCAAGGACATGGGCCTTGTGTCCCAGGTCTTCGACGAGACCTCGCTCGGTTCGCTCCAGGGTCATATCGCGGTCGGTCACGCCCGCTACTCGACCACCGGTGCCTCCGTATGGGAGAACGCCCAGCCGACGTTCCGTGCCACCGCGCACGGCTCCATCGCGCTCGGCCACAACGGCAACCTGGTCAACACGGCGCAGCTCGCCGAGATGGTCGCCGACCTTCCCAAGCAGGACGGCCGCACCACCCGGGTGGCCGCCACCAACGACACCGACCTGCTCACCGCGCTGCTCGCGGCCCAGGTCGACGACGACGGCAAGCCACTGACCGTGGAAGAGGCCTCCGCGAAGGTCCTCCCGCAGGTCAAGGGCGCCTTCAGCCTCGTCTTCATGAACGAGCACACTCTGTACGCGGCCCGTGACCCGCAGGGCATCCGTCCGCTGGTCCTCGGCCGGCTGGAGCGCGGTTGGGTGGTGGCCTCCGAGTCCGCCGCCCTCGACATCTGCGGTGCCGCCTACGTCCGCGAGATCGAGCCGGGCGAGTTCGTCGCCATCGACGAGAACGGCCTGCGCACCTCGCGATTCGCGGAAGCGAAGCCCAAGGGCTGTGTCTTCGAGTACGTGTACCTGGCCCGCCCGGACACGGACATCGCCGGCCGGAACGTGTACCTGTCCCGTGTCGAGATGGGCCGCAAGCTCGCCAAGGAAGCCCCCGCGGAGGCTGATCTGGTGATAGCGACTCCGGAGTCCGGGACGCCCGCCGCGATCGGTTACGCGGAGGCCAGCGGAATCCCGTTCGGCGCGGGTCTGGTCAAGAACGCGTACGTCGGCCGGACCTTCATCCAGCCCTCGCAGACCATCCGGCAGCTGGGCATCCGCCTGAAACTGAACCCCCTGAAGGAAGTCATCAAGGGGAAGCGGCTGGTCGTCGTCGACGACTCGATCGTCCGCGGCAACACCCAGCGCGCCCTGGTGCGCATGCTCCGCGAGGCCGGCGCGGCCGAGGTCCACATCCGGATCTCCTCCCCGCCCGTGAAGTGGCCCTGCTTCTTCGGCATCGACTTCGCGACCCGCGCCGAGCTGATCGCCAACGGCATGACCATCGAGGAGATCGGCACGTCCCTCGGCGCCGACTCCCTCTCGTACATCTCTCTCGACGGCATGATCGAGGCCACCACCATCGACAAGCCGAACCTGTGCCGGGCCTGCTTCGACGGTGAGTACCCGATGGAGCTTCCCGACCCCGAACTGCTCGGCAAGCAGCTCCTGGAGACCGAGCTGGCCGCGGGTCCCGCAGCCACGGCCGCGGCTGACGCCATCCGTCGCCCGTAAGTGCCGCAGAGCCCCGTTTCACCCAACCGAAAGATCCCAGGCAATGTCTTCTGTCTCTGATCAGTCATCTCCGGCGACGGGCAGCCCCTCCGGTGCTTCCTACGCGGCGGCCGGCGTCGACATCGAAGCCGGCGACCGCGCCGTGGAGCTGATGAAGGAGTGGGTGAAGAAGACGCAGCGCCCCGAGGTCCTCGGCGGCCTCGGCGGCTTCGCCGGCCTCTTCGACGCCTCCGCCCTCAAGCGGTACGAGCGTCCGCTGCTCGCCTCCGCCACGGACGGTGTGGGCACCAAGGTCGACCTGGCCCGGCAGCTCGGCGTGTACGACTCCATCGGCCACGACCTGGTCGCGATGGTCATGGACGACATCGTGGTGTGCGGCGCCGAGCCGCTCTTCATGACCGACTACATCTGCGTCGGCAAGGTCCACCCCGAGCGTGTCGCGGCCATCGTGAAGGGCATCGCCGAGGGCTGCGTCCTCGCGGGCTGCGCCCTGGTGGGCGGCGAGACGGCCGAACACCCGGGTCTGCTGGGTCCTGACGACTTCGACGTCGCGGGCGCCGGTACGGGCGTGGTCGAGGCCGACCGGCTGCTCGGGGCGGATCGTATCCGCACGGGTGACGCGGTGATCGCCATGGCGGCCTCCGGGCTTCACTCGAACGGGTACTCCCTCGTCCGGCACGTCCTCTTCGAGCGGGCGAACCTCAGCCTCGACCAGCACGTCGAGGAGTTCGGCCGTACGCTCGGCGAGGAGCTGCTGGAGCCCACCAAGATCTACTCGCTGGACTGTCTGGCACTCACCCGGACCACCGAGGTGCACGCCTTCAGTCACATCACCGGCGGCGGGCTCGCGGCGAACCTCGCCCGGGTGATCCCGGACGGCCTGCACGCGATCGTCGACCGCGAGACCTGGACCCCGGCCCCGGTCTTCGACCTGGTCGGCCGGACCGGCGAGGTCGAGCGGCTGGAGCTGGAGAAGACGCTGAACATGGGCGTGGGCATGATCGCGATCGTCCCGGAGGAATCGGCGGACGCGGCGCTCGCCACCCTCGGGGACCGCGGCGTGGACGCCTGGATCGCCGGTGAGATCACCGAGCGCGGCGAGCACCCGACGGGCGCGGCCCTGATCGGCGACTACGCGAACTGATGCCCTCGGGCAGCACAGAACCCGGTCCGGCGCTGACGCCCCGGACCGGGTGAAGTGCGGTTGTTGTGCGAATTCTGCTTGTCATGAGAATTCTGCCGACAGAACCCGCCGACGGAGAACCGCCGGCGAAGATCTGTCGGCAGAAGTCCGCCAACAGGAATCTGCTACGAGAAATCGCGGAAACCGCGAGGGACGCTGTTGCGTCAAGCGCCGCGACGTTGGGACTGGGGACCGGACTGGTCGTCCTCGTCCTCATCGTCGTCGTTGTAGAGATCCGCGTACTGGGCGTACGGGTCGTCTTCCTCGTCGTCGTCCTCGAACGGCTCGCCATTCGGCGGCTGGCTCGAAGTCGAAGCGCCCAGCTCATTGGCCAGGCGCGAGAGGTCAGTCCCGCCGCTGCTGTACTTCAGCTGGCGGGCGACCTTCGTCTGCTTGGCCTTTGCCCGGCCGCGCCCCATGGCTCGACCCCCTCGGATACGGGGCTCGGTGGCCCCAGAGTCTTGACACGCGTTCATGATCTGGAACGGACTCTCCATGGAGAGACCGGTCCGTAGGGCTTCCACGGTACCTGAGCCCGCGCCCATACGGTACGTCGCCCGCAGGACGCGCCTATGCCCAGAACCCGCGAGGTGCCCTGTCCCCGCTGGTCAACCGCGATTTTAACCTCTTCTTGGCGCCCGACCCGCCGACAGGAGTGAGAGTTCTCTCCAAGTCTTCCCTCGGCGGGTCCCTGACAAGCGCGAAACGAGCCGGAACGAGGGGTTCCGAATGGCTGGTTCCGTCAGTTCCGTCAGCCGCGGCGACGCGCCTCCGCCATCCGCTGCTCGGCGATCCGGTCGGCCGCGGCGGCCGGCGGAATCCCGTCCTCCTTCGCACGTGCGAATATGGCCAGCGTGGTGTCGAAGATCTTCGCGGCCTTCGCCTTGCACCGGTCGAAGTCGAAACCGTGGAGCTCGTCGGCGACCTGGATGACCCCGCCCGCGTTCACGACGTAGTCGGGCGCGTACAGGATCCCGCGGTCCGCGAGGTCCTTCTCGACGCCCGGGTGCGCGAGCTGGTTGTTGGCGGCGCCGCACACGATCCTCGCCGTGAGGACGGGCACGGAGGCGTCGTTCAGTGCCCCGCCGAGCGCGCAGGGGGCGTAGATGTCCAGCCCCTCCACACGGATCAGCGCCTCGGTGTCGGCGACGGCGGTGACCCCGGTCGGGTGCTTGTCCAGGATCCGCCGCACGGAGTCCGCCCGCACGTCCGTGATGACGACCTCGGCGCCGTCCTGGCGCAGATGGTCCACGAGGTGGTGGCCCACCTTGCCGACGCCCGCGATGCCCACCCGGCGGCCCCGCAGCGTCGGGTCGCCCCACAGGTGCTGCGCGCTCGCCCGCATGCCCTGGAAGACGCCGTAGGCGGTCAGGACCGACGAGTCGCCCGCGCCGCCGTTCTCCGGCGAACGGCCGGTCGTCCAGCGGCACTCCCGGGCCACGACGTCCATGTCGGCGACGTAGGTGCCGACGTCGCAGGCCGTGACGTAACGGCCGCCGAGCGAGGCCACGAACCGGCCGTAGGCCAGCAGCAGCTCCTCGCTCTTGATCTGCTCGGGGTCGCCGATGATGACGGCCTTGCCGCCACCGTGGTCGAGACCGGCCATGGCGTTCTTGTACGACATCCCGCGCGAGAGGTTCAGCGCGTCGGCGACGGCCTCCTCCTCGCTCGCGTACGGGTAGAAACGCGTCCCGCCGAGAGCGGGGCCCAGAGCGGTGGAGTGGATGGCGATGACGGCCTTGAGGCCGCTGGCCCGGTCCTGGCACAGCACGACTTGCTCATGACCCCCCTGGTCCGAGTGGAACAGGGTGTGCAGGACGCCGTCGGTTACGTCGGTCACTGTGGTGACTCCCAGGTAAGTAGCGGCGGTTGACGACGGTGCCCGTGCGGATGGCGGGCTCCCGTGGGCACGAGGGTAGAGCCTGCGCCCGGTCACCATCCGCGCAGTGTTCAGGATCACCTTCTCCCGGAGTACGTTTCCGCACGGCCGTGGGACGATTTGCAGTGTTTTCCCGGTCGCTCGTGTGCCGGTTGAACACGTTCCCGCGCGGGTTTCGTGTTCGGCCCGATGGGGAGGGAGCAGAGGTGTCCTCGGTGGTCGTCCCGTACGCGTCGTATCTGCGCGTCTACGAACCGCTGGCCGCCTTCGCGGAGCCGGAGCGCGGCCACTGGGCGCGCTACGCCCGGCGCGCGGAGCGTCCGTCGTACCAGGACGAACTACGCCGGTCCCTGGCCGATCTGCTTCCGACGCCGCCGATCCCCGTGCCGGTGCACGAGAGCGCCGACGCGTTCGTGCTGGACGTCGACGGGGTGCTCTGCGTCTGCCCCTGGCGCACCCGGCTGCGGGGCTGGCAGGCGCTGGGCGAACTGGGCGAGGAGCTGCCGGTACCGGTCCTGGACGCGGTGCTGCCCCCGCTCGTCCGCCGCCAGGCCGCCCTGGACTACGAGCGCTGGCTGGCCCGCAACCCCGACGCCCGCCCGTGGATCCGCAGCTCGACCTGGCAGGTGCCGCTGAACTGGTTCGTGCTCGTCTCCGACGAGGAGCGGGAGTACGAGAAGGGCGCGGGCGGCGACGGAGCGGCGCCGGTGCTGCGCTACCGGACGCCGATGGTGCAGGCGCGCCGGCGGACCGCGCGGGCGCTGAAGACGCTCCGGGACACCCTCGACGAAGGGCCGCTGATCGACGGCCTGGTGGACGTCGGGCGCTGGCTGGAGGAGTTCCACCCGCGCTCGCTGGTCGAGCTGGACTACGGCGGGCTGGTGCACGCCCTGCCGGCCGGGCACCTGGAGGACGATCACTCGGCGGCGGACGTGGCCGAGGGCATCGAGGCGCTGCGCGACGGGGACGGGCCCGCCGCGGGCGAGGCGTACGGGCGGCTGGTGGAGCGCTGGCGCTCGGTCAGGGACCGGCAGTCCTCGAACTGAGGTCCGCCGGGTGGAACGGGTGGATCGTGCGGGACGGGCGTGTCGTGAGGGGTGGGCGGGGACGGGCGGGGCGCGTGTGTCCCGTGGTCCTGTTCGGGACATGTGACGCGTATCTCAGCCGACAGCAACCGAACTGACGTATGGTCCTCGCACGCCGAAGAGGTGCCACTGTGGGACGTAGGTCACGACTACGGGACGTAGGTCCCGATCCGGTCTTTTGCGTCAACGGTGCGTCAAGCGTGACGGATGGCACTTACCTGGCTCTTGCATCGCTTACCCCTCCCCGTGCCAAAATAGGACAAGGAGTCCGGGGAGGGCTCCTTCTACCCATGTTTGGGTGGAATCTCCGCATTGCACGCTATGGGGGGTCTGGTGACTCCTGATCGTCCTGTGACTGATCGTCACAGTGTCGTGACTGTCCGCTATGGCATGGTCCATCGGCTTCCGTCGCTGATGAACACCTGGGAGGGCAATTCCATCGGTTTGGCCGACGCGGCTGGACGGATGGTGTAGTTGTAGTGCCGAGGACAAGCCGTTCGTCCTATAACCGACTCGACTCGCGTCCGCCATTTCGGGCAACGCGGGTCAAGGTGCAGAATTTAGAGGAAAGAACCGAGAAGGTTCGGTTCTCCCGAGGAGGCCGCTCATGACCGCTCGCACCCCTGATGCCGAGCCGCTGCTGACCCCGGCTGAGGTCGCCACCATGTTCCGCGTCGACCCCAAGACGGTCACACGGTGGGCGAAGGCCGGCAAGCTCACGTCCATCCGCACGCTCGGCGGGCACCGCCGCTACCGCGAAGCGGAGGTCCGTGCACTGCTCGCGGGCATCCCGCAGCAGCGCAGCGAGGCCTGAACAATTACATAAACGGACAATTCGGCAGCTCCCCCAATCCGCCGGAACGTCCGAACCACAGCTTCAAGCGACGCGGGTCCTGCCCCAACAGGGCTCACGCCCGACCCAGTTCCACTTGTGACAAGGGTGCGTCGTCGATCGCGCTGGACTCCGCCGGGTCCAGCGCGATTTTTTTGTGCCCCGCCGGTTCCTGGCGGGGCGCCGCCCGCGCTCCGCCGGTGCCCTGGGCGCGCCCTCTTGACGCTCCGCTTGTGCGCCTGACGGTCGCGGGAGCGGGCGGTGCGGAGGGTCCGTGAGCGGCCTTGTAGGAGTGTGGGGAGGGCTGTCGGATCTCCGGTGGGAGTCCTCGGTGGGTGGTGCAATTGCACATATTAAATTGACTAGTTGTAGGTGGGGTGTAAGTTTCGCTGTTCTGAAAACTTATGCGGTGACACCCGTCACATGCCAGAGTCCTTGTCGCTCACGACTCCCCTGCGCTAAAGGAGTTGGGAGCGAGGTGTATTCCCGGCGACCCGCTCACGCCTTGGAAGGGCTCTCCTCCTCGGCCGCCGTCTCCGCCGCGGTCTCGTCCTCCTCGCCCTGCGGAGCGGGTTCCAGGGCCAGCCTCAGGAGTTGGTGGCAGATCGGGCAGTGCCGCGTCAGATGGCGGTACCCGGAAGCGGCCGCCAAGTGGGCGCGGAGCAGGGCACGCGTCTCGTGCCGGGCCGATGCCGCCATGGGCCACCTCCAAGGGGTCGAGAGCCCTGGTTTCCGGGGTACCCGGGGAATGTGGCGCCGTCAAGACGCGGGAGCCCCGGGGGCGGGACCGGGACGGGGTGGGTTGGGCGCGCGGGAGGGCGGGAGTGCGGGAGGGCCGGACGTGCGAGGGTGCCGGGTGCCTGAGGGTGTCGGACGCGCGAAGGTGCCGGCGCGTGAAGGTGTCGGACGCGCGAAGGCGTAGGCGCGTGAAGGCGTAGGCGCGTGAAGGTGTCGGACGCACGAGAGCCCGGGTCCGAAGACCCGGGCTCTCGTATCTACTGCGGTCCTGACGGGATTTGAACCCGCGGCCTCCACCTTGACAGGGTGGCGAGCACTCCAAACTGCTCCACAGGACCAGGTTTCGCAGTCACTTTCGTGCGCTGTGCTGCGAGAAGAGACTGTACAGGAGGGTGAGCCCGGGGTCGAACTCACCCACCGTACGGGCGTCGTTACGGTGCCACGGCGTCGATCGCCTTCACGATGCGCTTGTCGGAGACGGGGTACGCCGTACCGAGCGCGTGGGCGAAATAGCTGACCCGGAGCTCCTCGATCATCCAGCGGATGTCCAGGACCTGCTGCGGGACCGGACGGCCCTGCGGCATCTGCTCCAGGAGCCAGGCGTACTCGTCCTGCATCTCGTGGACCTTCTCCATCCGGGTGGTGTCCCGTTGGACGCTGGTCGGCATCTGCTGCAGCCGGCGGTCCGCGGCCACCAGGTAGCGCATGAGGTCGGCCAACCGCCGCAGACCGGTCGCCGTCACGAAGCCGGGCTTCACGAGGGCGTCCAACTGCTTGCGTACGTCCGCGAGGTTCGCCAGCAGCACGGGGCTCCTGGCGTCCTTCAGGCGGCGCTCACAGGCCTGCCAGGCGGCCAGCACCTGCTGCACCTGCCCGACCGTACGCACCGTCGTGTCGACGATCTCGGCGCGTACCCGGTCGTACAGCTTGCGGTACGACTCCTCGTCCCACGCCGGGCCCCCGAAGTCGCCGATCAGCTTGTCGGCCGCGGCCGTCGCGCAGTCGTCGAAGAGGGCCTGCACGGTGCCGTGCGGATTGGCGGACAGGGCGAGCTTCTGGGCGTTCGTCAGCTTGTCCGAGGCGAACTTGCCCGGGTTCACCGGGATGTTCCGCAGGATCAGCCGCCGGGTGCCCCTCCACATGGCCCGTGCCTGTTCGGCCTCGGTGTCGAAGAGGCGTACGGAGACCGTGTCGCCGTCGTCCACCAGAGCCGGGTAGGCCTTGACCGGCTGCCCCGCCCGGCGCGTCTCGAAGACGCGCGCCAGCGAGCCGATCGTCCAGTCCGTGAGGCCCGTGCGCTCCAGGGACTCGCCGCCCTCGCGCTCCGCCGTCGCCGCCGCGGCCTGCGAGATCGCCTTGCGGGCCTTCGGCTTCAGCTGGAGCTGCAGCGCCTGGAGGTCCTTGTCCTCGGCGAGCTTGCGGCGCCGCTCGTCGACGATCCGGAAGGTGATCTTCAGGTGGTCGGGGACCCGGGACCAGTCGAAGTCGTCGGCGGTGAGCGTGACACCGACCATGCGCTTCAGCTCGCGCGCCATCGTCGTCGTCAGCGGCTCCTGGAGGGGGACCGCACGGTCGAGGAAGGCCCGCGCGACGTTAGGGGCCGGCACGTAGTTGCGGCGGATCGGCTTGGGGAGGGAGCGGATCAGCTCCGTCACGACGCCCTCCCGCAGCCCCGGGATCTGCCAGTCGAAGCCCTCGTCCGTCACCTGGTTCAGGACCTGCAGCGGGATGTGGACCGTCACGCCGTCCGCGTCCGCGCCCGGCTCGAACTGGTACGTCACGCGGAACTTGAGCCGCCCCTGACGCCACGAGTCGGGGTAGTCGTCCTTGGTGACGGCCCCCGCCTTCTCGTTGATGAGCATCGAACGCTCGAAGTCGAGCAGTTCGGGCTCGTCGTGGCGCTTGTGCTTCCACCAGGAGTCGAAGTGCGCTCCGGACACGACGTGCTCCGGCACCCGCTGGTCGTAGAAGTCGAAGAGCGTCTCGTCGTCGACCAGGATGTCCCGGCGCCGGGCGCGGTGCTCCAGCTCCTCCACCTCGGTCAGCAGCCTGCGGTTGTCGGCGAAGAACTTGTGGTGCGTGCGCCAGTCACCCTCCACGAGGGCGTTGCGGATGAAGAGTTCGCGGGACGTCTCGGGGTCGATCCGCCCGTAGTTGACCTTCCGCTGGGCGACGATCGGCACGCCGTAGAGCGTGACCTTCTCGTACGCCATCACGGCCGCCTGGTCCTTCTCCCAGTGCGGTTCGCTGTACGTCCGCTTGAGGAGGTGCCCGGCCAGGGGCTCGACCCACTCGGGCTCGATCTTCGCGTTGACCCGCGCCCAGAGGCGGGAGGTCTCCACCAGCTCCGCCGACATCACGAAGCGCGGGGGCTTCTTGAAGAGCGCCGAACCGGGGAAGATCGCGAACTTGGCGCTGCGGGCGCCCAGGTACTCGTTCTTGCCGGTGCCGCGCCCGCTCTCGCCGCCGGTCTCCTTCACGTCCTTCATGCCGACGTGGGAGAGCAGGCCGGCCAGGAGCGAGACATGGACGCTCTGCTCGGCCGCGTCGTCCTCGTTCGGGTGGATGCCCATCTGCTTCGCCACCGTGCGCAGCTGGGTGTAGATGTCCTGCCACTCGCGGATGCGCAGGAAGTTCAGGAACTCCTGCTTGCACATGCGGCGGAAGGCGGAGGAGCCCCGCTCCTTCTGCTGTTCGCGGACGTACCGCCACAGGTTCAGGAACGCGAGGAAGTCGCTGCTCTCGTCCCGGAAGCGGGCGTGCTGCTGGTCGGCCTGCGTCTGCTTGTCGGAGGGGCGCTCGCGCGGGTCCTGGATGGACAGCGCCGCGGCGATCACCATCACCTCGCGCGCACAGCCGTTCTTGTCGGCCTCCAGCACCATCCGGGCCAGCCGGGGGTCGACGGGGAGCTGGGCGAGCTTGCGGCCGGTTTCCGTGAGCCGCTTGCGGACGTCCTTCTCCGTGGGGTCCAGCGCGTTCAGCTCCTGGAGGAGCTGGACGCCGTCGCGGATGTTGCGGTGGTCCGGCGGGTCGATGAAGGGGAACTTCTCGATGTCGCCGAGGCCGGCGGCGGTCATCTGGAGGATGACGCTCGCCAGGTTCGTACGGAGGATCTCCGCGTCCGTGAACTCTGGGCGGGAGACGAAGTCGTCCTCGGAGTACAGACGGATGCAGATGCCGTCGGACGTACGGCCGCAGCGGCCCTTGCGCTGGTTGGCGCTGGCCTGCGAGACGGGTTCGATCGGGAGACGCTGGACCTTGGTGCGATGGCTGTAGCGGGAGATGCGGGCGGTGCCCGGGTCGATGACGTACTTGATGCCCGGGACGGTGAGCGAGGTCTCCGCGACGTTCGTCGCCAGCACGATCCTGCGGCCGGTGTGGGGCTGGAAGACGCGGTGCTGCTCGGCGTGCGAGAGGCGGGCGTAGAGGGGGAGGATCTCGGTGAAGCGGTAGTTCTTCTTCGTGAGCGCGTCCGCCGTGTCGCGGATCTCGCGCTCGCCGGAGAGGAAGACGAGGATGTCGCCCTTGCCCTCGGCCTGCAGTTCCTCCACGGCGTCGGTGATCGCGGTGATCTGGTCGCGGTCCGCGTCGTCGCCGTCCTCCTCCAGGAGTGGGCGGTAGCGGACCTCCACGGGGTAGGTGCGGCCGCTGACCTCGACGATCGGGGCGTCGCCGAAGTGCCGGGAGAAGCGTTCGGGGTCGATGGTCGCGGAGGTGATGACGACCTTGAGGTCGGGGCGCTTGGGGAGCAGCTGGGCGAGGTAGCCCAGCAGGAAGTCGATGTTGAGGGACCGCTCGTGGGCCTCGTCGATGATGATCGTGTCGTAGGCGCGCAGCTCGCGGTCGGTCTGGATCTCGGCGAGCAGGATGCCGTCCGTCATGAGCTTGACGAAGGTGCCGTCCGGGTTGACCTGGTCGGTGAAGCGGACCTTCCAGCCGACTGCCTCGCCCAGGGGGGTGTCCAGTTCGTCGGCGACGCGTTCCGCGACCGTGCGGGCGGCGATGCGGCGGGGCTGGGTGTGGCCGATCATGCCGCGGACGCCGCGGCCGAGTTCGAGGCAGATCTTGGGGATCTGGGTGGTCTTGCCGGAGCCGGTCTCACCGGCGACGATCACGACCTGGTGGTCGCGTATGGCGTCGGCGATGTCCGATTTCTTCTGGCTGACCGGTAGCTGCTCGGGGTAGGTGACGGCGGGCACGCGGGCGCGGCGGTCGGCCATGCGGGCCTCGGCCGTGGTGACCTCCGCCTCGATCTCGGCGAGCACGGCGGTCCGGGCCTCGGGCTTGCGGATCCGGCGCGCGCCCTCGAGCCTGCGGCCGAGCCGGTGCGCGTCGCGCAGGGACAGCTCGGCCAGGCGGGGGGCGAGATCGCCGAGGGCGGGGGCAGGATGCGTAGACATACGCGGTCCAGGATCTCACCTCGCCGAAATTCCTGGCGAACGGTTTTGGGTGGGTCGGGGCCGTGCCGGTGTGTCGAGGCCGTCGCCGCCGGATCAGACGTGGGCCGGGCATGCGAACTGCTGCTCGATCCGAACGTAAGCGACGGCCTGCGACACACCGGCACGGCCCCTTCCGTGGCACGGCCCCCGCGGGTGGATGGGGGAGTGGGTGGAGGCTGGGAGGAGGTGGGTGGGGGACCGTCCGGGTGTGGGGCGAGGTGCTTACGGGGTCTTGGCGGGTGTTGCGGGGGGTGTAGCGGGTGGGGTCGGGTCTCGGCGGGAGGAGTCCGACTGGGCCATCGCCTGGGCGGTGTTGGAGACGGCCTTGATGCCCAGGTAGGCCGTGGTCATGCTGCTGACGGCGGTGAAGGCCGCGGTGAGGACGCCGATGATGACGGACTTGTCGCCGTCCAGGCGCCAGACTCCGAAGATCGCCACGGCGGCGATCGCCAGATTGCTCAGGAGGACCGCCTGCAATCCGTAGCGGGCGCGATACCGCTCCAGGTCGAGTTCGCGCACCGGCGCCTGCCGTTTGGCCGCGGTCTGCGGCTTGGGCTCGCCCTTGAGTAACACCATGGGTTCCCTATCCCCAGGACACCGTGTCTGCACGGTGCATGCCAAGTTCAGGGGTGAACCATACGATGAAGGGCCCCGTCCGATGGACGGGGCCCTTCATGTGGTGGCTGGGGCCGGGGTCGAACCGGCGACCTATCGCTTTTCAGGCGATCGCTCGTACCAACTGAGCTACCCAGCCACGAGGTTTCGAGGAAACCTCAGCGGTCCTGACGGGATTTGAACCCGCGGCCTCCACCTTGACAGGGTGGCGAGCACTCCAAACTGCTCCACAGGACCAAGCTGTTGCGTGCGACGCGTGAACAGTGTCGCACACGGTGTTGCGTGCCCCCAACGGGATTCGAACCCGTGCTACCGCCTTGAAAGGGCGGCGTCCTAGGCCGCTAGACGATGAGGGCTATCGGCCCGCCTGGGCGCTTCCTCAGCGCGTCGGGGACGTGAGAAGCATATGGGATGGCGGGAGGTATCGCCAAAACGGTTTACGGGGTGCCGCCGGAGGGGCTGGAGGAAAGGGTGGGAGGGGCGGGGGAGGTGGGAGGGGTGGGAGGGGTGTGGGGGGTGGGGGAGGCGGGAGGGGTGGATTGGGGGGCGCCGGGGTGGTTCTCCTTCGGGAGGTGTCGGCTGACCTCGGCCGTGGTGAGTCCGAGGCCGCCCAGTTTGATCTCGTCCCAGGCCTGGAGGAGGTGGGTGTCCCGGTCGACGTAGAGGACCGAGGCCTCGATGGGGTCCGGGTAGGTGCCCTCGATCGCGCGCAGACCGCTGCCGCCCGTCGAGCCCTCGACGCGCAGGCGGGTTCCGTACTTCATGACCTCCGTCTGTTCGTGGTGCAGGTGGCCGGCCAGGACCAGGGGCACCTCGCCGTCGGTCAGCCGGGCCGCCGAGGGTTCGTGGGCGATGGCGATGTCGACGGGGGTGCCCGCGGCGCGCTGGTCGCGCAGGGAGGAGGCGAGGCGGGCGCCGGCCAGTTCCTCCGCCGCGCCGCCGCCGGGCGCGACCGAGCGGTCGGGGGTGAACTGCGGGTCGCCGATGCCCGCGAAACGCAGGCCCGCGACCGTGAGCGCGCGGCCGTCGTCCAGGACGTGCGCGTTCTTCATGTGTTCCAGATAGCGCTGGGTGAGATGGCTGTCGTGGTTGCCCCTGACCCAGACGTACGGCGCGCCCAGGTCCGCGATCGGGTCCAGGAAGCCGTTCTCGGCCGCGGTGCCGTGGTCCATGGTGTCGCCGGAGTCGACGATCACGTTGATGTCGTACTGCTCCACCAGCGACGCGATGATCTTCCAGCTCGCCGGGTTGAGGTGGATGTCGGAGACGTGCAGGACCCGGATCGTGCTGGGGTCCGGTTCGTAGGTCGGGAGCGTCGAGGTGACGTCGTACAGCTTCGTCACGTTCGTCACCAGGCGCGCCAGTTCCTTCTGGTAGACGTCGAATTCGCTGACGATGCTGCGGGCGTTGCCGACCAGGGAGGGCGCGGAGGAGAGCAGGCCCGAGAACTTCGGTTCCAGTACCGAGTCCGGGTTCCAGGTGGCGAAGGCCGTCGCGCCGGAGGCGGCGAGGAGCGTGAGGGCCAGACCGCCCGCGGCCAGGGCGCGGCGTGGCCGGCGGTAGACCGCCAGGCCGAGTGCCGTGGCCCCGGAGACGACCGCGACGCAGGACCGCACGGCCAGGTCGAGGGTGCCGTGTTCGACGTCGTGCGCGACCTCGTCCTGGAGGCCCGAGAGGCGTTCCGGGTGGTCGACCAGGGCTTGTGCGCGGGCCGGGTCGAGCTGGTCGACGTTGACGTCGAGCCGGACGGGGGCGACATGGCTGTCGAGTACGAGGGCGCCGAGCGGGGAGACGTTTATCTTCGTGCCGCCGGTCACCGACGGGCGCAGGGTCATCGTGGTGTTCATCGGGCCGACGGGGGCGCGCACGTTGCCCACGACGAGCAGGCCCAGCCAGGCGCCGAGCAGGACGACGGCCATCAGGCCGAGCGCCCTGGTGTACGGGGACGGTTGCTGGACGAGTTCCTGGGCCATGGGACGGACGCGAGGGGTGCGGCGGACGCGGCGGACGCGGTCGCCGAGGGTGCGGCAGCGGCGGGCCAGGGCGGTCGCGGGGACGGTTACGGCAGCGGGGACGCGGGCCATTGGTCCCGTATGCCCAAGGGTGCGGGCGGGTATGCGGTGCGGCGCGGGCGGGAGGTCCCCCGCGACCGGGGGCCGGCGACTCCCGTCCCCGGAGGGCCCGGTGACTTCCGTGTCGCGTGCGGGGCCGTCGCCGACTCTCGTACGGGGCGGCGGTGCCGGACAATGGCGGTGTGCTGGAGATGACGCGCGAGGAGTTCGAGGAACTGGTCGCCGAGTCGCTGGACCGGATTCCTCCGGAGCTGACACGGCTGATGGACAACGTGGCGGTGTTCGTCGAGGACGAACCCGACCCGTCCGACCCGGGGCTGCTCGGGCTCTACGAGGGGACTCCGCTGACCGATCGCGGCGAGTGGTACGCGGGGGTGCTGCCGGACCGGATCACGATCTACCGGGGGCCGACGCTGCGGATGTGCGCGACCCGGGAGGACGTGATCGCGGAGACCGAGGTGACCGTGGTGCACGAGATCGCCCACCACTTCGGGATCGACGACGAACGGCTGCACGCGCTCGGATACGGGTGAGTCGTCCGGCGGGAGCGCGCCTTGCCGCGTGTCTTCTTGCGGGCGGCGGGTGTTGGGCAGGAGGACTCCCCGAACTTCCCCGGGCTCTCGGCAGCGATCGAGCGGGGGAGACCCCAACCGGAGGTGGCTGCCCGTGCGCCCCTTGTACGTACCCGTCCGTCTGGCCGCCACGGTCATCGTCGTAGCGGCCGCCGCCGGCTGCATGAGCGTGGGTGACGACGCGGGCCGCCCCGAGCCCGCGCACTCGGCGGGGCACCGCGGAAGCGGGGCACCGGGCGGGGGATCCGCGGGAGGCGGGGGCGGCGGCTGGTTCCACGGAGGGGCGGGGCCCAAGGGGGGTGCCCCGGGCCGGCCGGGTGAGTCGCCGTCCGGTGCGGCGTCCGCGTCCGCGTCGGCGTCGGGTGCGGCGAAGCCGTCCGGCGGGGCGAGCGGCAGCGGTGACGGGAAGGGGCGGCCGGCCCGGCCCGGCCCGTCCGGCGGTGTGCCGAGTCCCACCCGTGCGACGTCCGATCCGACATCGCCTCCGCCACCTCCCCCGCCGACCTCGTCGCCGTCCCCCGAGCCGAGTACGGCGGAGCCGTCGTCGTCGGCCCACGAGCAGGCCACCCAGCTGCTGAACCGGGTGCCGGCACCGCGCGCGGGCGAGCCGGTCCTCCGGCATGGCCGGTGGCGATGACGATGGGCGATGGCGATGGCGATGGCGATGGGGATGAGGAGGCAGGGGGGGCAGGGGGAGCAGGGGGAGGTTCGGGAGGGCGGCGGGGAGTGCTCTGTGGGAGAGGGAAAGAGGGCGGGGAATAGGTTCGGGGGCGGGGGTGTTCCTCTTCCCGTACGTGCCTGACCTGGCTTTTTGAGGTCAGTTTGCCTTCAGGGGTGAGGGGTGCGTATGGTAGTAGATCGTTTGATCCCATTTGCCCGGCGCCAACGCAGAGAGCGCCGCGTGGCGCGTACTCTCCCTTGCCGTGGCCGGACCGCATAGAGGCGGTCGATTGCGACTTCACGGAGTTTGGGCGCGTGCCGAAGAACTCCGGAAGGTTCGCATTTCGCATGTCTGTTTCCAGTACTGATCACGTCGTCGTGCCCGAGAACAACGAGGGCGACAACATCGAGGGCGTCGAGGCCGCTGTCGTGGCCTCCGTCGAGACCCCGGAGGCCGTCGAGGCCGCCGATGCCACCCCCGAGATCACCTTCGCCACCCTCGGTCTTCCCGAGGGCGTCGTCCGCAAGCTCGCTCAGAACGGTGTGACCAGCCCGTTCCCGATCCAGGCCGCGACCATCCCGGACGCCCTGGCCGGCAAGGACATCCTGGGCCGCGGCCGCACCGGCTCCGGCAAGACCCTCTCCTTCGGTCTGCCGACCCTGGCGCGGCTCGCCGGCGGCCACACCGAGAAGAAGAAGCCGCGCGCCGTCATCCTCACGCCGACCCGTGAGCTGGCCATGCAGGTCGCCGACGCGCTGCAGCCCTACGGCGACGTCCTCGGCCTGAAGATGAAGGTCGTCTGCGGCGGTACGTCGATGGGCAACCAGATCTACGCCCTGGAGCGTGGCGTCGACGTCCTCGTCGCCACCCCGGGCCGCCTGCGCGACATCATCAACCGCGGTGCCTGCTCGCTGGAGAACACCCAGATCGCCGTCCTCGACGAGGCCGACCAGATGTCGGACCTGGGCTTCCTGCCCGAGGTCACCGAGCTGCTCGACCAGATCCCGGCCGGCGGCCAGCGCATGCTGTTCTCCGCCACGATGGAGAACGAGATCTCCACGCTGGTCAAGCGCTACCTGACCAACCCGGTCACGCACGAGGTCGACAGCGCCCAGGGCAACGTCACGACCATGTCGCACCACATCCTCATCGTGAAGCCCAAGGACAAGGCGCCGGTCACCGCCGCGATCGCCTCCCGCAAGGGCCGCACGATCATCTTCGTCCGCACCCAGCTGGGCGCCGACCGCATCGCCGAGCAGCTGCGCGACGCCGGTGTGAAGGCCGACGCGCTGCACGGCGGCATGACGCAGGGCGCCCGCACCCGGACGCTGGCCGACTTCAAGGACGGTTACGTCAACGCGCTCGTCGCGACCGACGTCGCCGCCCGCGGTATCCACGTCGACGGCATCGACCTGGTCCTGAACGTGGACCCGGCCGGCGACCACAAGGACTACCTGCACCGTTCCGGCCGTACGGCCCGCGCCGGCCGCTCCGGCACCGTCGTGTCGCTGTCGCTGCCGCACCAGCGCCGCCAGATCTTCCGGCTGATGGAGGACGCGGGCGTCGACGCCGCGCGTCACATCATCAACTCCGGTACGGCCTTCGAGCCCGAGGTCGCCGAGATCACCGGCGCCCGGTCGATGACCGAGGTCCAGGCGCAGTCGGCGGGCGACGCCGCCCAGCAGGCCGAGCGCGAGGTCACGCAGCTCACCAAGGAGCTGGAGCGCGCGCAGCGTCGCGCCGCCGAGCTGCGCGGTGAGGCCGACCGTCTGGTCGCCCGTGCCGCGCGTGAGCGGGGCGAGGACCCGGAGACCGCGGTCGCCGCGGCCGCGGAGGCCGTGATCGAGCAGGCCGCGGCCGAGGTTCCCGCCGAGGTGCCGGCCGCCGTGGCCGAGCAGCCCGCGGAGCGTCCGTCCTACGAGCAGTCGCGTCCGCGCCGTGACGAGCGGGGCAACTACGAGCGTCGTGACAACGACCGTGGTGGCTTCCGTCGTGACGACAACCGTGGTGGCGGCTTCAACCGCGACGACCGCGGCCCCCGTCGTGACGACCGCCGTGACGGCGACCGCGGTGGGTTCCGCCGTGACAACGACCGCCGGGACGACCGTGGCGGCCGCTCCTTCGAGCGTCGTGACGACAACCGTGGTGGCGGCTTCAACCGCGACGACCGCGGCGGCCGTTCTTTCGAGCGTCGTGACGACAACCGCGGCGGCTTCCGTCGTGACGACAACCGTGGTGGCGGCTTCAACCGCGACGACCGCGGCGGCCGTACTCCCGAGCGTCGTGACGACAACCGTGGTGGCGGCTTCAACCGCGACGACCGTGGCGGCCGTACTCCCGAGCGTCGTGACGGTGACCGTGGTGGCTTCCGCCGCGACAACGACCGTGGCACCACCGGCCGTTCCTTCGAGCGTCGTGACGACCGTGGCGGCCACCGTGGCAGCGACCGTCCCTTCAACCGCGACCGTCAGGGCGACCGCCCCGCGGGCGGCGGCTTCCGCGCCGGCGGCCACGACCGTCCGTACGGCCGTCGCGACGACCACCGCGGCACCGGCACCGGCACCGGCCCCGGCACCGGCGGCGGTTCCTTCCGCCGCGACGAGAAGCCGCGCTGGAAGCGCAACGGCTGACGTCCGATGACATCCGCTGACGTCCACTGACGTCCGCGAGTGCTGAACGCCGTGGCCCCCACCGATCCGGTGGGGGCCACGGCGTTTTCCGTGCCCGTGGCCGCGCCCCCACGCTGTTTGAAAGACTTTCCGGAAACTTTGAACGCGCTGTACGATCAGCCCACTTCTGAGACGGATGCGACGGCCGGGGGGTCGGGGGCATCGAGAAGCGGTGCGCGTCCGGTCTCGTTCCTCGGGGAGGGTCTTCTTGACTCGTCATGCCTTCGTGCGCCTGCGTCTCGTCGCCGCCTCCGCGGTGCTGGCGGCCGGCCTGAGCCCGTTGCTCCCGTCCGCGACGGCGGTCGCGGACGCGCCGCGGGAGACGGTGGTGCCGGCGACACTGCGCGGCACCCCCACCTCGGCCGAGCTCTACAGCGGGTCGACGGCCGGCGGACACGACGGCGCGGGACAGCAGGGCGTCTTCCACACGCTGGAGGGGTCCGGGCTGGTCTGGACGCGGTACGCGGACGGGACGTCGGTGCCCGTGACCCGGCCGGAGGGGATCACCGGTACCTGGGGGACCGGTGGCGACGTCCTCGCGTACCGCTACGCGGAGGGCAGGGTCGACCTGTGGAACGCGGTCGACGGGACCACCCGCACCCTCCGGACACCCTCGGACCTGACGCTGCTCACCGCGTACCACGACCTCGCGGTCGCCTATCGCGTCGTTCACGACGAGAACGGCACGGCCTGGCGGGAGACGCACCTGCTGTTCCCGGAGGCCGACGGCAGCACGCGTGACGTGCCGGTCGGCGGAGTGCCCGCGGGAGTGAACCTCGGGCAGCCCCTGGACGGGGACGCCGACGGGCTGCTGTTCCAGGGGTCGAAGGACGGGCGGTACCTGTCGGTCATGGTCGACCGGCGGACGGGGCAGGTGCGGGACTGGACCCCGGCGCGCTCCAAGGTCTACCTCAGGGCCAAGGTCACCGCCGAGCACGTGGTCCTGTTCAACGTCAACGAGACCGCCGTGCAGGTGTTGCCCCGCGCCGACCTGTCGGCGGCCCCGGCCGAGGTCACGCTGTCGGGCAGCGGCAGCGTGAACCCCGCCCAGGATCTCGCCGTGGTCGGCGACTGGCTGGTCCACCGGCCCAGCGGCGGTACGGCGGTGCTCGCCGAGCCGATCGCGGGCGGTCCCACGGTCACCCTGATGCCCTCGTCGGGTCTCTACTCCTCCGCCGTCTCCGACGGCACCGCCGTCCTGACCGGCCGCACCACCGCCGACGACTGGGGCGTCCAGCGCATCAAGGCGGGCCCGGACGGCAGTCCGGTCGTCACCCAGGTCAAGGCGCTGCCCAAGCCGCCGATCAAGATCCAGGGACTGTCCCTGGAACAGGGGCGGCTGCTCGTCGCCGACACCAGCGGTCCGGGCGGATACCGCGACGACTACGTACGGACCGTCGCCGTGACCGGCACCCCCGAGTTCGGCGCACGCTCGTCGTTGGACGGCACCTCGCTGAACCTCGGCACCTGTCCGGTGACGCAGGTCGGCTGCTCCCAGCTCCACGGCACGGCCGACGGTCGCGCCGCCTGGCTGACGAAGGACACCACGACCAGCGACCGCATTCGCGTCGCCGGGCCGGCCCAGTACTCCTTCTGGGAACGCGGGGTCCCCGCCGGCGGCCGGATCACCGACGTGTCCGGCCAGTACCTGATCCACACGACGGACACCGCGCAGACCGTCTACAAGATCGGCAATGACGGCAACCCGGCGCTCACCCGCACGCCCGGCGCCGCCGCCCTCTCCGGCGACACCCTGTGGACCCCTGGCACCACCCCCGGCACCGTCACGGCGTACAACCTCACCACGAAGAAGACCACCGAGACCCTCACCGTCGGCGCCGGCTGCGCACCCACCGAACTGCGGGCCAACGGCCTTTGGCTGTACTGGAGTTGCCCCGACGGTACGGCCGGCGTCCACGACCGTACGGCGAAGAGGTCCGTGCCCGTCCCGGCCGGCGAGGCGGAACTCGGCGACGGATTCGTCGTCACGCACGACAGACGGGCCGGGCAACTGGTCCTCACGACGGTCGCGGACGGCACACCGGTGAGCCGCGTGATCGGCGCACTGCCCGACACCGGAATCTCCCAGCGCGAGGTGCGCTGGACGGTCGACGGGTCGACCGGGAACGTG
This sequence comes from Streptomyces sp. NPDC057950, assembly GCF_042887295.1. Lineage (NCBI taxonomy): Bacteria > Bacillati > Actinomycetota > Actinomycetes > Kitasatosporales > Streptomycetaceae > Streptomyces > Streptomyces sp. NPDC057950. The sequence continues at coordinate 250,758 of NZ_JBHVPP010000014.1, forward strand.
GCCTACGTCGACGACCAGGAGCGCGTGCACCTCGTGCCGACCGGCGTGATCCAGCAGCCGCTGCGCCTGCTGGCCCCGGTCGGCTCGGCGTCCACCCTCGTCGCGCGGAAGATCGGCACGACGCCGTCCACGCTGACCACCCTGCTGCTGTCGAAGCCGACCGCGGACTGGCGGCTGACCGTGCGCAGCCGTGCCACCGGCAAGGTCGTGGACACGCGGGACGGCGGTGCGGCACGCGGCGAGGTGAAGGTCGGCTGGTCCGGGACGGATGCCAAGGGCGGGTTCCTGACGAACGGGTCGTACGACTGGACGCTGTCCGTCACACCGGCCGACGGCGTCGGCGCCCCGGTGACGGCGAGCGGCACGGTCGCCCTGTTTGACGCCGCGCCGGCCCGCCACGACTACGTCGGCGGCGGCGACTCCGTCGGCGACCTGCTCACCCTCAGCTCCTCGGGCACGCTGGGTTTCCGGCAGGGCTCGGGCAAGGGCACCTTCTCCGTGACCCTCGGCACCAGCAGCGGCTGGACGACGACCAACAAGGTGGTGCCGTTCGGCGACCTGAGCGGTGACCGCTGCAACGACGTCCTGGTCCGGCTGACCAGCGGGGCACTGCGCGCGTACAGGCCGAACTGCTACGGCACGCTGAAGCCGTCGACGGCGTACACCTCGCTCGGCACCAGCGGCTGGAACCAGTACGACGTCCTGACCTCGCCCGGCGACGTCAGCGGCGACGGCCGCCCGGATCTGATCGCGCGCGACACGGCGACCGGCACGGTGTACCTCTACAAGGGCACGAGCACGGGCAAGCTGTCCGCGCGCGTGAAGCTGTACGCCGACTGGAAGACGTACAAGAAGGTCGTGGGCGTCGGTGACCTGAACGGCGACGGCATCGGTGACCTGCTCGCCCAGGACAAGGCCAACACCCTGTACCGCTACTACGGCACCGGCAAGGGGTCGTTCGGCGCGCGGACGAAGGTGTTCGCGGGCTGGGGCGGTTCGTACGTCGTCGTCGTCGGCGCCGGGGACATCACGGGCGACGGCAAGGCGGATCTGGTCGCGCGGGACACCGCGGGCAATCTGTACCGTCAGAACGGCACCGGCAAGGGGTCGTTCGCGGCGCGGGTGAAGATCGGGAGCGGCTGGCAGGGCTACAAGGGCCTTTTCTAGCCAACCTGACGTCTTGATCGGTGCATGTCGATCCCCCAGTGAGGGAATCGCTGGGGGCATGACAGATGACGCCAAGGCGAGTGGGCTCTCGGACGAAGAACGGCTTGCCCAGCTCGGCTATACGCAGGTTCTGGCCCGCCGCATGTCGGCGTTCTCCAACTACGCGGTCTCGTTCACGATCATCTCGGTGCTCTCGGGCTGTCTGACGCTGTATCTGTTCGGCATGAACACCGGCGGTCCCGCCGTGATCACCTGGGGATGGGTCGCGGTCGGACTGATGACGCTGTTCGTCGGACTGTCGATGGCCGAGATCTGTTCGGCCTATCCGACGTCCGCCGGGCTGTACTTCTGGGCGCACCGGCTCGCCCCCGAGCGTTCCGCCGCGGCCTGGGCGTGGTTCACGGGGTGGTTCAACGTCCTCGGGCAGGTCGCGGTGACCGCGGGCATCGACTTCGGCGCGGCGTCGTTCCTCGGGGCGTACCTGAACCTCCAGTTCGACTTCGAGGTGACGCCGGGCCGCACGGTCCTGCTGTTCGCCGGGATCCTGGTCCTGCACGGGCTGCTCAACACGTTCGGCGTGGGGATCGTCGCCCTCCTCAACAGCATCAGCGTGTGGTGGCACGTCGTCGGGGTCGCCGTCATCGTCGGCGCGCTGACCTTCGTGCCGGACCACCACCAGACGGCCGGTTTCGTGTTCACGAAGTTCGTGAACAACACGGGCTGGGGCAGCGGGGTCTACGTCGTCCTCGTCGGACTCCTGATGGCCCAGTACACGTTCACCGGGTACGACGCCTCCGCCCACATGACGGAGGAGACCCACGACGCGTCGACGGCCGGCCCGAAGGGCATCGTGCGGTCCATCTGGACCTCGTGGATCGCGGGCTTCGTCCTGCTCCTCGGCTTCACCTTCGCCATCCAGTCGTACGACAAGGAGCTGGGCTCGGCGACGGGCGCGCCGCCGGCGCAGATCCTGCTGGACGCGCTCGGCGCCACGTCCGGGAAGCTCCTGCTGCTGGTCGTGATCGGCGCGCAGCTCTTCTGCGGCATGGCGTCGGTGACGGCCAACAGCCGTATGATCTACGCCTTTTCGCGGGACGGCGCGCTGCCCTTCTCGCGCGTCTGGCACACGGTGAACCCGCGCACGCGCACCCCCGTGGCGGCGGTCTGGCTGGCCGCGCTGGGGGCCCTCGTGCTCGGCCTGCCCTATCTGATCAACTACGCGGCCTACGCGGCCGTGACGTCGATCGCGGTCATCGGCCTCTACGTCGCGTACGTCATCCCGACGTTCCTGCGGGTGCGCAAGGGAGATGCCTTCCAGCGCGGGCCGTGGCACCTGGGCCGCTGGTCCCGGCTCATCGGGGTGATCGCGGTCGGCTGGGTCGTCGTCATCACGGTCCTGTTCATGCTGCCCCAGGTCTCCCCGGTGACCTGGGAGACCTTCAACTACGCGCCGGTCGCCGTGCTCGTCGTCCTAGGCTTCGCCGCGGCCTGGTGGACGGCCTCGGCCCGGCACTGGTTCCTCAACCCCGACCACGTCCGCAACCGGGCGCGTGAGGCGGCGCGCAAGGGTGCGCCCGAACCGGTCGATCCGTAGCGTTGTGCGCGGTTGGTCCCCGGCCGCGCGCAGTTCCGGCGCGGCCGGGAGACCGATACCCGATCGGAGTCCCGGCCGCGTCGGGCTATGCTCGGGGATGCGTCGGCGCGGGATGTGTGCGGGCCGGTGCGTGGACCCTTAGCTCAATTGGCAGAGCAGTGGACTTTTAATCCATTGGTTGTGGGTTCGAGTCCCACAGGGTCTACCGACAAGCCCCAGGCCGGAGTGCATCCGGCCTGGGGCTTCTGTGTGTTGGGGGGCAGCGGGGCTCAGCCCGCCGTGAGCTCCGGCAGCGGGAGCGTGTGCTGGGTCTGGAGGACCTTGGCGCGGAGGTAGCGCACGTTGTGGGCCGTGGTGAAGACGCCCGTCGGGACCCGGTGGGAGACCTCGATGCCGAGGTCGCGGAGCTGCTCCGCCTTGTCGGGGTTGTTGGAGAGCAGGTCGAGGGAGCCGACGCCGAGGGCCCGGAGCATCTGGGCGGCCGCCGTGTAGTCGCGGTCGTCCTCGGGGAGGCCGAGGGCGGCGTTGGCGGCGTAGGTGTCGAGGCCCTGGTCCTGGAGGGCGTACGCGTCGAGCTTGTTGTAGAGGCCGATGCCGCGGCCCTCCTGGCGCAGGTACAGGAGCACGCCGCCCCGTTCCGCGATCCGCTCCACCGCCTCGCGCAGCTGGGGGCCGCAGTCGCAGCGGGCCGAGCCGAAGACGTCGCCGGTCAGGCATTCGGAGTGCAGGCGCACCAGCGGGTTCGCGCCCACCTCGCCGAGCACGACGGCGAGGTGTTCCCGGCCGTCGGCCAGGCCGTGGAAGGTGACCAGCTCCGCGTCGACCGAGTAGCCGTCGCCGAAGCGCAGGGGCACGGCGACGCGGGTGCGCACCGTGGCGGTCGGGAAGTCGCGCATGTTGTCTCTCCGGTCCAGCGGGTCGGTGGCAGTGGTGTCCCGGCGGCGTGTTTCATATTTGAAGCACAGCCTCGGGAACTGACCGTACAGTATGCTTTAAAGTTCAAGCAACACTTTCGAGGAGACGAGCTGACTGCGGCTCACCCGGCTCACCCGACTCGCCCGGCCGGCGTGTCCGCCCCGTCCGCGTCGGCCGTCCGGTCCCGTTCGTCCGGCGTCCTCAGGAGGAACGCCGCCGCCATGGCAGATCTTCCCCTTGAGCCGCGGGACCTTCCCCCTGGATGCCACGGGTGACGCTCGCGCAGATCTCCTCCAGCTGCCCCACCTGCTCCGGCGTCAGGCGGTCGAAGAGCGCCGCGCGCACCTGCGCCACGTGTCCGGGCGCCGCCCGCTCCAGGACGGTCATACCCTCGTCCGTGAGGACCGCGACCTGACCGCGCCGGTCCGTGGGGCAGCCCTCCCGGCGTACCAGGCCGTCGTTCGCCAGCCGGGTCACGCCGTACGTCAGCCGGCTGCGGGTGATCTTCAGGACCTCGGCGAGGTCGGTCATCCGCAGCCGCCGCTCCGGGGCCTCGGACAGCATCGCGAGGATGGAGTAGTAAAGGTGGGGCATGCCGGCCTCCGCCTGGAGCTGCCGGTCGATCGTGTCCTCCAGGAGCGAGACGGCGGCGATGTACGAGCGCCAGGCGCGTTGCTCGGCGGGGGTGAGCCAGCGGGTCGTCATGTCGCCAGTCTAGGTATTGTTTAAAAATTGAACCACTGCTGAACCGCCACTCGAACCCCTACTTGAGTCACTAGCAGCCCAGAGCGCAGAGCTCGGAGCCGGAGGCAGCGTCCCATGCCCCATCCCCACGTCCTGTTGTCCGCCGCCGTCTCCCTCGACGGCTTCCTGGACGACACCGGCCCCGAACGGCTGCTGCTCTCGGGTCCGGCCGACTTCGACCGGGTCGACGAGGTGCGGGCGTCCAGCGACGCGATCCTGGTCGGCGCGGGCACGATCCGCTCGGACAATCCCCGCCTCCTGGTCAACTCCGCCGAGCGGCGCGCCGCCCGGGTCGCCGAGGGCCGCCCCGCCTACCCCCTCAAGGTCACCGTCAGCGGGTCCGGCGACCTCGACCCGGACGCGCAGTTCTGGCACACGGGCGGCGAGAAGATCGTCTACACCACGGACGAGGGGGCCGTACGGGCCGCCGACGCCCTGCGCGGTCAGGCCGTCGACGTGGTGGCGACGGGGGCCGAGCTGGACTGGCGCGCCGTGCTCGAACACCTCCATGACGTACGCGGGGTGCGGCGTCTCATGGTCGAGGGCGGCGGGCGGGTACACACCCAGCTGATGGGGCAGGGCCTGGCGGACGAACTCCAGCTCGCCGTCGCGCCGCTCTTCGTGGGACAGGCAGACGCGCCACGGCTGTTCGGGCCCGGGGGATACCCGCCCGGACGGATGCGGCTGGTGGAGACACGGGCGGTGGGCGACGTCGTCCTCATCCGCTACGTCCCCACGGCCCCCGGCACCGGTGCGCTCGCCTCCGCGGCGGACCGGCACTGGCTGGGGCTGGCGTGCGAGCTGGCCGCGCTGTGCCCGCCGTCGAGGACCGCGTTCAGCGTGGGCGCGGTGGTAGTGGCCGCGGACGGCACCGAGCTGGCCCGCGGGCACTCGCGGGAGGGGGGCGACCCCGTCGCGCACGCCGAGGAGGCGGCACTCGCCAAGATCGCTGCCGGGGATCCGCGGCTGGCGTCCGCCACCGTCTACAGCAGTCTGGAGCCGTGCGCCCGGCGGGCCTCGCGGCCCGCACCCTGCGCCCGGCTGATCCTCGACGCGGGGGTGCGCAGGGTGGTGACCGCCTGGCGGGAGCCGGACACCTTCGTGGCGGGCGCGGACGGCAACGGGTTGCTGGCGGCCGCGGGGGCGGACGTCGTGGTGCTCCCGGAGTTCGAGGAGCGGGCCACAGCGCCCAACGGGCATCTTCTCGGCGCCGCCTAGCGGAGGGGCCTGCGGCGGCCGGTGCCCGGCCGTGGACGGCCGTGGACGGTCGTGAGCGGTGCGGAATCGCAGGGGATCCGGAGGAGAAGGGGCCTGGTCGTGGGGCCTGCGTGAACGGGTGTGCTCGGGGGGTCGAACATGGCGTACACTGGTTTCAACGACGCGGGGTGGAGCAGCTCGGTAGCTCGCTGGGCTCATAACCCAGAGGTCGCAGGTTCAAATCCTGTCCCCGCTACTCAAGGCCAAGGCCGGAACTCGGATTCACGAGTTCCGGCCTTCGGCGTTTCCCGGGCCCTGGTGTTCCCCAGTCTTGTTGTTCGCGGGCCCGGGTGTTTTCGGCGCAGGGTGTTTCCGGTCCCGGGTCTCTCCGACACGCCCGTACGGCAGCGAGGGCCGTCCCCCGGTCGGTCCACACCGCTGGCCCCCTTCCCCCGGTGCGGGAAACCTGGACGGGTGGGGCAGCGAGGAGGTGCGCGGCGGGCCGAACGGCCCTACGGCCGGTCGGGCGGACGGCGGCCCGGCGGCCCCGTGCCCGATCCTCGGCCGGGGGACGAACCGCCGCCGGACCCGGACACCCGCCGGATCTCGCACGCCTGGACCCTCGTGCGGGCGCTGCCCGTCCTGCTCGTCGTCGTCGCGGTGGTCTACGACTGTCTGACCCCGCCCCAATTCACCGCGGCTCCGCTCTTCACCGCAGCCCCGCTCGTCGCCGCGCCGATCTTCTCGCTGCGCGGCACCCTCCTCACGGGGGTCATGACGCTGGCCGCGCTGCTCGCGTGCCGCCTCAGGTTCGGCCTCCACATGGGGATCGGCTCGATCACCGAGGTCGCCACGGTGGCGACCGTCGTCGTCCTCGCCGTCCTCATCAACATCCTCGTCCGCCGCTCGGACGAACGGCTCGCCTCGGCCCGGCAGATCGCCGAGGCGGCTCAGCGCGCCGTGCTGCCGGAACCCGAGGGGCGGATCGGCGGCCTGGCGGTCGCGGCACGCTACGAGGCCGCGCAGGAGGGCGCGTTCATCGGCGGCGACCTGTACGCCGTGCAGGACACCCCGCACGGCGTACGGCTGGTGGTGGGCGACGTCCGCGGGAAGGGCATGGGCGCGGTGGCCGCCGTCGCGGTGGTCATCGGGGCGTTCCGGGAGGCGGCCGAACAGGAGACGGCGCTGGAGGCGGTCGCGCAGCGGCTGGAACGTGCGCTGGCCCGCGAGGGCACCCGGCGCGAGGGCCTGGACGCCTTCGAGGGTTTCACCACGGCCGTCCTCGCGGAGATCCCGCACGGGGGCGACGTGGTCCGCATCGTCAACCGCGGCCATCCGTCACCGCTGCTCCTGCACGGGGACGGCACGCTGTTCACGCTCGCCGCCGCGAACCCCGCGCTGCCGCTCGGCATGGGCGAGCTGGGCTCCTGGCCCGACCGCGCGGACACGGCGGACTTCCCGCTCGGCTCCACGCTCCTGTTCCACACGGACGGGCTGTCCGAGGCGCGTGACGGCCGCGGGAACTTCTACGATCCGGCCGAGCGGCTCGCGGGACGGACCTTCAGCGACCCGGACACCCTGCTGGCCGAGCTCGCGGCGGGGGTCGGCCGGCACACCGGCGGCGCGCTCGCGGACGACATGGCGCTGCTCGCCGTGCGGCGTCCCCCCGCGGGCGACGGAGTTCCTTGATCGTTGTCACGAGGGGTAGTGGAGGGTACTCCTCCGCGTAACAACTGACACACGGTCAAAAACAAGCGCGTGAGGGAGGGCGGGTCAACTCGCCCGTTTTCCCACGCTCATGCCCCGTAAGTCCTGGCCAAGAGTGGTTAATGATCCGTACGAACGGCTTGGAATCCGGTACCCGAGTCTATTAACGTTCGATAACGCAGCGCGGTCGTCCCAGCCGTCACAAGAGACGGCTCCGTGCGCACGCGCCGAATCCCGCGAGGGAACCGGGGAACCACCAACTTGGGGTGAATCGAGCGTCTTTCACGGTGGAGACACCGTGGCTTGACGCGCGTAGGAGACCTTCCTGCTCCGAACCCGTCAGCTAACCCGGTAGGCGATAAGGAAGGAAAGGAGCGCGCCCACGTGGCGTCCAACCGGCCTGCCCAGCCCACTTCGTTCGCGCCGAACGACACCCAGACTTTCGGTTACTCCCGCGGCGACGACGAGGGCCCCTGGGAGGAGTGGAACCCCACCGCGGATTCCGTCGCTCCCGTCCGCGGCCGGCACCGCGTCTCCAAGCAGCGCGGCGGCGGGCTCGCCCGCAGCTCCACCGTCCTCGGCGTCGGTGTCCTGGCCGCCGTGGGCGCGGGTGGCATCGCCACCGCCGCGCCCGGCAAGCCGCCCGTGTCGATCTCGCTGCCCGACCTCTCCTCGGTCACCCAGTCGGCCAAGGCCCTGATATCCGACGGCGGTTCCAGCACGCCGAAGGGTTCCTCGACCCCGCTCACCGGCGCCGGTCTCACCAGCGCCGACGCCGCGCAGGGCAACGCCGACGCCGGCGAGGCGCTGCGGGCCCGCATCATGGAGCAGGCCGAGTCCCAGCAGGACCAGGTCGACAGCGCGGCCCAGGACGCCGCCGAGAGCGCCGCCGCGAAGAAGGCGGTCGCGCTGGCCGCCGAGCAGCAGGACCAGGCCAAGGCCAAGGAAGCCGCCGCGAAGAAGAAGGCGGACGAGGAGGCCAAGCAGAAGGCCGAGGCCGCGCGCCTCGCGAAGCTCGCCAAGAGCTACTCGCTGCCGACCTCCTCGTACACCCTGACCTCGCGCTTCGGTGACGCCGGCTCCATGTGGTCCTCCGGGTACCACACGGGCCTCGACTTCGCCGCCCCCACGGGCACGCTGATCAAGGCGGTCCACAGCGGCACCATCACGGAGGCGGGCTGGGCCGGATCGTACGGCTACCGCACGATCCTCACCCTCGACGACGGCACGGAGCTGTGGTTCTGCCACCAGTCGTCCATCAGCGTCAGCGTGGGGCAGAAGGTGGGCACGGGTGACGTCATCGGACGGGTGGGCGCGACCGGCAACGTGACCGGGCCGCACCTCCACCTGGAGGTCCACCCGGGCGGCGGCGACGCGATCGACCCGATGGCCTGGCTGCAGAGCAAGGGCATCAACCCCTGATCCAGCGCCCGCCACGAGCACGGCGGGTGCGGAATGCGGTCGTCCGGTACGGCTGTTGAAATGGGGTATGACTCCTCTCCGCACGCTCGGTTCCTCCGACATCGAGGTCTTCCCGCTCGCCCTCGGCGGCAACGTCTTCGGCTGGACCGCCGACGAGACGCAGTCCTTCGCCGTGCTCGACGCGTACGCGGCCGCGGGCGGCAACTTCGTCGACACCGCCGACAGCTACTCGGCGTGGATCCCCGGCAACAAGGGCGGCGAGTCCGAGACGATCATCGGCAAGTGGTTCGCCGCGCGCGGCAACCGCTCCGATGTCGTCCTCGCCACGAAGGCCGGCGCCCATCCCCAGTACAAGGGGCTCGCCCCGGACACCCTCAGGGCGGCGGCCGACGCGTCACTGCGCCGGCTCGGCACGGACTACATCGACCTCTACTACACCCACTTCGACGACACCTCGGTACCGGTCGAGGAGATCATCGGCACGCTCGACGAGCTGGTACGGGCCGGCAAGGTCCGGGCGATCGGTGCCTCCAACCTGTCCGCCGAACGGCTCGCGGAGTCCCTGGAGTTCTCCGACCGCGAGGGCCTCGCGCGCTACACCGTCCTCCAGCCCCACTACAACCTCGTCTCGCGCGACACCTACGAGGGCCCGCTCCAGGAGGTCGCCTCCCGGACCGGACTGGCCGCCGTCCCGTACTTCGCCCTCGCCGCCGGCTTCCTCACCGGCAAGTACCGTCCGGGCACGACCGTCGACTCGGCGCGGGCCGAGGGCGCGGCCAAGCACCTCGAGACGGAGCGCGGCCCGCGTGTCCTCGACGCCCTCGACGAGGTCGCGCACGCCCATGACGTTTCGGTCGCCACCGTCGCCCTCGCCTGGCTCGCCGCCCGGCCCACGGTCGCGGCCCCGATCGCCTCCGCACGAACCGTCGAACAGCTTCCGGAGCTGCTCGCGGTCGCGGACCTCACGCTGAAGGACGACGAACTGGCACGGCTGACGGAGGCGTCGGCCTGAGCGCTCCCCTCAAGGCCGGTAGGGGTCGTACGCCGGGCGGGGCACCGTCGGGTCCGGGTACGGCCGTCCGTCCCGGGGCGACGGCTGCGCCGGCACGTAGCCGTAGCCGTAGCCGTAGCTCCCGTCGGGGCCGTACGCGGGCCATGGCGGCGGCACCGGGACGGCGGGGGCGGTCACCCGTGCCGCGTGGGCGAGGGAGGGGCGGGCGACCTCCCTGCGGCGCCACAGCTCGTGGAGCAGCTCCCGCTCCCGTACGACGAAATCGGCGCCCGCGCGGCCGCCGCGCCCCCGGTGCCGCAGGAACGCGAGCGAGGTCGCGCAGGCCTCGTACCGCGCGACCGACCGTGCCGCCGCCCTGCCGAAGTGATGGGCCGCGTACTGACGTGCCAGCCGGCGTGCCCGCATCGAACCGAGTACGTACGGCTCGGGCGGGGTCAGCCACCCGGCGACGGCGTACGCCGGGAGTTCGGCGCGGACGGTCCTCAGCTCGCGCTGCCGCGTCCAGATGACGAGGAAGGTGAGCAGTCCGAACGCCGGCACCATGAACGCGCCGTACACCGCGAAGAACCCGTACTCCCCGAAGCTCGACGAGCCGTTCCACATCGCGTGCATGCCCATCGCGAGCAGCAGCCCGGCCGACGGCAGCAGGACGCGGCGCAGGCGTCGGCGCTCGGCGGACAGCGCCGCGATCCCGAAGCCGATGCCGGTGAACACGGTGAAAAGCGGGTGCGCGAAGGGTGCCATCACGACCCGGACGAAGAAGGTCGCTGCGGTGACGGAGGCCAGTCCGCGCTCGCCGCTGAGCTGGTCGGTGCCGAAGGCGGTGCCGAGGTAGAGGATGTTCTCCGTGAAGGCGAAGCCGGTCGCGGTGACCCCGGCGACGACCACGCCGTCGACGATCCCAGTGAAGTCCCGTCTGCGGAAGAGGAAGACCAGCAGCACGGCGGTGGCCTTCGCGGACTCCTCGACGATCGGGGCTATCACCGTCGCGCCGAGTGTGTCGGCGCTCGACGGGTCGGCGGTGGCGGTCGCTATCCACCGGGTCGCGAAGCTGTTGGCGACGATCGCTATCAGCGCCGCCGCGCACGCGCCCCAGGCGAAGGCGAAGAGCAGGTTCCGCCAGGGGCCCGGCTCGACCCGGTCCAGCCAGCGGAACGCGGCGAGAAGGAGCGGGACGGGCAGCACGGCGAGGCCGAGGCCCACCAGGAAGCCCTCGGTACCGGTCTGCTGGCGCACCAGGGCCAGGATGACGAGACCGGAGAGCGCGAGCAGGATGGTCAGCGCGCCGTAGCGCACCCTCCCCCGAGCAGGGAGGCACCCCCATCGCCGCCACCAGTGCCGGTGCCGCGGCCCACCGGCGGGCGGCGCGCCGCCAGGAGCGCCGGGGTGCGTGGGGTACGCGGGAAAGGTGGCCACGGCATTGACCCTAACGAGGCGGGGGCGGTGTCCGCGAGGGTGCCGGACGCGGTCCGCAGGGGTGTCAGTCGCCCGGCGTGTGCTGCTCGCGGTGGTGTACGCGCCGGAAGAGCAGGTCGTTCACCACATGACCCTTCTCCAGCCCCTGGCCCTCGAAACGGGTCAGCGGCCGGAAGCCCGGACGAGGCGCGAAACCGCCGTCCGGCGCGGTGTTCTCGAACTCCGGATGCGCGGTCAGCACCTCCAGCATCTGCTCGGCGTAAGGCTCCCAGTCCGTCGCGCAGTGCACCAGGGCGCCCGGCGCGAGGCGGGTCGCGGCGAGGTCCAGGAACTCCGGCTGGATCAGCCGGCGCTTGTGGTGGCGCTTCTTGGGCCACGGGTCGGGGAAGTACACGCGCAGGCCGCTCAGCGAGTCCGGCGGGAGCATCTCGCGGAGCAGGATGATCGCGTCGCCGTTGCCGACCCGGATGTTGGCCAGTCCGTTCTGGTCCGCGAGGTTCAGCAGATTGCCCTGGCCGGGGGTGTGCACGTCGACGGCCAGGATCCCCGTCGCCGGATCCTCGGCCGCCATCCGCGCCGTGGCCTCGCCCATGCCGAACCCGATCTCGAGGACGACGGGAAGCTCGGCGCCGAACAGTTCGGCCAGGTCGATGATCCGCTGCCCGTCGATGTCGAGACCCCACTTGGGCCACAGCCGCTGCAGAGCGTCCGCCTGCCCGGCCGTCACCCGGCTGCGGCGCGGCTGGAAACTCCGGATCCGCCGCTCGAAATGCGACCCGGCGGGATCGGCCTGCGGCCCGCCGGGGAACCGGGGCTCTCCCTTGGCACGGGGGCGCTCCCGCGGGGCGTCGCCGGCGGGGTGGGGCTGTTCGGGGGAGCTGCTCAGGAACTCAGACACAATGCGTCGATTTTACGACCAGGTCCCGCACGCACCGTCCGCCGCCCACGGGGGCTGCGGACCCCAGACCCCCGCTCCGGCCTTGAGGGCCTTGTCCTCGATCGGCGGACGGGCTGGTGGTGCGGGCCTGGGCTGCGGATTTTCAGCCGGTCCGGCGTTTGAGGACGAGCCCTTCGGGCCGGAGCGGGGGTCTGGCGGCGGAGCCCCCGGGAACGGATGGGTCGGGCAGATGGGCGGGGGCGGGAATCCTCAGGTCACCGCCAGCGCAGCCAGCGCCCGACGCGCGACCTCTCTCCCGATCGGCAGAGCCGCCGTCGCGGCAGGCGACGGCGCGTTCAGCACATGCACCGTCCGCACCCCCTCCTCGATCAGGAAGTCGTCCACCAGCGTCCCGTCCCGCAACACCGCCTGCGCCCGCACCCCCGCCGCCGCGGGCACCAGATCGTCCACGGTCACCGCCGGCAGCAGCCGCTGCACGGCCCCGGTGAACGCCTTCCGGGACACCGACCGCCGCAGCTCCCCCGCCCCGTACGACCAGTGCCGCCGGGCCATCCGCCACGACCCGGGCCAGGCCAGGGTCGTGCCCACCTCGCGGGGACGGATCACCCCCCACCCGTACCCCTCCCGAGCGAGCGCGGGCACCGCGTTGGGCCCGATGTGGACGTCTCCGTCGATCCCCCGGGTGAGATGCACCCCGAGGAAGGGGAAGGCGGGGTCGGGCACGGGATACACGAGCCCCCGCACCAGCTCGGGCCGCGCCAAGGAGTAGTACTCACCGCGGAACGGCACGATCCGCATCCCCGGTTCGTCCCCCGCGAGCCGTGCGACCTCGTCGCACTGGAGCCCCGCGCAGTTGACCAGCACCCGGGCACGGACGATCGTGCCGTCGCCGGTGCGGACGGCGACGCCGAGGGCGTCCCGCCGGTCGATGCGGACGACCTCGGCCCCGTACCGGATCTCCGCGCCGGAGGCTTCCGCGAGCTGCCGGGCGACCGCGACGTAGTCGCATGTCCCCGTCGTGCCGACATGGATCGCGGCGAGCCCGCGCACCTCCGGCTCGTACTCCGCGAGCTGGGCGGTGCCCAGCTCGCGCACCGGGATCCCGTTCTCCCGGCCTCGCTGTACGAGTGCGTGCAGGCGGGGCAGCTCGGCCTTCTCCGTGGCGACGATCAGCTTGCCGGTGACGGCGTGCGCGATGCCGTACTCCGCGCAGAACTTGACCATCTCGGCGGCGCCGCGCACCGCGTACCTCGCCTTCAGCGAGCCCGGCCGGTAGTAGATCCCGCTGTGGATCACCCCGCTGTTGTGTCCCGTCTGGTGCCGGGCGGCGCCGGGTTCCTTCTCCAGCACCGTCACCCGCGTGCCCGGCGCGGCGCGCGTGATCGCGTACGCCGTCGACAGGCCGACGATGCCGCCGCCGATCACCAGCACATCGCAGTCGTAAACGATCCGCACCTGCTTCACCTCCCGGCTTCGATAGTGCACTGCGCCACTGACAATGCCCTCAAACCCGGAAAGCGCCGCGAAGATCGCACAGAAGAACGAGCGGACCTCGCGCGTGCGGGGACGGGACGAGCCCGTGTCCCGCGGGGGCTCGCCCGCCCTCGGACGTCCCGTCCCGCACGTCCCGCACGTCCCGTCCCCGTACACCGGAGCGGATCCGATCCCGGTCCTGTCCGGTCGTCCGGTCCTGTCCGTCGGGTGACGCGAAGGGCCGGGCGACCGGGCTCGGCCGTCGGACTCGGTCTACGCGGGAGCCATCAGCAGCGGTCGTGCGCGCTCCCGGAGTTCCACCACGCGCGGTTCGTCGCCGTACGGCTCCAGCCGGTGGAGCAGGTCCTTCACGTACTCGGTCGTGCGCGCGGAGGAGATGCGCCCGGCGACCTCCACGGCCCGTACGCCCTGTTCGCACGCCGCGTCCAGATTGCCCGACTCGAGCTCGGCGACGGCCGACACCACCAGGCGCAGGCCGTGTGAGCGGACGAACTCCTCCGTCGGCTTCGACAGCGCCTGCTCGGTGAAGCGGCGGACCTGGCGCGGCGCCTTGAGGTCGCGGTAGCACTCCGCCGCGTCGGCGGCGAACCGGTCGTACGAGTAGAAGCCGAGCCAGGACGGATCGTTGTCGCCGTCCCGGGCCCGCTCCAGCCAGCCCTCGGCGGCCCGCAGCGCCGCGCCGGCCGCGTGGGCGTCCCCCGCACGCGCGTGGGCGCGCGCCTCGACGAGGCGGAAGAAACTCATCGTGCGGGCCGTGGCCAGGCCGCGGTTGCGTTCCAGGGCGGCCTGGGCGAGGTCGACGCCCTCGTCGCCGAAGCCGCGGTAGGTCGCCTGGAGGGACATGGACGCGAGCACATAGCCCCCGAGGGGGACGTCCGCCGCCGCTCTGGCCAGCCGCAGCGCCTGGATGTAGTAGCGCTGCGCCGCCTCCTGCTGGCCCGTGTCGAAGGCCATCCAGCCCGCGAGCCGGGTGAGTTCGGCGGACGCCCCGAAGAGGGCCCTGCCGACCTCGTCCGAGTACGAGCCGAGCAGCAGCGGAGCCGCCTCGACGCGCAGGCACTCCGGCACCATCGACGAACGCCAGTCGCCGCCTCCGTACTTGGAGTCCCAGCGTCTGGCGTCCTCGGCTGCCTCGCGGAGCTTCTGCACGTCGCTGTGGCCGACTTTCAGTGGCGCTCCGGAGCCCTCGGCGGGGTTCGCGTCCCGCGCCACCGAACTGTCGGCCGGGGTTATCAGCCAGCGTGATGCGGGGGTCGCGTAGGCGCTCACCGCGAAGGAACCGGCCAGTGACTGCCAGATGCCGCCACCGCCGGCCCGGCGCCCGGCGAGATCGAGACGGTACAGATCGGTGGCCGACCGCACCGCCTGCCCGACGTCACGAGGGAAGGCGAGGCCCACTTCGGGCGCGGGATCGGCGTCCGCCAGGCCTATCTCGTGGAGCGGCACCGGGCGGCCGAGCTTCTGTCCGATGGCGGCCGCGATGAGGTGCGGAGCAGCCCCTTGCGGCACCATCCCCTTCGACACCCAGCGCGCCACGGACGTCTTGTCGTAGCGAAGAGTCAACCCGCGTTGAGCGCCAAGATCGTTGACGCGCCGCGCGAGTCCTGCGTTGCTGATTCCCGCGAGGGCGAGAACGGCGCCGAGTTTTTCGTTCGGCCCGCGTTGCTCCCTGGACATGCGCCACCCCTCGACACAGACGGCTGCCGCGCTGGCATAACCATGCGGCATTCGTAAACCCAGCGTAGTTCGCCGCATCCCATGCGTTAAGGGGCGTTGTTCCCAATGGCGGGATTGTGGTCCGTACGGAAGTACGGACGGTTGCGGCGTGCTCCTGTCGTGTGGCTGTGCGCCCGCCCGTGCGCTCTACTCCGGCCATCGGGGGAGCGCTTCCATGGATGGTGCGTGGGTCGGCCCGCTGTACTGGATCCAGTGGGCTGGGGGACACCGCCGCCTCCATCCCCGCGGGCGGCGGACCGGTCCGGGAGGCGAACTCCGCCTCCCGGACCGTGCGTCGGTCCAGCGGTGCGCAGGGCCTGTACGGAGAGTGTGCACGGCTGTCCGGCCGTGGCCGATTTGGCCGAAAATCGACGGTGCCCCTCGCGGGTGATTACCGCTCCTACCACGTGACTTGAGGGCGCGCAGGGTGTCCGAGGGGAGCGTATCGGGGGCGCATTCGCGTCGCAGATCCACCCCCGCCCTCGGCGGCCCGTTCGTCCGTCTCCGCCGACCGCCGCCCCGCCGACGGGTGTTCGCAGTTGTTTCGGATCGGCTTTGCAGTCGCTCCCCAGCGGCGCGCACGCGTTCGCGGGGGCGCATTCCAGGGGGCGCAAGCCGTCGCAGGAACCCTCCCGCGCGCACTCTTCGTGGCAGCATGGTGCCGAGTTCGTACGGTGCACTGGTTGTCCACAGTCCGTGGAGGCGTCGATGCGGTGGTTGGTGGGGTGGAGCAGTACCGCCGCCAAGGCGCCCGAGATCGGTTCGGCGGGCGCCACCGGAAGCGACGGCGAGACCGTGCACCCGGTGGGCTCCCAACTCCTGTGGGGCGACCCCGATCCGCTCTGGGCGGTCGGCGACTGGCGCCCCGACGAGGTCCGGGTCGTGAAGGCCGACGCACAGAACCGGATCGCGGTCCTCGGCACCTGTGGCGCGAGCGACGAGGAGCTCAAGGTCGGACTCTTCGCGGCGCGCGGCGGCGCACTGCGGCATCTCACCGCGTGGTCCGGCAGTTACACCGCCGTCGTCCAGGTCGGCCGCCGCGTCACCGTCGCGGGTGATCTCGCCGGCATCCGGCCCGTCTTCTACACCCCCTGGGCCGACGGCACCGCGTACGCGACCGCCGCGCTGCCCCTCGCCGACCTCATCGAGGCCAACCTCGACTTCGGACATCTGGCGGCCCTGCTCGCCGCCCCCGACGTACCGGCCGCCATCCACGACTCGACCCCCTACGAAGGGGTGCGGCGCATTCCGCCGGGGCACGCGCTGATCCTGCGCACCGGCGCACGGGAGATCGCCGGCTACGAACCCGTCGCCTCGCTCGCCGTCGCCGCGCCCTCCGCCGACCCCGAGCGCGCGGTGGACGGCGTCCGGGACGCCCTCGTGGAGGCCGTGCGCGCGCGGCTCGCCGCGCCCCGGCACGTTCCCGGCACGGACATCGACCCCGGGCCCGTGCCCGGGATGGGGCCCGCGGAACGGCGCGCGGCGCGGGGCATGCCCGTGCCCGGGATCGGGGCCGACCTCTCGGGAGGCCCCGCCTCCGGGACGCTGGCCCTGCTCGCCGCGGGGCTTCCGGGGGCGCCCGGCACCGTCCTGGGACACGGCACGGGGGCCGGGGAGCGGCTGCTCGCGGTCACGTTCAACGACCTCGCGGTGCGCGGGCGGGAGGCCGAGCTGGAGCGGGCGGGGACACTGGCCGCCAATCCCCGGCTGCACCACGTGGTGGTCACCGGGGGCGAGGAGACCCTCCCTTACGCCGACCTGGACGGCCCGCTGACCGACGAACCCGGACCGTCGCTGGTGGCAGCGGCGCGGCACCGGGCGCGGCTCGCCTCCGGCAGCGCGGACCACTTCACGGGATACGGGGCCCGGCAGGTGCTCGACGCCCATCCGGCGCGGCTGGCCGATCTGCTGATGGACCGCAAGAGACGTCATCTGGTGCGGCCCGTCGCCGCGTTGGCGAAGGCCGACGGGTCGGTGATGGTTCCCGCGCGCGTGTACGGCGCGGCCCGCAGACTGGCCCGCACGCCGTACCGGACCGGTGTCGACGTCCTCGCCGACCGGCTGATGCAGCGGCGCTTCGAGGAACCCGGCGGGGCCGTGGGGGCGTCGCTCGCCGCGCTCACCTGGGCCAGGCCCGGCCCGGCGGCGCGTTGGCTGACCGGTGAGGCGCTGGCTGAAGTATCGGTTCGCCTGCAGGGAACCACAGGTCGGCCGGGGGTCGGGCCCGGACAGCGGCCCGGTGACTTCCGAGCCCGTGCGGCGCTCGCGCGCCATGCCGCCGATCTCCGTGTCCTGGAGCAGGCCGCCGAGATCCGCTTCCAGCGGCTGCACATGCCGTTCCTGGACAACCAGGTCGTCCGCGCCTGCCGCGCCCTTCCGGAGGCGTTGCGCGTCCAGCCCGGGGCGCGGGCGGAGATTCTGCGTACGGTGCTGGAGGGGGCCGGGGTGGCCGAACTGCCGCCCGGGTGGGGGGCGCCTTCGCACGCGTCCTCGGCGGCGGCCGCGCGGACGGGGCTGCGGGTGGCGGCGGACTCCCTGATCGCGCTGTTCGACACGCCGTTGCTCGCGCAGGCCGGGCTGGTGGAGGCGCGGGTCGTGCGCAAGGCGCTGCGGGCCGCTGCCGCGGGGGAGCCGTTGCCGTTGGACGGGCTCGCGGATCTGGTCTCCCTGGAGCTGTGGCTGCGGCGGTTGCTGGCGCGGCGGGGGACGTGCTGGACGGGGACGCCCGCGCGGCAGCGGGCGGTGCCCGCGGGGATCGTGCCTCAGGGGCGGGCGTTGGGGGCGGGGGCCGGGGGGCGGGGGTAGCTCGTCGGCGGGTGCGGGTGCGGGTGCGGGTGACGGTCGGCTGCCTGGGCTTGGGCCGGGGCCGGGGCCGGTGGGTGGGTCGGGGCCGTGCCGGTGTGTCGAGGCCGTCGCCGCTGGATCAGGCGTGGGCCGAGTATGGGAGC